>DASXLD010000090.1:0-5382 GCA_036496385.1 Caldimonas sp. | reverse complement strand
GAGGAGGATCGCGAGAACGAAGGCGATCTGGTCCTCGCGGCCGACCACGTGACGCCGGAAGCGATCAACTTCATGGCCCGCCACGCGCGCGGCCTGATCTGCCTGACGCTGACGCGCGAGCGCTGCGAGCGGCTGCATCTGGCGCCGATGACCGCCAAGAACGGCGCGCAGCACGGCACCGCGTTCACGGTCTCGATCGAGGCGGCGACGGGCGTCACGACCGGCATCTCCGCTGCCGACCGCGCGCGCACGGTGCAGGCCGCCGTGCGGCGCGACGCCAAGCCGAGCGACCTCGTCCAGCCCGGCCACATCTTCCCGCTGCAAGCACAGGATGGCGGCGTCCTCATGCGCGCCGGCCACACCGAGGCCGGCTGCGATCTCGCCGCCATGGCGGGCCTGACCCCTGCCGCGGTGATCTGTGAGGTGATGAACGACGATGGCACGATGGCGCGGCTGCCCGACCTCGTCGCCTTCGCCGAGCACCATGGCCTCAGGATCGGCACGATCGCGAGCCTGATCGAGCATCGCAGCCGCAACGAGTCGCTGATCGAGCGCGCCGGCACGCGCAAGATGCTGACGCCGCAGGGCGAATTCACCTGCAGTGCCTACAGCGACCGCACCGGCGGCGTCCATCTCGCGCTGACACACGGCCGCTGGACGCCGACCGACGAGGTGCTCGTCCGCGTCCACGAGCCGCTCTCGGTGCTCGACCTGCTCGATGCCGGCCCGGGCGACCACTCTTGGCCGCTGCCGCGCGCGCTCGCCGCGCTGCGCAAGAGCGAGCGCGGCGCCGCCGTCCTCCTCAACTGCGGCGAGGGCGCCGCCGCGCTGCTGCCGCGCGCGCTCGCGCGCAGCCGCGGCGCGCGCCAGCCGTCGCTGCCGATGGACCTGCGCACCTACGGAATCGGCGCGCAGATCCTGCGTGACCTCGGCGTCGGCCGCATGAAGCTGCTCGGCAGCCCGCGCCGCATGCCGAGCCTGCTCGGCTACGGCCTCGAGGTGACGGGCTTCGTCACCGACGAGCCGGTGGGCGCAGCGAGCCCGGCCGCTCATGCGCAACGCTGATCGCGGCGAATCGGCACGGCGCGACGGCCGCGAGCTGCGCGTCGGGGTCGTCCAGGCGCGCTTCAACGCCGAGTTCACCGACCGCATCGCGCGCGCCTGCATCGACGAGCTGATCGCGCTCGGCGTCGCCGTGTCCGACGTCACGCACGTCCGCGTCCCCGGCGCGCTCGAGATCGGCGTCGCTCTGAACGCACTCGCCGACGCCGACGAGCACGACGCGCTGGTCGCGGTCGGCTGCGTGCTGCGCGGCGAGACCTATCACTTCGAGCTGGTCGCCAACGAGAGCGGCGCCGCCGTCACCCGCGTCGCGATCGACCACGGCATCGCGATCGCCAATGCCATCCTGACTTGCGACACGCAGGCCCAGGCGGAGGTGCGCGCCGAGGACAAAGGCCGCGACGCCGCGCGCGTCGCGGTGGAGATGGCGAATCTGCTCGACGAGCTGTCGTGAGCGGGCCTGACGACGGCGATCCGGCCGGCCGCCGGGCCGCTGCCAAGCGAGGCCGCACCTCGGCGGCCGGCAGCGGGCCTGCGGCGGCCGCCAAGCGCGGCATCACCGCGAAGTCGGCGCGCCGGCGCGCGCGCGAGTTCGCCTTGCAAGGCATCTATGAATGGCTGCTCAACGGCGCCGACGGCGGGGTCGTCGATGCGCACGTGCGCGAGCAGGAGGGATTCGACAAGTGCGACGGCGCGCACTACGACCTCCTGCTGCACGGTGTCCTCCGCGAGGCGCCCGCGATCGATGCGCGGCTCGCTGCCCACATCGACCGCCGCGTCGAGCTGCTCTCGCCGGTCGAGCACGCGGCGCTGATGATCGGCAGCTTCGAGCTGCTGCATTGCATCGCGATTCCGTACAAGGTCGCGATCAACGAGGCGGTCGAGCTCGCGAAGAGCTTCGGCGGCACCGACGGCCACAAGTACGTGAACGGCGTGCTCGACAAGGTCGCCGCCGACGTGCGCGGGCTCGAGGTCGAGGCCGCACGCGCGAAGCGCGACTGACGTCGCACAACTGCGGTTTCTTTCCGGTCGCGCGCGCGTGGCAAACGCCCGGCGGACGGTCGCTCTTTGGTGAGCTTGTGTTACGAACGTAGGCAGGGTCGTGTTTTTCACGCAGTTCGCGCGTGCGCGTCACGTAAGCTGGCGCAGTGAGCACGATCTTGCCGCCTGCCGGTTCCGGCGACACCGAGCCCGGCCCGCCGCCAAGCCTGCCGGCGGTCGACACCGAGCCCGGTCCGCCGCCGACCCTGCCGCTCGCGCTGTGGAGCGATTCCGATCCGCCGCCGGTGCCGGCGGGAGCGCCGCTCGCGTTCTCCGGCCTGGTCGCCTCGCCCACCGATCGCACGATTCCGACCATCGGCCATATCGGCCGCTACGCGCTGAAGTACCAGCTCGGCGAAGGTGGGCTCGGCACCGTCTTCGCGGCGCACGATCCGCTGCTCTCGCGCCTGATCGCGGTCAAGACGTTGAACGTCAAGGTGCCGGAGCACGAGCGCGAAGCATTCAACACGCTGTTCCTGAACGAGGCGCGTGCCGCCGGCGGCCTCAGTCATCCGCATATCGTCACCGTCTTCGATGCCGGCATCAGCGACGAGCGCGCCTACATCGCGATGGAGCTGCTGAAGGGGCGCGACCTCCATCAGCTGCGCCAGGAGGGCTGGCGGGCAACGCCGGCGCAGGCGGCGCTCATCATCCGCCGCGTTGCCGACGCGCTCGCGTTCGCGCACTCGAAGGGCGTGATCCACCGCGACATCAAGCCGGCCAACATCTTCATGGTCGGGCGCACGCAGCCCCGCGTCCTCGATTTCGGCATCGCGCGCGTCGCCCACGAGCAGCACGACGGCGATCCGCACACCGGTGCCGGCTCGCCCTACTACATGGCGCCGGAGCAGGTCCGGCGCGAGAACGCCGACCGGCGCGCCGACGTCTTCTCGCTCGGCGTCGTCCTCTACGAGCTGCTGACCGACACCAAGCCGTTCCGCGGCGAATCGCTGGCCGAGATTCGCGACGCGGTGCTCCACCATGAGGCGCCGCTCGCGAGCAAGGTCGATCCGTCGGTGCCGAAGGCGCTCGCCGCGATCGCCCAGCGCGCGATGGCGAAGGATCCCGAGCATCGCTTCCGCTCGGCACGCTCGTTCGCGCGCGAGCTGCGCCAGTGGCTCGACGACAACCCGGTCACCGCCGACGGCGAGAAGACCGTCCCGGCGCCGGAGCCGCGCAAGCGCCGGGCGAGCGTCGCCACCGTCGTCGCGGTCGCGGCCGCCGCCGCTGCGATCGTTGCCGGACTGGCAATCTGGGCAGTCGTCGCGCGGCCGTCGGCTGCGCCCGCGGAAGCGAGCTCGGTCGCCGAACCACGTCCGCAGACCGCGGCACTCGACGGCGCCGCTCAGCAGGCGCCGGTCGTCGCGGCCGGCAACGCCAGCGCCGGGCCGGCCGCCACGGCGTCGGCTGCGATCGCCCCGCCTGCAGCTCCCGTCGCCGCCGTCCCCTCGACCGCGGTTGTCGGCGGCACGCACCCGTCTGCCGCGACGAGCAACGAGCCGACACCCGGGACGACAGCCGCCGCGACGACCCCGACCGCGGCGGCCCCGGCGACCGCCGGCGCGGCGACGACGAGCCCCACGGCCGCCCTCGTGACGGCCAAGCCCGCCGCGACCACCACCTTGGCGGCGACCTCGGCGCCGCGCGAGACGCCGAAGGAGCGGCGCGCCCGCGAGACGCGCGAGCGCGCAGCCCGCGAGAGCGATGCCAGCGTCGCCGCTGCGGCAAGGCTTTCACCGCCGCCCACCGGCACCGTCAAGATCGCGATCAGCCCCTGGGGCCTGGTCGAGGTCGACGGCACGTCCTCGGGCGCCGCGCCGCCGATCACCGAGCTCACGCTCGCCGAGGGCAAGCATCAGATCGTCGTCCGCAACGGCGACTACCCGGCGTACACGGCGCAGATCCAGGTGACCGCCGGCCAGACCGTCTCGTTGCGCTACAAGTTCGGCTCCTAGCCTTGAGACCAGAGCGGATGCGACTTCGGGTCGCGCTAGCATCGGCCGCCTTGCTCGTGGCGTGTGCTGCGCAGACGCCGGCTCCGGTCGGCGTTCTCGATGTCAGCGCGCGCCCGGCAGAGCATGCCTTGCTGGCCGGGCTGAAGGCCTACGACGATGCCCAATACGAATCCGCCGAACGCCTGTTCCGCGAAGCCCTCGCCGCCGGGCTGGCGTCGCCGCGCGACCGCGCCGAGGCGCACAAGCGGCTCGCCTTCCTGCAGTGCGCGGCAGGTCGCCTCGCCGACTGCGAAGCCGAGTTCAGGCTGGCGCGCCAGGCCGACCGCAACTTCGCGCTCGACAAGTCCGAGGCCGGGCATCCCGTCTGGGGTCCGGTCTACAAGAAGCTGCAGCCCTGATCCGGCGAGCGCACCGCCGATGCGCGGGGCGGTGCGGTGAGGGCGCGCGACCCGGGCGGCTTTCGCGTCCCGATCCGCATCTACTGGGAAGACACCGACGCCGCCGGAATCGTCTTCTACGCCAACTACCTCAAGTTCTTCGAGCGTGCACGCACCGAGTGGCTGCGCGGCTTCGGCTTCGGCCAGGAGGCGCTCAGGCGCGAGACGGGCGTCGCGTTCGTCGTCAGCGAGACGTCGCTGCGCTTTCTGAAGCCGGCCCGCCTCGATGACGTCGTCGACGTCAGCGTCGACGTCGCCTACCTCGGCCAGGCGAGCCTGCAGCTCGTGCAGCGGGCAACCCGGGCCGACGAATTGCTCGCCGAGGGCAAGATCCGCATCGGCTGCATCGAGCTCGGAACTTTCCGACCCTGCAGAATCCCCAACGACATCCGCATGTCCATTCATCGATGAACCAGGATTTCTCGATCGTCCCGCTCGTTCTGCACGCGAGCACTGTCGTGCAGGTGGTGATGGCAGGGCTCCTGATCGCATCGCTCGCGAGCTGGACCGTCATCTTCGCCAAGCTCTTCGGTCTGCGCCGCGTCAAGGCCGCCAACGACGAGTTCGAACGCGAGTTCTGGGCTGGCCGCAACCTCAACGACCTCTACGTCGACGCGACCAAGCGGGTCGGCGATGCGCCCATGGAGCGCATCTTCGCCTCGGGCATGCGCGAATTCTTCAAGCTGCGCGAGAAGCGCGTCATGGACACCGGCGCGCTCCTCGACGGGGCCCGGCGGGCGATGCGCGCGAGCTTCCAGCGCGAGCTCGACGTGATCGAGTCGAACCTGTCGTTCCTCGCCTCGGTCGGCTCGGTGTCGCCGTACGTCGGCCTGTTCGGCACCGTGTGGGGAATCATGCACGCGTTCATCGGCCTGTCGAACATGACG
>DASXLD010000089.1:0-38395 GCA_036496385.1 Caldimonas sp. | reverse complement strand
GCATAGATCGAGCTAGGCCGGCGCGGCTGGCTACGCTGACCGCAAACGCTTTCGTCCCATCACCCTGGAGGATTTCATGCAAGCACCGCACCGAGAAGCGCAGATCCGTGCCCTCGAGCAGGACTGGTCGCAGAACCCGCGCTGGAAGGGAATTCGCCGCACGTATTCCGCTGCCGATGTCATTCGGCTGTCGGGCTCCGTGCGTGTCGAGCACACCTTGGCCAGACGCGGCGCCGAGAAGCTCTGGAGCCTGGTCAACACCGAGCCGTTCGTCAACACGCTCGGCGCGCTGACCGGCAACCAGGCCATGCAGCAGGTCAAGGCCGGGCTGAAGGCGATCTATCTCTCGGGATGGCAGGTCGCCGGGGACGCCAACATCGCTGGCGAGATGTACCCGGACCAATCGCTCTATCCGGTGAACTCGGTGCCATCGGTCGTCAAGAGGATCAACAACACGTTCACGCGCGCCGACCAGATCCAGTGGTCCGAAGGCAAGAACGACATCGACTACTTCGCGCCAATCGTTGCCGACGCCGAAGCCGGATTCGGCGGCGTCCTCAACGCTTTCGAGCTGATGAAGGCGATGATCGAGGCGGGCGCCGCCGGCGTCCACTTCGAGGATCAGCTGGCGTCGGTCAAGAAGTGCGGCCACATGGGTGGCAAGGTGCTCGTGCCGACCCGCGAGGCGACCGCCAAGCTCACTGCCGCGCGTCTTGCAGCCGACGTGCTGGGCACGCCGACGCTCGTCATCGCGCGTACTGACGCCGAGGCCGCCGATCTCGTGACGAGCGACGTCGACGACAACGACAAGCCGTTCCTGACCGGCGAGCGAACCGTCGAAGGGTTCTACCGGACGCGACCCGGCCTCGATCAGGCGGTGTCGCGCGGACTCGCGTATTCGGAGTACGCCGACATGGTGTGGTGCGAGACCGGCAAGCCCGACCTCGCCTATGCGAAGGGGTTCGCCGAGGCGATTCACAAGAAGTTCCCGGGCAAGCTGCTCGCGTACAACTGCTCGCCGAGCTTCAACTGGAAAAAGAACCTCGACGACGCGACGATCGCGAAGTTCCAGCGCGAGCTCGGCGCGATGGGCTACAAGTTCCAGTTCATCACGCTCGCGGGCTTCCACAGCCTCAACTACTCGATGTTCCACCTCGCGCACGGCTATGCGAGGAACAACATGAGCGCGTTCGTCGAGCTCCAGGAGGCGGAGTTCGCCGCGGCAGAGAAGGGCTTTACCGCAGTCAAGCACCAGCGCGAGGTCGGCACGGGCTATTTCGACGCGGTGACGACGACGATCGAGCGCGACGCGTCGACGGCGGCGCTCAAGGGCTCAACCGAGGACGAGCAGTTCTTCGATCGCAAGCGCGCCTGAGCTTCCCGAGTGCCATCCGCGTTGGCCGGTGGCCCGGGCCTCTCGCTTGCCTCGCCCGCGATCCGCGGGCGATTTTCTTTGTGGCAGCGCTCGCGGGCCGGGCTGAAATTGCAGGACAGTCCGCAGGTAGGCGAGTTGACCGGTCGGGCTTGCCGGTCGACCCTTTCGACCAGATCGCCCTCTGCCGATGCACGAGAAGAGATGAATGCCCACGCCGCTCGCTCGTTTCGCCACCTGGCGGGCCTGGTCCTGCTATTGGCGTTGCCGGCCGCCTGGGGCTTCTCGTTCGACGACGTCGCGGCCCGCGCCAGCAGCCTTGCGGCGCGTCCCTACAAGCCGCCCGCCGTCAACCTGCCGGCCGAGCTGCGAGAGCTCGACTACGACGCCTATCGCGACATCCGCTACCGGCCCGAGAAGGCGCTCTGGCGCGCCGAAAAGCTGCCGTTCGAGCTGATGTTCTTCCACCAGGGAAGGGCCGTGACCGAGCCGGTCACCGTCAACGTCATCGAGCCGGCCGGCGAGCGCGTCGTCGCCTTCGATCCGGCGCTGTTCGACTACGGCAAGAACAAGCTCGACCCGAAGGCGTTGCGCGGCCTTGGCTTCAACGGCTTGCGGATCCACTACGCCATCAACAGGCCCGACTACAAGGACGAGGTCCTCGTCTTCCAGGGCGCGAGCTATTTCCGCGCCGTCGGCAAGGACGAGTCGTACGGCCTTTCCGCGCGCGGCCTCGCCGTCGACACCGCGACTTCCCAAGGCGAGGAGTTCCCACGCTTCGTCGAGTTCTGGATCGAGCGGCCGCGCCCTCGCGCAACGTCGCTCGTCCTCTATGCGTTGCTCGACTCGCGCCGCGTCGCCGGCGCTTACCGCTTCGTCCTGACGCCGGGGCTGGAAACGGTGATGCAGGTGACGGCACGGCTCTATCTGCGCGACAAGATCGAGAAGCTCGGCATTGCACCGCTGACGAGCATGTATGCCTTCGGCGAGAACCAGCCCGGCCGCGACGACTATCGGCCCGAAGTGCACGATTCCGACGGCCTCTCGGTCCATCTCGGCGACGGCGAATGGCTCTGGCGGCCGCTGGTCAATCCTCGGCGGCTGCTCGTCACGTCGTTCGCGACCACCGATCCGCGCGGTTTCGGCCTCATGCAGCGCGATCGATCGCCGTCGAGCTACGAAGACCCCGAGGCGCAGTACGAGCGGCGGCCGAGCGTCTGGATCGAGCCGATCGGTCAATGGGGCGCCGGCCGGGTCGAGCTGGTGCAGATTCCGACCCCCGACGAGACGAACGACAACATCGTCGCCTTCTGGGTGCCGCAGCCTGCACCCACGCCGGGCAAGGCCTTTGACGTCGCCTACCGCATCCGCTGGCAGGGTGCGGGCACAATGCCGGCCGGCAAGGGCTGGGTCGTCCAGTCGCGCCGCGGCCGTGGCTTCGCCAGGAAACCTGATGGCGACATCCAGTACGTCGTCGATTTCGACGGCCCGACGCTGCGTGCGCTGGCCCCCGCGGCCGACCTCGAGCCCGTCGTCTGGGTCGACGCCAACGCCGAGGTCCGCGAGCGCAACCTTTTCAAGAACCCGGTCACCGGCGCCTGGCGGATGACCGTTCGCATCAAGCGCAACGAAGCCGCCAAGCCGGTCGAGTTGCGTGCCTATCTGAAGCAACAGCAATCGATCCTGACCGAGACATGGAGCTACATCGTCCCCCCCGAAGCCGACAAGCCGTGATGACGGCGACAGCGCAGCCGCGGTTCGCCCGCCGCTCCATGTCCGCCGAGCCATGGGCCGGATCGCCCCTCGGGCGGCCGCTGCGCCGCCTGTTCGGGCGCGGACCGCGCAAGCCCGAGCGTCGCCCCGACGACGTCCGCCCGCTGATGGCAAGGCGGCTGCTCCTGCTCGTCCTCGTCGTCTTCTGCGCCGCCCTCGGCACGCAGGCGATGGCCGAGGTCCTGCCGCAACGGGGCGCGACCCTCGCCGAGCGCGGCCTGCTCGTCCTCTTCGGCCTCTTGTTCGGCTGGATCTCGGCCGGCTTCTGGACCGCCGTCATGGGCGCAGGCGTGTTGCTGTTCGGTCGCCGCCTGAGCCCGTTGATGCACCGGCTGGCGCAGCGACCGGTGCGCCCGCTCGACCCCGCGGTGCGCACGGCGATCGTCATGCCGATCTGCAACGAGCACGTGCCGACGGTCTTCGGCGGCCTCTCGGCGACGATCGATTCGCTCGTCTCGACCGGCGAGTCGGAGCATTTCGATGTCTTCGTGCTGAGCGATACGTCCGATCCCGACATCCGCGCCGCCGAGCACGCCGCCTGGAGCCAGCTCGCCGCCCGCATCGCCGCCGAGGCAGAGGGCGACGAGTCGGCGCTTCGCGTCCACTACCGCTGGCGCCAGCGGCGCACCAAACGCAAGGCCGGCAACGTCGCCGACTTCTGCCGTCGCTGGGGCGGGGCCTATCGCCACTTCATCGTCCTCGATGCCGACAGCGTCATGGCCGGCGAAACCATCACGACCCTGGTCCGGATGATGGAAGCGAACCCCGACACGGGGATCATCCAGACGCCTCCACGTGCGATCGGGCACGACACGCTGCACGGTCGTATCCAGCAGTTCGCCGCGCGCGCCTACGGGCCGCTCTTCACGGCCGGCATGCGCTTCTGGCAGCTGGGTGAGTCGCACTACTGGGGCCACAACGCGATCCTGCGCATGCAGCCCTTTCTTGCCCACTGCGCGCTGCCGCCTCTTCCCGGCACCGGTGCGCTCGGCGGCGAGGTGATGTCGCACGACTTCGTCGAGGCGGCGCTGATGCGTCGCGCCGGCTGGAAGGTCTGGGTCGCCGACGAGCTCGACGGCAGCTACGAGCAGGTGCCGCCCAACCTGCTCGCCGAGCTGCAGCGCGACCGCCGCTGGTGCCATGGCAACCTGCAGAACTCGCGCCTGATGTTCGAGCCGCAGCTGCACACCGTGCACCGGACGGCGTTCCTCACCGGCGTCCTCGCGTACGCGTCGTCGCCGCTCTGGCTCGGCTTCCTGCTGCTGTCGACGTTGCTCTTCGCCCAGCATGCGGGAAGCGATCCGGCCTACTTCTTCGAGTCGTACCAGCTGTTCCCGGTCTGGCCGACCGCGAACGTCGGCCTCATGCTGACGTTGTTCGGCGTCACCGGCATCCTTCTCCTCGCGCCGAAGGCGATCGCGCTGGTCGCGATCGTCGGCCGCCGCGAAACCGCGCGCTTCGGCGGCGGCGCCCGCCTGCTGGCGAGTGCCTTCGTCGAGTTTCTCCACTCGCTCCTGCTGGCGCCGGTCCGGATGCTCTTTCACACCCAGTTCGTCCTCGCCGCGCTCACCGGGTGGCGGCTCGATTGGAAGTCGCCGCCGCGCGACAACGCGGCGACATCGTGGCGCGAGGCCACTCTTCGCCACGGCGCGCACACCGTGCTGGCGATCGCGTGGGCAGTCGCCATCGTCGTCACGAGTGCCACTTTCCCATGGTGGCTGTCACCGATCCTGGGTGGCCTGCTGGCGGCGATTCCGCTCTCGACGCTGACGAGCCGCGTCCGGATCGGGCGGGCGCTGCGCGAGCGCGGCCTGATGCTCACGCCTGAGGAGTGTCGCGAGCCGCGCGTGCTGCAGGAAGCACGGCGTGCCGCGGCCGAGGTCGTTGCGGCCGGGACGACGACGCTGCAGGCGGCCGTCGCCGACCCGGCGACGCACGCGCGCGTGGTCGCCGCGCTGCCGGCGTGTCCGATCGTCTCGGGGGACAAGGCCGTCGCGGCGACACGCCTGCTCGAGCGCGCGTTGCGCGACGGACCGTCGGCGCTGTCGGCCGCCGAGCGTCTGCGACTGCTCTCGAGCCGTGCCGCGCTCGCGTCCCTGCATGCCGAGGTGCTCGCGCAACGCGCGCACCCGGGCTGGACCAAAGGTGTACGCGTGCATCGACCGGCGTGGCTCGCGATGCTGCCCTCCGGCGCCGCCGAGCTCGCGCACGCCACCGGCCCGCTCGAGGTCGCGTCGCTCTAGGCGATCGCCCGGCACGCTTTCGGGTAAGGTCGCGCGGAGAGCGGCACCTGTGCGCCGCCCACGCGCTGCATGGCCGACGACATCGCGACCCTTCGCCGCATCCTGCGCACGAGCCGGACGATCGCCGTCGTCGGTCTCTCGGCAGACTGGTTCCGGCCGAGCTACTTCGCCGCCAAGTACATGCAGGAGCACGGCTACCGGATCGTGCCGGTGAACCCGCGCTACGACGAGATCCTCGGCGAGCGCTGCCACGCTGTACTGGCGACGATCGGCCTCCCGGTCGACATCGTCGACATCTTCCGCAAGACCGAGGATGTGTTGCCGATCGCCGAGCAGGCGATCGCGATCGGCGCCAAGTGCCTGTGGCAGCAGATCGGCGTCAGGAACGAGCAGGCAGCGGCGCTCGCGGCGGCGGCCGGCCTCGAGGTCGTGATGGACCGCTGCGTCAAGATCGAGCACGCACGACTGTTCGGCGGCCTCAACTGGGCGGGCGTCAACACCGGCGTGATCTCGGCGCGGCGGCCGGTCTGAGGCGGCGATGGCCGATCACCGCTTCCGCCCCGAGACGCTCGCGATCCACGCCGGCCAGATTCCCGATGCGGCGACCGGCGCGCGCGCGCTGCCGATCTACCAGACGACGAGCTTCGTCTTCGACAGCGTCGACCATGCCGCGAGCCTGTTCAACCTGCAGACCTTCGGCAACGTCTATTCGCGGCTCTCGAATCCGACCGTCGCCGTCCTCGAGGAGCGCGTCGCCGCGCTCGAGGGGGGTCGCGCCGCGCTGGCGTCCGCAAGCGGCATGGCGGCCGAGGCGATCGCTCTCCTCACCTTGCTCGCGCAGGGCGACCACGTCGTCGCCGCCGGCGCGCTCTATGGCGGCAGCGTCAGCATGCTCGCCGTCAATCTCGCCAAGCTCGGCATCGAGACGACCTTCGTCGACGGTTCGTCGGCCGATGCGTTCGCCGCTGCGATGCGGCCGACGACGCGCGCCGTCTTCGCCGAAAGCCTCGGCAACCCGAGCCTCGCGGTGCTCGACATCGCCGCCGTCGCCGAGGTCGCGCACGCGCACGGCGTCCCGCTCGTCGTCGACAACACGGTGCCTTCGCCGTTTCTGTGCAACCCGATCGCTTTCGGCGCCGACATCGTCGTCCACTCGGCGACCAAATACCTCGGCGGCCATGGCACGACGCTCGCGGGCGTCATGGTCGAGAGCGGCCGTTTCCCGTGGGACAACGGCAAGTTTCCCGGCATGACCGAGCCGTCGAGGGGCTACCACGGCGTCCGCTTCCACGAGACCTTCGGCGACTTCGGCTTCACGATGCGCGCGCGGATGGAGACGTTGCGCGTCTGGGGCGCCGCGCTCGCTCCGACCAGCGCCTGGCAGATTCTCCAGGGCATCGAGACGCTGCCGCTCCGGATGGAACGCCATTGCACGAACGCGCTCGCCGTCGCACGCTTCCTGCAATCGCATCCAAGCGTCGGCTGGGTCAACTACCCGGGCCTTGCCGAGCATCCGCAGCACGGGTTGGTGGCGCGCCAGATGCGGGCAGTGGCCGGGGCGCCGGGCGCTTCTGGGCTGCTTGCGTTCGGCGTCCGCGGCGGCTTCGACGCCGGCATCCGCTTCATCGAAGCGGCGCAGCTGATGAGTCATCTCGCCAACATCGGCGACACCCGTACCCTCGTCATCCATCCGGCGTCGACGACGCACCGGCAGCTCGACGAAGCGCAGCAGCGGGCGGCCGGTGTCGGCCAGGACATGGTGCGTCTTTCGGTCGGCCTCGAGCACATCGACGACCTGCTCTGGGACATCGACCAGGCGCTGACCGCGACCGGGTCGTGACCTGAGCGTCGCGGTCCGGCGCGTGACAGGGCCGCGTCAACGGTCGGCGTCCCGCCCGGAGTCCTGCGCTTCGAACGGAGCCCTGGCCGCCAGGTGCGGGATCAGCGCCAGCACGGCGAGCGCCAGCGCCGTGCCGAGAAGGGCAGTCGACTCGCGGCCGAGGCCGCAAGTGACGCCGATCGCGGCGGTCATCCAGACCCCTGCCGCGGTCGTCAAGCCGAGCACGTGCTCGTCCGAACGATGCTTGATGATCGCGCCGGCGCCGAGAAAGCCGATGCCGGTGACGATGCCCTGGATGACGCGGCCGAGCTCGCCGATCGGCATCCCGCCTTGCAGCGGCACGACGACGAAGAGCGCGGAGCCGATCGCGACCAGCATGTGCGTGCGCATGCCGGCCGACTTGCCGCTGCGCTCACGCTGATAGCCGAGTGCGCCGCCGAGGAGCGCGGCGAGCAGCAGGCGAACGACGATGGCGGTCACCCGGGCCGGATCCGAGAGGTCCGAGAACTCGGAACGGAGCGCTTCGATCACGGCGTCGGTCATCTCCTCCTCCATCGCGTTCGGGGCGAGTCGCGGACCGACGGACGGGGCGTGCGCTGCCCGCGCCGCCGCGGCGCGTAACATGATCGCGCAACGACGGGGCAGGCGACCATGGGCATCTACGAGCAGGGTCTGGGCAAGACGGCGGCGAACTACGTCGCCCTCTCGCCGACCAGCTTCGTCGAGCGCAGCGCCGAGGTGTTCGGCGACCTCGAATCGGTCGTCCACGGGCGCCGCCGCTACTGCTGGCGCGAGACGCGCGACCGCGCGGCGCGGCTGGCGAGCGCGCTGCGCGCGCTCGGCGTCGGCCGCGGCTCGACGGTGAGCGCGATCCTCCACAACACACCCGAGATGATCGAGGCGCACTACGCGGTGCCGGCGCTGAACGCGGTTCTCAACACGATCAACACCCGGCTCGACGCCGCGCTGATCGCCTGGCAGCTCGACCATTGCGAAAGCGCCGTCCTGATCAGCGACCGCGAGCTCGCGCCGACGGTGGCTGCCGCGCTCGCGATCCTGCGCGAGCGGCACGGCCGGACACCGATCGTGATCGACGTCTGCGACAGCGGATACGCGGGGCCGGGCGAGCGCCTCGGCAAGCACGAATACGAGGCGCTGCTCGCCGCCCACGCTCCGCTTCCGCGTCTCGAGGGTCCGGCCGACGAGTGGGACGCGATCGCGGTCTCGTACACGTCGGGGACGACCGGCGATCCGAAGGGCGTCGTCACCCACCATCGCGGCGCGTACTTGAACGCCGTCTGCAACGCGGCGTCCTGGACGATGCCGCACTTTCCGCGCTATCTCTGGACGTTGCCGATGTTCCATTGCAACGGCTGGTGCTTTCCGTGGACGGTGGCGCTGCTCGGCGGCAGTCACGTCTGCCTGCGCAAGGTCGAGGCCCAGGCGATCTTCGACGCGATCCGCGACGAGCGCGCCGACCATTACTGCGCGGCGCCGATCGTCCACAACCTGCTGATCGCGGCGCCCGATCCGATGCGGGCCGGCATCTCGCATCCCGTGCGTGCGATGGTCGCGGGCGCTGCGCCGCCGGCTGCCATGATCGAGGGGATGGCGCGGATCGGTTTCGACATCACGCACGTCTACGGCCTCACCGAGGTCTACGGTCCGGCGGCGGTTGCGGTCAAGCGTCTGGCCTGGGAGGACGAGTCGCTCGCCGAGCAGACGCGATTGAACGGTCGCCAGGGCGTTCGCTATGCGCTCGAGGAAGCGATGACGGTGCTCGAGCCGGCGACGATGGCCGAGGTGCCTGCCGACGGCCGGACGATGGGCGAGATCATGTTTCGCGGCAACATCGTGATGAAGGGCTACCTGAAGAACGAAACGGCGACCGCACAGGCATTCGCCGGCGGCTGGTTTCATACCGGCGACCTCGCCGTGCTCGAGGCCGATCGCTACGTCAAGATCAAGGATCGGAGCAAGGACGTCATCATCTCGGGCGGCGAGAACATCAGCTCGATCGAGGTCGAGGACGCGCTCTATCGGCATCCCGCGGTGCTTGCCTGCGCCGTCGTCGCCCGGCCCGATCCGAAGTGGGGCGAGACGCCGCTCGCCTTCGTCGAGCTGAAGCGCGAGGGCGGTGCCAGTGCCGGCGAGCTGCTCGCGCATTGCCGCGAGCTCCTCGCCGGCTACAAGGTGCCGCGCGAGATCCGCTTCGAGGCGATCCCGAAGACTTCGACCGGCAAGATCCAGAAATTCCAGCTGCGCGAGCGTGCCCGCTCGGCGTCGGCGATCGAATAGGAGCAGCGAATGAACGACCGCGCCGCGACCGGGCTTTCTCCCTACGTCCGCCGCGAAGTCGACGGCCGCGGCGTCGTCACGCTGACGCTCGAGCAGCCGCAGTCGTTCAACGCGCTGAGCGAAGGCATGCTCGCCGCGCTGCAGGCGGAGCTCGACGCGATCGCGGGCGACGACTCTGTGCGGGTCGTCGTCGTCGCGGCCGCAGGCAAGGCGTTCTGCGCCGGGCACGACCTGAAGGAGATGCGCGCCGAGCCGTCGCAGGCCTACTACGAGCGGCTGTTCGCGCAATGCGCGCGCATGATGCTGACGATCCAGCGCCTGCCGGTGCCGGTGATCGCGCGCGTCCAGGGCATCGCCACCGCGGCCGGCTGCCAGCTCGTCGCGGCGTGCGATCTCGCGGTTGCCGTCGATAGCGCGCGCTTTGCCGTGAGCGGCGTCAACCTCGGCCTCTTCTGCTCGTCGCCGAGCGTCGCGCTGTCGCGCAACCTCGGCCGCAAGGCAGCGTTCGAGATGCTCGTCACCGGCGATTTCATCTCGGCCGAGGAGGCGCGCGCCAAGGGTCTCGTCAACCGCGTCGTCGCTGCCGACGCGCTCGACGCCGAGATCGAATCGATCGCCGCGGCGATCGTCGGCAAGCCGCGGATCGCGATCGCGCTCGGCAAGCAGCTCTTCTACCGCCAGCTCGAGACCGGCACCGAGGCCGCCTACGAGGACGCCGGCAGGACGATGGCGTGCAACATGATGGATCCGGCCACCCTGGAAGGCGTCCAGGCGTTCATCGACAAGCGCAAGCCCGACTGGCCGACTTAGCGCGGCCGCAGCGTCCGCTCGATCACGGCGAGGTTGTTCGGACAACTTCGCCAATCCCGGATTGAGAAGGACCGCGCCATGGGGTATGTTTTCCACGCCCGGCCGCGAGCCGCGGGGATGAACCAAGGAGATGAAGATGAGGAAGATGATCGCCGGCGTCATTGCCGGTTGCGCGCTCGCCTTCGGCGGCCACGCACTGGCCCAGGAAAAGCTCACCGTGTGGTGGGTCAAGGGCTTCTACAAGTCCGAGGACGACGCCCTGTTCGAGGCGATCAAGAAATACGAGGCCAAGAGCGGCGTCAAGGTCGAGCTCTCCCAATACCCGGTCCAGGACATGATCCCGAAGACCGTCGCCGCGCTCGATGCCGGCTCGCCGCCCGACGTTGCCTTTGCCGACGTCTACGACTTCCAGGTCACCGGCAAGTGGGCGTTCGACGGCAAGCTCGAGGATCTGACCGACGTGCTCACGCCGATGAAGGGGCGCTTCCTCAAGAACACCCTCGAGACGACCTATCTCTATGACGACAAGACCAAGAAGCGCGCCTACTACGCGTTTCCGCTCAAGCAGCAGACGATGCACATCGAGATTTGGCTCGACATGCTCGAGCAGGCCGGCTTCAAGGAAGCCGACATCCCGACCAAGTGGGCCGACTACTGGTCGTTCTGGTGCGACAAGGTGCAGCCGGCGTATCGCCAGAAGACCGGCACCCGCGTCTTCGGCATCGGCAATCCGATGGGAGTCGACTCGAGCGACTCGTTCTACTCGTTCCTGACCTTCATGGACGCCTACAACGTCAAGCTGGTCGACGACAACGGCAAGCTCCTGGTCGATGATCCGAAGGTCAAGGCGGGTCTGGTCGGCGCGCTCAAGGACTACACCGACATCGCCGTCAAGGGCTGCACGCCGCCGTCGTCGACGAGCTGGAAGGACCCGGACAACAACGTCGCCTTCTTCAACAAGACCACCGTGATGACGCACAACGCGACGATCTCGATCGCCGCCAAGTGGCTCGACGACGCCAACAACGAGGCACTGACCGCCGAGCAGCGTGCGACGGCCAAGAAGAACTATTACGAATTGGTCCGCACGGCCGGGTTCCCGAACAAGCCCGATGGATCGAAGATGGTCTATCGCGCCGCCGTGAAGACGGGAGTCGTCTTCGCGCAGGCCAAGAGCAAGGCGCGCGCCAAGGAGTTCGTCTCGTTTCTGCTCCAGGACGAGAACCTGACGCCGTACGTCGAGGGTTCGCTCGGCCGCTGGTTCCCGGTGATGACGAGCGCAACGCAGCGACCGTTCTGGCAGGCCGATCCGCATCGGCGCTCGGTGTTCAACCAGTTCGGCGCCGGCACCGTGACCTTCGAGTTCACCAAGAACTACAAGTTCACGATCGTCAACAACGAGAACGTCTGGGCGAAGGCGATGAACCGGGTCGTCAACGACAAGGTCTCGGTCGACCAGGCGGTGACCGAGATGATCGCCCGCATCAAGGCGATCGCGGGATAGCGCTTGTCGACGCTCGCGCTCGAAGGCGCCGTTCCGCCCGAGCGCCAGTCGGCGCCGGCGGGGCCGAAGCGCGCGGGCCTCTCGCCGTGGCAGGCGTGGGGACTCGTCCTGCTCGCGCCCTACGCGCTCGTCTTCGCCGTGTTCGTGCTGTACCCGATCGGCTACGGCCTGTGGCTGGCGCGGCATCCGGCGAGCTACGTCAAGCTGTTCGCCGATCCCGTCTTCGCCCGCACGGTCGCGAACACGCTCGTCTTCCTCGTCGTCGGCATCAACCTGAAGATGCTTATCGCGCTCTTCCTGTCGGGCTTCTTCGTTCGCGCCAACGTCTGGATCAAGTGGCTGTCGCTGCTCTTCATCCTGCCGTGGGCAGTGCCGTCGATCCCGACCATCCTGTCGCTGCGCTTCATGCTCAACCCCGAGTGGGGGATCATCAACACGACGATCTTTCGCCTCACCGGCGCCGACGGCCCGAACTGGCTCAACAACCCGCTGCTCGCGCTCGCCCTCTCGATCGTCGTCCACATCTGGAAGTCGCTGCCGTTCTGGACCTTGATCCTGATCGCCGGCAGGCTCGCGATCCCGGGCGAGATGTACGAGGCGGCATCGGTCGATGGTGCTTCGACCTGGCAGAAGTTCCGCTTCATCACCTGGCCGTCGCTGCGCACGCTCTACCTCACGTCGACGATCCTGTCGATGATCTGGACCCTCGGCGACTTCAACAGCGTCTACCTGCTGACCGGCGGCCAGCCCGCCGACCAGACCCACGTCCTCGCGACGCTCGGGCTGCGTTACCTGCGCCTCGACCAGGTCGACATGTCGCTCGCGACCGTCGTCTGCGCGATGCCGCTCGTGCTGCCGCTGGTCTATTTCATGATGAAGCGGCTGTCGCGATGAAGAAGTCGCTGCTGAGAAGGGCTTCGACCGAGGCGAAGCTGCTGCTGATCGGCATTCCCGTCCTGGTCTGGACGCTGCTGCCGATCTATCACCTCGTGCTGTTCGCGATCTCGCCGAGGGAGCAGGCGGTCACGGGCAAGCTCTGGCCGGACCATCCGACGCTCGACAACTTCGCCATCGTCTTCAAAGAGCAGCACCATTACCTCGGCCACTTCTGGCTGCAGATGTGGAATTCGCTCCTGATCGCGGTGGCGGTCGGCGCGATCACGCTCTTCATCGCGACGTCGGCGGCGTTCGCGATCAGCCGGCTGCGCGTGCGCGGCGGCCGCACGGTCATGAACCTGGCGCTCTTCACCTACTTCATTCCAGCCGCGTTCCTGGCGGTGCCGATGTACAAGACGATGAGCGCCTACGGCATCCTCAACAGCCAATGGGCGCTGATCCTGGCGATGGTGACGATTGCGACGCCGTATTCGATCTGGGTCCTGAAGCAGGCGTCCGACAAGCTGCCGCTCGAGCTCGACGAGGCGGCGCGGATCGACGGCGCGACGCCGATGCAGCTGTTCGGCATGGTCTACCTGCCGCTGATGACGCCATCGCTCGTCGCCGTCGGCACCTACGCGCTGCTGCTGGCCTGGAACGAGTATCTCTACGCCTTCCTGCTCCTCTCGGACGACCGCAGCACGACGCTCGGCGTCGCACTCGGGAGCTTTCTCGCCGCCGACGATTCGCCCTGGGAGCTGCTGATGACGACCGGCCTCATCTACGCGCTGCCGCCGGCGGCGATCTACTACGCGTTCAAGCGCTACATGGTCTCGGGGCTGACGGCCGGCGCCGTCAAGAGCTGAGAAGCGATGGCTGCCGTCTCGTTCCGCGACGTCGAGAAGCGCTTCGGCTCGACCAAGGTCATCCACGGCATCGGCTTCGACATCGCCGACGGCGAGTTCACGGTCCTGGTCGGGCCTTCGGGCTGCGGCAAATCGACGCTGCTGCGAATGCTCGCCGGGCTGGAGGAGATCAGCGGCGGCACGATCGCGATCGACGGCCACGTCGTCAACGACGTCGAGTCGAAGGACCGTGACATCGCGATGGTGTTCCAGAGCTATGCGCTGTATCCGCACATGACGGTGGCGCAGAACATGGGCTTCAGCCTCAGGCTGCGCAAGGCCGAGGCATCGCTCACGCGCGAGCGTGTCACCCACGCGGCGAGGATCCTCAACCTCGAGCCGTATCTCGCGCGCTTCCCGCGCGAGCTTTCGGGCGGTCAGCGCCAGCGTGTCGCGATGGGGCGGGCGATCGTCCGCGACCCCAAGGTATTCCTGTTCGACGAGCCGCTGTCCAACCTCGACGCCAAGCTGCGCGTCGCGATGCGGGCCGAGATCAAGGCGTTGCACCAGCGGCTGAAGACGACGACGGTCTACGTCACGCACGACCAGGTCGAGGCGATGACGATGGCCGACCGGATCGTCGTCATGCAGGACGGCCGGATCGAGCAGATCGGCACGCCGCTCGAGCTCTACGACCATCCGGCCAATCTCTTCGTCGCCCAGTTCATCGGCTCGCCGGCGATGAACGTCGTCGCGGGAACGCTGCGGCGCGGCAACGGCCGGGCGTGGATCGAGGCCGAGGGCGGCGTGCGCTGGCCGCTCGCCGCATCGGGCCCGGGCAGCGACGGCCAGCGCGTCGCCTACGGCGTGCGGCCGAGCGATCTCGGCGTCGTCGCCGGCGAGCGCGCGGTGCCGGCCGAGGTGATCGTCGTCGAACCGACCGGCGCCGAGACCGAGCTCCTGGTGCGCGTCGGCACGAGCGAGATCGTCGTCGTCGTCCACGGTCGGCCGCAGGCCGAGCCGGGCGCGACGATTCCGCTCGCGGTCGATCCCGCCGCGGTGCACCTGTTCGATCCGACCAGCGGCGCCACGCTCGCCTGAGACATCTCCCGTTACCGCTGACACCGTGACAGAGGGCACGGTCGCCCGCAGTCGACGGCCGACCGGTCGGCAGCGGTCGACACGGCGAGCGAGCGATCTCCTACGCTGACTACGACGGCTGATTGCGCCATGACGGTTGCAAAGCCGCGTCGCTCAGCGGCCAGGAGGCCGCGCGGAGATCGTCATGAAGCGTCCTGCCATCGTCATCGCCTGCTGGCTGCTCGTCGCCGGCTGCGGCGCCGGCGCGACCGAGGTCGCCTACCTGACCGAGCCGCTGCGGATGGGCGCGCAGAAGGTCTCCGTCGCGACCGACTCCAAGGCGTACCGCATCGACGCCGCGCGCCACATCTACGCCGCCTATGCGCCTCGGATCTACAAGGGCCGCCTGCCGCCGCTGATCCACGGCGTCGTCGTCGTCGAGACGACCGTCGACGGCAGCGGCTACCCGCGCGATGTCAAACTGGTCCGCGGACCCTCGCACGCGCCCGACGTCAGCGCCGCCGTGATCGAGATGATCAAGCGCGCCGGGCCGTTGCCGGCGCCGAGTCGCTTCGGTAGCAACGGGGTGCGCTTCACCGAGATCTGGCTCGTCCACAAGGACGGCCGCTTCCAGCTCGACGCCCTTACCGAAGGCCAGGACTGAGCGATCGCTGGCCGGTCCGGCTCACATGCCCGCCGTGAAGCCGCCGTCGACGTAGAGGATCTGCCCGGTGACGTAGCGAGCCGCCGGCGACGCCAGGAAGACGGCAGCGCCGGCGATCTCGTACGGCTCGGCCCAGCGTCCTGCCGGCGTCCGCCGCTCGACCCACGCGGTGAACTCCACGTTCGCCGTCAACGCCGCATTCATCTCGGTGCGAAAGAACCCGGGTGCGATCGCGTTGACCTGGATGTCGTGCGGCGCCAGCTCGACCGCGAGGCCGCGCGTCAGCATCGCGATCCCGCCCTTGCTCACCTGGTATGGCACCGTCGTCGGCCGCGCCAGGCTCGACATCAGCGAGCCGATGTTGATGATCTTGCCGGCACGCCGCGCCTGCATCGCCGGGATCACCGCGCGCGCCATGTAGAACGGCGCGTCGAGGTTGGTCGCCATCAGGCGGCGCCAGTCGGCGTCGGCGAAGTCGACGATCGGCGCGCGGTGCTGGATGCCGGCGTTGTTGACGAGGATGTCGATCGGCGCGACCCGCTCCTGCACCGCGGCGACGCCGGCTCGAACGGCGTCGGGGTCGGCGACGTCGAACGCTGCGATCTCGGCGCCGAGACCGTCGCTCCGGAGTGCCGTCGCGGCGGCCTCGAGCTTGGCGTACGTCCGGCCGTTGAGGACGACCCGTGCGCCGGCGGCGGCGAGACCGCGCGCGATCGCGAAGCCGAGGCCGGAGCCGGCGCCGGTGACGAGCGCGGTCTTGCCGGCGAGATCGAACGAGGGGCCGACGGCGGTGGCCGCGGCGTTGCCTGTAGCGGCCGTCATGGCACCGGCGAGAGCAGCGGCCGGCCGGCGAAATGCGCCTGGAGGTTGCCGAACGCGAGGTCGGCCATTGCCTGCCGCGTCTGCCACGTCGCGCTGCCGACGTGCGGCGTCAGGACGACGTTGTCGAGCGCGAGCAGCTCGGCCGGAACGTTCGGCTCGTTCTCGAACACGTCGAGCCCGGCACCGGCGATCGTGCCGTCGCGAAGTGCCTGCACGAGCGCCTGCTCGTCGACGACCGAGCCGCGGGCGACATTGACGAGATAGCCCTTCTTGCCGAGCGCAGCAAGCACCTTGGCGTCGATGAGCTTGCGAGTGCCGGCTCCGCCCGGCGTGATGACGACGAGGAACTCGACCTCGCGCGCGAGCGCTTCAGCGCTCGGCAAGTGCGGGTAGGGCACGTCGGCCCGGGCGTTGCGCGAGGTGTAGGCGATCGTCATCCCGAACGCTTCCGCGCGGCGGGCGATCGCCATCCCGATCCGGCCGAGACCGACGATTCCCATCCGCGCGCCGCTGACCTTGCGCGCGAGCGGCATCGGCCCCTTTGCCCAGGCGCCGCTGCGCACGTAGCGATCGGCCTCGACCAGGCGGCGCGAGACGGCGAGGACGAGCGCCATCGCCAGATCGGCGACCTCGTCGTTGAGGACGTTGGGCGTGTGCGTGACGGCGATGCCGCGCTCGCGCGCCGCGGCGACGTCGACGCCGTCGTAACCGACGCCGAACACCGAGACGATTTCGAGCGCGGGCAGCCGGGCGATCAGCTCGCGCGGAATCCTCGACTCGCCGCTCGCCGCGATCGCGCGGATCCGCGGTGCGATTTCGGCGAACGCCGCCGGGTCGCCCTGGTGCGCGCGGTCGTGGACCCGATAGGCGCCACGCAGTGCCTCCATCATCGGCGGCCACAGGCGTGCCGCGGTCAGCACGTCGATCGATCCGGTGTCGCCAGCAGCCATCGCGCGTTCTTCCTTCACATGCCGACGTAGTTGGGCCCGCCGCCGCCCTCGGGCGGCACCCAGACGATGTTCTGGGTCGGATCCTTGATGTCGCAGGTCTTGCAGTGGACGCAGTTCTGGGCGTTGATCTGCAGCCGTTCGCCGCCGCTGCCGTCGGCGACGAACTCGTAGACGCCGGCCGGGCAGTACCGGCTTTCCGGGCCTGCGTACTTGGCCAGGTTGATCCGCACCGGGACGCTCGCGTCCTTCAGCGTCAGGTGGGGCGGCTGGTCTTCCGAATGATTGGTGTTGCTGACGAAGACGCTCGAGAGGCGATCGAAGGTGATCGTGTTGTCGGGCTTCGGGTACGCGATCGGCTTGCACTCGGCAGCGGGGCGCAGGTAAAGGTGGTCGGCCTGCTTGCGATGGATCGTCCACGGCGGCGAGTGGATGCCGAGCCGCGGCAGCAGCCATTGCTCGATTCCCGTCATCAGCGAGGCGATCAGGAAGCCTTTCTTGAACCACTGCTTGAAGTTGCGCGACTTCTGCAGCTCGGCGTGCAGCCAGCTCTTCTCGAACGCCGCGGGGTAGGCCGAGAGCTCGTCGTGCTGGCGCCCCGCAGCGAGCGCCTCGAACGCTGCCTCGGCCGCGAGCATGCCGGACTTGATCGCTGCATGGCTGCCCTTGATCCGGCTCGAGTTGAGATAGCCCGCCTCGCAACCGACGAACGCGCCGCCCGGGAACACCGTCTTCGGCAGGCTCAGGATGCCGCCGGCGGTGATCGAGCGCGCGCCGTAGCCAAGCCGCTTGCCGCCTTCGAGCGTCTTCCGGATCTCGGGGTGCGTCTTCCAGCGCTGGAACTCCTCGAACGGGCTCAGGTACGGATTGGCGTAGTCGAGGCCGACGACGAAGCCGAGTTCGACCTGGTGGTTGTCGAGGTGGTAGAGGAACGAGCCGCCGTAGGTGGAGGTGTCGAGCGGCCAGCCCGCGGTGTGCAGCGTGAGGCCCGGTTCGGCGCGCTCGGGCCGCACTTCCCACAATTCCTTCAGGCCGATGCCGTAGCTCTGCGGGTCGCGCCCTTCGTCGAGCTTGTAGCGCGCGATCAACTGGCGGCCGAGGCTGCCGCGCGAGCCTTCGGCAAAGATCGTGTACTTGCCGTGCAGCTCCATGCCGAGCTGGAAGTTCCCGGTCGGCTCGCCTTCCTTGCCGATGCCGAGATTGCCCGTCGCGACGCCGCGCACGACGCCGCCTTCACCATAGAGAACTTCCGCGGCCGGAAAGCCCGGGAAGATCTCGACCCCGAGCGCTTCAGCTTGTTGCGCCAGCCAGCGCACGACGTTGCCGAGGCTGATGACGTAGTTGCCGTGGTTGCGGAAGCAATCGGGCAGCAGCGCCTGCGGCGTTGCCGTCGCGCCGGTCTCGGTGAGGAACAGGAACTTGTCGGCCGTCACCGGCTGCTGGAGCGGCGCGCCCTGTTCCTTCCAGTCGGGGATCAGCTCGCTGATCGCACGCGGATCCATGATCGCGCCCGAGAGGATGTGGGCGCCGGGCTCCGAGCCCTTCTCGAGGACGACGACGGAGACCTCGTGCGAGCGCTCGGCCGCGAGCTGCTTCAGGCGAATCGCGGTCGCGAGGCCGGCAGGGCCGGCGCCGACGATCACGACGTCGTATTCCATCGATTCGCGCGGCCCGTGCTGGGCGAGGATCTCGTCAGGGGTCATGCGGTCTCGCTGTTCTTGCCGACGCCGCTTGCCGGCGCCGGCGCGCGTCTACACTCGCGGTCGATTCTACGGAGCGAAGCCGCTGCGATCCATGAGCTACCAGATCGACCTTTCGGGCCGCGTCGCCCTCGTCACCGGCGCTTCGAGCGGGCTCGGCGCGCAGTTCGCCCGAGCCCTCGCTGGTGCGGGTGCCGGCGTCGCCCTCGCCGGCCGGCGCGTCGAGCGGCTGAAGAGCCTGCGCGCCGAGATCGAGGCCGAAGGCGGCGACGCTCACGTGGTGCCGCTCGACGTCACCGACCACGATGGCATCCGCTCGGGAATCGCGCACACCGAGACCGAGATGGGAACGATCGACATCCTGGTCAACAACTCCGGCGTCGCGACGACGCAAAAGCTCGTCGAGACGACGCCCGAGGATTTCGACTACGTCTTCGACGTCAACGTGCGCGGCGCCTTCTTCGTCGCCCAGGAGGTCGGCAAGCGAATGATCGCGCGCGCCCAGGGCGCCGCGCCGGGCACCTTCACCGGCGGCCGGATCGTCAACATCGCTTCGATGGCGGGCCTGCGCGTGCTCGGCAAGATCGGCGTCTACGCGATGAGCAAGGCGGCGGTCATCCACATGACGCGGGCGATGGCGCTCGAGTGGGGGCGCTTCGGCATCAACGTCAACGCGATCTGCCCCGGCTACATCGATACCGAGATCAACCACCATCGCTGGCAGACCGACTCGGGCAAGAAGTTCATCGAGAGCATGCCGAGAAAGCGTATCGGCAGCCCGGCCGACCTCGACACGGCGCTCCTGATGATGTGCGCCAACGAGAGCCACTTCATCAACGGCGCCGTGCTCGAGGCCGACGACGGCTTTTCCCTTTAAGCGCGCGCAGCAACGAGCTCGCAGGCATGCGGCCGCTTTCGCTGCTCGAGGCACGCGTTCTCGGCGTGCTGGTCGAGAAGTCGCACACTGTCCCCGACAGCTATCCGTTGTCGCTCAATGCGCTCACGCTCGGCTGCAACCAGAAGACGGCGCGCGAGCCGGTGATCGCGGCGAGCGAAGGCGAGGCGCAGGTCGCGGTCGACGCGCTGAAGACCTTGTCGCTGGCATTCGAGTCGAGCGGCTCGCGCGTCGCCCGCTACGAGCACAACCTCGGCCGCGCGCTCGGCGTGCCGTCGCAGTCGGTCGCGCTGCTCGCGACGCTCATGCTGCGCGGGCCGCAGACGGCGGCCGAGCTGCGCACCGCGGCCGAGCGCCTGCACAAGTTCGCCGACGCCTCGGCGGTCGAGGGCTTCCTCGACGAGCTGGCGGCGCGCGCGGCCGAAAAGGGCGGAGCACTGGTGCTCAAGCTGCCGCGGGCGCCGGGCGCGCGCGAGCAGCGCTGGGGGCACTTGCTGTGCGGGCCGATCGACGTGCGCGCGTTGCCAGTGGCGGCCGACGACGAGTCCATCGTTCCGGCGAGCGAGCTGGCGGGGCTCAAGGCTCGGCTGTCGGCGACCGAAGCCGAGGTCGCGCGGCTGGCGACCCTGGTCGAGCGCCTTTGCCGCGAGCTCGACATCCGGCCCTGAGTGAGGATTGCAGCGCCGTGCGTTTCGAGCTTCCCGGGGTCAAGAAGCTGACGCTCGAGATGGTGATCCCCATCCGCTGGGGCGACATGGACGCGATGGGCCACGTCAACAACACGCTCTACTTCCGCTATCTGGAGATCGTGCGGATCGAGTGGTTGCACTCGGTCGTGGGCTCACCTGATCCGGAGGGTGAGGGGCCGGTGATCGTCAACACGTTCTGCAACTTCCTGCGCCAGCTGAAGTACCCGGGGGATGTGCTCGCGAAGCACTATGTCGCGAATCCGGGGCGGAGCAGCTTTGAGGCGTATATCACTCTCGAGCGGACGGACGAGCCGGGGGTGTTGTATGCGAGCGGAGGGGCGAAGACGGTGTGGGTGAACTATCGGAAGGAAAGGTCGGTGGTGCTGCCGGAGGCACTCAGGGCAATCATCCGCGAATGGTAGCCGTCAATCACCGGCATCTGGCAATCCATCAAGACGACATTGAATCGCTCGCGGCGGAGGAAGGTGCCGAACGCGATCCGCCCCATGCTCGCGACCACGACCTTGAAACCGATCCCATGCAGCATTCGCGACGCCAGCATTGAGTTGAGACCGTTGTCGTCAGCGAGGAGTAGACGCCGCTCCTTGAACTCGCCAGTACGTCGGCAAAGGCAACCGCCTCATCACCCGTTGTTTCACGACCGAGAGGCCCCAGTCCAGTCCCGCTCGGAGCCGGTATCGCGGTGACTCTGCGTTGTCCCACTGTGTCGCTTACTCGACCTCCGCTCGCACGAAGAGCGATCGAAGTGCATTTCCGGTTGCAAGGTGTTTAGGGGGTCCTGCGCAGCAAACGCTCTCTGCGTTCGACTACACCGCGGATTGCAGGTAAAAACGCAGGGTTTTCGAGAACGCTCGTCTCGTTGAGCAGTTTCGTCGACTCCTACCGTGATGCAGTTCACGAAAGCGGCCCTCAGACTATGGCTTTCCTGCCACCGCATGTACGACGTGCTTTGAAAAGTTAGCAACGGACATAATGGTTGCGGGCTGGGCCAGCAAGAGAGTCACCGCCCGCGTGGGAGGATCTTGAACCAAGCGACATTCTCGTTCGATCTCCGAATTGCCGATTCCGCCGACGACTTGGAGGCAGCTTGCAAGGTGCGCTCGCTCGCCTATGGTCGGCATACCCCTGGTTTGCGGGCCCAGTTGAACAGCCCCGAGCCACTGGACACTACACCTGGTGTTGTAGTCCTGGTTTGTCGCGACAAACATAGTGGCCGTGCGATCGGATCGGCCAGAGTACAGAGCAATGCCTGCGGCCCATTGCTCATTGAACAGAGCGTCACAATACCTCGCGACATCGCTCACGACGCCAGAGCAGAAGTCACGCGGTTGTCCGTGATCCCCGGTGGAGATACTCAGGCCAAGCTGGCCCTGTTCAAGGGCATCTACCTCTGCTGTCTGGTCATGCAGGTCCGGTGGATGATCGTGGGAGCCCGAAGCGACTCACTGAGGAGTCAGTACAAACGATTGGGGTTTGTTCCCCTGGTGCCCGGCGGTACCGAGTCTGAAATGGTTCCGCTCGTTCATACGGGCAACCTTCTTCACCACGTGATGCGGTTCGACGTTACGTCGGCTGAACGTCATTGGCATGAGCGCAGCAATTCGCTGTATCGCTTCATGTTTCGCACTTTTCACCCGGACCTGCACCTTCTTTCGTCCGTGCCGATCGGCAAAGCTGCTTGGTCGACTCAGAGAAGCCTAACAGACGGACAAATTGCAGTTCAGGCTGACATAGTGACCAGTTCCGAGGATCTGTCTGCGGCAGCCTGTCCAGACAGCCAACGCCTAACCGTTCTGGACAAGTCTTCCTCGGTAAACGGCTTGGCTAGAACGGCATCCATTCCCGCGGCGAAACAGGCTTGACGGTCTTCTTCGGCTGACAACGCCGTCAAGGCGATCACGGGAATACGCGGAAGGCCTAACGTGGTCTCTCGCTCCCGAATCTGGCGAGTTGCGGCATACCCGTCGAGCCTAGGCATCAGGCAGTCCATCAAGACGAGATCCGGGCGTTCAGTAGTACGAATGGCGTGCTGAACGGCCTCGTCTCCGCTCTCGACCCGTTCGCAAACCATTCCTCGATTCGTGAGGAACGCGGTGGCGATGATTGCATTGACGTCGTTGTCCTCTGCCAGCAAAACCCTATAGGACGGATTCTGAACGTTGTGCCCCGCATCTGGGGATCGAACATCGGAGTCTTCAACTATCGGATCCAACGCGAGGCCAATCTTCATCCTTGCCTTGAACGTGAATGACGAGCCTTTACCCAACTCGCTCTTGCAGCTGATATCGCCCCCCATGCGAAGCGCCAACCCGCGGGCGATGCTGAGCCCGAGACCTGTTCCTTCCAAAGCGTTTGTCCCTGTCCATGATGCCTGCTGAAATGCTCCGAAGACTCGTTGCTGATCAGCCTTTGCGATGCCGATACCCGTATCTGTTATCACAAACGAGACATAGATTTCTCCTGTGGCGTTTTGGTCGCTGACGGGTGCGGATTCCACAGCAAGGTCGAGGGAGCCATGGTCCGTGAACTTGGCCGCATTACCCAGAAGGTTGTGAAGAATCTGTCGAGTGCGGGCGACATCAATGCGAACCGGGCAGGGCGTAGGTAAGCCGATGGATGCCGACCAACTTAGCCCCTTGTCGTTGCATCGCACAGCGTAGATCTCTGCCAGCCTTTGTATTTCTTCGTGCAGATCACATTCGGCCTCTCTCGGACGCATTTCCCCTGACTCGAGGTACGACATGTCCAGTAAGTCGTTGATCAGCGTCAGCAGGTGGTTGCCCGAGGATTGGATCAGCTCCAGATGACGCCCTGTAATGGAGTCCCTGTTTCTTCCTTGAATCAGCCTGGTCAGCCCGAGAATTCCGTGCAATGGCGTGCGCAACTCATGATTCATGGTGGTGAAGAACTGCCCCTTGGCCGCGCTTTGCCGGAGCGCAAGATCCATCGCCTCGGTTCGCTCCTGCGCGACGTCGTTGGCGTGAAGACGCAAGAGGAAGATCGCCACCAACTGACGCTCCGCTCGCTTTGCTGAAGCGAGCAGCATGCACAGCAAGAGGAAGAGTGCGCACCCAGTGAACACGCCGAATTCATCGATGCGTGCCAAGAGCGCAGTGGCGAGTAGTCCAAGAATGGGTGCCACGTAGGCGGCTGTTGCGCGGAAACGGGCCTGAAGGCCGAACGTGGCTGCGCCCGCGACGCCCGCGAGGCATGCGATCCCGAGCGCGGCGGTCGCGATGTCCTGCTGTGCGACCCAAATCCCCGCGAAGCCCCATACCAGTCCATCCAGGATGAGCAGGAGGTCTGTTGCTTCGCGCCACGTTTGGCCGCCTACGCGACCGTTCCGTCGGTATAGCCGTCCCTGTATCACGCGTGGGACGGCCACAGTAAGCTTGAGTGCGATCCACGCCTGTACCAAGACGTGGTTCGCCGGGGTCATCATCTTCGCCGCGAAGAACATAGCGAACACGGTCGCGGCGATAGTCGCCACGGCCATGTGAGTCCAAATCATGCGCAGTTGCTCGTCTGCGACCTTCCGAATGGCATCGTCATTGATCGGGACCCCGATCTCCCTCCCCAGCCGCTCGAACATGCGTTGGCTGTCGAGCCAGGAGCCAGCGAGCCCCTTCATTTTCTCAGTACTGCTGGAGCAGCCTTGCGATGTCCGGAGGGCACTCCTCGCCGTGCTGTTCGCATATCTCTCGGAACTTCGCAAGCCTCTCAGGGAGTGATAGCGTCGATTTGCCTATCGTTTCGCGATAGAAAAGCACCAATGCGCGTGCTCTGGCGCTTTCCAAACCGCGCCTCCAATCGCGGACGATCGCGAGTTGCATCGCCCCTGACATGCACATGAACTCATCGGGAAGGCGAACCGATCCGACTCCCACGCTCAAGTCGCTGAACAAACCGTCGATCGGAAGCTGGAAGGCTTCGGCGGCATCGCGCCGCCGCCGACGCGACTTCGTCGCGCGGCGAGGAGGGTTCTGCTGCGATGCGGCTGACCGATCCAAGTGGCGTCCTATTTCGACGTTTTTCGGTCGAAATGGACCGGACTTGAGGACTGTCCGCTTCCGCGAGATTGTCCAGGCTAGAGGAGTCTGCCGTTCTTGCCTTTATTTGAGCAGTTCGTGATTAAAGAAGCGCGTACGTCGCGGTCGCGTGTGCAGCCAGTCTGCCACCCGAGGTGGAGAACTCGATATCACCGTACGACAAGGTCTTGCCGAATCGCCTTACCCTGGCGACAACGGCGACACCGACCACGTCACGCAGAACAGGTCGAACGAAGCTCGCCTGCAACTGCACGGTGGTCATGGGTCTGAACTCACCCAGCTGCGCGATCATCGCCAACAGCATCGCCGTATCTGCCGCCGACATGATTGCCTGCCCGCAGAGCACGCCGCCGGCGTGGACGAGCTCGGGCGAGACCGGCAAGGTGAGCGTCACCTCGCCGGGCGCGACGGTCTCGACGCGCAGGTGCAGCCGCTTGACGTAGTCCGCCGCCACGCGGTCGAGCGTCGCCTGCAACGCCGCTGCATCCATGTCGTTTCCCCCTCCGGCCGATTCTAGGCAGCGCCACCGCAGATAATCGCGCCGAATGGGCTCCAGGAATCTGCGATGAACAAGGTCTTTCCCAGCGCCGCCGCGGCGCTCGCCGGCGTCGTCCGCGACGGCCAGCTGATGGCTGTCGGCGGCTTCGGCTTGTGCGGCATCCCCGAGGCGCTGATCGACGCCCTGCGCGACTCGCGCGTCAAGAACCTGACGGTGATCTCCAACAACGCCGGCGTCGACGGCTTCGGCCTCGGCAAGCTGCTCGAGACGCGCCAGATCAAGCGGATGATCTCGAGCTACGTCGGCGAGAACAAAGAGTTCGAGCGCCAGTTCCTCGCCGGCGAGCTCGAGCTCGAGTTCACGCCGCAGGGCACGCTCGCCGAGAAGCTGCGCGCCGGCGGCGCCGGCATCCCGGCGTTCTTCACCCGGACCGGCGTCGGCACGCTGGTCGCCGAGGGCAAAGAGACGCGCGAGTTCGACGGCCACGTCTACGTGATGGAGCGCGCGCTCGTTCCCGAGGTGTCGCTCGTCAAGGCGCAGCGCGCCGACAAATCGGGCAACCTGGTCTTTCGCCGCACCGCGCGCAACTTCAACCCTGCGGTCGCGATGGCCGGAAAGACGACGATCGTCGAAGTCGAGGAGATCGTCGAGACGGGTGCGATCGACCCCGATGCAGTCCATCTGCCCGGCATCTACGTGCATCGCATCGTGCTCAACGCGCACCCCGAGAAGCGGATCGAGAAGCGCACCTTGCGTGCCGCGGCGACGGTCGGGGCGGCGCCCGGAACGCCCGCCGCCGACGCCGCCAAGGCAGCAGTCGACGCGATCGCCCGGGCGGCAACGGCAAAGACGGGAGCCTGACACCATGGCCTGGACACACGACCAGATGGCGGCGCGCGCCGCCGAGGAGCTGCACGACGGCTTCTACGTCAACCTCGGCATCGGCCTGCCGACGCTCGTCGCCAATCACGTCGCGGCCGACACCGAGGTCTGGCTGCAGAGCGAAAACGGCATGCTCGGCATCGGCCCGTTCCCGACCGAGGACGAGGTCGACGCCGATCTCATCAACGCCGGCAAGCAGACGGTGACGACGCTGCCCGGCTCATCGATCTTCGGCTCGCACGAGTCGTTCGCGATGATCCGCGGCGGCAAGATCAACCTCTCGATCCTCGGCGCGATGCAGGTGAGCGAGCGGGGCGACCTCGCCAACTGGATGATCCCGGGCAAGATGGTGAAGGGCATGGGCGGCGCGATGGACCTCGTCGGCGGGGTCGAGCGCGTGCTCGTCCTGATGGAGCACGTCGCCCGCAAGAAGGACGGCTCGTTCGACCTCAAGATCCTGCCGAAGTGCACCTTGCCGCTGACCGGCGTCGGTGTCGTCGACCGCATCATCACCGACCTCGCGGTGCTCGATGTCACGCCGCGCGGCCTGCAGGTGCTCGCCGTCGCCGACGGCGTGAGCCGCGACGAGCTGAAGTCGAAGACCGGCGCCCCGCTCCTGTTCTGAGGCGCGCCGGCTGCTGCGGCCGCTAGCTCTCCTGCTGGCGGCGCATTTCCTTGCGCTTCATGTCCAGGTACTCGGCCTGGTCCATCTCGTGAAGCTGCTCGGCGTAGCGCTCGGTGCTCGCGTACCACTCGCGGATGCGCCGCTCGGGCTGCTCCGCCGGGGGCAGGTCGTATGCCGAGAGATAGGCATCGATCGCGAGGTAGTAGCGCATCGTGTTGCGCTCGAGCAGGCCGAGGACGCCGGCCTGGTACGTCGGCTTGCCGTCGGGCTTGCGGCCGAGCACGGTGAAGCCGACCTTCGCGCTGCCGAGCGTCGAGAGGTAGGTCTGCATCGCGACCCGCGCGGTGAAGCCGTAGCCGTACGCGTACGACATGTGGATGACGCTCTGCTTCGCGTCGACCGGCACCGCCTCGACGACGATGCGGTAGTTCTTGGTGCTGAGCGGCCCTTCCGCTGCGCTCAACTGCACCTGCAGGTAGTCGTCGCTCGACGCCGCCATGCGGTAGGCGAAGTCGAGCGAGTACGCGTCCTCGATCGGCTGGTCGAATTTGCGGCCGACGCTGAGGTTGATCATCTTCGGTGTGCCGCTGCTCGCCTTGCACCGCTTGACGTTGAGATGCAGGATCAGGATGTCGCACCAGTGCTCCGGCAGCTGCAGCGCCTGCCGCACGGTCGCGAACGGATGGTCGACGACGGCATAGACGTCGCCCTTCAGGTCGCCCGAGGTCTCGGTCGACTCGAGGACGAGCGGCCGGCCGAACTGGTTGTTGGTGAACTTGTCGTGCAGCGCGGTGTAGCGGGAGTGCAGTGCCGCGGCGTCCTGCGCCAGCGCCGGCGCGGTCGCGAGCAGGGCGAGAACGAGCACCGCGCAAGCGCGTTGAAGGATGCGAAGGATGCTCACAGCCAGTACTCCCACATTCGAGCGAACATCTCCTTGACGCGGGCGTCGATCGGCCGCCGCTGCCAGGCCTCGAGGGTAATCTGGTCGGATGCGGCAAGGTCGCGCTCGAACGCTGCACGCATCCTGGCGCCGAACTCGGTACCGAGGACGACGGCGGTCAGCTCCTGGTTGTGGAGGAAGCTGCGCCAGTCGAGATTGGTCGAGCCGACCGTCGCCCAGACGCCGTCGATCACCGCCGTCTTGGCATGCAGGAGCGCGGCCCGTCGTTCGTAGAGCTTGACGCCGCCCTCGAGCAGCGGCTCGTAGTGGGCTCGGCCGGCGTGGAAGACGAGCGACGAGTCGGTCGTGCTCGGCACGATCAGCCTGACGTCGACGCCGCGCGCGACCGCGGCGATCAGCGCCTGCATCAGTTGCGGGTCGGGAACGAAGTAGGCGTTGGTGAGGAGGATCTCGCTTTCGGCGCTGTTGATCGCCGAGAGCAGCGTCACGTAGATCTGGCTGAACGGCTCGTCGGGCACACTGCCGATCGCGCGAACGACCTCGTGGCCCATCGGCTCGAGCCGTGGGAAGTAGCGGCGCTGCGCGGGTGTCGGCCCCTTCTGCGCATTCCAGGTCTCGAAGAACAGCTTCTGCAGCTCGGCGACCACGGGACCTTCGATCAGCAGGTCGGTGTCGCGCCAGGGCAGCCCGGTCTTCTTGTCGCCGCCGCCCGAGCCGGAGCCCGAGCCGCCGCCCGAGCTGCTCGAATAGACGCTGCTGATGTTGATCCCGCCGAGCACTGCGCTCCTGCCGTCGACGACGAGGAGCTTGCGATGGTCGCGCTGGTTGACGTCCCAGCCGGCCTTGGCGGCGAGCGGATTGACCGGGTTGAACGCCAGCACGCTGACGCCCGCGTCGCTCAAGCGCTTGAAGTAGTTCTTCGACGTTCCGAGCGTGCCGACCGCGTCGTGCATCAAGTTGACCTGGACTCCGGCCGCCTGCCTGGCGATCAGCGCGTCGGCGAGGCGCCGGCCGACGTCGTCCTCTTCGAGGATGTAGGTCTCCATGTCGATGCTGTCGCGCGCCGACGCGATCAGCCCGAACATCGCCGCGTACGTGTTCGAGCCGTCCTCGAGAACGGTGACCTTGTTGCCGAGGACGAGCGGGTGGTCCGAGACCGCCTGTTCGAGCGCGAGATGACGGCCGAGGACGTCGCCGGGCGCGCCGCCCGCGAGCGCGGCAAGGATCTCCTGGCTGCGCGCGGCCGACAGGATGTGGCCGTTGGCAGCCTGGATCTGGACCGCCTTCGGATCGACCGGCGCCAGGTCCGGCGTCATCACCGGCAGGCTGCTGCAGCCCGCGAGCGCGATCGTCGCAATCGTGCCCGTTCGCTGCAGCCAGCGTGATGTCGAGGATGTCCTGCTCAATCCGGTCTCCAAGTCGTTGGCCACGCGAGCGTGCGGCGATCGATCAACTCGAGGCGAGCGCGCGCGCCGATTCCGTCACCAGCGCCGGCCCTTTGTAGATGAAGCCGGTATAGATCTGGACGAGGTCGGCACCGGCACTGCGCTTGGCACGGGCGTCGTCGCCTGACATGACGCCGCCGACGCCGATGATCGGGACCTGTGGTCCCAGCGCTTTGCGCAGTCCGGCGATGACCCGGTTCGACCGCTCAGCAAGCGGCGCGCCCGAGAGGCCGCCGCCTTCGTCGGCGTGACGGCAGCCGCCGACACCGTCGCGCGCGAGGGTCGTGTTGGTGGCGACGACGCCATCGATGCGGTGGCGCAGGATCGCGCCGGCGATCGACTCGATCTGCGCGTGCTCGAGATCGGGCGCGATCTTGACGAACATCGGCACCCGGCGGCCGTGCGCGCCGGCGAGCTCTTCGCGGCGCGCCACGAGCGCCGCGAGCAGCGCATCGAGCGCGGCGTCCTCCTGCAGCGAGCGCAGGCCCGACGTGTTCGGGCTCGAGATGTTGACGCTGACGTAGTCGGCGTGCGGGTAGACGCCGGCGAGACACGCGAGGTAGTCATCGGTCGCGCGCTCGATCGGCGTCGCCGCGTTCTTGCCGATGTTGAGGCCGAGGATGCCGCCGCTCTTGCGAAAGCGAGCCCGGCGCACGTTGGCAACGAAGGTGGCGAGGCCGTCGTTGTTGAAGCCCAAACGGTTGATCAGCGCGCCACGCTCGACGATCCGGAACATGCGCGGCTTCGGGTTGCCCGTCTGCGCCAGCGGCGTGACGGTGCCGACCTCGACGCTGCCGAAGCCCATCGCACCAAAGGCGTCGATGCACTGGCCGTTCTTGTCAAGTCCGGCCGCGAGGCCGATCCGGTTCGGAAAGACGAGGCCGGCGACCGTGACCGGGTCGCGCACGCGCCGCTGCTCGATCCAGATCGCGAAGGGAGTGCGCTGGATCCTCGCCAGCGCTGCAAGCGTCAGGTCGTGGGCGTGTTCGGGGTCGAGGCCGAACAGGAATGGACGTGCCAGCGGATAGGGAATGCGCAGCATGAGGACGGCCGATTCTGGCATCGCCGTGCATACTGCGTGGCAAGGAGCGGCCATGGCAGAGCAGCGCATCGAGACGGACACCTTCGGCGAGATCGCCGTCGCCGCCGACCGGCTCTGGGGCGCGCAAACCGAGCGGTCGCTGCATCACTTCGACATCTCGACCGAGAAGATGCCGGCCGAGCTGATCGGCGCGCTGGCGTGGGTCAAGCGGAGCAGCGCGGTCGTCAATTGCGCGCTCGGGCTCGTTCCGGCAGCCAAGGCCGACGCGATCGTCGCTGCCGCCGATGAGGTCCTCGCCGGCCGTCACGACGGCGAGTTCCCGCTCTCGATCTGGCAGACCGGCTCGGGAACGCAGAGCAACATGAACATGAACGAGGTGCTCGCCAACCGCGCCTCGCAGCTGCTCGGCGGGCCGGTCGGCGAGGGCCGCCTCGTTCACCCGAACGACGACGTCAACCGCAGCCAGTCGTCGAACGACGTCTTTCCGACGGCGATGAGCGTCGCTGCCGTCGAATCGATCGCGACCAGGCTGCTGCCTCCGGTCACGGCGCTGCGCGAGACGCTGGCGCAAAAGGCCGCTGCGTTCGCCGCCATCGTCAAGATCGGCCGCACCCATCTGCAGGACGCGACGCCGCTCACCCTCGGCCAGGAGATCTCGGGCTGGGTCTCGCAGCTCGACCATGGCCTGGCGCACGTCCGCGCCGCGCTGCCGCACCTGTGCGAGCTCGCGCTCGGCGGCACCGCGGTCGGCACCGGCCTCAACGCGCCGCCGGAATTCGGCACTCGCGTCGCCGCCGAGCTCGCTGCGCGGCTCGGCCGGCCGTTCGTCTCGGCGCCGAACAAGTTCGAGGCGCTCGCCGCTCACGACGCGATCGTCCACGCGCACGGCGCCCTGAAGACGCTGGCGGCATCGTTCACGAAGATTGCCAACGACGTGCGCTGGCTCGCATCGGGGCCGCGCTCGGGGCTCGGCGAGCTCTCGATTCCGGAGAACGAACCGGGCAGCTCGATCATGCCGGGCAAGGTGAATCCGACCCAGTGCGAAGCGTTGACGATGCTCTCGGCGCAGGTGCTCGGCAACGACGTCGCGATCAACGTCGCCGGCGCGTCGGGCAACTTCGAGCTCAACGTCTTCAAGCCGGTGCTGATCCACAACTTCCTGCAGAGTGTTCGCCTGCTCGGCGACGGCGCCCGCAGCTTCGACGAGCACTGCGCGCGCGGCATCGAGCCGAACCGCGAGCGCATCGCCGAGCTGGTGGAGCGCTCGCTGATGCTGGTGACGGCGCTCAATCCGCACCTCGGCTACGACAAGGCCGCCAAGATCGCGAAGGAAGCGCACCGCAGCGGATCGACCCTGCGCGAGGCGGCCCTGGCCTCGGGCTGGTTGACGGCGGAGCAGTTCGATGCCTGGGTCGTTCCCGAGCACATGGTCGGCAGCAGCACCGGTGGCGGCAGGACGGCGGGCAAGCCATGACCCAGGACGAGCTCAAGCGCGAGGTCGCGGAGGCCGCGCTCGCGTACGTGCCGCGCGGCGCGGTCATCGGCGTCGGCTCCGGCTCGACCGTCAACCTGTTCATCGACGCCCTCGCGCGTCTCGAGGGCGGCATCGCCGGCGCGGTGTCGAGCAGCGCGGCGAGCACGGCGCGGCTGACCGCCCGGGGCATCCCCGTCGTCGATGCCCGTGAGGTCGAGTCGCTTCCCGTCTGCGTCGACGGCGCCGACGAGATCGATCCGTCCGGCTGCATGATCAAGGGCGGCGGCGCGGCGCTGACGCGGGAAAAGATCGTCGCCGACCTCGCCGAGCGTTTCGTCTGCATCGCCGACGAATCGAAGCACGTGGCCCGGCTCGGCCGCTTTCCGCTGCCGGTCGAGGTGATCCCGATGGCCGCGGCGCAGATCGCGCGCAAGTTCGCCGCGATCGGCGGCCGCGCTCAGCAGCGCGAGGGCGTCATCACCGACAACGGAGGGCTGATCCTCGATGTCCATTGCCTCGCGATCGACGACCCGCCGGCGCTCGAGTCCGAGATCAACCAGTGGCCGGGGGTCGTATGCGTCGGCATCTTCGCGCGCCGCCGGGCCACCGTCTGTCTGCTCGGCACGGCCGACGGCGTGCGTACTCTGACGTTCTGAAACCAGCGCGGCCGAGCGAGGCGCGAAAAGCGCGTAATCTCGGCACCCCTGCACGCCCCGTGCAGCTCACAGCAAGGACGGTCCGTGGCCAAACCCAACTATTCGTTCGAAAAGCGGCAACGCGAGCTCGCCAAGAAGAAGAAAAAGGAACAGAAAGAGAAGGACAAGGCCGATCGCAAGCTCGGCATCCCGGGCGAGAGCGAAGCCGTGACGGGCGAAGGCGGTGCGGCCGGTCAGGCGCCGGACGCGCCGGCGATGGGGCCGAGCGGCGGCTGATCGCCGCTCTTCGCGTTCTCGTCCGCCGCCTCGCCGCGGCGAAAGCGCCGGCTCAGGAAGCGAGCCGGATCGACGGCGTCGAGCAGGTCGGCCTCGACCGCGACGGGAGCGCCGGCGATCGTTGCCGCGACGATCTCGGCGCCGAGCGCCGCTGCTGCGACGCCGCGCGAGCCGAGCGCGGCGAGCACGAACAGGCCAGGCGTCCGCGCGATGAAGCGAGGCTGGTCGAGGCGCCCGGCAACAGCGGCCGGGCAGCCGGGGATGGTTCCCGCGGTGAGTGCGGCGGGTACCGCACCGACGATCGGCAGCCGGTCGTCGCTCACCCAGCGGAACGCGACGCGGCCGGCAATCCGGTGGTCTTGCGGTGCAGCCGGCAGTGACATGAGCACGGCGAGGCGGTCGAGGTTCTGCTCCCGGTCGACAGGGCGCAAGGCCGGATCGTCGTCGTCCCACGCCGCGCTGGTGCCGAACCAGACGGCATCGGGCAGTGCCCGCACGACGTGGCCGTGGCCGGCGATCGGAACCTCCGGGACAGCCTCGAGCGCGGCGGCCGCGATGGCATCGATCTGGCCGCGCTGGCGGCGGATCGGCCAGGCGTTCGCTCCGAGCAGCGCGGCGCCGCCGCTGCCGTCGCAAAGCACGACCGTGCGCGAACGGACGATCGTCGTGCCGTCGGCAGCGCCGACGAACCATCGGCCGTCGTCGCGCCGCACGGCGCCGACGACGCTGCCGAGGCGAAGGCGCGCGTGCTCTCCGGCGCCCCCCAGCCAGGCGCGCGCCAGCCCGCGTGGGTCGACCCAGCCGCCGCCCTGGTAGTACCACGCCGGCGAGCCGAGACGGACGCCCGCGATCCGACTCGCTGCCGTGGCGTCGAGTGCCGTGACGTAGTCGCCGGGCAGGCCCTGCGCGGCGATGACGGCGCGCATTGCCTCGATGTCGAGCCGGGTTTCGATGCGGAGCAGGCCGCCGGCGCTGCCATGCACGCCGTGACGCTCGATCGCGCCGCGAACGGCAGCGGCCGCGGCGAATGCTGCGGCGCGATGGAACCGCGCGTGGCGGCCGTCGCGGCGGTGGACGACGCCATGGAAGATCGCCGCGGCGTTGCCCGATGCCTCGCTCGCGACCTCCGCGTTGCGCTCGAGAACGAGCGATCGCGCGCCGCGCCGGGCGAGCGCGGCGGCGAGGGCGCAGCCGGCCAGACCGGCGCCGACGATGACAACATCGACATCGACATCGACATCGACATCGACATCGACATCGACATCGACATCGACATCGAGCATGCCCGGCGATGCCACGCCAGCGGTGGCTACGTGCGGCAGACCGAGCGATGCCAGGCGGCGGGGATTCGGGCGTGGCTGAAAGCGAGGCGCGAAGCGGGCGCGGGTGATGTCGCGCTTGCCGCCCCTGCCTGCTGCGCGCTCGACCGCGAACCCCGCGCCGGCGAGGCCATCACGCACCGCACGCGCGGCGCTCCACGTCGCGACGGTCGCGTCGGGCGCGGCCAGGCGTGCCATCGCCTTGAACAGCCGCGGCTCCCACATCGCCGGATTGCGTGCCGGCGCGAAACCGTCGAGGAAGAACGCATCGACCTCGGCGACGAGCTGCGGCAGCCAGGCCGAAGCCGGGCCGAAGGCGAGCAGGAGCTCGACCGCAGCGTCGTCGAACGCCAACCGGTGCAGGTTGTACGTCAGCGGCGGCCAGCGCTCAGCGAGCTCGGCAGCGAGCGGCGCGAGCGAGCGGTCGCGCGTTGCCGCAGCGATCATCGCGCGTGTCGGCGGCGCATCCTCGACGGCGACGAAATGGAGGCGGCGGCAACGCTCGCGGTCGTCGCGCCACGCCGCCCAAGTCGCGAGGAAATTGTTGCCGAGGCCAAAGCCCGTCTCGAGGACGACGAAGCGCTCGCGGCCGCGCCATCGTGAAGCGAGCGCGCCGTCGCCGAGGAAGACGTGACGCGCCTGCGCGAGCGCGCCGGAGCGTGGGTGGTAGACGTCACCGTACGCGATCGATCGTGGCGTGCCGTCGTCGTCGGCGACGATCCGCGCGGGCACGATCGGCGCCGTGTTCACGCCGACCCGAAATCGCCGACGGCGCGGGCCGCGAGCCAGCGGAGCAGGCGATCGCGCGCCCGGTCGAGGCGGCGGTAGGCGAGGACTGCGGGCGACATGCTGGCGATCGCGTCGTGGAGGCGCCGCGCCGCATCGGCCGTCGTGACGGCGTCGGCGAGCGGGACGCTGTCGACGAGGATCGTGAAGACCGCCTGGCCGCGGCCGACGATCGGCACGAACGTCTGGCGCTCGCTGCGCAGCGACGCCGTCGCGACCAGCGCGGCCGCCTCTGCCACGTCGTCGGCGCCACGCGGTTCGGGCCATTCGGCGTGGCTGCGCGCGGGATGCTGGTGCAGGCGAGGGTCGGCCGAGACGGTCCAGACGAAGCGCTCCCAGCGTTCGTCGCCGCTGACGAGGCGGGCGAGCGACGCGCCCGCGGCGCGCAGGAGCTCGCCGTCGGCAACCGGCGCGTGCACCTCGGCGAAGCTGCGCCCGACCTTGTCCTCCGGTGCCCAGTGCGAGGGCAGGCAGACCGCGAGCCACGGCAACGTCGCGCTCGCGCCATCGAGCACGGCGAAGTCTTCGGCGAAGGCAAGGCTGAGCAGCGCCGAACGGCGCAGGCGCGGCGGCAAGGCGCGGAGCTGGTCGCCGACGAGCGGGTCGCCGTCGCCGCGGACGGCGTCGCCATCGAGCGCCCAGCCGAGCAGAGGCGCCTCGCAATGCAGCGGGCCGTCGTCGCCGGTCGCCGCGACGTGAATCGCCTCGGGGCACGAGCGCGCCGCCTCGGCGCCGATCGCGCGCAGGACCGCCGCGTCGTCGAACGACGCGACCGCGCACAGCGCCTGCAGCGGGGCGCTGGCGAGCACCGCCATCTTCTCGCGCAGATGCCTGCTGCCGGGCAGGCTCGGCGTGAGCTGCGCCGCGCCGGGCGCGATCCGGCGCAGCCCGGGCTGCATCCGGAACGGTGCCGTCACCAGCGAGAAGTCAAAGCTCATATGAGAAAGGCCCGCAACGCGGGCCCGCTCGAGTTCAGCGCAGCGTCGGATCTCCGGTGCGCACCTAGACCCGCTTCTTGTACTCGTGCGTGCGCGTGTCGATCTCGATCTTGTCGCCCGTCTGCACGAACAGCGGCACCGCGATCTCGAGCCCCGTCTTCAGCCGCGCGCTCTTCAGGACCTTGCCCGAAGTGTCGCCCTTGACGGCAGGCTCGGTATCGGCGACCTCGCGGACGAGCGTCGTCGGCAGCTCGACCGAGATCGCCTTGCCGTCGTAGAAGACCACTTCGACCGGCATCGCGTCCTCGAGGTACTGGATCGCGTCGCCCATGTTCTCGGACTCGACCTCGAACTGGTTGTACTCGGCATCCATGAAGGCGTACATCGGGTCGGCGAAGTACGAATACGTGCACTCCTTCTTGTCGAGCACGATCTGGTCCATCTTGTCGTCGGCCTTGAACACGACTTCGGTTCCCGAGTTGCTGAGCAGGCTCTTCAGCTTCATGCGCACGGTGGCCGAGTTGCGGCCGCCGCGGCTGTATTCGGTCTTGAGGACGACCATCGGGTCCTTGCCCTGCATGATGACGTTGCCGGCGCGAATTTCCTGGGCGATTTTCATTGCGGGTGATCCCTCTGGGAAGGCCACGCCACGAGGAGCGATACGGTCGCTGCCGGGCTGGCGAAAAGCCCATGATTCTAGCGTCTCCCCTCGACGAAAGCGATCAGCTGGGTGACCAGATCGTCCTGCGCGGCCAGGGCGTCGCGCCAGGCGCGGGCATGGGCCGCCCAGCCGGAGCTGACCGTCTCGCCGGCTGCAACCGCGGCCAGCGATGCCCGCGGATCATCGTTCCAGCGCGCGAACGCGGCACGGACGACGGTCGCGAGCGGCGCAGGAGCCGCGTCGAGATAGCAGTCGACGAAGGCGCCGAGCTTGGCGAGGTGCGCGCCGTCGTCCTGGACGTACGGCTGCCAGAGCAACGGCGTACCGGCCCAGATCGCACGCACGAGAGAGTCTTCGCCGCGGACGAGATTGAGATCGCACGACCAGAGCAAGCGGTCGAAGTCGACCTGGCTGAGCAAGGGCAGCGCCACCGCACGCAAGGCGCCGCGGGCGAGCGACGGTCCGAGGCGTGCCGCGACCTGTTGCGTGGCCGGCCCGGGCGTCGCGAGGAGCACGGTCGGTGTCGTCGCCAGCGTGTCGAGCAGCGCATCGATCGCATCGTTGCGGTAGCAGAACAGGCTCACCCGCCGCTCGCCTGCGTGCGGGGCGACGCCGAGCGATGCCAGCCACGCGTCGCCATCGCCGAAGTCGCTTCTGCGCGCAAGAAGGCCGGGCTCGCGCAGCAGGCCACCGCTCGCGGGCGCGAACCCGGGGAAGTAGAACCAGGTCGTCGACGGCGGTTCGCCCGCGCGCTGTGCCGGTGACGGCAGCCGGTGCGAGCGTTCCGCGTATCGCTCGGCGGTCAGGTGCTCGACATTGACCAGCACCGGTGCGCGCCGCCCTGCTTCGTGCTGCCACGATCCGGTCGGCCTGCCACCGCCGAACAGCTCGACGACGACGTCGGGCGCCGTCGCGGGACGATCGTGCCAGCCCACGACGCGTACCCCGGCAGCGCCGTGAGGGGCCATCCAGGCAAGCGGCCTCGCGTCGTCGATGGCGAGGCGGACCGCTTCGCCCCGGCCCGCCAGGTCGGCGGCGAGCCGCCAGGCGACGCCGATGTCGCCGAAGTTGTCGACGACGCGGCAGTACAGGTCCCACTGCAGCATCGGACGATTATCGAAGGGGTGTCGGAGACCGCCGGCGCAGCGGCGGAACGCGCGCGGCACAATTGAAGCCGATGGTGGAGCCGAGCGTCGATCTTCCGCGCGACGACCGGGTCGCGGCGCGCGAGCGGCTCGCCGCCGAGGTCGCTGCCCTTCCGAACCTGCCGGGCGTCTATCGCTTCTTCGACGCCGCCGGCACGGTGCTCTATGTCGGCAAGGCGCGCGATCTCAAGAAGCGCGTCTCGAGCTACTTCACGAAGCGCCATGCCGGCAGCGATTCGGCGATCTGGACCGGCCACATGGTCGTCCGGATCGCGCGCATGGAGACGACGGTGGTCCGCTCCGAGGCCGAGGCGCTGCTGCTCGAGAACAACCTCATCAAGGCGCTTGCACCGCGCTTCAACATCCGCTTCGTCGACGACAAGAGCTATCCGTATCTCAAGATCGAGTCGCACCGCTTCCCGCGCGTCGCCTATTACCGCGGCGCGGTCGACCAGAAGCACCGCTACTTCGGCCCGTTCCCGACCGCGTGGGCAGTGAAGGACTCGATCCAGCTGCTGCAGAAGGTGTTCCACCTGCGCACCTGCGAGGACACGGTGTTCGCGAACCGGACTCGGCCGTGCCTGCTCTTCCAGATCAAGCGCTGCTCGGGCCCCTGCGTCGGCTACATCGCGCCCGAGGACTACGGCCAGGACGTCGCCAACGCCGAGCGCTTCCTGCAAGGCGAGCAGCAGGAGCTGATCGACTCGTTGCAGGCGCAGATGACGGCGCGCGCCGAGGCGCTCGAGTTCGAGAAGGCGGCCGAGCTGCGCGACCGGATCGGCTCGCTCGCACGCGTGCTGCATCAGCAGGCAGTCGAGGACAACACCGGCGGCCCCGTCGTCGACACCGACGTCCTCGCCGTCAAGGTCGAGGGCGGCCGCGCCTGTGTCAACCTGGCGATGGTGCGCGGCGGCCGCCATCTCGGCGACCGCCCGTACTTCCCGAAGCAGGTCGAGGCCGCGATCGATGTCGTCTCGGCGGATGCAGGGGAGGGCGGCGACGAGGCCGGCGAAGCCGCTCCGGCCGAGGCCCCGAAGTCGCCCGAGGTGCGCGTCCTCGAGGCGTTCATCGCCCAGCACTATCTCGAGGGCGGAATGCCGCCCTTGCTGGTCGTCAGCCATGCCGTCGACAAGACGCTGATCGAGACGCTCGCTGGGCGCAGCGGCGTCCGCGCCAACGTCCAGCACCAGCCGCGCGAGCCGCGCCGCGCCTGGCTCGACATGTGCATCCAGGGTGCGGCGCTCCGCCTCGCCCAGCTGCTCGCCGAAGAGGGCTCGCAGCAGGCGCGCACGCGCGCGCTGCTCGAGGCGCTCGACCT
>DASXLD010000088.1:0-14184 GCA_036496385.1 Caldimonas sp. | reverse complement strand
CGGCCGACTTCGCCTTGCGCACCGACGACCAGGTCGCCTACGGCAGGCTCGTCGCCGAGGGCGCGGGTGTCGGCTTCGTCGCCCGCTACAACCTGCGCCACTGGCCCGGCGTCGTCGCGGTGCTGCCCGGGCTCGTCACGGGCACGTTCCCGTGCTGGCTCGCGGTGCATCGCGAGATCCGCTCCAATCCGCTCGTGCGGACCGTCTACGACTTCCTCGGCCGCGAGATCGCGCCGGCGATCCGCTGACGATCAGCGCTTGCGCAGCGCCTCGACGTTCGGGCGCGGGATCGGCCGCACGCTTTCGTAGGCGCGTGCAGCACGCAGGACGAGCGCATCGCCGAACATCGGCCCAACCAGCTGCAGGCCGATCGGGAGACCCTCTCTGGTCAGGCCGCACGGGATCGTGCATGCCGGCTGCTGCGTCAGGTTGAACGGATAGGTGAACGGCGTCCAGCCGAGCATCGCCTTCGGGTCCATCGGCGAGTGCCCTGCCGGCCTGGCGTCGAAAGCCGGCACGGCGACCGCGGGCGTCGCGAGCAGGTCCCAGCGCTGCATGAACTGGCGCATGTGCGCGCCGAGCGCACCGCGGCGAAGCTGGAGGCGATGGAGGTCGAGCGCACTGTAGGCGGCACCGAGCTCGGCCTCGGCGCGAAAGTCCGGATCGGTCACCTCGTGCTGCGCCGGCGTCAGCCCTGCCCACATCGCGTGCGCGCCGGCGAACCAGAGCGCGGTCGTGATCTCGAGCGGGTCTTCGAAGCCGGGATCGACCGCTTCGACGTGCGCGCCGAGCGACTCGATCTGCGCCATCGCGGCGGCGACCGCGGCAGCGACTTCGGAGTCGACCTTCGCATGGCCGAGCGTCGGCGAGAACGCGATGCGCAGGCCGCGCACGCCATCGCCGAGGCCGACCGTGTAGTCGCTCGCATCGGGCGGCAGCGACGTCCAGTCGCGCGCGTCGGGCCGTTTCAGCACGTTCATCAGCAGCGTTGCGTCGGCAACGCTCATCGTATGCGGGCCGAGGTGCGCGACGGTTCCCATCGGCGAAAGCGGATACGCCGGGACGCGGCCGAAGCTCGGCTTCAAACCGAAGTTGCCGCAGAACGCGGCCGGGATGCGGACGCTGCCGGCGCCGTCGGTGCCGACCGAAAGCGGCCCGAGGCCGGCGGCGACCGCGGCCGCGGTGCCGCCCGAGGAGCCGCCCGGTGTCTTGGCCGGGTTCCACGGGTTGCGCGTGATGCCGGTGAGCGGCGAATTGGTCTCGCCCTTGCAGCCGAACTCGGGCGTCGTCGTCTTGCCGAAGATCACTGCGCCCGCTTCGCGCAGCCGCGCCACAGCAGGCGCGTCGACATCCCAGGGTCCGTTCGGATCGACCGTTCGCGAGCCGCGCAGCGTCGGCCAGCCGGCGGCGAGGATCAGGTCCTTCACCGAGACCGGGACGCCGTCGAGCTCGCCGCACGGTGCTCGTCGGTGCCAGCGCTCCTCGCTCGCGCGCGCCGATGCGAGCGCCTCTTCAGGCGCGAGATGGCAGAAGGCGTTCAGCACCGGGTCGAGCCGCTCGACGCGGTCGAGAACGGCGCGCGTCGCGTCGACCGGCGATGCGTCGCCGGCGCGATAGAGGGCGAGCAGCGTCAGCGCAGTGCAGTCGGCGAGGTCGGTGACGGTCTTCATGGCGGACTCCGATGGTCGGGGCGAAGCGGCTTGCGCGCGATCATCGTCGAATGCAGACGCGCTTCACGCGGCGGCCGCGAGCAGTGCCGCGAATGCGACGTCGGCCTGACGCGCGCTGCCGCGCCGCACCTCGACCACCGCCATCGGCGTCGCGCCCTGCGGCAGCGCGCGCGCGATGCCGGCGCGGTCGGTGCTGGCGTCGACGATCAGCACGACGCGATCGGGACTCGCCCGGGCGGCGAGCTGCTGCAACTCGAACTCGGCGCCGTGCCGCTCGGCAGTGAAGCCGCGCAGGTCCATCACGATCGCGTCGGCGCGAACGATCAGCGCGACGACGGTTGCCTGCCAGGTGTCGTCGCGGCAGCAGAACTCGTGGATGCGGTAGCGGCCGTCGCGGTCGGGCTCGACGTCGATGGTCGCGAGCTGCTGCGCGAGATCGTCCTTCGAGGTGACGAAGCCCTCGGCGATGCGACCGGTCGCGAAGCGCAGCAGGTCGCCCGGATCGACGGTGTCGGCGGCAGCGTCGGGGGCGGCGATCGTCGTCACCGGCCCGAAGCGCTGCCAGCGCGACGCGATCCGCTCGAACAGGGCGCCGGTGCGCCCGCGGTCGCCGAAGACGCGCAGCACGAGCAGCATCCGCTGCGACGGCGCCGGCGCGCCGCGCCGCGCCCACGGGAGCGCGTGCGCGAGCAGGAACGGGAACAGAAGGTAGACGGCCGCGTCCACGGCGACGATCTGCAGCAGCGCCGCGGTGCCGGGATGGACGCTCACCTGCTCGACGGCATGGACGGCGACGAACATCAGCCACCAGCTGTGCGCGAGCAGCTGCGCGTCGGAGAAGCGCTTGGCGTCGTAGCCACGCGCCAGCGCCTTCAGGCGCCACCACGCAAGCAGCCCGACCGGCAACGCGAGGACGATCGCGCCGACGTGGATGCCGCCCTGAAGCACCCAGCCGGCGCTCCATCGCATGCCGCCGAGAGCCTGCGTGACCCGGATGCCGAGCAGCGGCGCGAGCGCGAAGACGAGCAGCCCGGCGAAGACGAAGGGGGCGACGCCGCGCACCCGGCGCGCGCCGAGCGCAGCCGCAAGGAGGAGCGGCAGCCAGAGGGTCAAGCCGGCGTACTGGAGGAAAACGATGAAGTTGTAGAGCTGATCGAGCGACGGCGCCTTGCCGAGGATCGCGCGCTGCAGCATCGAGAGCACGACCAGCACCGCCGCGAACGCGCCCGTCGTCGCGATGCCGAGCCAGACCGTTCGCCAGAGCGGGATCGCCGCGAGCACGCCCGCCATCGGCACCGCCATCAGCGTCGCCGCGCCGGCGACGAGCCAGAGGTTGGCCGGCGTGATCGCCAATTCGTTGAGGAAGGCGTAGTGCACGGCGAGCACGAGCGCCGGAGCGAACGACGCGCCGATGGCGGCGACGAAGATGCGGCGGCGCATGCGCGCTTCCCACGCCAGCTTCGGTTCGGCGCCGATCGCACCCTCGGCCGGCCGCGGCCGCGCGCCCCGTGGCGGCGCCAGCGGCAGCGCCGCACCGAGGCTGAGCTGCATGCCGGCGAGCACCGCACGTCGATAGCGCCAGAGAACGAGCGGCGCGACCAGTGCTGTCATCAGCATCACGTTCAGGAAATGGAACGAGAGCTCGCCACCCAGCATCGATCGGCTCCGGCTGCTTGGCTACGATAGCGTGGAAGCGGCATGCCGATGAGCCCCTGGTCCCACCGCTGGAGCGAAAGCTGGCGCGTCCTCGCTTACTCGGCGGCGGCGGCGCTGGCGTTCGTCGTCCTCGAGCGTCTCGAGCTCGCACTGTTCGACCTCGCCGGCGCCGACCGGATGCTGGCGCGCAGCCGCAGCGCGGCAGCCGACGACCGCCTCGCCGCCGAGGCCGAGGCGGTCGCGGCGCGGTCGCGCACGCCGACGGTCGCGCTGCCGGCGGGGCATCGCCTTGGCGCATTCCGGCTCGGCTACGAGATCGGCTGGGCGAGCGAGCTCGCCGGCTCGTTCGCGATGTCCGACGCTGCGGTGCAGGCGAAGGCGAAGCTGATCGCGGATGCACATGTCGCGATCGCGCGCGAGCAGGCGCGCCGGCTCGGCATCGACGATGGCGACGTCGCCGCGCTGCCGTCGCGCACGCTGACCGACTTCGTTCGGCTCCAGGATCGCTTCGAGGCCGACGAGAGCGGGCTCGCGCGCCGCGTCGAGGCGCGCCTGACGCCGATCGATGGCCACCTGTTCCTGCTCGGCGCGGGCGTCGGTGGCGAAGCGGCCAGGGTCCAGAGCAGCGGCGGCAGGTTGAGCGGGCCTTCGGTCGAGGCGATCCGCCGCCATGCGACGCTCGCCGGCATCGCGCCTGCCGCCTGGCAGCCGCTTGCGGTCGACCACAGCGGCGAACCGCAAGCGGCCGTGCTCGAACGACACCGCGCCGCTGTCGCCGGCGTGATGGCTGCGATCGCTGCACAGGATGCTGCGGAGATACGGGCGCCGGCCGGGCGCTGACGACGGCGCTGCCGCCGCGACGATTGCGGCGCCGCGCAGCGCGACGAGACGACGGTCGAGCCGCTAGCGCCGGTGCCGCGTCAGGCGCGGATCGAAGACATCGCGCAGGCCGTCGCCGAGCAGGTTCAGGCCGAGCACGGTGAGCGCGATCGCGACGCCGGGGTAGACCGCGAGCTGAGGCGCCTGGAAGAGCTGTTGTTGCGCCTCGTTGAGCATGCGTCCCCACGACGGCGTCGGCGGCTGCGTGCCGAGGCCGAGGTAGCTGAGCGCCGCCTCGGCGAGGATCGCGAGCGCGAACTGGATCGTCGCCTGCACGATCAGGATCGCGGCGATGTTCGGCAGCACGTGCTCGAGCGTGATCTGCCACTCGCCCTTGCCGAGCGCGCGCGCCGCGGTGACGAACTCGCGCGAGCGGACGACGAGCGCGCTCGCCCGCGTGATACGCGCGAAGACCGGGATGTTGAAGATGCCGATCGCGACGATCGAGGTGACGAGGCCCGGGCCGTAGATCGCGGTCAGCATGATCGCCGAGAGCAGCGCCGGAAACGCGAAGGTGAAGTCGGCGAGGCGCATCACCAGCTCCTCGACCCAGCCGCGCTGCACGGCGGCGACGAGGCCGAGGGCGACGCCGAAGGCGATGCCGATCCCGACCGCGATCAGCCCGACCGCGATCGAGACGCGGCTGCCGACGATGAGCAGCGTCGCGATGTCGCGGCCGAGGCTGTCGGTGCCGAGCCAGTGCGACGCGCTCGGCGGCTGCAACTTGTGCGGGATGTCGAGCTCGGTCGGCGAGTGCGGCGTCCACAGGTAGGAGAGCAGCGCCAGGCCGACGACGAGGGCGACGAGGACCGCGCCGACGCGCAGGTTTGCATGCCGCCAGGGCTGGCGTCGCACCGCGCTCATCACGTCGTTCGCGCTCGTGCCCGCAGCCGCGGGTCGATGACGACGTAGAGCATGTCGACGATGAAGTTGATGACGACGACCATCGCCGCGAGCAGCATGACGACGTTGCGCACGACCGGCAGGTCGCGGTTGGCGATCGCCTGGAAGACGAGCCTGCCGAGGCCAGGCAGCGAGAAGACCTGCTCGATGACGACCGTGCCGGTGAGCAGGTTGGCGAACTGCAGCCCCATGACGGTGAGCACCGGCACCATCGCATTCCTCAGCACGTGGCCCCAGAGGACGCCGCGCGGCGACTGGCCCTTGGCGCGTGCGGTGCGGACGAAGTCCTCGCGCAGGACGTCGAGCACGGCCGAGCGGACGATGCGGGCGAGGATCGCCGCCTGCACGACGGCGAGCGCGAGCGCCGGCAGGACGAGCGCGCGCAGCGCCGGCCCGGCGCCGCCGCCGTCGTCGGCGCTCCAGCCGGGAAAGCCGCCGGCCGAGAACCAGCGCAGCTTCACCGCGAACAGCCAGATCAGGAGGATCGCGAACCAGAAGTTCGGCAGTGCGATGCCGATCTGGCTCGCGCTCATCACGCCGACGTCGCCGGCGCTGCCGTGGCGCGCCGCGGCGAAGAGGCCGAGCACGAACGCGAGCGCCGTCGTCAGCAGCATCGCCATCAGCGCCAGCGGCGCGGTGACGACGAGCCGCTCGCCGACGAGTTGCGCGATCGGCGTGTCGTAGGCGATGCTGGTGCCGAGCTCGCCCCTGACGAGCCCTTTCATCCAGTCGCCGTAGCGGACCAGCGCGGGGCGGTCGAGACCGAGCTTGGCCGACAGCGCGGCGACCGATTCCGGCGTCGCGCTCTCGCCGAGCATCACCTCGGCGGCGTTGCCTGGCAGAACGTCGAGGACGGTGAAGACCACGACCGACGCCGCCAGGAGCGTCAGCAGCAGGCTCGCGAAGCGCTTGAAGAGAAAGAAGCTGATGGCGCTGGCTCCGCGCGTCGGCGATGGTTCTTATGATGGCGCAAATGCCGCCCGCGCGCGGCCGGAGATCGCGCCATGCCTGCCTCGACGTTTCCGATTCCGTTTCCTACCGAAAGCGTTCTCGTCGGCGGCGAGTGGCGTGCCAGCGCGGCGGGCGCGACGCTCGCGCTCGAGGATCCGTCGGACGATAGCGAGCTGTGCCGGATCGCGCGCGGCAGCGCTGCCGACATCGACGCTGCGGTCGGCGCCGCACGTGCCGCGCTCGACAGCCGCGACGGCGCTGGCTGGGGGCGCCTCGGCGCCGTCGAGCGCGGCCGCATCCTGGCGCGGATCGGCCAGAAGGTGCTCGACAACGTCGAGCTGCTCGCGGCGCTCGAAGCGCACGACGTCGGCAAGCCCCTCAAGCAGGCGCGTGCCGACGCGATCGCGCTGGCGCGCTATTGCGAGTTCTACGCCGGCGCGTGCGACAAGGTGCACGGCCAGACGCTGCCGTTCGCGAACGGCTACACCGCGCTCACGCTGCGCGAGCCGCACGGCGTCACCGGCCACATCGTGCCGTGGAACTATCCGATGCAGATCGTCGGTCGTAGCGTCGGTGCCGCGCTCGCGATGGGCAACGCGTGCGTGCTGAAGCCGGCCGAGGAGGCCTGCCTGACGGTGCTCGCGTTCGCGCGCATCGCGTTGGAAAGCGGCCTGCCGCCCGGCGCGCTCAACGTCGTCACCGGTCTCGGCGAGGAGGCCGGCGCGGCACTCGCCGCGCATCCGGGCGTCGACCACGTCTCGTTCACCGGCTCGGTGGCGACCGGCGCGCTCGTGCAGACCGCGGCGGCGAGGAACGCCGTGCCGGTGACGCTCGAGCTCGGCGGCAAGAGCCCGCAGGTCGTCTTCGCCGATGCCGACCTCGACGCGGCGCTTCCCTTTCTCGTCAACGCCGGTATCCAGAACGCCGGGCAGACCTGCTCGGCAGCGTCGCGCATCCTCGTCGAGCGGCCGGTGTTCGAGCGCGTGCGGACGCTCATGGCCGAACGCTACCGGCAGCTTCGTGTCGGTCCGGCGGCGCGCGATCTCGACGTCGGCCCGGTGATCTCGCGCCGGCAGAAGCAGGGCGTCGACCACTACCTCGGCCTCGCCCGCGACGGCGGCCTCGCCATCGCGGCCGAAGGCACGATCGTCGCCGACGCGCCGAAGGCCGGCCACTATGTCCGGCCGACGCTGGTCGACGACGTCCCGCCCGATCACGTGCTCGCGCAGGAGGAGATCTTCGGCCCGGTGCAGGTGCTGATCGCCTTCGACGGCGAGGCCGAGGCGATCCGGATCGCCAATGGCACCAAGTACGGCCTCATCGCCGGCGTCTGGACCCGCGACGGCGGCCGGGCATTGCGGATGGCGCGGGCGCTGCGCTGCGGCCAGGTCTTCGTCAACAACTACGGCGCCGGCGGCGGCATCGAGCTGCCGTTCGGCGGCGTCAAGCACTCAGGTCATGGCCGCGAGAAAGGTTTCGAGGCGCTGTACGGCTTCTCGACGCTGAAGACGATCGCCATCCACCACGGCTGAGGCCGGCTAGGGCCTACGTCGTGGCCGCGGCGACGGCCCGCGGCACGCTGAAGCCGATCGTCGTGACGCCGGCCTCGCTGCGGGCGCCGACACCGCCGCCATGCATCGTCGCGACGGCCTTGACGATCGCCAGCCCGAGGCCGTGGCCGTGGTGTCCGTCGCTGCCGTGGCGCGCCGCATCGGCGCGATAGAAGCGGTCGAACAGCCGCTGCAGATGACTCGTGGCGACCGGCGCGCCCGGGTTCGACACCTCGACCCAGATCGCCTCCGGACCTTCGACGATGTGGACGGTGAGGCGCGCTCCGGGGCTCGAATGCTCGATCGCGTTCTGCAGCAGGTTCGACATCGCCCGGCGGAACAGGGCGGTCTCGAGGGTCGCCTCTGCGCCGACGTCGCCCTCGATGCTGACGCTGGCCTGCATCTCGTCGAGAACGACCTCGAAGAAATCGATCGTCTTTCTCACCTCGTCGGCGACCGAGGCCTGGATCAGGCTGGTCGCGGCTTCGCCCTGATCGGCGCGGGCCAGGAACAGCATGTCGTTGATGATCGAGCGCAGGCGCTCCATCTCCTCGAGGTTGGATTGCAGGGCGTCCTGGAACTCGGCGGCGCTGCGCGGACGCGAGAGCGCGACCTGGGTGACGCCGATGATGTTGGCGAGCGGCGTGCGCAACTCGTGGGCGACGTCGGCATTGAATGCCTCGAGCCGCTGGTAGGTCGCCTCGAGGCGATCGAGCGCGCCGTTGAAGGCCGTCGTCAGATCGAAGAGCTCGACCGGCAGGTCCGCCAGCGACAGCCGCTGCGACAGCGTCTTGGGCTGCAACGCCCGCGCCTCGCGGGAGAGGCGCACCAGCGGCCGCAGGCCGACCCGCGCGATCCAGGTGCCGGACAGCATCACGAGCAGCACGGCACCGAAGGAGAGGAGGGCCAGCGCGCTCAGGTAGTTGCGCAGGGTGTGGGCGAAGGGCGCCGAGTCGATGCCGACGACGAGTCGCACCGCCGGGCGGTCCTGGAGCGGCGCGATGTCGCGCGAGAGCGTGCGCAGCGGCCAGCGTTGCCCGGGGATGACGATGCTGCCGGTGCCGTCGCCGTTGCGGCGCAGCTGCTCGATCTCGGCCAGGTCCTTGCCGTACTGGAAGCGCGGGTCGGCGCTCAGGACCCAGAAGCGCATGCTCCCGTTGGCCGGCGTCAAGGTCTCCATCTTGGCCTGGACGCGAGCCCAGCGTTCGGTCGTTCCGACACGCTCGATCGAGTACTGCATGTTCTGCACCTGGGCGTGCAGCTCGTCGTCCTCGTAGCGCATCAGCTCGCGCTCGAGAACCCCATAGAGGGCGGCGCCGATGAGGCCGAAGGTGGCGAGCGCAGCGAGCGCGAACATGATCACCAGGCGCGCCGTGATCGAGCGTCTCATGACGCGGCCGCCTCCTCGTCGCGCCATTCCATGACGTAGCCCATGCCGCGCACCGTGTGCAGCAGCCGGGGTGCGAAGCTGCCGTCGATCTTGGCGCGCAGGCGCTTGATCGCGACCTCGACGACATTGGTGTTGCTGTCGAAGTTCATGTCCCAGACGAGCTCGGCGATCGCCGTCTTCGAGAGGATTTCGCCCTGGCGCCGCGCCAGCACGGCGAGCAGCGCGAACTCCTTGGCCGTCAGGTCGATGCGCGTGCCGCCGCGCCAGGCCTTGCGCGCGATCAGGTCGACCTGCAGGTTGGCGATCCTGAGTTGCGAGGGTTCCTGGCTGCGTCCGCGCCGGGCCAGCGCCTGCAAGCGCGCGAGCAGCTCGAGGAAGGAAAACGGCTTGACGAGATAGTCGTCGGCGCCGTCCTGCAGGCCGCGCACGCGATCTTCGATCCGGTCGCGGGCGGTCAGCATGATGACCGGCGTCTGCTTGACGACGCGCAGCGCGCGCAGCACCGCGAACCCGTCGATGCCGGGCAGCATGGCATCGAGGACGATCACGTCGTAGTCGTGGACGAGCGACAGGTGCTGGCCGTCGATGCCGTTGTAGGCGACGTCGACGGCGCAGCCCTGCTCGCTCAAGCCCTTTTGCAGGTACTCGGCCGTCTTCATCTCGTCTTCGACGATCAGCAGCTTCATCGGCAAGGTGGTCCGCGCCTCGCGCAGCCCCGCTTCCATCGCATTCACAGCTTCGCTCCGTGCGTCGCTTGCGGCACCGCCGCCGCGCCGGCTTGCGCCGCCTTGCGTGCAAGGCGTGCCTTCTTGCGCTCGACGTACCAGTAGTGAGCCCGGTCGAGGTAGAGATATACCACCGGTGTCGTGAACAGGGTCAAGGCCTGCGAGAGGACCAGGCCGCCGACCATCGCGTAGCCGAGCGGCCGGCGCAGCTCCGAGCCCGCGCCGTGCCCGAGCATCAACGGCAGGCCGCTGAGCAGCGCGCACATCGTCGTCATCATGATCGGGCGAAAGCGGAGCAGGCAGGCCTGGTAGATCGCCTCCTGCGGCTTCAGCCCCATGTCGCGCTCGGCGGTGAGCGCGAAGTCGACCATCATGATGCCGTTCTTCTTGACGATGCCGATCAACAGGATGATCCCGATCAGCGCGATCACCGTCAGGTCGTAGCCGCCCGCCATCAGGATCAGGAGCGCCCCGACTCCGGCCGATGGCAGGGTGGAGAGGATCGTCAGCGGATGGATGTAACTCTCGTAGAGCAGGCCGAGGACGATGTACACCGCGACGAGCGCTGCCGCGATCAGATAGGGCTCCGACTTCAGCGAGTCGCCGAAGGCCTTGGCCGTGCCCTGGAACGAGCCGGTCAGCGCCTGCGGCAGGCCCATCTGCGCCTGCGCCTTGTTGATCGCGTCGACCGCCTCGCCGAGAGCGACGCCGGGGGCCAGGTTGAACGACAGGGTGACGGCGGGGAACTGGCTCTGGTGGCTGATCGTCAGGTACGCGGTCCGGGTCGTGTCGACCTTGACCAGGGTCGACAGCGGCACCTGCTGGTTGGTGATCGGCGAGGTGATGTAGAGCTTGCTGAAGAGCGCCGGATCGGACTGCAGCGCGGGGCTCACCTCGAGGACGACGTGATAGCTGTTGATCTGGGTGAAGTACTGGCTCACCTGGCGCTGGCCGATCGCGTCGTAGATCGTCGCGTCGATCGTTGCCGGCGAGATGCCGAGGCTCGAGGCCCGGTCGCGATCGATCGTCAGCGAGGCCGTATTGGCCGCGTTCTGGATGTCGGAGGCGACGTCGGTGAGCTGCGGCAGCTCGCTCAACCGGGCGAGCAGCCTCGGCGCCCACTCGTTCAGCTCGTCGAGGTTGGCGTCGGTGACCGTGTACTGGAACTGCGTCCGCGCCAGCCTGCCGCCGACGTTGATGTCCTGGCCGGCCTGCATCAGCAGCGATGCGCCTTCGACCTGGGCGAGCTTCGGGCGCAGGCGCGCGATCACCTGGTCGGCGCTCAGCGTGCGCCCCTCGTCCTTCGGCCGCAGGGCGATGAAGAAAAAGCCCGCGTTGAACTGCGACGAGTTGCCGAACATCGCCACGCCGGTGACGTCGGGATCCTGGCGGACGACATCGGCCAGCGCGACCATGCGCCGGTTCATCGCCTCGAACGACGAATCCTGCGCCGCCTGCGCCGAGCCGAAGATGAAGCCCGTGTCCTGCTGCGGGAAGAACCCCTTCGGGATGACGATGAAGAGGGCGACCGTCGAGGCCAGTGTCAGGAGGAAGACGCACAGGGTCAGGAACTGGTGCCGCAGGACGACGTTCAGGCCGCGCTTGTAGCCGCCCAGCATCGCGTCGAAACCGCGCTCGAAGAGCCGGTAGAGCCGGCCGTGCGACTGGCCGTGCTCGTTCTTCAGGAAGCGCGAGCACAGCATCGGCGTCAGGGTCAGCGAGATCATCACCGATACCGCGATCGTCAAGGTCACGGTGACGGCGAACTCGCGAAAGAGCCGGCCGACGATGCCACCCATCAGCAGCAAAGGAATGAACACGGCGACCAGCGATACCGAGATCGAGATGATCGTGAAGCCGATCTCGCCCGCGCCCTGGAGCGCCGCCTCCATCGGCGTCATGCCGTCTTCGACGTGGCGATAGATGTTCTCGAGCATGACGATGGCGTCGTCGACGACGAAGCCGACCGAGATCGTCAGCGCCATCAACGACAGGTTGTCGAGGCTGAAGCCGACCACGTACATGACCGCGGCGGTGCCGGTCAGGGCCAGAGGCACCGTGACGCTCGGGATCAGCGTCGCCGGCACGCTGCGCAGGAAGACGAAGATGACGAGGACGACGAGGGCGATCGTCAGCATCAGCGTGTGCTCGACGTCGCGCACCGAGGCGCGGATCGTCTGCGTCCGGTCGACCAGGATCTGCACGTTGACGGTGGGCGGTATCGAGGCCTGCAGGCGCGGCAGCGCGGCCTTGATCGCGTCGACCGTCTCGATGACGTTGGCGCCGGCCTCCTTGGTGATGACGAGGACGATGCCGCGGCCGCTGTCGATGCCGCTGTCCGGGGCGGCGGCGCCGGCGTAGGCCCAGGCGGCGGCTTTCGTATCCTCCGGTGCGTCGACGGCGACGCCGACGTCGCGGACGCGGATCGGCGCGCCGTGCCGGTAGGCGAGGATCGCGTCGTTCCAGGGCGCCGCCTTGTCGAACTGGTCGTTGGTGTAGACCGTGAAGCTTTGCGTGGCCCCGTCGACCGTGCCCTTCGGTTGGTTGACCGAGATCGTCGTGACGACGCTGCGCACATCCTCGAGGCTCAGGCCGAGCGCTGCGATCTTGGTCGGGTCGATCTGGATGCGGACTGCGGGCTTCTGCGCACCGCCGATGCGGACCTGGCCGACGCCGGAGATCTGCGAGATCTGCTGCGCCAGGATGTTGTCGGCGTAGTCGTTGACCCGGATCAGCGGCAGCGTCTGCGATTGCACCGTCAGCAGCATGATCGGCGCGTCGGCCGGATTCGTCTTGCGATAGGTCGGCGGCCCGGGCAGGTTCGGCGGCAGCTGGCCGGTCGCGGCGTTGATCGCCGCCTGGACGTCGAGCGCGGCCGCGTCGATCGAGCGGTTCAGCTCGAACTGCAGCGTGATCTGGGTCGAGCCGATGGCGTTGGTCGACGTCATCTGCGAGAGGCCGGCGATCAGCGAGAACTGGCGCTCGAGCGGCTGCGCCACATTCGAAGCCATCGTCTCCGGACTGGCGCCCGGCAGGTTGGCCGAGACCTGGATGGTCGGGAAGTCGACCTGCGGCAGCGGTGCCACCGGCAGCAGCGGGAACACGGCGACGCCGACCAGGAGCAGCGCTAACGCCAGCAGCGTCGTGCCGATCGGACGCGCGATGAAGGCGGCAGAGACGTTCATCGTCCGCTCCGCTCGGCGGTTGCGAGCGGGCTCGGCGGCCCGCTGCCGGTCGCCGCAGATCCCGATGCGAGCGGGCTGGGCGTGCCGGTGCTCGCCCCCGGCCCCGAGGCGGCGCTTGCCGCGCCGGCGGCGGCGGGCGCCGATTCGATGACGGCGACGCCCGGCCGCAGCTGGTACTGGCCGTTGACGACGACGCGCTGCCCGGCGGCGAGCCCGCTCTCGATCACGGCGACACCGTCCTCGATCGGGCCGACACGTACCGGCCGGTTCGTGGCCTTGTTGTCCGCCTCGACCAGCCACACGTAGGTGCCGTCCTGGCTGCGCTGCACCGCCGCCGCGGGCACCGTCAGCGCGTGCGGGTTGTGTCGCAGGACGAGCCTGACGTTGACGTACTGGCCCGGCCAGAGCGCATGGCCCGGGTTGGCGAAGCTGCCCTTGAGCTGCACGGTTCCGGTCGTCGTGTCGATCTGGTTGTTGAGGAGGATCAGCCGGCCATCGCCGAGCTTTTCCTTGCCGTCGCGCGGATAGACGATCACCTGCAGCGGCTCGGCGCTGGCGTGCAGCGCGTGGTTGATGTCCTGAAAGGCGTCTTCCGGCAGCGTGAAGAGGACCGTGATCGGATCGATCTGGTTGATGACGACGAGACCGCCAGGGTCGGCCGCATGCACGATGTTGCCGGCGTCGACGAGGCGCGCGCCGACCCGGCCGCTGATCGGTGCGACGATGCGCGTGAAGCCGAGCTGCACCTGCGCGAAGTTGATCTGCGCGTCATCGGTTTTCACCGCCGCCTCGAGCTGTGCGACCAACGCTTTCTGCGTGTCGACCTGCTGCTGCGTCGCCGCGTCCTCGGCGATCAGGCCGGTGTAGCGCTTCAGGTCGATGCGGGCGTTGCCGAGCTGGGCCTGGTCGCGTCCCTTCTGCGCCTCGGCCTGGGCAAGCTGCGCTTCGAGCGTGCGCGGGTCGATCTGCGCCAGCAGCTGGCCGGCCTTCACGTCCTGCCCCTCGACGAACGCGACGCGCTGGAGCTCGCCGTCGATGCGCGGCTTGACGGTCACGCTGGCGAGGGCCGTGACCGTGCCGACGCCGGTGCGAAATATCGCGATGTCCTGCTCGCGGACCTTGACGGTCGTCACCCGGACCGCCGCGACAGCCCGCGGCGGCGGCTTGCGCTCCTGGGCGAAATGGCGCCAGACGAGAACGATCGCGAGCAGCGCGATCAGCACTACCACAACCGCGATCGCGGTGCGGGGGCGGGAAGGCGAGGCGGGCTCCATG
>DASXLD010000087.1:0-63718 GCA_036496385.1 Caldimonas sp. | reverse complement strand
GTGCGCGAGCACGAGCGCCTGCTCCTCGGTGCGCGCGGTTCGGTTCGGCGGCTGGCGCAGGCCGAGCTCGTGCAGCAGCGCCTGGAAGCGCTCGCGGTCCTCGGCGATGTCGATCGAGTCCGGCGTCGTGCCGACGATCGGCACGCCGGCGCGCTCGAGATAGAGCGCGAGCTTGAGCGGCGTCTGGCCGCCGTACTGGACGATGACGCCGAGCGGTCGTTCCTTGGCGACGATCTCGAGCACGTCCTCGAGCGTCACCGGCTCGAAGTAGAGGCGGTCCGAGGTGTCGTAGTCGGTCGAGACGGTCTCCGGATTGCAGTTGACCATGATCGTCTCGTAGCCGTCGTCGCGCATCGCGAGTGCGGCGTGGACGCAGCAGTAGTCGAACTCGATCCCCTGGCCGATCCGGTTCGGGCCGCCGCCGAGGACCATGATCTTCCTGCGGTCGGTCGGCTCGGCCTCGCATTCCTCGTCGTAGCTCGAGTACATGTACGCGGTCCGGGTCGCGAACTCGGCGGCGCAAGTGTCGACGCGCTTGTAGACCGGGCGGACGCCGAGCGCGTGGCGGCGCGCACGCAGCTCGTCCTCGTCGACCGTGAGCAGGCGGGCGAGGCGGCGATCAGAGAACCCCTTCGCCTTCAGGTAGCGCATCTCCTCGGCTGAAAGGCCCGCCAGCGCGCGGCCGTCGAGCGCGCGCTCGGCGGCGACGATCTCCTCGATCTGGGCCAGGAACCACGGATCGATAGCGGTCTCCTCGAAGACCTCGCCGAGGCTCAGCCCGAGGCGGAACGCATCGGCGACGTAGAGCAGCCGCTCGGGCCCGGCCTCGCCGATCTCCTGGACGATCTCCTCGCGGTCGCTCGAGCGCGCGCTGAAGCCGTCAATGCCGGTCTCGAGCCCGCGCAGCGCCTTCTGCAAGCTCTCCTGGAAGGTGCGGCCGATCGCCATCACCTCGCCGACCGACTTCATCTGCGTCGTCAGCCGCGAGTCGGCTTCGGGGAACTTCTCGAACGCAAAACGCGGCACCTTGGTGACGACGTAGTCGATCGACGGCTCGAAGCTCGCCGGCGTCGCACCGCCGGTGATGTCGTTCTTCAGCTCGTCGAGCGTGTAGCCGATCGCGAGCTTGGCGGCGACCTTGGCGATCGGAAAACCGGTCGCCTTCGACGCCAGCGCCGAGGAGCGCGAGACGCGCGGGTTCATCTCGATGACGACCATCCGGCCGTCGTTCGGGTTGACCGCGAACTGCACGTTCGAGCCGCCGGTCTCGACCCCGATCTCGCGCAGGATCGCGATCGAGGCGTTCCGCATCAGCTGGTATTCCTTGTCCGACAGCGTCTGCGCCGGCGCGACCGTGATCGAGTCGCCGGTGTGGATTCCCATCGGATCGAGGTTCTCGATCGAGCAGACGATGATGCAGTTGTCCGCCTTGTCGCGGACGACCTCCATCTCGAACTCCTTCCAGCCGATCAGGCTCTCCTCGATCAGGAGCTCCTTGGTCGGCGAGAGGTCGAGGCCGCGCTTGCAGATCTCCTCGAACTCGTCCGGGTTGTAGGCGATGCCGCCGCCGGTGCCGCCGAGCGTGAAGCTCGGCCGGACCACGATCGGAAAGCCGTTGCCACCGGTCTCGTGCGCGATCCTCCGCTGCACCGCGAGCGCGTCGTCGAAAGAATGGGCGATCCCCGACTTCGCCGACGCCAGGCCGATGCCGGTCATCGCGTCCTTGAACTTGAGCCGGTCTTCGGCCTTCTCGATCGCCTTCTCGTTGGCGCCGATCATCTCGACGCCGTACTTCTGCAGCACGCCGTGCTGGTGCAGCTCGAGCGCGCAGTTGAGCGCGGTCTGGCCGCCCATGGTCGGCAGCACGGCGTCGGGCCGCTCCTTGGCGATGATCCTCTCGACCGTGCTCCAGGTGATCGGCTCGATGTAGGTGACGTCGGCCATCTCCGGGTCGGTCATGATCGTCGCCGGGTTGCTGTTGACGAGGATGATGCGAAAGCCCTCTTCCCGCAGCGCCTTGCACGCCTGCGCGCCCGAGTAGTCGAACTCGCACGCCTGGCCGATGACGATCGGCCCGGCGCCGATGATCAGGATCGAGCGCAGGTCGGTCCGCTTAGGCACGTGCGCTCCCGGTCGCTGCGCTGCTGCTGCGCGCCCTGTCCATCGCCGCGATGAAGCGGTCGAACAGGTAGCCGATGTCGTGCGGTCCGGGCGAGGCCTCGGGGTGGCCCTGGAAGCAGAACGCGGGCTTTGCGACGTGAGCGAGACCCTGCAACGTGCCGTCGAACAGCGAGACGTGGGTCGGCCTGAGCGTCGCCGGCAGCGACGCCGGATCGACCGCGAAGCCGTGGTTCTGGCTGGTGATGCTGACGCGACCGCTGTCGAGATCCTTGACCGGGTGGTTCGCGCCGTGGTGGCCGAACTTCATCTTGTAGGTGCGCGCGCCGGCGGCGAGCGCCATGATCTGGTGGCCGAGGCAGATGCCGAAGGTCGGCACGTCGCGCGCGATGAGCTCGCGGGTCGCGGCGATCGCGTAGCCGCAAGGCTCCGGGTCGCCCGGCCCATTGGCGAGAAAGACGCCGTCGGGCCGCTGCGCGAGCACCTCGGTCACGGGCGTCTGCGCGGGCACGACCGTCACTCGGCAGCCGCGCTGCGCGATCATGCGCAGGATGTTGAACTTGACGCCGAAGTCGTAGGCGACGACGTGGCGCTGCGGCTCGGCGAGTTGGCCGTGGCCGCGGCCGAGCGCCCACGTCGTCTCCTTCCATTCGTAGGGCTCGCGCACGCTCACCACCTTGGCGAGATCGAGCCCGGACATGCTCGGCGCTGCGCGCGCGGCGGCGATCGCGCGCTCGACGGCCGCGGGCGTCACGGTCTCACCGACAGCAAGGGCGACGATGCAGCCGTTCTGCGCACCGCCGCTCCTCAGCAGCCGGGTCAGCCGGCGGGTATCGATGCCGGCGATGCCGACCGCGTTCTCGCGCCGCAGATACTCGCCGAGCGAGGCGCCGCTGCGAAAGTTCGAGGCCCGCGCCGGCACGTCCTTGACGACGAGCCCGGCGGCGAACACGCGCGCCGACTCGATGTCTTCGGCGTTCGTGCCGTAGCTGCCGATGTGCGGATACGTCAGCGTGACGATCTGGCGGCAATAGCTCGGATCGGTCAGGATCTCCTGGTAGCCGGTGAGCGCGGTGTTGAACACGACCTCGCCGGTCGTCTCGCCGGTCGCGCCGATCGAACTGCCGATGAACACCGTGCCGTCAGCGAGGGCCAGGACGGCCTGGGCGTGGTTGGGCAGCAGCGGTTGCGAGGACACGGGACTCCGAAGCGGGCGCGGCGGCGGCACGAGCGCCGGCCGGAAGACACTTCCGGCGCAGCGTGCCGGCGACTGCAACAGCCTCAATTCGCGCGGGCTGGAGCACGCCGATTGTAGCGTCCACCGGGCGTCGGTCGCCCCGTTCGCAGCGCCGCGCGCGACCTTGAAACACGGCGCCGCGCCGCCATCTGAGCAAATGCCGAGGCCGGGGAATGGCACCGTTCGTCGGCTCCCGGCCGGGCAAACCGCTGGAACTACAATCGCGCCGGGCACTCAGAGCCAAGCAGTCATTCGTCTACTTTCCTTCGGAGGATCCATGGACGACAGCCTTCAGACCGTCAACCCCGGTTACGCACTCCCGAGCGAGGAGCAGCGCAACCGCGTGCTGCGCAATACGTACTGGCTGCTCGCGCTGTCGATGGTGCCGACCATCCTCGGCGCCTGGCTCGGCGTCGCGACCGGAATCGTCGCGACGATGGGCGTCGGCATGAGCTTCATCGTCTTCATGGTCGGCGCGTTCGGATTCATCTACGCGATCGAGAAGACCAAGAATTCCGCCGCCGGCGTGCCGGTGCTGCTCGGCTTCACGTTCTTCATGGGCCTGATGCTGTCGCGGCTGATCGGCTTCGTGCTGGGATTTTCGAACGGCACCACGCTGATCATGATTGCCTTCGCAGGCACCGGCCTGACCTTCCTCGGCATGGCGACGATCTCGACGATGATCAAGCGCGATCTGTCGACGATGGGCAAGTTCCTCTACATCGGCGCGATCATGCTGCTGGTCGCGATCGTGCTCAACATCTTCGTGCAGTCGAGCGCGCTGTTCGTGACGATCGCGGTGCTGATGGTCGGCATCTTCTCGGCGTTCATCGTCTACGACCTGAAGCGCGTCCGCGACGGCGTCGAGACGAACTACATCAGCGCCACCCTCAGCATCTACCTCGACCTGTACAACATCTTCCAGGCGTTGCTCTCGCTGCTCGGCTTCGCCGGCAGCCGGGACTGAAAACGACGAGGCATTTCGCCGCAATCAAGACGGGGCCGCTGGCCCCGTCTTGCTTTGGTTCCGCGGCTCGCTATGCGGCAGCCTCGGTCAGGTGGGCGATCGAGTTCGCGTAGTAGCGAAGCAACGGCAGCTCGTCGGGATTGGCGACGAAGAGGCCCTCCTCGCGCTCGAGCACCAGCCCGCGCAGCGTCAGCATCCGCAGGCCGACGGCGAGCGCGTAGTCGCGGTCGCCGCGCGGAACGTAGACCTGCCCGCCGCCGGCCTCGACGCGCGCCATCAGCGCCTGCACTTCCGCCTTCAGCTCGAGCTCCGCGACCGGTCGGTCGGGCTCGCGTAGCAGGACGCTTGCGACCAGCGGTACCGGCAAAACGGGGACGATGCGGCCGATCCGCGCCATCAGCGCTGCGCCGACGGCCGCCACCGCAGGCCGGCGGGCGTCGTCGTCGAGCGCCCGAAAGTCGAGGCCGTGCTCGCCGACCCAGGCCCGCATCGACATCGGCGCGCCGAAATTGACGCATGCATAGCCGTGCCGGTAGCGCCGGCCGAGAACAGCGAGCGCGAGCTGGCGACCGGCGAATCGTGCAGTCGTGGTCGCCGTCGTCGCCAGGCCGACCCGGGCCGCGGCCGGATCGAGCTTGCGGAGCAGCGATCGATCCTCGAGGACGCGGTCGTAGTTGATGCCGACCGGAATGAAGACGAGGTCGCGCTCGCCTTTGGGGTCGAAGCCCTTCAGCATGTAGTCGAGCAGGCCGAGCTTCGGTACGCGCAGGCGCCCGTCGTTGGTCAACCCGCCTTCCGGGTACATCGCCTGCGGAACGCCGCCCTCGGTCGCCATCTGGACGTAGCGCTGCAGCACCATCCGGTAGAGCGCATCGCCGGAATTGCGGCGGACGAAGTACGCGCCCATCGCCCGGATCAGCGACTGCAGCGGCCAGATCCGCGCCCACTCGCCGACGGCATAGCTGAGCGCGACGCGCTCGGCGGCGAGGAACGAGACCAGGATGTAGTCCATGTTGCTTCGATGGTTCATGACGAACACCACCGTCGAGCTCGGCTCGACCGCCGCCAGCGCCGCGGCGTCGCTGGAGCCGAGGCGGACCCGGTACGTCATCCGCGCGAAGGTCTTGGCGAGCCAGTAGCCGACGCGAAAGTACACGTAGGCGTTGAACGCCGGCACGATCTCGCGCGCGTAGAGGTCGACCCGCTGCAGCAGCACGTCGCGCGGCGTGCCGCTCTCGGCGGCGTGGCGGTGCACCGTCGCGAGCACGCGCGGGTCACTCGTCAGGCGGTCGATCAGGGCGCGGCGGCGCGTCAGCTTGAACTCGGGCAGCTCGATGCTGAAGCGGGTGCCGATCTCGTCCACGACGTGCCGCACCTTGCGTCGGAAGTACCAGCGCACCCCCGGCAACAGCAGCCACTCGAGCGCTGCGAAGAGGGCGAACGCGACGAGAGCGACGAACAGCCAGAGCGGGACGGCGACGCTGCCGTTCACGTCATCGCTCCCGGGCTGCGATCGAAGACCGCGATGCTCTCGACGTGAGCCGTGTGCGGGAACATGTTGACGACGCCCGCCGCTGCGCATCGATAGCCGGCGCGATGAACGAGCAAGCCGGCGTCGCGCGCCAGCGTCGCCGGGTTGCAGCTGACGTAGACGACTCGCTCCGGCGGCTGCCAGGCCGGCGCGCTGCCGCCGTCGAGCAGGTCGACCAGCGCCTTGACGATCGCGAATGCGCCTTCGCGCGGCGGATCGACGAGCCAACGGTCCGCCGCGCCGTACGCTGCCAGCCCGTCGGCGTCGATCGCGAACAGGTCGCGGGCGACGAATCGCGTCGTCCCGGCGAGGCCGTTCGCGGCAGCGGCGGCGGCGGCGCGCTCGACCAGCGCCCGGCTGCCTTCGATCCCGAGCACCTGCGCGGCGCGCGTCGCGATCGGCAGCGTGAAGTTGCCGAGGCCGCAGAACCAGTCGACGACGACGTCGCTCTTCTGCGCCGCGAGCAGGCCGAGCGCCCGCGAGACCAGCGTCTCGTTGATCGCGTGGTTGACCTGGGTGAAGTCGGTTGGTCGAAACGGCATCGTCAGGCCGAACTCGACCAGCCGGTACGCGAGCCTCGACGCGGCGCCGTCGAGCGGCTGCGCCGAGTCGGGCCCGTGCGCCTGCAGCCACCACTCGACGCCGTGCATGCGCGCGAACGCGCGCAGCAGGGCGAGGTCGCCTTCCGGCAGCGGCTCGAGATGGCGCAGCACGAGGGCGGTGACGTCGTCGCCGACAGCGAGCTCGATCTGCGGCAGGCGGTCGCGGGTCGCCATCGAGCCGATCAGCGCGCGCAAAGGCAGCAGCAGCGCGCTGACCTGCCGCGGCAGAACCTCGCAGCTCGCGATCTCGGCGACGAAGCTCGACTTGCGCTCGTGGAAGCCAACCAGCACCGTCCCTTTCTTGACGACATGGCGAACCGAGAGCCGCGCGCGCTGCCGATAGCGCCAATCGGGTCCCTGCATCGGCCGCAGCATCCGCTCGGGACGGACCTTGCCGAGATGGTGGAGCGCGTCCTCGAGCGAGCGCTGCTTGACGGCGACCTGCGCGGCGACGTCGAGATGCTGCATCTTGCAGCCGCCGCAGACGCCGAAGTGCGGGCAGCGCGGAACGACGCGCTGCGCGCTCGCGCTGCGCAGCTCGACCAGCGACGCCCGCTCCCACGCCGGCTTGCTGCGCTTGACGGCGACGCGGACTTCCTCGCCCGGCAGCGCGTCCTCGACGAAGACGACCTTGCCCTCGGCGTTGTGGGCGACGCCTTGCGCCTCGAGGTCGAGCGACTCGATCCGCAGCCATTCGTCAGCGCTCGTCATCGCGCGATTATCCGGGCCTGAAGCCGCTGCTAAACTGGCTGCGCCAGGAGAGAGCTTCGTTCGCGCGAGGCCGCCGAAGGCGCAGACCACGCGGTCGAACGCTCAGGCAACAGGGACTGGCAAACGCCTGCATGCAGGCGTCCTCGCTGGAGAGAGGCCCGTCGCGAGCGGGCCCACCGAAGGGGCAAGCAGCGTCGTTCGCGGCGCCGCCAATCTCTCAGGTAGAGCGGACAGCAGGGGCAGTCATCCCGCGGGGCGCGAGCCCGGCGGCAACGAACGTGCTCCGGAGCTGGCCGATGTCCGATCCGAATCCTTCGCAGGCGCTGCAACGCACGCCCTTGCATGCCCTGCACGTCGCGCTCGGCGCCAGGATGGTCCCGTTCGCAGGCTACGACATGCCGGTCTCGTACCCGAGCGGAATCCTCGCCGAACACCGCCACTGCCGCGAGGCGGCGGTGCTGTTCGACGTTTCGCACATGGGGCAGCTGCGTCTGGTCGGTGCCGACGCCGCGGCGGCGCTCGAGACGCTGGTGCCGGTCGACATCGTCGGCCTCGCCGAAGGCCGGCAGCGCTACGCGCTCTTCACCAACGACGCCGGCGGCATCCTCGACGACCTGATGGTGACGCACCGCGCCGACCACCTCTTTCTCGTCGTCAACGCCGGTTGCAAGGCGGCTGACATCGCCCATCTGCGCGCCACGATCGCAAACCGCTGCGCGATCGAGCCGATGCCCGAGCGTGCCTTGCTGGCGCTGCAGGGGCCGGCGGCCGGACGCGTGATGGCGCGGCTCGCGCCGTCGCTCGCGTCGCTCACCTTCATGACCGGGGCCGCGGCGAAGATCGCCGCCATCGACGTCTTCGCGACGCGCTCTGGGTACACCGGCGAGGACGGCTTCGAGATCTCGGTCGCCGGCGACAAGGCCGAAGCGCTGGCGCGCGCCCTGCTCGCCGAGCCCGAGGTCGCGCCTGCAGGCCTCGGCGCGCGCGACACCCTGCGCCTCGAGGCGGGCCTGTGCCTCTACGGCCACGACATCGGCACGACGACGACGCCGATCGAAGCGGCGCTCGCGTGGGCGATCCAGAAAGTGCGCCGGCCGGGCGGCGATCGCGCCGGCGGCTATCCGGGCGCGGCGACGATCGCGCGCCAGCTCGGCCACGGTCCCGAGAGGAAGCGCGTCGGCCTGCTCGGCCTCGAGCGCGCGCCGGTGCGCGAAGCCGCGACGATCGTCGACGACGCCGGCGTGACGATCGGCCGCATCACCAGCGGGACGATCGGGCCGACGGTCGGTAAGCCGGTCGCGCTCGGCTATGTGCCGACGGCGCTCGCGACCCCCGGCTGCCTCGTCCACGCGGACGTGCGCGGCAAGCGCCAGCCGATGCAGGTCACCTCGCTGCCGTTCGCGCCCCACCGCTACTTTCGCGGCTGACGCCGCAGCCAACGCTTCGAACCACCCGATTCGAGAGGAACCGCCATGCCAGTCTTCTTCACCGCCGACCACGAGTGGATCGACACCGGCGACGGCGCAACCGCGACCGTCGGCATCACGACGCACGCGCAGGACGCGCTCGGCGACGTCGTCTTCGTCGACCTGCCGGCCGTCGGCACGACCTTCAAGAAGGGCGAGGTCGCCGGCGTCGTCGAGTCGGTGAAGGCGGCCGCCGACCTCTACATGCCGGCTGGCGGAGAGGTGGTCGAAGTCAACGAGGCGCTGCGCGACGACCCCTCGCTCGCCAACAGCGATCCGCAGGCGGCAGGCTGGTTCTTCAGGATCCGCCTCAGCGATCCCGCCGAGACGGCGGCGCTGATGGACCGCGCCGCCTACGACGAGCTGGTCAAGAACTCCTGAGGCGCCGAGCGCGAGGACTCCGATGCCCATGTCTGCCCCGAAGCCTCTCGCCGACCTCGAGCCGGGCGGCGAATTCATCCCCCGCCACATCGGCATCGACGGCGCCGACGAGGCGCGCATGCTGTCGGTGATCGGCGCCGCGTCGCGGCGTGCCCTGATCGAGCAGCTCGTTCCGGCCGCGATCGCGCGGCCGGCGCCGATGCGATTGCCGGCGCCCCTCGGCGAAGCCGACGCGATCGCCGAGCTGCGCACGATCGCGGCGCAGAACCGCGTCTTGAAGAGCTTCATCGGCCAGGGCTACCACGGGACGCACACGCCCGGCGTCATCCTGCGCAACGTCCTCGAAAGCCCGGCCTGGTACACCGCCTACACGCCGTACCAGGCGGAGATCTCGCAAGGCCGGCTCGAAGCGCTCGTCAACTTCCAGACCATGGTCTGCGATCTGACCGGGATGGCGATCGCCAACGCGTCGATGCTCGACGAAGCGACCGCTGCCGCCGAGGCGATGACGCTCGCCCGGCGCAGCGTCAAATGCACGAGCGACACCATCGTCGTCGCCGGCGATGCTCACCCGCAGACGATCGAGGTCCTCCGCACCCGCGCCGAGCCGCTCGGCCTGCGCGTCGTCCTCGCCAACTCGGCCGACGAGTGGTCGACCCTGCTCGAGGGCGGTGACTATTTCGCCGTGCTCGCGCAATGGCCGGCGACGAGCGGCGCGCTGCACGACCTGCGTGCCGATGCGCCGCGCATCCACGGCCACGGCGCAGCGTTCATCGTCGCCGCCGACCTGCTCGCGCTGACGCTCGTCACGCCGCCGGGCGAGCTCGGCGCCGACATCGCCTGCGGCACGACGCAGCGCTTCGGCATGCCGATCGGCTGCGGCGGGCCGCACGCCGGCTACCTCGCATGTCGCGACGACTACAAGCGCGGCCTGCCGGGGCGGCTGGTCGGCGTCAGCGTCGATGTGCACGGCGCCACTGCGTACCGGCTGGCGCTGCAGACGCGCGAGCAGCACATCCGGCGCGAGCGCGCGACCTCGAACATCTGCACCGCACAGGTCCTGCCCGCGGTCGTCGCGAGCATGTACGCGGTCTACCACGGCCCGGCGGGCCTGAAACGGATCGCCGAGCGCGTCGCCGCCTACACGGCGATGCTCGCCGAGGGCTTGCGCCGGCTCGGCTGTACCGTGCGCAGCGAGACCGCATTCGACACCCTGACGATCGACACCGGCGCTGCGACCGAAGCGCTTGCGCGCCGCGCGATCGATGCCGGGATGAACCTGCGCCGCTATCCGCAATGGGGAGACACGATGCTCGGCATCGCCCTCGACGAGACGACGACGCGCGACGACATCGTCGCCCTCTGGCGGGTGTTCGCGAAAGACGGCCAGGCGCTGCCCGAGATCGCGACGTTCGAGCGCGGCATCGCGCCGCTGATCCCCGAGCCGTTCAGGCGGAGGTCGCCTTTTCTCAGCCATCCGGTCTTCAACCGCCATCACGGCGAGACCGCGATGCTGCGCTACCTGCGCCGCCTGGCCGACAAGGACCTCGCGCTCGACCGCTCGATGATCCCGCTCGGATCGTGCACGATGAAGCTGAACGCGACCAGCGAGATGACGCCGATCACCTGGCCCGAGTTCGCGAACATCCATCCGTTCGCGCCGGCCGACCAGCGCGCCGGCTATGACACGCTGCGGCGACAGCTCGAAGCGTGGCTCGCAGAAACGACCGGCTACGCCGGCATCAGCCTGCAGCCGAACGCCGGCTCGCAAGGCGAGTATGCCGGGCTGCTGGCGATCCGCGCCTGGCACGCCTCGCGCGGCGACGCCGCGCGAACGATCTGCCTGATCCCCGAATCGGCGCACGGCACCAACCCGGCGAGCGCGCAGATGGCGGGCTTGCAGGTCGTCGTCACGAGGTGCGACGCCGACGGCAACGTCGACCTCGCCGACCTCGAGGCCAAGTGCAAGCTGCATGCCGAGCGGCTGGCGTGCGTGATGATCACCTACCCGTCGACCTACGGCGTGTTCGAGCGGCGCGTGCGCGAGCTTTGCGAGATCGTCCATCGGCACGGCGGCCGCGTGTATGTCGACGGCGCCAACATGAACGCCCTCGTCGGCGTCGCCGCGCCGGGCGAGTTCGGCGGCGACGTCAGCCACCTCAACCTGCACAAGACCTTCTGCATCCCGCACGGCGGCGGCGGCCCCGGTGTCGGCCCGGTCTGCGTCGTCGCCGACCTGGTCCCGTTCCTGCCCGGCCACGCGAGCGGCGGCGAGGCCGCCACGAACGCGGGCGGCGTCGGCGCCGTCTCGGCGGCACCGCTCGGCAACGCCGGCGTGCTGCCGATCAGCTGGATGTACATCCGCATGATGGGCGAGAAAGGCCTGCGCGCCGCGACCGAGACCGCGATCCTCAACGCCAACTACGTCGCCGCCCGCCTCTCGGATCACTACGAGCTGCACTACAGCGGCAACGTCGCCGGCATCCGCGGCGGCGGTGTCGCCCACGAATGCATCCTCGACCTGCGCCCGTTGAAGGACTCGACCGGAGGCGTGAACGGCATCAGTGCCGAGGACGTCGCCAAGCGACTGATCGACTACGGCTTCCACGCGCCGACGCTCAGCTTTCCGGTCGCCGGCACGCTGATGGTCGAGCCGACCGAGAGCGAGTCGCTGGCCGAGCTCGACCGCTTCTGCGACGCGATGATCGCGATTCGCGCCGAGATCGCGAAGATCGAGAGCGGCGCCTGGCCGCGCGACGACAACCCGCTGAAGGCGGCGCCGCACACGGCGGCAGCGCTGCTCGGCGCCGTCTGGCCGCATGCCTACACGCGCGAGGAGGCGGCATACCCGAAGGCGACGCTGCGGCACGACAAGTACTGGGCGCCGGTCGGCCGCGTCGACAACGTCTGGGGCGATCGCAACCTCTCGTGCTCATGCCCGCCGGTCGCGAGCTACGAGGACTGAGGCGACCGATCGACTGCCGCGAGGGGAACGATCGAGGGCGAGGCGCCGCCGCGCGGACGCCCGCGCCGAGCCGTCAGTCCGGCGACGCCGGCATGTGCGAGGGCATCGTGCCACCGGAAGCGGCGCGCGGCGCGCTCGCCGCCGGCGCCGCTGCCGGCCGCTTGTCACGCACGAGATAGCTGTACAGCACCGGCACGACGACCAGCGTCAGCAGCGTCGATGTGATGACGCCGCCGATGATGGCGCGTCCCATCGGTGCCTGGATCTCGCCGCCCTCGTCGAGCGCAAGCGCGAGCGGCAGCATGCCGAAGATCATCGCCGCGGTCGTCATGATGATCGGCCGCATCCGGACGGTGCCGGCCTGCAGCAGCGCCTCGGCGACCGAGAGGCCGGCCCGGCGGCCGTGGTTGGCGAAGTCGACGAGCAGGATCGCATTCTTGGTGACGAGGCCCATCAGCATGACGAGGCCGATCATCGAGAACAGGTTCAGGGTCGATCGGGTGACGAGCAGAGCGAGCATGACGCCGATCAGCGCCAGCGGCAGCGACGCCATGATCGCCAGCGGCTGCAGGAAGCTCGAGAACTGCGACGCCAGGACGATGTAGATGAAGATGACCGCCGCGCCGAGCGCGAACAGGACGCCGACGAACGCCTCCTGCTGGTCCTTCGTCTGGCCGCCGATGTCGAAGCGATAGCCGGGCGGCAGCTGCCACTCCTTGACGATCTTCTGGACGTCGGCGCCGACGTCGCCGCTCGGCCGCCCTTCGGTTCCGGCGTAGACCGCTTGGCGGCGCTCCAGGTCCTGCCGCTTGATGACGACCGGGTTGGTGACCGGGATGATCTCGGCGACGCTCGCGACTGCGATCGGCGTGCCGTCCTTCGCGTACGCGACCGGCAGGTCGTTCAGCTGGGCGACGTTCTCGCGCGAGGTCTGCGGCAGCCGCAGCTCGACGTCGACCTGCTCGCCGTCGGGCGAGGTCCAGTACGTCGCGACGTCGCCGTTGACGAACGTTCTGAGGCTGTTGGCGAGCTGCATCGTCGTCAGGCCGAGCTCGCGCGCCGCGTCCGGCCTGAGGCGGACCGCGTAGGCAGGGATGCCCGGCTTGACCGAGGTCGTCAGGTCGGCGATTCCCGGCACCTTGGCGACCTTGTCGGCGAACCGGAGCACCTCGGCCTCGAGGACGTCGGGGTCGGGGCCGAGCAGAGCGACGTAGATCGGCTGGTTGCCGAGCGTCACCTCGATCCCGGGGATCGGCTTCAGCGCGGTTCGGATCGCCTTCTCGAGGTCGCGCTGGCTGCGCTTTCTCTCGTGCGGCTTGGTCAGCTGGATCGACAGGATCGCCGAGTTGCGGCTGCCGCTGCCGGTGTCGCCGATCGTGGTCGAGATCATCCGGATCTCGGGCATGCTCTTGATCGCATCCTCGACCTGAAGCAACTTGTCGCTGCCGCGCATCAGGCTGGTGCCGACCGGCAGCGAGACATTGAGCTGGATGTAGCTGTTGTCGCTGTCGGGGATGAACTCGCTGCCGATGACGGGCGCGAGCGCGAGCGCGGCGACGAAGCTGGCGAGCCCGGTGAGGACGACGACCGCGCGCGGCGTGATCGTCGCCAGGCGCAGCCGCCGTGGCGCCTGCCGATCGCGCCGGCCGTCGGCGCCGAACGGGTGGGCCCAGACCGGCAGCGGTGGCACCAGCACGCGCCAGCGGCGATTCGAGAAGATCCAGCCGATCAGCCGCTCGTAGATGCCGTGCAGCAGGCCGAGCAAGCGATCGGTCCCGCGCATCAGCGAACCGATCACGGGCATGCGCAGCAGGCGGTTTTCGGGCGGGTCGCGCCAGATGCTCGAGAGCATCGGATCGAGCGTGAAGCTCACGAACAGCGAGACCAGCACCGCGACCGCGACGGTGACGCCGAACGGGAAGAAGAACTTGCCGACGATCCCCTTCATGAACGCGACCGGGACGAACACCGCGCAGATCGCGAACGTCGTCGCCATCACCGCCGTGCCGATCTCGTCGGTGCCGACCTGCGATGCCTCGCGATGGCCGCGGCCGAGATGGATGTGGCGCACGATGTTCTCGCGCACGACGATGGCGTCGTCGATCAGCAGGCCGATGCACAGCGACAGCGCCATCATCGTCATGAAGTTCAACGTGAAGCCGAACAGGTAGATCGCGATGAACGCCGAGATCACGGCGATCGGCAGCGTCAGCCCGGTGATGATCGTGCTGCGCCAGCTGTGCAGGAAGAGGAAGACGATCGCGATCGTCAGCAGCGCACCCTCGAACAGGGTCTTCTTCACGCCCGAGAGCGAGCGCGCGACCCAGTCGCTGTCGGCGTAGACGAGGCGCAGCTCGACGCCCGGCGGCAGCGTCTTTCTCAGCTCGGCGGCGGCATCCTTGATCGCCTCGCCGGTCTCGACGATGTTGGCGTCCTGCTGCTTGAAGACCTGGAACGAGATCGACGGTATGCCGTCGTCGCGCGAGATCGAGGTCGGCTCCTGCTCGCGCTCGACCAGCGTGCCGAGGTCGGCGAGGCGGATCACCGCGTTGTTGCGCGTCGCGACGACGATGTCGGCGAACGACTTCGCGTCCTTGATCTTGCCCTCGACGCGGACGACCGCGTCTTCCTTGCTGCCGGAGAGCAGCCCGACCGGCATGTCGGCATTGGCGCGCTGCAGCGCCGTCGAGACGTCGCCCGGCGTGATCTGGAGCGCGCGCAGACGCTGCGGGTCGAGGTCGATCCGGATCTGGCGCACCGTCAGGCCGCCGACGTCGACCCGGGCGACGCCGACCGCGCGCTCGAGCCGCTTCTTGACGACCTGGTCGGCGAGAAACGAGAGCTCGCGCGCGCTGCGGTCGCCGCCGAGCAGCGAGAGGTACACCGTCGGCTGCGCGTTGTCGCCGTCGAAGCGCGAGATGAAGGGCTGCTTGGCGTCGCGCGGGAAATTCGGCTGGACCGCCGCGACCTTGTCGCGCACGTCCTGGACCGCGCGGTTCATGTCGGCCGAGAGCTGGAACTCGACCACCGTCTCGCTCCGCCCCTCGAGGCTGTTGGAGCGGATCATCTTGATGCCGGCGATGCCGTTCAGCGAGAGCTCGATCGGCCGCGTCAGCTCGGTTTCGGTCGCCTCCGGCGACGCGCCGGGGTAAGCGACGCTGACGAAGACGATCGGCGGCGTGATGTCGGGCAGCCGCTCGACGCGCAGCTGGCTGTACGAGAAGAGGCCGAGCACGCACAGCGCCGCCATCACCATCGTCGCGAAGACGGGGTTGTTGATCGAGACGCGGGTGAACCACATGGCGAGCCGCCCTCGGCAAGCGGCTAGGAGCGCGGCACCGGCGCTGCCGATGCCGATGCCGACGGCGACGACGCCGAGCCGACCCGTGCCGACGACGGCTGCGACGAGGCATCGAGCGTGGTGCGCTGGCCGACGACCTTGGCCGGCGCGCCTTCCTTGAGGTTGTCGAAGCGCATCGCCAGGATCTGGGCGTCGGGGTCGAGACCCTTGACGACCTCGATCCGTCCCGACGCGACGTCGCGCCGGCCGGTGACGACGATGCGGCGGACGAGCGCGCCCTTCTCGATCGTCCAGACGTAGTCCTGTCCCGATGCCTGGCCGACGGCGGCGATCGGCACGGTCATGCGCTGGGTCGCGTCGGCGAGCGACACCGTCGCCTGCGCGTACTGGCCGGCGCGGAACCGCTCGTCGTGGTTGTCGAGCACGACGACGACGCCGATCGCGCGCGTCCCGGCCTCGGCGGCCGGGGCGATGCGGTCGATCCTGCCCGGCACCGCGTCGTTGTTGCCTTCGATATGGATCATTGCCGGTTGCCCCGGCGCCAGCAGCGACACCTCGTGCGTGCCGACCGAGCCAGCAAGCTCGAGCGTCGACAGGTCGACCACCGTCACGACCGGTTGCTCGGCGCTCACCTTTTCGCCGGGAACGACGTGGCGCTTACCGACGATGCCCGGGATCGGTGCCGCGAGCGCCGCCTCGCGCAGGCCGACGTTCGACGACGCCAGCTGCGCCTGCGCAGACTTCAGCTGCGCGCGGGCGGCGTCGAGCCGGGCCTGCGAGGTCTGCAGGGCGGTCGGCGAGATGAAGTTCTGCGCCGCCAGGCCGACGTTCGCCGAGTGCTGCCGCTGTGCCTCCAACAGCGACGCCTGCGCCGACTCGACCAGCGCCGAGCGGTCGGCGGCACGGCTCTGCAGGTCGCTGAGGTCGATCGCGCCGATCACCTGTCCGGCCTTGACCCGGCTGCCTTCAGCGACGTTCAGCGACAGCAGCGAGCCGGCCGCCTTGGCGCGGACGATCGCGGTGCGAGGCGCGACCAGGGGACCCGAGAACTCGATCGTGACCGGCAGGCGCGACGACACCGGCCGCGCCACCTCGGCAGCGACGAACTCGAGCGCCACCGGCTGCTTCGACTTGTCCTTGTCGCCGGCCCCGAAGATGCCGGCTTTCGACAGCACCGCTGCCGCCAGGCCGGTGACGATCAAGACGCCGACGAGAACGCCCCAGACCCGGCGCCTGGCCTTGTGGGCGGGGCGCCGAATACCGTTCGCTTGTTGCATGGCCGCAAGTGTAGGCGGCGGTGGTGACAGGTTTCGCCGCCGCTGCGACGAGCTGCCGATCCCGGCCGCCGAACTGCGGCGGCAGCCGACGATCAGGGGCGGCAGCAGTCGAGCGCCGCGTTCGCTCCGCGCAGCGCCAGCGCGCGAGAGTCGATGACGACCGTGGTCGGGATCGCGGCCAGGTAATCGCGATAGCGCCCTTTGGCTTCGAAGCGCTCGCGAAAGGCCGAGCGATCGATCGCCCCGCCGAGGCGGGCGACGATGCCGCCGGCAACGATGACGCCGCCGCGGGCGCCGAACAACAGCGCGAGGTCGCCGGCGACGCTGCCGAGAAAGGCGAAGAAGAGCGCCATCGCTTCGCGGCAGCCGGGGTCGGCGGCGCTCTCGGCAGCGGCGATCTGCGCCGCCGTCCGGCTCTCTGCAGGCAAGCCGTCGAGCATGCGGACGGCGTCGTGGAGATTGATCAAGCCATCGCCCGACAGCACTCGCTCGGCGGAGACGTGGCCGAAGCGCCGGCGCAGGATCGCGACGACGGCGTCTTCGCGCGGCGTCGCTGCGGCGAGCGACACGTGGCCGCCCTCGCCGACGACGACGACCGGCTCAGCCGGGCCCGGCACGAGCGCGGAGACGCCGAGGCCCGTTCCCGGGCCGACGATCGCCATCGGCGCGCCGGCGGCGGCACGGCCGCCACCGACCGGCCGGACGTCGGCGGCGCCCAGCAGTGGCAGGCCGTAGGCGAGCGCCGCGAAGTCATTGACGACGACGAGACGCGCCAGACCGAGGCGCTGGCCGAGGTCGCGGATCGAGAACGTCCAGGCCCGGTTGGTCAGGCTGACGGTGTCGCCGAGCACCGGCGCGGCGACACCAAGTGCAGCCGATCGCGGCGGCATGCCGTCGCGGCCCGCCAGGTAGGCGGCGATCGCCGCCTCGGGTGACCTCGTCGCGTCGAATGCGGCGACGTCGTCGACATCGCTGCCCTCGCGCTCGACCCAGCCGATACGGCAGCCCGAGCCGCCGATGTCGGCGACCAGGCGGGGATACGGCGCCGCAGTCGTCACGCCGTCACACCATCGTGTCCCACGGCGACGACAAGCGCACGGCGCCGTTGATGATGCCGACCATCGAATACGTCTGCGGGAAATTGCCCCACAGCTCGCCGCTCTTCACATGCAGGTCCTCCGAGAGCAGGCCGACGTGGTTGCGATGCGCCAGCAGGGCCTCGAAGATCTCGCGTGCTTGCGCGGTGCGGCCGAGCCGCGCCAGCGCATCGATGCGCCAGAACGAGCAGACGTTGAACGCCGTCTCGGGCTTGCCGAAGTCGTCGGGCGCCTCGTAGCGACGCATGAACGGGCCGTCGCAGAGCGCGGCCTCGAGCGCCTCGACGGTCTTGACGAAGCGGGGATCGCGCGGCTCGATGAAACCGACCTCGGCCATCAGCAGGGCGCTGGCGTCGAGATCGTTGCCGCCGAAGCTCTCGACGAAAGCCTGCCGCTTCTCGCTCCAGGCCTCGGCGAGGATGCGCGCACGGATGGTGTCGGCGCGACTGCGCCACAAGCCCTCGCGCGCCGAATTGGTGAACACGGCCGAGATCTTGGCGAGGCGATCGCACGCCGCCCAGCACATCAGCGCCGACGACGTGTGCACGCGGGCGCGCGTGCGCAGCTCCCACATGCCGGCATCGGGCTGGTCGTGCAACCGCCACGCCTGCTCGCCCATCCGCTCGAGCTCGGTGAAGTCGCGCAGCTCGGCGCGCCGGAACAGGCGGTGGTCGAAGAAAGCCTGCGACGCACCGAGCACGATGTTGCCGTAGACGTCGTGCTGCTGGTGCTCGAACGCCTGGTTGCCGACCCGCACCGGCCCCATGCCCCGATAGCCTTTCAGCGACGGCACGATCTGCTCGGTGAGTGTCTGCTCGAGGCCGATCCCGAACAGCGGCTGGACGTGGCCGTCGCGGGCGCCGCGGACGACGTCGTTCAGCCAGCGCAGGTAGTCCTCCATCGTGGCCACCTCGGCCAGGCTGTTCAGGGCGCGGACGACGAAGAACGCGTCGCGCAACCAGCAGTACCGGTAGTCCCAGTTGCGCTCAGTGTCGGGGGCTTCGGGAATGCTCGTCGTCATCGCCGCGACGATCGCGCCGGTCTCCTCGAACTGGCACATCTTCAGCGTGATCGCCGATCGGATCACCGCCTCCTGCCACTCCAGCGGCACCGCCAGCCGGCGCGTCCAACGCCGCCAGTAGAGCGCGGTCTGCTCCTCGAAGTCGCGTGCCGTCTCCTCGATCCCAGCCGCGAGCGTCTCGTCGGGGCCGAGCAGGAGGCTGAGCGGCGACTGCAGCGAAATCCAGGTGCCGTCGAGGACATACGTCAGCGGTGCGTTGGTGCTCAACCGTAGGGTCCCGGCAGGCAGGACGAAGCGCAGGTGGTTGCTGCCGCGCGTGATCTCCGGCGTCGCAGCGCCCCACTCGCCGCGCGGGCGAACGACGAAGCGAACTCGCGGGTGGCCGAACAGCGGTCGTACGCGGCGCACCAGCTGCGAGGGACGGAACGGCCGGTCGCGGTGCAGGAACCGCGGACAGAAGTCGACGACCTCGATGCCTTCGCCGGCGCCGTCGAACAGGCGCGTACGCACGATCGCGGTTCCCGGGTCGTAGCTCTGCTCGGACCTGACGAAGCCCTCGAGCTCGATCCGCATCACGGCGCGATCGGCGATGCCGTCGGCGCTGTCGAGCAGGGCGTGGAAGATCGGGTCGCCGTCGAAGCGCGGCATGCAGCACCAGACGATGCTCGCCTGGCGGTCGACGAGCGCGCTGATCGCGCAGTTGCCGATCAGCGCCAGATCGAGGCTTGCAGGCACGTTGGACATGACGGGCGGCGATGAGTTTCGGAACTATACGGAGCCGAACGCGGAGGCGAGCGCCGGACGGGATTTGCCGAGGGATGGTCCAATCTCTTCGGCCGGCCTCAGCAGATGAAATACCTGTTCACTCCCGATGGCGAAATGGCGCTCGCGTCCGTCATGCGCCTCGGTCCGCTGCTCGCGTTCGACTTCGACGGCACGCTCGCGCCGATCGTCGATCACCCCGACGACGCCCACGTTTCCGCGCCGGTGGCGCGCTGCCTGCGCAGGCTCGCGCGGGCGCTGCCGATCGCGATCATCACTGGCCGCAGCGTTGCCGACGTCCGGCTTCGGCTCGGCTTCGAGCCGCGCTTCGTCATCGGCAATCACGGCATCGAGGACGCCGGCGCTGGCGCCGACGACGGCGCCGAGCGCGCGCTCGACCCGCTGCGCCTGCGCATCGTCGCCGCGGCCGCATCGCTCGCCGCAACCGGCGTCGCGGTCGAGGACAAGCGCTACTCGCTCGCGTTCCATTACCGGCTCGCTGCCGACGCCGGTGCGGCGCTCGCCTGCATCGACTCGTTGCTCGACGGCTCGGCGCCGGCGCTGCGCCGCTTCGGAGGCAAGTTCATCGTCAATGTCGTCGCCGCGGGCAGCCCCGACAAAGGCGACGCGCTCGCCGCGATCGTCGCCCGCGCTGGCGCCGATGCGGCCGTGTTCGTCGGCGACGACGTCAACGACGAAGCCGTCTTCGAGCGCGCCGCGCCGCCGTGGCTGACGATCCGCATCGGCCGTGACCCGCTCTCGGCGGCGATGTACGTCCTCGAGAGCGAGGCCGAGCTCGTCCGGATGCTCGAGCGCATGCTGGCGCTCGCCGTCACGCGCTGAGCGCGCGGGCCGGCGCATCCGCAGGCCTGCGGTCGCGCCGTCTTGGGGCGGCCGAGGGCTCACCCGACGCTGTGTCGCAAGACCCGCTCCTCGATCCGCTGCCGCTGTCGCAGCCGCCCGGCGTCGGCGAGCATCCGCCCGGCCCATCGATAGACGTTCGATTCGCGCACCGTCAGCCTGAGGCTGGCCATCCGCTCGTGCTGCTCGGCGGTCGGCATGTGGAGCGCCTGGAACAGCGCGTCGGCGCACTCCTCGACGTGGTAGGGGTTGACGATCAGCGCTTCCTTCAGCTCGCGGGCTGCGCCGGCGAAGCGGCTCAACAGCAGCACGCCCTGCTCGTCGCTGCGCGCCGCGACGAACTCCTTGGAGACGAGATTCATGCCGTCGTGCAGGCTCGTCACGAGACAAGCGTCAGCGGCACGATAGATCTCGATCAGGGCGCCGTGCTCGTGGTGCTCGGCGACGAGGATCACGGGCACGATGTCGCCGCGCCGGAAGCGCTCGTTGATGCGTTCGCAAAGGCGCTCGATGCGCTCCTGGAAGAACCGGTATTCCTCGAGCGAGCTGCGCGTCGGCGCGGCGATCTGGACGAACGTGAAGCGGCCGATCAGCTCGGGGTGCTTCTCGAGCATCCGCTCGACCGCGTGCAGTCGCTCGAGAATGCCCTTGGTGTAGTCGAAGCGGTCGACGCCGACCGCGAGTCGGTGCCCGGGCGGCAACTTGAAGCGCGCGAAGACCCGGGCCCGACACTCCTCGATCGCCGGCCACGCTGCCTGTTCCTCCGCGGACGGCCACGCAATCGAGACCGGATAGCTCGCGACGAACGTTTCCGCCTCGCGAAACGAGATCGTCGAGTGCTCGTGTTCGATCCGCGCCTCGAGGTAGCGATCGGCAGTCTCGAGAAAGTTCTTGCAGTGAAAGCTGGTGTGGAAGCCGAGGATGGTGCTGCCGAGCAGGCCCTCCAGGATCTCGCGCCGCCACGGGCAGATGCCGAACGATTCCGGGTTCGGCCACGGGATGTGCCAGAAGGTGAGGATCGTCGCTTTCGGCAGCCGGACCCGGATCATCGCCGGCAGCAGCGCGAAGTGGTAGTCCTGGACGAGGACGATCGGATCGTCGCTCTGCGCCTCGGCGACGACGGCGTCGGCGAAGCGCTGATTCACCTCGCGATAAAACGCCCAGTCCGACTCGCGGAACACCGGCCGGACGTGGGCGACGTGGCAGAGCGGCCAGAGGCCCTCGTTGGCGAAGCCGTAGTAGTAGCCCTGCTCCTCCGCGGCGCTCAGCCAGAGCCGGCGCAGCGTGTACGCCGCTTCCCCCGGCGGCACGCGCAGGCGGTCGTGGCTGTCGACGGCGGCGCGGTCGGCGGTGCCGCTGCCGTGCGCGATCCAGGTGCCCGAGCAGGCGCGCATGACAGGCTCGACCGCAGTCACCAGGCCACTCGCCGGCCGGCGCACGACGATCTGGCCGTCCGGCCCGGCGTCGTGGATGTAGGGCTCGCGGTTGGAGACGACGATCACCTCGTCGCCGCGCAGCTGGGTTCGCAGCAGCGATCGCAGCGTCTCGCCGCTCCAGGTGACCTGCAGCCCCATCGAGCGCCGGTACTCGTCCTCGAGGTCGCGCAGGCGCTGGCGCAGGTCCGCCGCGATCGGCGCCAGCTCGCCGGTCGGCGCGATGGGCCGGATCAGGCCCTCGCCGCGCATCAGCGCGCGCGCCCCCGATACCCAGCCGCGCCAGCTGATCTGGGCGACGACGACGGTGATCAGGGCGATCACCGCGCCCAGGCCGGTGATCAGCGCGATCAGGTACTGGCGCGTGTCCTGGCTGCGCTTGCCGATGAAGCTGAAGTCCTGGAGCAGCACGAGGTCGGCGATCGGGCCCGAATCGCCGACCACCGAGTGCACGCCGACGTGGACCGGACCGCCTTCGATCTGGAGCACCGGCGACGGCAGCGCGGCGGCGGCGCGCGCGTCCTGGCAGGCGAGGTTGGCCGGATAGTTCTCGGTGTGCTGGAGAAGCGCGTCGTCGTGCGAGCAGAGGCCGATCGCGACCAGGCGCTCGTCCTTGGCGGCGCGCCGGAACAGCACCGGCAGACGCCCGTTCTCGGGCGCCTTCATCGCGTCGGCGATCGAATCGGAGAGCGCGTTTGTCACCAGCTCGCCGCGCAGAGTCAGGTCGCGCGAGAACCAGCGCAGGGTGAGCTGGTCCATCAGCGGCAGCGCGAAGTAGGCAGCGACCGCGAGCGTCACCAGCAGCGGCAGCAGGAAGCGAAGCTGCAATCGGATGGTGTTCATCACGATAAGGGGGGCGCCGGTAGCGGGGCGCGATCGAAGGTCAGGACTGCGGGATGCTCGCCGGGATCGGCGCCGTCGCGACGCTGACGTCGCCGCATTGGGCGCGGTGGCGCAGCACGTGGTCCATCAGCACCAGCGCGAGCATGGCCTCTGCGATCGGCGTCGCGCGGATGCCGACGCAAGGGTCGTGGCGGCCGAGCGTCTCGACGATCGTCGCCTTGCCTGCGAGATCGATCGAGCGGCGCGGGCTGCGGATCGAGCTCGTCGGCTTGATCGCGAGCGAGACGGTGATGTCCTGGCCGGTCGAGATGCCGCCGAGGACGCCGCCGGCGTTGTTGCTGGCAAAGCCTTGGGGCGTCAGCTCGTCGCCGTGCGTCGTGCCGCGCTGCGCCACCGCCGCGAAGCCGGCGCCGATCTCGACACCCTTGACGGCATTGATCCCCATCATCGCGTGGGCGATGTCGGCATCGAGCTTGTCGTAGATCGGCTCGCCGAGGCCGACCGGCACCCTGCGGGCGACGACGTCGACGCGCGCGCCGCAGCTGTCGCCGCTCTTGCGCAACTCGTCGACGTAGGCCTCGATGCGGCCGATGTCGCTCGCGTTCGCGGCGAAGAAAGGGTTGTTGCCGACGTGTTCCCAGCCTTCGAACGGGATCGCGATGTCGCCGATCTGCGTCATGTGGCCGGCAAAGGTCGTGCCGCAATGCTCGCGCAGCCACTTGCGCGCGATCGCTGCGGCGCCGACCGCCGGCGCGGTGAGGCGGGCCGACGCGCGACCGCCGCCGCGCGGGTCGCGCAGGCCGTACTTGTGGTGGTACGTGTAGTCGGCGTGGCCGGGGCGGAAGGTGTCGAGCAGGTTCGCGTAGTCCTTGCTGCGCTGGTCGGTGTTCCTGATCAGGAGCGCGATCGGCGTCCCGGTCGTCTTGCCCTCGAAGACTCCCGACAGGATCTCGACCTTGTCGTCTTCGCGCCGCTGCGTGACGTGGCGCGAGGTGCCGGGCCGGCGCCGGTCGAGCTCGGGCTGGATGTCGGCCTCCGCCAGGGCGAGGCCGGGCGGACAGCCGTCGACGACGCAGCCGATCGCGGGGCCGTGGCTCTCGCCGAACGTCGTGACCCGAAAGAGCGCGCCGATCGTGCTCCCGGCCATCAGGGCATCAGTTCGGGTTCGACGACGGCTGCTCGTCGCGGCTTTCGACCGGCCAGTCGCGGATGTACGCCTTCAGCATCCGGTTCTCGAAGTCCTGGCTGTCGACGACCGCCTTGGCGACGTCGTAGAACGAGACGACGCCCATCAGCGTCATCTCGGCGAGCACCGGCATGTAGCGGGCGTGGCGGCCGAGCATCATGCGGCGGACTTCGTCGAGCTCGGTGGCCGGGGTGCAGGTGAGTGGCGCCGTATCCATGACGTCGCGCACGCTGGTGGTGCCGAGCGCGCCGCCGTTGGCGACGACCGCCTGGATCACCTCGCGAAACGTCAGCATTCCCGCCAGCGCGCCGCGGCTCATGACCACGAGCGAGCCGATGTCGTGCTGCGACATGACGTTGAGCGCCGCCGAGAGAGGCTCTTCGGGGGCGACGGTGAACAGGGTGCCGCCCTTGACCCGCAGGATGTCGCTGACTTTCATGGTCTTCCTCCGCTGAGGCAGTGGTGGAGAAGACGGTCCGGCGCGGGGCCGCCTGAGGCGTGTGCGAACCAATATAGCCCACAATCGCCCGCCACAGCCGACCGCCGACCCCATGCCCGGCCACGCCAATCCAGGCTTCGACACCCTCGCCGTCCACGCCGGCGCCGCCCCGGATCCGGCGACCGGCGCGCGAGCGGTGCCGATCCACCTGACGACGTCGTTCGTGTTCGAGTCGAGCGAGCATGCGGCTTCGCTCTTCAACATGGAGCGCCCGGGCCACGTCTACAGCCGGATCTCGAATCCGACCAACGCCGTCCTCGAGGAGCGCGTCGCCGCGCTCGAGGGCGGCAGCGGCGCGATCGCGACCGCGAGCGGCCAGGCGGCGCTGCACCTGGCGATCGCGACGATCGCCGGCGCCGGCGCCCATATCGTCGCTTCGAGCGCGCTCTACGGCGGCTCGCACAACCTGCTCCAGTACACGCTGCCGCGCTTCGGCATCACGACGACCTTCGTCGCCCCGGGCGACCACGACGCCTGGCGCGCCGCGATCCGGCCCGAGACGAGGCTCTTGTTCGGCGAGACGCTCGGCAACCCCGGCCTCGACGTGCTCGACATCGCCACGGTCGCCGCGATCGCCCATGAGCATCACCTGCCGCTCCTCGTCGACTCGACCTTCACGACGCCGTGGCTGCTGCGGCCGTTCGAGCACGGCGCCGACCTGCTCTACCACTCGGCGACCAAGTTCCTGTCCGGGCACGGCACCGTGATCGGCGGCGTCCTCGTCGACAGCGGCAACTTCGACTGGGATCGGGCCCACGCGGCGTCGGGGCGGTTCGCCGAGCTGACCGAGGCCTACGAAGGCTTCCACGGCATGGTCTTCAGCGAGGAGAGCACCGTCGGCGCGTTCCTGCTGCGCGCGCGCCGCGAGGGCCTGCGCGACTTCGGCGCCAGCATGAGCCCGCACTCTGCGTGGCTGATCCTGCAGGGGCTCGAGACCTTGCCGCTCCGGATGGCGCGCCACGTCGAGAACACGAGGAAGATCGTCGCCTTCCTCGCCGGTCAGGCGATGGTTGCGCGCGTCGCCTATCCCGAGCTCGAATCGCACCGCGACCATGCGCTCGCCAAGCGGCTCCTGCCGCGCGGCTGCGGTGCGGTGTTCAGCTTCGACCTGAAAGGCTCGCGCGAGCACGGCCGCACCTTCATCGAAGCGCTGAAGATCTTCTCGCACCTCGCCAACGTCGGCGACTGCCGCTCGCTCGTCATCCATCCGGCGTCGACGACGCACTTCCGCATGGACGACGCCGCACTTGCGCACGCCGGCATCGGCCCGGCGACGATCCGCCTCTCGATCGGCCTCGAGGACGCCGACGATCTGATCGACGACCTCCAGCGCGCGCTGAAGGCGGCGGCGCGGGCCGGCGGCGCGACGCGATGAAGCTCGTGCTGCCGCCTGCCGCCGGCACGGCGGGCACCGGCGCGGCGTACGCCTATACCGGCGGCAAGGCGTTCGACGGACGCTTGCCGACCGTCGTCTTCGTGCACGGCGCGCTGCACGACCACAGCGTGTGGACGCTGGCGGCGCGCTGGTTCGCGCACCACGGCCACGGCGTGCTCGCGCTCGACCTGCCCGGCCACGGCCGCAGCGACGGGCCGGCGCTAGAGAGCATCGAGGCCATGGCCGCGTGGCTGCTCGCCGTGCTCGACGCTGCCGGCGTCACGGCGGCGAGCCTGGTCGGCCACAGCATGGGCTCGCTGGTGGCGCTCGAGGCGGCAGCGCGGGCGCCGGCGCGGGCGCGCCACCTCGTCCTCGTCGGCACCGCATCGCCGATGGTCGTCGCGCCGGCGCTGCTCGAGACCGCTGCCAACGACCCACTCGCCGCGATCGCGAGCGTCAACACATGGTCGCACTCGACGAATGCCGCCAAGCCTTCGTATCCAGGGCCCGGTGCGTGGCTGCACGGCGGCAACGTCGCCCTCATGCGGCGGATGCAGGCGGCGGATCCGGTGGGCAATCTCTTCCTCACCGACTTCCGCGCCTGCAACGCGTATCGCGGCGCGCTCGACGCGGCGGCGCGAGTCGCGTGCCCGGCGACGATCGTCGTCGGCCGCCGCGACCAGATGACGATGCCCAAGGACGCTTCAGCGCTCGCCAGCGCGCTCGGCACGACGCCGGTCGCGATCGAGGCCGGGCATGCGCTGATGACCGAGGCACCGGACGAGTTGCTGCAGGCGCTGCGCGGCGCGCTCCGGACTTGATCGCCCGGCCGAGCACTGATTGAGCCGAAGCCCTGAGTTGGCGTCGCGAATGACGTCGTTCGTAACCTTCGACGACGGCGTCGAAGTCGCGTTCGACGTGCTCGGCGCCGGCGAGCCGGCCGTTGTCCCGCGACCTGGCGCAACGGCCGCGTGGTGCCGTGCACCAAGGGGCAGATCGCCCATACTTGTAGGCGATGCAGCTCGCATCGAGGAGAGACCGATGAAACGAACAATCTGGATTCAATGGTGCGCAGGGTTGGCAATCTTCGGCGTCGGCCTCACGACCGGCCTGGTCGCGCAGACCCCGAACGACTCGCCGCAGCGCAAGGAACAAAAGCGCGCGGACCTGAGCGGAGCGCCGGGGATGGAGGTGATCGCCTCGACCGGCGAGTACAAGGAAGGCGAAGCGATCGAGCTTCACGTCCATCATGGCATCGAAGCGGCGTACGTCGTTCAAGGTGCGATGGTTCAATCCCCCGGCAAGGATCCGGTCATGCTGCCCACCGGCGCAACGTTGCTGAACCTGCGCGACGTCAAGCACGGCGGCTTCAAGGTGGTCGGCGCCACGCCCTTGAAGCTGTTCACCGTTCACATCGTCGACAAGGGCAAGCCCCTGTACGACTACTCGAACTAGGGCCGCACCACAAAGCCCCGTCGACATCGCGCCGCTGGCTGAACTCGAGCACTTGAACCAGGCCAAAGCGATCATGACGACCAAACCCCTCCCGGGCGGCGCGGCCGCTTCGAAGAGCATCACGAAGAAGATCGAGGAGCTCGGCGACTGGCGGGGCGAGACGCTCGCCTGGGTTCGTCAGCGCGTCCACGACGCGGATCCCGAGATCGAGGAGGAATGGAAATGGAGGGGGACTCCGGTCTGGTCGCACGACGGCATCGTCTGCACCGGCGAGTCGTACAAGCAGGTCGTGAAGCTCACCTTCGCCCGCGGTGCCTCGCTGCCCGATCCGAAGAAGCTCTTCAACTCGAGCCTCGAGGGCAACACGCGCCGGGCGATCGACATCCGCGAAGGCGAAAAGCCCGACGCGGCCGCCTTCAAGGCCTTGATCCGCGCCGCGGTCGCTGCCAACGCCGCCACTCGGGCGGCGCGCGCATCCGCGAAGAAGTAGGCCGGGCTGCGAATGGAACAGGCGAGCCGATTGCCAAACCGGCGCAGATCCGAATCGCGCCGTCAGAGGAGCTTTCGAAGATGAGCAGCTATCGCTTCAGGGCGTTGTGCACGGCCCCGATGATGTTGTGTGCGGCAACGATGCCTTCGACCGCGCGGGCCGAGACCGACGCGTGCACCGTCTTGACGGCGGCCCAGGTCGGCGACGCCGTCGGCACCCCTGTCGCCGCGGGAGAACACGTCACGCCGACGTTCGTGAAGACCTGCACCTGGAAGGCGTCGGGCGGCTCGGCCGTGAAAGCCGTGACCCTCAATCTCCAGACCGCCGCGTTCTACGACGGTAGCAAGAAGATGGCGCGCGAGATGGCCGCCGCGGGCAAAGGCGGGTCGCTCAAGTCTGCCGGCGTCGGCGACGACAGCTACTACTTCGTCACCGGGGATCAGCCCGTGCTCATGGTCAAAAAGGGCAACGTCTCGGTTCGGGTCGCGGTCTACGCGAAGCTTCCCGCCGACAAGACGGAAGCGATGGAGCTGACCCTCGCCAAGGATGCGGTGGCAAAGCTCTGAGGCAGAGCGCCTTCCGGCCGTATTCCGGCTGCGATTGATCGCCTGCTCGCCCCGTCAGGGCGCGCGCATAGACGCATTGAATCGAGGGATCGCCTCGGCGAGGATCAACGTCGCCTCGAGCGTGAAGTCGCCGCTCGCGAGTCGCCGCTCGAGCGCCGCGCTGTCGAGGCATTCGAAGCGAACGACTTCGCCGTCCTGGTTGCGCGGCTCGACGCCTTCGGGCAAGCGCGCGCTGCAGACGTCGAGGTGCTCGACCATGTAGCCCTCGTCGACCGGCCTTCGGATCGTGATGCGCGCGCCGCGGCCGAGCTCGCGCAAGGCCCGGACGTCGAGGCCGGCCTCTTCCCACGTCTCGCGTGCGAGCGCCGTCTCGACGGTTTCGCCCGCTGCGACCTGGCCGCCCATCAGCGTGTCCCACCGGCCCGGGTCGGTTGCCTTGTCGAAAGCACGCTGCTGCACCCAGACGCGCTCGCCGTCGGCGGCGAACCCGACCAGGTGCACGGCGTAGGTCGTGAGGCCGAGGACGCGGACGACGCTGCGCTCCACGGTCGCGACCCTGTGCTCGTCGCCGTCGACGACCGCCAGCTGCTCGCCGCGCCAGCGGCCGGCGAGGCCGGCGTCGCGCAGCCACGCGGCGATCGCCGCCAGCGACGGCACGGCAGGCGCGTCGACCTGCCAGCCGGCACCGACCCGGCAGAGCGGCTGCCGCGAAACGACGAGGCGCTCTGCCGTGGCGGGCTCGATCGAGCCGACGATCGTCGCGCGCCCGCCGAGGTCGAGCTGCAGAGGCTCGCGCAGTGCGAGCGCCGGCGCTTCGGCCGCGGCGCGCGCGCGGGCGAGCCAATCGCCTCCGCTCACCGGCCCCTCCCGTCGAGCAGTGCGAGCAGCCCCGCCTCGTCGAGGACGGCAACGCCGAGCTCTTTGGCCTTGTCGAGCTTCGAGCCGGCCTCGCTGCCGGCGACGACCCAGTCGGTCTTCTTCGAGACCGAGCCCGCGACCTTGCCGCCGAGCGACTCGATCCTCTCCTTGGCGTCGTCGCGGCCGAGCGTCGGCAGGGCACCGGTGAGGACGAAGGTCTTGCCGGCGAGCGGCAATGCCTCCGCGCGTGCGACGGCCTCGCTCTTTGGCCACTCGAAGCCGGCCGCGACGAGGGCGCGAACGACGTCGGCGTTGTGCCGCTCGGCGAAGAATGCATGGACGCTCGCGGCGACGATCGGGCCGACGTCGAGAACCTCGAGCAGCTCGTCGACGCTGGCCTGCATCAATCGCTCGATGCCGCCGAAATGGCGCGCCAGATCCTTCGCCGTCGTCTCGCCGACGTGGCGGATGCCGAGGCCGTAGAGGAAGCGCGCCAGCGTCGTCTTCCTGCTCGCCGCGATGCTGGCGAGCAGGTTGGCGGCGCTCTTGTCGGCCATCCGCTCGAGCGCCTCGATCTTCTCCTTGGTCAGCGCGTAGACGTCGGGCAGCGAGCGGACGAGGCCGGTATCGACGAGCTGGTCGACGATCTTCTCGCCGAGGCCTTCGATGTCGAGCGCGCGCCGGCCGGCGAAATGCAGGATCGCGAACTTGCGCTGCGCGCCGCAGAAGAGGCCGCCGGTGCAGCGATGGTCGACGCTGCCCTTCTCGCGCACGACCTTGCTGCCGCAGACCGGGCACGACGCCGGCATGCGGAAGTTGCGGACGTAGTGCTTGCGCTGCTTCGCCAGCCGCGCCACGACCTCGGGGATGACGTCGCCGGCGCGCCGCACGATGACGTCGTCGCCGACGCGAACGCCCTTCCTGCGCACCTCGAAGACGTTGTGCAGGGTTGCATTGGAGACGGTCGTGCCGCCGACGAAGACCGGCTCGAGCTTGGCGACCGGCGTGAGCTTTCCGGTCCGGCCGACCTGGACATCGATGTCGTTGAGGCGGGTCGTCTTCTCCTGCGCCGGGTACTTCTGGGCCACCGCCCAGCGCGGCTCGCGCGTCTTGAAGCCGAGCCGCTCCTGCAGCGCGCGGTCGTCGACCTTGTAGACGACGCCGTCGATGTCGTAGGGCAGCGCATCGCGCGCCGCCGCCACGGCCGCATGAAACTCGACCAGCCCTGGCGCACCGAGGACGCGGGCATGACGCGGGCTCGCCGGCAGCCCGATCTTCTCGAACGCCGCGAGCAGGCCGGTCTGCGTCGGCGCGATCTTCCAGCCATCGACTTCGCCGAGGCCGTAGGCGAAGAAGCTCAACGGCCGCCTGGCGGCGTTTCTCGCGTCGAGCTGGCGGACGACGCCGGCGGCGGCGTTGCGCGGATTGACGAACACCTTCTCGTTCTTGGCGCCGCCCTCGATCAGCTTGCGCTGGCGCTCGTTCAGCTTCTCGAAGTCGTCGCGGCGCATGAAGACCTCGCCGCGTACCTCGAGCACGCGCGCATCGATCCCCTTCAGCCGCTTCGGCACCGAAGCGATCGTGCGAACGGTATGCGTCACGTCCTCGCCGGTCTCGCCGTCGCCCCGCGTCGCCGCCTGCACGAGCTCGCCGCGCTCGTAGCGCAGGTTGATCGCAAGGCCGTCGAACTTCATCTCGGCGCAATACGCGACCGGCGGATCGTCGTCGCCGAGGCCGAGCAAGCGGCGGATGCGGGCGTCGAACTTCTCGGCGCCGGCGACGGTGGTGTCGGTCTCGGTGTCGATCGACAGCATCGCAACCGCATGGCGCACCGCGGCGAGCCCCTCGAGCACGGCGCCGATGACGCGCTGCGTCGGCGAGTCGGGCGTGACGAGCTCGGGGTGCGCTGACTCGATCGCCTGCAGCTCCTGGAACAGCGCGTCGTACTCGGCGTCGGGGATCGTCGGCGCATCGAGGACGTAGTAGGCGCGCGCGTGGCGCTCGAGCTCGTCGTGCAGCTCGGCGACGCGGGCAGCAGGATCGGCGGCCGCGCCCTTGCGATCAGACCCCGGCGAGCGCACGCGTCACCTCGGCGGCGGGGATGGCCTTGCAGCCGCTCGCGTTCTGGCCACACCAGAGCGGCGAGAAGTCGCCGCTGCCGCGCGCTTCGGCGGCGGCGCGCAACGGCGCGATCGCCGCGGTCGCGAGCGGAAACTCGGGCGCGCTCGCGTCGTCGACTTCGCGCATCAGCCGGTTGACGATGCCGCGCGCCGGCCGGCCGGTGATGAGCCGCGTCAACGCGGTACGGCGCGCCGAGTCGCCGAGGAGCGCCTGGCGATGCGCCGTGCTGATCGTCGACTCAGGGCAGCAGAGATACGCGGTTCCGACCTGCACCATCGACGCGCCGAGCCTGAGCGCCGCCTCGACGCCGGCGCGATCGGCGATGCCGCCGGCGGCGATCACGGGCACGCGCACGGCGCGAACGATCTGCGGCAGCAAGGCGAAGGTGCCTGACTGCAACGTCAGATCGGCGGCCAGGAAGTGGCCGCGATGGCCACCGGCCTCGAGCCCCTGCGCGATCACCGCATCGGCGCCGTGCCGCTCGAGCCAGAGCGCCTCGTCGACGGTCGTCGCGCTGGCAAGGATGCGCGCGCCGCTCGCGCGCACGCGCTCGAGGAGCGGCGCGTCCGGCAAGCCGAAGTGGAAGCTGACCACCGGCGGCCGCAGCTCCTCGATCAGCGCCGCGCTCGCGGCATCGAACGGAAAGCGGCCGGCGCCTGCCGGGACCGCAGCGATGTCGATCCCGAACTCACGGTAGTACGGTGCCAGCGCGCTCCGCCAGGCGGACTCGCGCTCGGCATCCGGAGTCGGCGGCCGATGGCAGAAGAAGTTGAGGTTGACCGATGACCCCGCTGCGGCACGAACGGCGGCGACCTCGCGCCGGACCGCCGCTGCATCGAGCACCGCGCACGGCAACGAGCCGAGCGCGCCCGCCTGGCACGCCGCGATCGCGAGCGCGCTGCCTTGCGCGCCGGCCATCGGCGCCTGGATGATCGGGAGTTCGACCGCGAGCGTTCGCTGCAACTCCATGGCGAGGCACCTCAGCTGAAGAGTCGACGCGCGGCAGGCGATCCCGCGGCAAGGTCGCGCGCCTCGAGCGCCGCGTAGAGCTGGCCGAGCTCGCCGCCGATCGCTGCGAAGCCGGCGCTGCTGAGCGGCCGGCCATCGTCGTCGACGACATCGGCGTCCATGCCGACGGCAAGCGCCTGCGCCGCCGCCTGCCAGGCCTGGAACGGTTCGACCGAGGGGGCGGTCTGCGGCACGTCGAACGCGAGCGTGACGTCGCGCACCGCGGCACGGTCGGGCTCGTCGGCGAGCGCGGCCTGTGGATCGAAGGTGAGCGTGAGCACCGGTGGAGCGCCCTCCTCGGCCGCCGGGTAGACCAGCCGGCCGGGGACGACGCCAGGGACGAAGCCGTGCCGCCGCGCATGCTGCTGGACATAGCCGACGCTCCACGCCGCGCCGCGCGCGTGGAGGTGGACGGCGAGCTGCGCATCGTGTGCGCTCGCGAAGGCGTCGAGCTCGCGCGCGCGCGCCATGACGTCGAGCATGTCGGGCGCATCGACGCCGGCGCCGATCGTCTCGGCGAACGCCTGCATGCGCTGGACGAACTCCGAATATTCGATCTCGTTCAGCGGCCCGGTCCGGCTCGCGAGCTGGACGCCGGCCTGCAGCTCGCCGAAACGCTTGCCCGCGAGCGGCGCGTCCCAGCGGCCGGTCTCGACCTCGAGCCCCTCGACGAGGACGAGCTTGCTGCCGACATGGCGCTTCGACGGCAGGTGTGCGAGCACGGTGTCGCCGGCGATCGGGGCATCGAGCGTGATCGGCGCAAAGGCGTCGATCAGGGCGTCGAGCTGGATCGGCAACCGCTTCGAGAGCCGCCGCACCGACGTCGCGACCGCGCTGCCATCGTCGTCTTCGACGTCATCGGCGAGGGTGGCGGCGTCGCGATCGCTCGGTGCCGAAGCGCTCGGCTCCTCGCGCCTGGCCGCCGCCGCGCGCTTCGGCCCGGCGCGGCGCGCCTGCCACGCGCCGTGGCCGATGACGCCGGCGAGCACGATGCCGCCGAGCGACGCCAGGGCGACCGTGAGGCTATTCAAGAGCTAGCCGCCTCAGGCGGCCTCGGCGAGTTTCATCGCCCCGGGCATGTCGACCGTGACGATGCGCGAGACGCCCTGCTCCTGCATCGTCACGCCGATCAGCTGCTCGGCCATCTCCATGGCGATGCGGTTGTGGCTGATGAAGAGGAACTGCGTCGCCTTCGCCATCTCGGTGACGAGCTTGGCGTAGCGCTCGGTGTTGGCATCGTCGAGCGGCGCGTCGACCTCGTCGAGCAGGCAGAACGGCGCCGGGTTGAGCTGGAAGATCGCGAACACGAGCGCGATCGCCGCCAGCGCCTTCTCGCCGCCCGAGAGCAGGTGGATCGAGCTGTTCCTCTTGCCCGGCGGCTGCGCCATCACCTGCACGCCGGCGTCGAGGATCTCGTCGCCGGTCATGACGAGGCGCGCGGTGCCGCCGCCGAAGAGGGTCGGGAACATGCGGCCGAAGTGCTCGTTGACCTGATCGAACGTGGTCTGCAGGAGCTCGCGCGTCTCGAGGTCGATCTTCCTGATCGCGTCCTCGAGCGTCGCCATCGCTTCGCCGAGGTCGGCGTTCTGCGCATCGAGGAAGTCCTTCCTCTCCCGCGCCTGGCCGAGCTCCTCGAGCGCGGCGAGGTTGACGGCGCCGAGCGCTTCGATCTCGCGCTGCAGCGCGTCGATCCTGCCCTGCAGGCCGGCGAGCTTGACGCCGCCCTCCTCGATCGATGCCGCGATCTTGTCGCGGTCAACGCCGGCGGCATCGAGCTGCTCGGCGTACTGCGCGCCGCCGAGCTGCGCCGCTTGCTGCTCGAGCTGCAGCGCGCCGACCTTGTCGCGCAAGGGCTGGAGCGACTGCTCGAGGCCGAGGCGAACCTCGTCGGCGCCGCGCAGCCGCTGCGAAAGATCGTCGTAGAGGCTGCGCTTTTCGCCGAGCCGCTGCTCGTGGTCGAGCCTGGCGGCGAGCGCTGCCTGCAGCTCGGCCTGCGCCGGCTCGTCGGTGAGTTGCGCGTGCTCTTCGCCGAGCGCGGCGTCGGCCGCGAGATTGGCGTGCAGCTGCTCGCGCGCGGTCTCCGCCTGTCGTTCGAGCTCCTGACGGCGCGCCGCGAGCGAGCGCAATTCGAATTGCGCTTCCTGCAACCGTCGCTCCTGGGCTCGGTGCTCGTCGCGCGCGGCATCGAGCGCCGCGCTTGCCGCGAGCGTCGCCTCGTCGAGCTCGGCGTGATGCTCCTGCGCGATGCCGAGCTCGGCGTCGAGCGCGTCGAAGCGCGTCTCGCCTTCTCGCTTGCGCGCGGCGAGCTCGGCGAGCTCGCTCTCGAGCGCGGATCGCTCGCCGCCGAGCTGCTCGCGGCGCTGGCTCGTCTGCTCGACCAGCTGCATCAGGCGGACGAGCTCCAGATGCTGGCGATGCGCCTCCGACTGCAGCCGCGCCGCTTCGCGCTGGCTCTCGGCGAGATGCGCGGCGGCGTCGGTGCTCGCCGCCTCGGCGCGGACGAGGCGGCTCTTCGACTCCTCGCTGACGAGCGCCTGGGCGCGCGTTTGCCGCTGCAGATTCTCGATCTCCTGCGCGCGCGCGAGCAGGCCCGCCTGCTCCGAATCGGGCGCGTAGAAGCTGACCGCGAACTGGCTCACCGCATGGCCTTCGCGGGTCATGATCACTTCGCCGTGCGTCAGGGTCGAGCGCGCGGCGAGCGCGGCGTCGAAGTCGCTCGCGGTGTAGACCCCCTCGAGCCAGTCGGCGAGCAGCGCGGCGAGGCCGGCGTCGCCGAGGTGGAGCAGATCTGCGAGTCGCGGCAGGGTGCGATGCGACGGCGCGTAGTTCGCCCCCGGCGCGGTGAAGAACGCGAGCCGCGCCGGCGGCGCATCGGCGGCGAACGCGCGCACCGTGTCGAGCCTGCCGATCTCGAGCGCACCGAGGCGCTCGCGCAGCGCCGCCTCGAGCGCGGCCTCCCAGCCGGGCTCGATGCGGATCCGCGTCCACAGGCCCGCGAGCGAGTCGAGGCCGTGGCGCGACAACCAGGGCTTGAGCTTGTTCTCGACCTGGACCTTCTCCTGAAGCGCCTGCAGCGCGGCGAGACGCGCGCCGAGCTCGGCGTGGCGCCGCGCCTCGTCGTTGACGAGATCCTGCAGCGACTTGCGCTCTTCCTCGAGCGCGGGGACGCGCGCCTGCCCATCGGCGACGGCAGCGAGCGAAGTCTTGTGCTTCGCCTCGGCATCGGCGGCGCCGCGTTGCGCCGCCCCGAGCTCGCCGGGCTCGATCGCGACGAGTGCCTTCTCCTCGCCGACGAGGCGGTCGCGCCGTGTCTCGGCCTGGCCGAGCCGCTCGTCGACGCCGCGCGCTTCGGCGGCCGAGACCTGGATCTGCTGCTGGACCGCGGCGACTGCACCGCGCTGCGCGCTGCTCAGCGATTGCGCATCGCGCAGCGCCGCCTCGAACGCGCCAAGCCGCTCGGCGTCACCGGCGAGCTCGACGCCGATCGCCTCGCCGGCACGCTCCGCAGCATCGATCTCGCCGCCGAGACGCGCATGCTCGGCCATCGCATCGGCCTCGCGCGCGCGCCAGCCGGCGCTTTGCGCCTCGAGATCGGCGCGCTGGCGAACGAGCCGCTCGCGGCCTGCGGCGACATAGCGGATCCGCTCCTCGAGCCGACTCACCTCGAGCGCCGCCTGGCCGAGCACGCCCTGGGCAGCATGCAGTGCGTCGTTGGCCCCGTAGTGCGATTGCCGGATCTGCTCGAGCTCGGCCTCGGCGCGACGCAGCTCCGAGGTCTTCGCATCGAGGGCCGCGATCGCGGCGACGACCGCCTGGGCAACACGCGCCTCCTCGCGAGCCGCGTCGCGATGACGGAGGAACCAGAGTTGGTGCGTCTTCAGCTGGGCGTCGTTCTGCAACGCCCGGTAATGGCCGGCGACCTCGGCCTGCGCCTCGAGCTTGTCGAGATTACCGGTCAGCTCGCGCAGGATGTCCTCGACGCGGGTCAGGTTCTCGCGCGTGTCCTTGAGGCGCGCCTCGGTCTCGCGGCGGCGCTCCTTGTACTTCGAGACGCCGGCCGCTTCCTCGAGGAACAGGCGCAGCTCCTCGGGCTTGCTCTCGATGATCCGCGAGATCGTGCCCTGACCGATGATCGCGTAGGCGCGCGGGCCGAGGCCAGTGCCGAGGAAGACGTCCTGGACGTCGCGCCGGCGCACCGGCTGGCCGTTGATGTGATAGCTGCTCGTGCCGTCGCGCGTCAGCACGCGCTTGACGGCGATCTCGGCGAAGCGGTTCCACGGCCCGCCGGCGCGTGCCTCGCTGTTGTCGAACGCGAGCTCGACGCTGGCGCGGCCCGCTGGCTTCCTCAGGTTCGTGCCATTGAAGATCACGTCCTGCATCGACTCGCCGCGCAGCTCGCTCGCCTTGCTTTCGCCGAGCACCCAGCGGACGGCGTCGATGATGTTGGACTTGCCGCAGCCATTCGGGCCGACGACGCCGACGAGCTGGCCGGGAAGCTGGAAGTGGGTCGGCTCGACGAACGACTTGAAGCCCGAGAGCTTGATCGAGTGAAGACGCATGGGCGCCGGCCTAAGTCCTTGATTTGATTATGAAAAACGCAGCCGGAGCGGACATGCGGAGCGCTCGGATGATAGCATCGCAACCTGCTCGATCCGAGCGCGCACGAGCACATCCGGCATGGCACGAACCCCTCGTCCGAACACGCTCGGCTCGACCCGCAAGGCACCGGCGATACCGCCGAGCGCACCGACCAGGCAGCTCGACACGTTCGCCAATCCGAGCCGCGAACGCGACTACGTGATCCAGTTCGTGATCCCGGAATTCACCTGCAACTGCCCGCTCACCGGCCAGCCCGACTTCGCCCACTTCACGATCGACATGATCGCCGACGCGTTGTGCGTCGAACTGAAGAGCTTGAAACTCTACTTCTGGAGCTATCGCGACGTCGGCGCCTTCCACGAGCAGGTGACGAACACGATCGTCGACGACATCGTCGCCGCGACCGGGCCGCGCTTCGTTCGCATCGTCGCGCGCTGGAACGTGCGCGGCGGCATCACGACCAACGTCATCGCCGAGTACCGCAAGGCCGGCTGGGTGCCCGCAGAGCCGGTCGTGCTGCCGCTCGACGGCGCGTCGGCGATGCGACCTTGATCTGGGCAATAGTGCCGCGCGGCGGCGCTGCCGCCGCCGCTCGCGGGCGGGCACGCTCCCTACAATGCTGACGCCCTCGACCACGCCAATGACTTCGTCGCTGCAAAGCACCATCGATCTCGCCTGGGAAGGGCGTGCCTCGCTCGACCTCGCCAACAGCCCCGAGGTTCGGGCCGCGGTCGAGGCCGTGATCGCCGGCCTCGACGCCGGCGAGATCCGCGTCGCCGAGCGCCGCGGCGTCGGCGAGTGGACCGTCAACCAGTGGGTCAAGAAGGCGGTGCTGCTGAGCTTTCGCCTGAGCGAGAACCGCTTCATGCGAAGCGGCGAGCTCGCCTACTTCGACAAGGTCGAGCCGAAGTTCTCGGCCGCAAGCGAAACGGCGCTGCGCGCAAGCGGCGTCCGCGTCGTGCCGCCTGCGGTCGCGCGCCGCGGCGCGTACCTGGCGAAGAACGTGGTCCTGATGCCGAGCTACGTCAATATCGGCGCCTATGTCGACGAAGGCACGATGGTCGATACCTGGGTCACGGTCGGCTCGTGCGCGCAGATCGGCAGGAACGTGCACCTCTCGGGCGGCGTCGGCATCGGCGGCGTGCTCGAGCCGATGCAGGCCAACCCGACCATCATCGAGGACAACTGCTTCGTCGGCGCCCGCTCGGAGATCGTCGAGGGCGTCATCGTCGAGGAGAACTCGGTCATCTCGATGGGCGTCTACATCAGCCAGAGCACGAAGATCTACGACCGCGCCACCGGCCAGGTGAGCTACGGCCGGATCCCCTCCGGCTCGGTCGTCGTCAGCGGCAACCTGCCCGCCGCCGACGGCAGCCACAGCCTGTATTGCGCCGTCATCGTCAAGCGCGTCGACGCGCAGACGCGCGCCAAGACGAGCATCAACGAACTGCTGCGAAGCTGAAGGGATCGCCATGAGCGCCGGAAACATGGAACGCGTGCTTCGCTTGATGTCCGAGAAGGGCGCGTCGGACGTGTACTTATCGGCGAGCTCGCCGATCCTGATCAAGATCAACGGCCAGCTGCTGCAGCTCTCCGACCAGCCTCTGACGCACGCGCAGCCGCGCCAGCTTCTCGCCGAGCTGCTGACGCCGAGCCAGCTCGAGGAGCTCGAGGACACCGGCGAGCTCAACATCGGCGTCGGCCTCGCCGGCGTCGGCAGCTTTCGCCTCTCCGGCTTCAAGCAGCGCGGCTCGATCGCCGCGGTCTTTCGCTGCATCCCGTTCGAGATTCCGACGCTCGAGAGCCTCAACGTGCCGTCGATCCTGAGCACGCTGGTGATGGAAAAGCGGGGCCTGATCCTGATGGTCGGCGCGACCGGCACCGGCAAGAGCACGACGCTCGCGTCGATGCTCGAGCAGCGCAACCAGACGATGGCCGGCCACATCCTCACGATCGAGGACCCGATCGAGTTCATCTTCAACAACAAGAAGTCGGTCGTGAACCAGCGCGAGGTCGGCCGCGACACGCAGAACCTGCAGATCGGCCTGAAGACGGCACTGCGCCAGGCGCCCGACCTGATCATGATCGGCGAGATCCGCGACCGCGAGACGATGACGGCGGCGATCTCGTACGCGCTCTCGGGCCACCTCGTGCTCTCGACCCTGCACGCCAACAACAGCTACCACGCGCTCGGCCGGATCCTGTCGTTCTACACGCCGGAGTCGCGCCCGGCCCTGCTCGCCGACCTCGCCGCTGGCCTGCGCTCGATCGTCTCGCAGCGGCTGGTGCGCAGCGTCGCCGGCGGGCGCATGCCGGCGGTCGAGGTGCTGCTCAACACCAAGCTGATCTCGGAGCTGATCGAGCGCGGCGACTTCAGCGGCGTCAAGGAAGCGATGGAGAAGTCGCTCGCCGAAGGCTCGCAGACGTTCGAGCAGGACCTGGCGCGGATGATCGAGAACAACGTCATCACCCGCGACGAAGGACTCGCCTACGCCGACTCGCCGACCAACCTGATGTGGCGGCTGCAGAACGACATGACGCCGATCTCGCGCATCGTGCAGAAGAAGGAAGAGGAAAGCGACCAGCCGAGCTTCACCGAGATCACGATCGACGTGCGGCCGGAGGAAGTGATCGGCGTGTCGCCGAACGTGCGCCGCTTCTGAGCGCTATCCTGCCCGGATGTCGCAGACGTCCGGGGCAACGCTCGATCTCGCCGAGCAGCTGATCTCCCGCCGCTCGGTCACGCCCGAGGACGGCGGCTGCCAGGCGCTCATCGCCGAGCGCCTCGCATCGCACGGCTTCGATTGCACCCACCTGCCCTTCGGCCCGGAGGGAGCACGCGTCAGCAATCTCTGGGCGATCCGCCAGGGCAGCGCGGCCGATGGCAAGCTGCTGGTGTTCGCCGGGCACACCGACGTCGTTCCGACCGGGCCGCTTGCGGCATGGCACAGCGACCCGTTCGTGCCGACCCGGCGCGACGGCTTCCTGTACGGCCGCGGCGCCGCCGACATGAAGAGCTCGATCGCGGCGATGGTCATCGCGGTCGAGGAGTTCGGCGCCGCGCAGCCGCGTCACCGCGGCAGCGTCGCCTTGCTCGTCACGAGCGACGAGGAGGGCCCGTCGGTCGACGGCACGAAGCGGGTCTGCGACTGGCTCGTGCAACAGCGGACGCGGCTCGACTACTGCGTCGTCGGCGAGCCGACGTCGGTGAACGAGCTCGGCGACACGATCAAGAACGGCCGCCGCGGCACGCTCTCCGGCAGGCTCACGGTCCACGGCGTGCAAGGCCACATCGCCTATCCGCAGCTGGCGAAGAACCCGATCCACCTCGCGGCTCCGCTCCTTGCCGAGCTGGTCGGAGTCGTCTGGGATCGCGGCAACGCGCACTTCCCGCCGACCTCGTGGCAGATGTCGAACCTCCACGCCGGCACCGGCGCCGGCAACGTCATTCCGGGCGAGCTCGTCATCGATTTCAACTTCCGCTTCAGCACCGAGTCGACGCCGGCCACGCTGCGCCAGCGCTTCGAGGCGATCGTCTCGCGCCACGCGGCCGAGCACGACATCACCTGGAGGCTCGGCGGCGAGCCGTTTCTCTCCGTGCCCGGTGCACTCAGCGCCGCGCTCGCCGCCGCGATCCGCGACCACGCCGGCGTCGAGACCGAGCTGTCGACGAGCGGCGGAACGTCCGACGGGCGCTTCCTGGCGCAGATCTGCAATGAGGTGGTCGAGTTCGGCCCGGTCAACGCGAGCATCCACAAGATCGACGAGCGAATCGGGATCGCCGGCCTGGACGTGCTGAAGGACGTCTATCGCGCGACGCTCGAGCGGCTCGTCGCCTGAGCGGGAGCAAACGTTGACGCTGGTCGCGCTCGTCGTCGCCGTCGCCGAACGGCTGAAGCACGCCGGCGTCGCGTTCGGGCACGGGACGACGAACGCTTTCGACGAGGCGGCGTGGCTCGTGACCTGGGCCCTCGGCCTGCCGCTCGATGCCCTCGAGAGCCAAGGCCAGCGCGAGATCGATGTCGCCGGCGAGTCGAAGGTGAGCGAGCTCGTCGCGCGCCGGATCGAGACGCGCAAGCCGATGGCCTACCTGACGGGCGAAGCGTGGCTCCAGGACATCCCGTTCACGGTCGACGAGCGCGCGATCGTGCCGCGTTCGTACATCGCCGAGCTGCTCGTCGATGCCGAGGAGACCGGCACGCTCGACGCCTGGCTCTCCGACGCAACCCATCGCGTGCTCGATCTCTGTACCGGCAACGGCAGTCTCGCCGTGCTGGCGGCGATGGTCTATCCCGAGGTCGTCGTCGACGCCTCCGATGTCTCTGCCGACGCGCTCGAGATCGCCCGCAAGAATGTCACCCGGCACCGCCTCGGCGGCCGCATCACGCTGGTCGAGTCGGACGTGTTCGCGAAGCTGCCCGGCCGCTACGACCTGATCCTCTGCAACCCACCCTATGTCAGCGACGCGAGCATGGCAACGCTTCCAGCCGAGTACCGCGCCGAGCCGACGCTCGCCCTCGCCGGCGGCGCCGACGGCATGGACCTGGTCCGCCGCATCGTCGCCGAGGCGCCGGCGCACTTGGTCGACGGCGCCGTGCTGCTGCTCGAGATCGGCCACGAGCGCGGCCACTTCGAACGGGCGTTCCCGCGTCTCGAATGCGCCTGGCTCGAGACGAGTGGCGGCGACGATCACGTCGTCCTGATCGAGGCGCGCGCGCTGAAGGCGTGATCTTCCTGCTGCGCAGCTGAAGCTCGCGGCTTCAGCCCCCGTCAGAATCACCGCATGCTCGTTCTCAGCCAGCTCTCGCTTCGCCGCGGCGCCAAGCTCGTCCTCGATCGCACCAGCTTGACGGTGCAGCCGGGCGAGAAGGTCGGCCTGGTCGGCCGTAACGGCGCCGGCAAGTCGTCGCTGTTCGCGCTCTTCGCCGGTCGCCTCCACGCCGACGCCGGCGACATCGCGGTGCCGCCGCGCTGGCGCATCGCCGAGGTCGCGCAAGAGATGCCCGAGAGCGAGCAAGGGGCGACCGATTTCGTCCTCGCCGGCGACACTGCGCTGGTCGAGGCCGCGGCCGAGCTCGCCGCGGCCGAGGCGAGCGACGACGGCGAGGCGATGGCGCACGCGCACGAAGCGATCCGGCTCGCCGGCGGCTTCGACGCGCGGCCGCGCGCGCAGGCGATGCTGCTCGGCCTCGGCTTTCGCAGCGACGCGCTCGATGCTGCCGTGTCGAGCTTCTCGGGTGGCTGGCGGATGCGGCTGCAACTCGCGCGCGCGCTGATGTGCCCCGCCGACCTGCTGCTCCTCGACGAGCCGACCAACCACCTCGACCTCGACGCCCTCGTCTGGCTCGAGGCATGGCTGCAGCGCTTTGCCGGCACGATGATCGTCATCAGCCATGACCGCGAGTTCCTCGACGCGGTGACGCGGGTCACCGTGCACGTCGAAGACACGAAGCTCTTGCGCTACGGCGGCAACTACACCGCGTTCGAGGAGATGCGCGCGATCCGCCTCGAGCAGGCGCAGGCGAGCTACGAGAAGCAGAAGGAGCGCATCGCCCATCTGCAGAAGTTCATCGACCGCTTCAAGGCCAAGGCGAGCAAGGCCAAGCAGGCGCAGAGCCGCGTCAAGGCGCTGGGGCGGATGGAAAAGCTCGCGCCGGTCCTGACCAGCGCCGACTTCCAGTTCGAGTTCAGGGAGCCGATGAACCTGCCGAACCCGATGCTCGCCTTCGCCGACGTCGCCTGCGGCTATACGGTGCCCCCGGTCGCCGGGTACGGCGACACGCCCGCCGAGGGGGCCGACTCCGGCTTGGGGCGGCCCGGCGCCGGGGTCGCGCGCGCGGGCGAGAGCGAGAAGCGCATCGTCGATCACATCGACCGCTCGGTGCTTGCCGGCCAGCGGATCGGCATCCTCGGCGCCAACGGGCAAGGCAAGTCGACCTTCGTCAAGACGATCGCCGGCGAGCTCGCGCCGCTTGCCGGAGCGATCGTCGCCGGCAAGGGCCTGACGATCGGCTACTTCGCGCAGCAGGAGCTCGACGTGCTCTCGCCCGGCGACGGCCCGCTCATGCACCTGGTCCGCCTTGCGCGCGACGTCGGGCCGGCTGCGCGCGAGCAGGAGCTGCGCGACTTTCTCGGCTCGTTCCGCTTCACCGGCGAGATGGTGCAGCAGCCGGTCGGCACGCTCTCCGGCGGCGAGAAGGCGCGCCTCGTCCTCGCGATGCTCGTCTGGCAGCGCCCCAACCTGCTGCTCCTCGACGAGCCGACCAATCACCTCGACCTGACGACACGCGAAGCGCTCAGCATGGCGCTCAACGAGTTCGAAGGCACGGTCATGCTGGTCAGCCACGACCGCGCCCTGCTGCGCGAGGTCTGCGACGAGTTCTGGCTGGTGAGCGGCGGCACGCTCGCGCCGTTCGATGGCGACCTCGACGACTACCAGCGCTGGCTGCTCGAGCAGGCACGCGTCACGGCGCGTACCGCCCGGCCGCAGGCCGCGCCGGAAGCCGGGCCGACGGCCGCGGCGCCGCCGGCCGCGCATCCTCAGGCGCGCAGCGGCGAGACCGCGCCGCGCGCGGACCGCAAGGCCGCCGCGGCAGCGCGCCAGCAGCGCGCCGACGCCGCCAAGCCGCTCCGGCGCGAGCTCAATCTCGTCGACAACCGTCTCGGCGTCCTGTTCGCCGAGCGCGACGCGCTGGAAGCCGCGGCCGGTGGCGAGGCGCTCGATGCCGAGCAGCGGGCCGAGACCGGCAGGCGGCTGAAGGCGGTCGGCGCCGAGATCGTGACGCTCGAGGCCCGTTGGCTCGACCTCAGCACGCGGCTCGACGACATCGCAGAATCGGTCGGCTGACACCTACCCTCCGCCAGCAGACAAGGACGACCATGAAGCCAGAAAAGATCCTCTACACCGCCCACGCCACGTCGACCGGCGGCCGCGACGGCACGTCGCGTACCGACGACGGCAGCCTCGACGTCAAACTGACCGTGCCGAGGGGCCTCGGCGGCAACGGCGCGCCGGGAACCAATCCCGAGCAGCTGTTCGCGGCCGGCTACTCCGCATGCTTCATCGGCGCGATGAAGCACGTCGCGATGACGCAGAAGATCGCGCTGCCCGCCGACACGTCGATCGCCGCCGAGGTCGGCATCGGCCCGATCCCGCAGGGCTTCGGGATCCAGGTCGCGCTGCACGTCAAGATCCCGGGGATGGACAAGGAGGCGGCGACCAAGCTCGTCGAAGCGGCGCACCGCGTCTGCCCGTACTCGAACGCGACCCGCGGCAACATCGAGGTCGCCCTCGACGTCGTCTGACCGCCATCGCCGCAGGGCCTAGCCGGCGGCGGCGCGTCGTTCGAGCAGCCGCACGATCAGCTCGACGCGCGCCTGCTGCGGCGTGAGAGCGCCGGCCGACGGCAGGGTGTCGCCGGGCGCTGCCGGATCGACGATCGCGCCGGCGAGACAGCGCGTCGCGCGCAGCACCGCACAGCCGCGCGCTGCGGCTTCGCGGAGCGGCGCCTCGAGGGCGCGGTGGATCGTGCCGTTGCCAGTAGCGGCGACGACGATGCCGTCGACACCCGCGTCGACCAGCGTGCGCACGACGCGTGGATCGGCGCCCGCGCCGCTGGCGACGATCGCAACCCACGGCCAATCCGAGTCGTCATTGGCAAGCCGCGTGAGGTCGACCGTGCTGCCGTCACCGGCAGCGGGCCAGGGTCGTTCCATCCGCAGCCGGCCGCCGAGCAGCCGGCCGAGCGGACCAGCGTCGCCCGAGCCGAAGGCATCGACTCGGTGCGGATGGATCTTGCGGACGTCGCTCGCCGCGTGCACTGCGCCGGCGACCAGGACGACGACGCCGCGGGCGCCGGACGCGCTCGCGACCAAGACGGCGTCGCGCAGGTTCTGCGGCCCATCGGCGCGGCGCGACGTCGCGGGTCGCATCGCCGCGGTCATCACCACCGGCTTCGCCGGCGCGAGAACGCGCTGCAGGAAATACGCGGTCTCCTCGAGCGTGTCGCTGCCGTGGCTGACGACGGCTGCGGCGACGTCGTCGCGCGCCAGATGGCTCGCGATCCTGAGCGCGAGGCGGCGCCAGATCGCGAAGTCCATGTCCTTGCTGTCGAGCTGGGCGACCTGCTCGCTCTCGAGGACGAACCCCGGCGGCGGCTGCAGGGCGTTGACGAGCGCCGCGACCGGCAGCGATGCCGATCGATAGCCGAGGTCGTCGCTTGGCGACGCCGCTTCACCGGCGATCGTCCCTCCGGTGCCGAGGATGACCAGGGCTCGCGCTCCGCTTGGCATTTCTTCGAAACTGGATGAAAATACAGGACTGGATGTTTGTTCAGCTACGGAAAAGCCCAAAGGAGCGCGCCATGTCCGAGACGCCGAAGCTTACCGACCGTCAGCAGCAGATCCTCGATCTCGTGCAGAGTGCGATCGAGCGCACCGGCGCGCCGCCGACCCGCGCCGAGATCGCCAACGAGCTCGGCTTTCGCTCGGCGAACGCGGCCGAGGAGCACCTCCAGGCGCTGGCGAGGAAAGGCGTGATCGAGCTCGTCGGCGGAACGTCGCGCGGCATTCGCCTCCAGTCCGAGACGCTGCGCGCTCTCAACCAGGCGCGCGGCAAGCAGTACAGCCTGCCGCTGCCCAGCCTCGCGCAGCTTTCTCTGCCGCTCGTCGGCCGTGTCGCCGCCGGCAGCCCGATCCTCGCCCAGGAACACATCGACCGCACCTTCCTGATGGAAGCGAGCATGTTCTCGCGCCGGCCCGACTACCTGCTCAAGGTGCGCGGCATGAGCATGAAGGACGCCGGCATCATGGACGGCGACCTGCTCGCCGTGCAGAAAGCCAGTGAAGCGCGCAGCGGCCAGATCGTCGTGGCCCGCCTCGGCGAAGACGTCACCGTGAAGCGATTCAAGCGAACCCGCGGCGGCGTCGAGCTGATCGCCGAGAACGCCGAGTTCAAGACCATCGTCGTCGGCCCGGGAGACGCATTCGCAATCGAGGGCCTCGCCGTCGGCCTGATCCGCAACAACATGCTGATGTGACGGGAGGCCGCGGTGGTGATCAAGGCCCCCAAGGCGAAGAGCGCCGACGAGTGCGAGCGCCTCGAGCAGCTGCCCAACATCGGCCCCGCGCTCGCCGCCGACCTGCGCCGGATCGGCATCGAGCGGCCGGCGGACCTGCGCCAACAGGACGCTTACGCCCTCTACCGGCGTCTGTGCGAAGCGACCGGCGAGCGCCAGGATCCGTGCGTCCTCGACACTTTCATGGCGGCGACCGACTTCATGCGCGGTGCCGCCGCCGCACCGTGGTGGGCCTACACGGCGCGCCGCAAGGCGACGTTCGGCCGGCTCTGAAGCACTCCGAAGGCTGGCCGCGAACTGACCCCGCTCGCGCTGCCTTTTCGCGGCTTTCCAACCGCAGGCCACTCGAACAATCGGCACGGCCGGCTCTCGCCGGCTTCGTCGTCCGATGCTTCGCAATCTCCTTTCCCGTTGGCGGCTGTCGACCTCGGCCGGCACGTCCTGGCCGGCCTCGTCGTCGTTCGGCAAGGCAGCGCGGCGCGAGCGTGTCGCCGCCGCGCGGCTCGACTTCGCCGACGCGCTGATCGACGTCCACACCGACGCCGCTGCGGACGCGCTCGATCGCATCGCCGTGGCTCGCTCGCTGCACGAACTCTGGCACTTCCGGGTCGAGGTCTTCAGCCGCATCGCGCAGCGCCACGACCAGGCCGAGGCCGCACGTCGGCTGGCGCTGCTCGACCGCCACTTTCCGACCCAGACGCGGCGTGCGCTCGCGCGCCCGGGAAGAACCGGAACCGGGCGCTGAAGCTCAGCCGGCGGTCGCGCCGGACTGCGGCAAAGCGCCGAGGAAATCCATCTTGCCGAGCTCGACTCCGCTGTGGCGCAGCAGCGCGTACGTCGTCGTGACATGGAAGAAGAAGTTCGGCAACGCGTAGTGCTTGAGATACGCCTCGCCCGTCATCGTGATGGCGCCGGTGCGCCGCGGCACGGAGATCCCGCGGCCGTCGCTGCCGTCGATCTGCGCGGCGGGCACCGACTGCACGTAGTCGATCGTCCTCCTGACCCGTTGGCGCAGGTCGTCGAGGCTCTTCTCGTCGTCCGCGAACGGCGGCGCCTCGACGCCGGCGAGCCTGGCGACGCAGAACTTGGCGGTATCGCACGCGATCTGGATCTGCGTCGGCAGCGGCAGCATGTCGGGCGCCAGACGCGCCGTCAGGTAGACCGCGGGCTCGAACTTCCTCGCCTGCGCGTGCGCCTCGGCCTTGTCGAGCCAGGCTGCCAGGTTGCCGAGCATGCGAACGAAGATCGGCACGCTTGCCGAGTGCATCGAAAGAGCCATCGCGAATCCTTGCTGAAGAGAAGACAGCGATCGTAGCGGCAGGCCGGGGGCCGTGCACAATGGGACGTTCAGGCCGCCGCCGGCGAGCGGTGCACGACCCAAGCCCGTGAACATCATCATCCTCGACGACTACCAGGATGCAGTGCGCAAGCTCAAGTGCGCATCGCTCCTCGAGCACCTCAACACCAAGGTCTTCACCAATACCGTCAAGGGGCTCGGCCAGCTCTCGGTGCGCGTTCGCGACGCCGATGTGCTGGTGCTGATCCGCGAGCGCAGCCAGTTCCCGCGCCAGCTGCTCGAAAAGCTCCCGAAGCTGAAGCTGATCGCGCAGACCGGCCGCGTCGGCCCGCACATCGACGTCGAGACCTGCACGCGGCTCGGCATCGCGGTCGCCGAGGGCGTCGGCTCGCCGGTGGCGCCGGCCGAGCTGACGTGGGCGCTGATCATGGCCACGATGCGGCGGCTGCCGCACTACATCAGCACGCTCAAGCACGGCGCCTGGCAGCAGTCAGGCCTGAAGGCAGCGTCGATGCCGCCGAACTTCGGCATCGGCATGGCGCTCAAGGGCAGGACGCTCGGCATCTGGGGCTACGGCAAGATCGGCCAGCTCGTCGCCGGCTACGGCAAGGCATTCGGCATGCGCGTGCTCGTCTGGGGCAGCGAGGCGAGCCGCGCTCGCGCCGTCGCCGAGGGCTTCGAGGCGACTGCGACGCGCGACGAGCTGTTCGAGCTCGCGGACGTGCTCACGCTCCACCTGCGCCTCGTCGACGCCACGCGCGGCATCGTCAAGCTCGAGTCGCTCCTGCGCATGAAGCCGACCGCGCTCGTCGTCAACACCTCGCGTGCCGAGCTGATCGAGGAAGGCGCGCTCGTCACCGCGCTCAACCGCGGCCGCCCCGGCATGACCGCGGTCGATGTCTTCGAGGCCGAGCCGATCCTGCAGGGCCATCTGCTGCTGCGCCTCGAGAACGCCGTCTGCACGCCGCACATCGGCTACGTCGAGCAGGACAGCTACGAGCTCTACTTCCGCGCCGCGTTCGAGAACGTCGTCAATTTCGTCGAGGGTCGGCCGACCAACATCGTCAATCCCGAAGCGCTCAAGGTGCGTCATTGAGGCGTCGCCGCGACGTCGCCCCGAAGGCGCTGGCGTGAGCACCGGCGCGCCAGCGGCGGCCGCCGACCCGGTCGCGGCCGCCCCCGCCGTGATCGGCGAGCGCCGTCTCGGCCAGGTGCGCTGGTCGCTGCTGTTCGGCAATTTCGTCATCGGCTGCGGCGTCATGGCACCGGTCGGAACGCTGCCCGACATCGCCCGCTCGCTCGACGTCTCGGTCGCCGTCGCCGGCCAGCTCATCGCCGTTGCCGCGGCCGTGATGTGCTTCGGCGCGCCGCTTCTCGCCGGCTGGGTCGGCGCCCTCGACCGCAGGAAACTGCTCGCCGCAGCGCTCGCCTGGTACGCGATCGGCCATGCGCTGTCCGCGCTGATGCCGAGCTTCACGGCCCTGCTTGCGATGCGTGCCGTCACCGTCCTGGGTGCCGCCGTCTTCACGCCGCAGGCGGCGGCGGCGATCGGCGCCATGACGCCGCCGGCCGGCCGCGCCGGCGCGATCACGTTCATCTTCATCGGCTGGTCGGTCGCCTCGGTGATCGGCATGCCGGTCTCGGCCTGGCTCGGCGACACCTTCGGCTGGCGGAGCGCCTTCTTCGCGATCGCCGCGATCGGCCTCGTCGGTGCGGTCTGGGTCCTCGCGACGATGCCCACGCGCGTGCGGCCAGCGACGCTCACGCTGCAAGCGTGGCGCGCGGCATTCGGCAACCCCGTGCTGATGGCGATCGTCCTCGTCACGGCGCTCGCCGGCGCCGGCCAGTTCACGCTGTTCTCCTACTTCGCGCCGTACTTCAAGGAGGTCGCCGGCGCCGGCACGCGCGAAGTGACGCTCCTGTTCGTCTGCTTTGGCATCTTCGGCGTCATCGGCAACACGCTCGCGTCGCGCCAGGTCGATCGCTTCGGCACCGATCGCGCGGTCGGCGCTGCCCTCGCGCTGATGGCGCTCTCGCTGCTCGCCTGGCCGCTGGCGACCGACACCGTGATCGCCGCGATCGTCCTGGTGCCATGGGCGCTCGCCTGCTTCTCGACCCAATCGCTGCAACAGGCTCGCCTCGGTGCCGCCGCGCCCGCGCTCGCGCCGGCGCTGATGGCGCTCAACACGTCGGCGATCTACCTCGGCCAGGCGGCCGGTGCTGCGGGCGGCGGCTGGCTGATCGCGCACCACGGCTACGGCTCGCTCAGCCTGGTCGGCCTCGCCTGGATCGTCGCCGCGATCGCGCTCAGCGCCTGGGCCGCGCATGCCCGCAGGCGCTCGTCGTGAGCACGGGCGGCGACGCCGGCAACGTCGGCGGCACCGCCGCCGCGGCGCCGGCGTCTCCCGGCGACCTCTTCTTCACCTTCAACCGTCTCGCGCTGCAAGGTTTCGGCGGCGTCCTCGCCGTCGCCCAGCGCGAGCTGGTCGAACGCAAGCGCTGGCTGACGCGGACGCAGTTCGTCGAGATGCTCTCGCTCAGCCAGGTGCTGCCGGGACCGAACGTCGTCAACCTTGCGCTCATGCTCGGCGACCGCTTCTTCGGCCTGCGCGGCGCGATCGCCGCGGTCGGCGGCATGCTCGTCGTGCCGCTCTTCATCGTCATGGCGCTGACCGTGGCATACGCCGAGTTCTCCCGCATCACCGTCGTCTCGGGCGCGCTGCGCGGCATGGGCGCGGTCGCCGCCGGGCTCGTCATCGCGACCGCGATCAAGCTGATGTCGACCCTCGGCAGCAACAGGCTGGGCGCCCTGCTCGCGTCGGCCTTCGCTGCGCTCACCTTCGTGACGATCGCGTGGCTGCGCTGGCCGCTGGTCTGGGTCGTCGCCGGGCTCGGCGGCTCGGCGGTCGCGATCGCATGGTGGCGCTGGCGATGAGCCTCGGCCACGCCGCGCTCTCGGCCGCCGACCTGCTCGGCCTCTTCGCGCACTTCCTCGTCCTCAGCCTGCTTGCCGTCGGCGGCGCGATGACGACCGCGCCCGACATGCACCGCTATATCGTCGACGAGCACCACTGGATCGGCGATGCGCAGTTCAGCGCCTCGATCGCGATCGCGCAGGCCGCGCCGGGACCGAACGTCCTCTTCGTCGCCGTCCTCGGCTGGAACGTCGCCGGCCCGCTCGGCGCCGTCGCGACGATGGCGGGAACGCTGCTGCCATCGACCGCGCTCACGCTGCTGGTCACCCGCTGGGGCGCACGGCGGCGCGAGACGCGCGGCATGCGTGCGTTCACGACCGGGCTGACGCCGCTCACGATCGGCCTTCTCCTCGCCACCGGCTGGCTGCTCGCGCGACCCTATGTCGTCGACGGTGGCCATGCGATCGGCGCGCTCGCGCTCGTCGCCCTCTCGATCGCCGTCATGCTGCGGACCCGGCTCAGTCCCATGTGGCTGGTCGGCGTCGGCGCGCTCGTCGGCGCGCTCGGCTGGGTCTGAGCGGCTAGCGGGTGCCGAAGATGCGGTCGCCGGCGTCGCCGAGGCCCGGGATGATGTAGCCGTTGCCGTCGAGATGGCTGTCGATCGCCGCCGTCCAGCAGCGCACGTCGGGGTGCGCGCGCTCGAGCGCAGCGACGCCCTCCGGCGCGGCGACGAGGACGAGCGCGCGGATGTCGATCGCACCGCGCGACTTGAGCAGCGCGATCGCCGAGTTCATCGAGCCGCCGGTCGCGAGCATCGGATCGAGGACGATCGCGGTCCGTGCCGGCAAGTCGCCCGCGAGCCGGTCGACATACGGCTCGGGCTGCAGCGTCGCATGGTTGCGCGCGATGCCGACGACGCTGACCTTGGCGTTCGGGATCGTGTCGAGCACGCCCTCGAGCATGCCCAGGCCGGCGCGCAGGATCGGCACGACCGTCACCTTCTTGCCGCTGATGCGCGGCACCTCGAGCGGACCGCTCCAGCAATTCACCAGCGCGGTCTCGAGCGGGAAGTCGGCCGTCGCCTCGTAGGTCAAGAGGCGGCCGAGCTCGGCGGTGATCTCGCGAAAGCTCTTGGTCGACAGGCTCGCCTCGCGCAGCAGCCCGATCTTGTGCCGCACGAGCGGATGCCTGACTTGAATGACCGCCATCGCGCTCAGCCCGTCACCGCCGCGCGCGCGGCCTTGGCGCCGCGCTGGCGCATCGCTTCGTAGAGGCAGACGCCGCTCGCCACCGAGACGTTGAGGCTCTCGACCGCACCTCTCATCGGCAGGCAGACGAGCTCGTCACAAGTGCGCTCGGTCAGCTGGCGCATGCCACGCCCCTCGGCACCGAGCACGAGCGCGACCGGCCCGCTCAGGTCGCAGTCGTAGAGCGAGCGCGCTGCCGACCCCGTCGTGCCGACGATCCGGAGCTCGCGCTCCTTCAGCTCGCCGAGCGTGCGGGCAAGGTTGGTGACCATCAGGTACGGCACCGTCTCGGCGGCGCCGCTCGCGACCTTGGCGACGGTCGCGTTGATGCCGACCGCGTGGTCCTTCGGCGCGACGACCGCGTGCGCGCCGGCACCATCGGCGACGCGCAGGCAGGCGCCGAGGTTGTGCGGATCGGTGACGCCGTCGAGGACGAGCACGAGCGCCGTTTCGCCCGCGGCTTGGGCGCTGTCGAGGAGATCGTCGAGCGAGTGGCTGCGCGTCAGCGCCGACACGCGGGCGACGACGCCCTGGTGGCGATCGCCGCCGGCGATGCCGCGCAGGTGCGCATCGTCGCTGTCGACGACGCGCACGCCCGAGGCCTCGGCGCGGGCGACGAGCTGGCGCATCCGCTGGTCGCGCCGGGCGCGATCGACATGGAGCTCGAGCATCGAGCCGGGCGCCGTCTTCAGCCTGACGGTGATGGCGTGGAAGCCGAACAGCACCTGCGTTGCCATCGGGCGATGGTAGTCGAGCGCCGCCGGTCGTCCTCACTCGGAAGCGTCCTGACGCGCCAGGCTCAGTGTCGCAACGCCGCTGCTGCCAGCCAGAGCAGGCCGACCAGCACCGGCTGGTGCAGCATGTAGAAGCTGAGGCTCCAGCGGCCGAGGACGGCGAGCGGCCGCAGGAGACGAGGCAGCGCGCCGCCGAGCAGCGCCTGGCGATGCGCGAGCAGCCAGTCGGCGGCAGCAGCGCCCCACCAGACGACGCCGAGCCACGGCAACAGCGGCGCATAGTCCTCGGTCACCGGCAGGTGGGTGACGAGGCCGATCCAATTGGTCCAGCGGCTGTCGAAGAAGGGATCGGCGACGAGCTTGGGCAACACGATCGCCGCCAGCCCGAGCGGCCAGCGCCACGCGCCCCACGACGTCGTGAAGCGCACGACGATCAGCATCACCGCGATGCCGTGCAGGACGCCGAAGCTGATGAAGCTGCGTGGGAACATCAGCGCCGAGCCGAGCGAGACGAGGATCGCGCAGCCCGCGATTTGCGCCCAGCGCTGCCAGAACCGCCGCAGCGACTGCTGCTGCGCCGATGCGATCGCCTGCCCGGCGCCGACGCACGCCATGAACAGGGTGACGATGCAGGCGCGCTGAACGGTCCAGAACGGATCGCGGTAGAAGTCCTGGCGGATGAACCTGAAGTAGTTCAGGTCGAACGAGAAGTGGAACGCCGCCATCCAGACGATCGCGGCGCCGCGCAGGGCATCGAGCCGGTCGAAGCGCGGGCGCGGGTCTGTCTCTGCCGCTGGCGGCAGAGGGCGAGGTGCGGTGCGTGTCGTCATCGCTGCTCTCGCTAGCTCTCTCGGACAAGCGGTCGTGCAGACAACGCAGCAGCCTCCGGGACGACACGCGTCTTGTCGCTGAAGCGCGCCCCTGCGGTGAGGATCTGCGGCCAGCGCCGCACCAGCGGCCAGGCCGCGGCGGCGAGCGCCGGGCGCATCGCGATGTGGGCGAATCCCGCGGCCACCGCCAGGCGGCGCGCGAAGCGGCGTCGCCAAAGCACCGCGTAGCGGCGGCGCGCGTTCCGCTGCGCCGCAGCCGCCGACGGCGGATCGAGCAGCGCCGCGCGCTCGGGCGCGATCAGCGCGGCCAGGACGAACGCCGACTGCAACGCCATGCTGATCCCTTCGCCGACGATCGGGTGCGCCTCGCCGGCGGCATTGCCGATCCGAAAGACGCCATCGTCGACACCGACGCGGACTCCGGGATGCAGTGGCCCGCTCGCCAGCCATGCGCCGTCGCGCCGCGCAGCCGCGAGCGCAGCACCGACGCCTGCGCACTCCTGGCGCAGCATCGCCTCGAACGCGTCGCCCGCGCGCGCTCCGGGCACGGCGGCGCGCAGCGCCTGCAGTCGATCGGCTCGGATGCAGCCGGCGAGCGTCACGATGCCGTCGTCGGCGACGACCATGCCGCCATAGCCACCCGCGAATGACAGCACCGGCAACAGATCGGCGTCGAGCGCGGCACCGCGGAAGTTGGCCTTGAACGCGAACAAGTCGCTGGCCGCGCGCGTCTCGCGGCGCTCGCCGCGCTCCGACGGCAACGGCTCCCACGAGCCGTGCGCAGCGACGACGACTCCGGCGCAAAGCTCGTGGTCGCGATCTGCCGGGGAACCGGTGTCCGCTCGCACGCGCAGCAGGAAGCGGCCCGCGGCGCCCTCGATCGACTGCAACGTCCAGGGCTGCAGCCGCGTTGCACCCGCCGCCTCGGCCGCGTCGGCGAGCGCCGTGTCGAGGTGCTCGCGCCCGAGCGCGCGGCCCCAGCGGTGAACGCCTGCCGCGGGCGGAAGCCTGGCGACGATCGTCTCGCTGCCGCGCAGCCACGCGACGCGCCGCAGCTCGGCGCCCGCCTTGTTCGCGAAGGCGGTGCCGACGCCGAGCGTGCCGAGAAGCTCGAGGTTGCTCGCGGCGACGCATTCGCCGCAGACCTTGCGGCGCGGAAACGGCTGGCGCTCGATCAACGCGACCGTCCAACCCGCGCGTGCGAGCAGGATCGCCAGGCTCGCACCGGCCGGGCCGGCGCCGACGATCGCCGCGTCGAACGACGTCCTCACTGGCCGGCGCTGCGCCGCACGGCGCAGAAGCAATGGGTGAAGGCGCCGTCCTCGTATTCATCGAGACGCCACGCGTCGCCAGCCGCCGGCCACGCCTTCGCCAGCTCGCCGCCGCCAAACCCGGCGCGAACGCTGAGCACGCCATCGCGCCGCGTCACGGCATTGGCACCGAGGAAGAAGATGAGGTGGCTGGCGGCGAGCGCGAAGCGGCTGCGGCGCGGCTCGCAGGCAACCAGCGCATCCGCGCGCCGCGCGCAACCGGCGAGCAGCCGGCCGAGCGCAGCGCCTTCGAAGTGGTGCAGGAACAGGTTGGCGACGACCGCATCCCAGCGCTCGGCGCCGTTGCCGTCGGCCCAATCGAGGACATCGGCGACGACCGATCGCGCCTGCCAGCCGGCCGCCGCATAGGCATCGATCGTCGCGTCGTCGACGATCGGCAGGCGATCGAGCAGCTCGACCCGCGCCGCCGGCCAGCGCGCGCCGCGGTGCCTGGCGACCTCGAGCAACAACCGGCCGTCGCCGCAGCCGATCTCGAGCAGGCGCAGGCCGGAACGATCCTCGGGCAGCGCACGTGCGAGGGCGCGTGCGAGGATGCGGCGCGCCCCCATGAAGGCGTTGACACGGCGCAGGTCGCGCCGTGCGCGCTGCGCCGCCGGGTCGTCGGCAGCGAGGTGGTCGAGCGTCTCGGGCTCGAGGACACGCGTCAGCATCGGCTCGTGCGTGCCGGCGTCAAGCCACGCGCAGCAGCGCGCCGTGGCAGCTGAAGCCGGCGCCGAACGAGGTCAGCCACCACCAGCCGGCGGGCGCGTCGTCGGCGAGCGCCGCGGCGAGGACGAAGTAGACGAAAGCGCTCGACAGGTTGCCGTACTCGCGCAGCATCGCTGCGCTGTAGCGGAACGCATCGCGGTCGAGCTCGAAGCGGCGCTCGAGGGCGAGCAGCACGTCGCGGCCACCGGCATGGACGATCCACGCGGCGATGTCGTCGCCGTGCAGCTTCGCGCGCTCGAGCACGGTCTCGAGGACCCCGAGCGCGTGCTCGGCGGCAAGCGCCGGCACTTCGCGCGTCAGGATGTTGCGCAGCATGCCGTCACGCTGCTCGAACATCAGCGCCTTGCGCTGCGCCGGGTCGATCAGCGAGGCGCTGTCGATCCATTCGATGCTGCGTCCGCTTGCGGCGGGCGAGGCCGAGAGCACGGCGGCGCCGGCACCGTCGCCGAACAGGCAGGCGCTGACCAGGACGCCGGGATCGTTGTCGAGATACATCGCCGCGCTGCTCACTTCGACGCAGATCGAGAGCACGTGCGGCGCCGCGCCGGAGACGATCAGCGAGCGGCCGAGCTGCAGGTTCGGCAGCGCGGCAGCACAGCCTTGGCCGACCAGGTCGAACGCCTGCACGTCGGCGCGCAGACCGATGCGCTCGGCGACGTAGCCCGAGAGGCCGGGGCAGAGGTAGCCCGTGCACGTGCTGACGACGACGGCGCCGATGTCATCGGCACCGACACCGGCAGCGACCAACGCCTTCTCCGCGGCTCCGGCGGCGAGCGCCGGTGCGTGGGCGAGAAAGCGACGGTCGAGCGTGTCGGGATCGATCGTGAACACCTCGTCGAGCGAGGCGAGCGCCAGTCGGCGCGCCTCGATGCCGTTGTCGCGCTGCAGGATCGTGCGCGCGATCAGATGCGAGCGTGTGTCGAGCCGGGCGAACCAGTCGGATCGCCGGAACGCGTCGAGGCACTCTGCCTTCGTGTAGCGCTGAGGAGGCGTGGCGGTGCCGAGGCCGCGGATGAACATGCGATGAGCTGCGAGCTACGAACGAGGTGGTGCCGGCCCGAAGTATCGACGCAATCGAGCAGCACCCATCAATCTGCTCACGAATGCCACCGAGCCGGGTGGTCGTCTCGAAGCGACTAGGCAAGCAGGCGGTAGAAGTAGGTGGTGTCGCAGAGGCCTCCCTGCGGCAGCAAGGCGAACCCCGGGACGGTCCCGCAGCGTTGCCAGCCAAGGCGTTCGTAGAGGCGCTCGGCATCCGCGCTCGCGGTGTCGAGGAGGAGCAGCGACTTGCCGGATTCGCGGGCCAGGTCGTGTGCGGCGCGCATCAGCGCGGCGCCGATGCCGGCGCGACGCGCGCTTCGCCGCACCAGCATCTTGGAGATGTCGGCACGATGCGGCTGGTTCTCTGGCTGGGCGAGCACGAGCTGCACCGTGCCGGCGATGCCGTGCTCGCGATCGTCGGCGACGAGGAGCACGCGCTCGCCGCGCTCGACCGCGGCGGCGACGCCGCGCCAGTATGCCGCCGCACGCGCGACATCGATCGGCTGCATGAAGCCGACCGAGGCGCCACCGTCGACGCAGTCGACAAGGAGCGTCGCCAGGGCGGCGATGTCGTCGTTCCCGACCGGCGACAGGTGGCGCACCTCGGCGCGGACAGGCGACGATTCGACCGACACGGCGTTCTCCGATGGCGACACGGTCGCGAGTATCGGCGACGGCTTGGGCACGGCGAGGCGCAGAGAGTCCGAAGCGTGGCTCGGACTCTTCGGCCGCGATCCGCGCATGCTTCGCGACCGGCGTCGGCTACCTGCGCGTCGTCGGCCCGAGCTATGGCTTCTTCGGCCTCGGACTCGCGCTCTACTTCGCGTCGCAAGGCGCCGGCCGGCTCGCCTGGCCGCTCCTCGCCGGCCTGCTGCGAATGCTCGTCGCCGTCGGCGGCGGCTGGCTCGCGGTCACCCTCAGCGGTTCGCTGCTGTGGGGATTTGTCATCGTCGCGCTCGCGCTCGTCACTTATGGCGTGACGATCGTCACGGCAATCGCGAACGGAGTGTGGTTCCGGCACTAGTTCTCCTCCGAGTTGCTCGATCATCGAGTCCGCCGATCGCCGCAGCGCTCAAGTCGGTGCAGGTCGGGCCGATGCTTACTTACAGCACCTCTTCGCCGGAGTCCGCATGAACGCCAGGATCAAGCAGCTACGCGATCTCGTCGTCGCGCTCGATCGCGCCGATCGCAATCAGCAGGCACTCGACCCGGACACCTACCGCGCCGCGGCCAAGGCGGCGTTCTCGCTGACCAAGCAGGAGATGGGATTGCTGCCGATGGCCGATTTCGCGGGGCCGGTCAACGCCCTGCAGAACATGGCCGAGAACATCTATTTCGGGATCAACGGCTGCTTTGCCGACCTCGACGGCACCGGCCGGGCACCGGTCGCGGCGACGACGGCGAACGCGCTGCTGTGCCGGATGCTGGCAAAACCGACGCACGACATCCGCCAGATCTCCGAGCAACTGTTCGAGCGCCTGCGCATCCCGACAGCGCCCAAGCAGCCTCGTCGCGGTCGCAACACCGCCGGCACCAAGGGCTGAGCGGAGGTCGTCCTGCGCCGCCGGCGCGCTTAGCGGCAAGCCCGCCGTGCCGAGCGGAACATTTCCATCCACGGGCTCGGCTGGCCGAGGCCCGGGGTCGGCCAGCTCATCTGGACGTCGCGAAAGACACGCTCGGCGTGCGGCATCAGCGCCGTGAACCGACCGTCGGCGGTGGTCACCGCGGTCAGGCCGCCCGGACTGCCGTTCGGATTGAACGGATACGCCTCGGTGGCGACGCCGGCGTGGTCGACGAAGCGCATGACTGCGTGCACCTTGGCCGGATCGCCGCGTTGCGAAAAGTCGGCGTAGCCTTCGCCGTGCGCGACCGCGATCGGCAAGCTGCTGCCGGCCATGCCGGCGAAGAAGATCGACGATGAAGGCAGCACCTCGACCAGGCTCAGGCGGGCCTCGAACTGCTCGCTCCGGTTGCGGGTGAAGCGCGGCCACGCCGCAGCGCCCGGAATCATGTCGGCGAGCGCGGCGAGCATCTGGCAGCCGTTGCAGATGCCGAGCGCGAACACATCGGGGCGGGCGAAGAAGGTCGCGAACTGATCGGCGAGCTGGGGGTTGAAGCGGATCGATCGTGCCCAGCCCTCGCCGGCGCCGAGCGTGTCGCCGTAGCTGAAACCGCCGCAGGCGACGAAGCCCTGGAACATGTCGAGCCGCGCCCGGCCCGACTGCAGGTCGGTCATGTGGACGTCGTAGGTCTCGAAGCCGGCCTCGGCCATCGCGTAGCTGAGCTCGACGTGGCTGTTGACGCCCTGCTCGCGCAGGACGGCGATCCTCGGTGCGCTGCCGACGGTGGTTGCGGCCGCGTTGCCGCTCGCAACGACCGCAAACGCCGACCCGGCGAGACGGATGTGCAGGCCGGGGTCGTCCTCGCGGCCTGCGGCCGCGTGCTCGGCGTCGGCACCGTCCGGATGGTCGCGCAGCCGGCAGATCCGCCAGCTCACCTCGTCCCACGTCTGCTGCAGATCGCGCAGCGAGGCGCTGAACACCGCCTTCGCGTCGCGCCACACCTCCATCACGTAGCGCGGGTTCGTCTTGCCGACGGCATGGCTGTGCTTGCCGAGGCCGGCAGCGCGCAGGATCGCGATCGCCTCGTCGCGGCGCGCGGTCGGCACCTGGACGATGGCGCCGAGCTCCTCGTTGAAGAGCGCGCGCAGGGTCAACTCCTCGCGCCGCGCGCTGACCTGCTGGGCCCAGTTTTTCGAGTCGCCGTATTCGGCGCGGCTGTCGGCGATGCCGTCGCTCTCGGTGACGAGCAGGTCGACGTTGAGGCTGACGCCGAGGTGGCCGGCGAACGCCATCTCGCAAGCCGCGGCCCACAGGCCGCCGTCGCTGCGGTCGTGATACGCGAGGACGAGCCCGGCCTCGCGCAGGCGCGAGACGCCGTCGACGAGCGCGACGAGCAAGTGCGGCTGGTCGAGATCGGGCACCGTGTCGCCGACCTGGCCGCTTACCTGCGCGAGGATCGAGCCGCCCATGCGCATGCGGCCGCAACCGAGGTCGACGAGGAGGAGCGTCGTGTCGCCGCGCTGCAGCTCCGGCGTCGACTGGCGGCGGACGTCGTCGATCGAGGCGAACGCGCTGACGACGAGGCTCACCGGTGCGGCGACCAGCTTCGCCTCGCCGTCGTCGCCGCGCCATCGCGTCCGCATCGAGAGGCTGTCCTTGCCGACCGGGACACCGATGCCGAGCGCGGGGCAGAGCTCCATCGCCACCGCGCGGACGGTGTCGTAGAGCGCGGCGTCGTCGCCGGGCGGATGCGCAGCGCCGTCGCCTGAAGCGCCAGCGCTCGCATCGTCGCCGCACGCCGCCATCCAGTTGCAGCTCAGCTTGACGCGCTCCAGCGAGATCGGTGCAGCGAGCAGGTTGGTGATCGCCTCGCCGACCGCCATCCGGCCCGACGCCGGCGCGTCAACGACGGCGAGCGGCGCCCGCTCGCCGATCGCCATCGCCTCACCGGCCGTGCCGCGGAAGTCGGCGAGCGTGATCGCGCAGTCGGCGACCGGAACCTGCCACGGGCCGACCATCGGATCGCGGCACGACAGGCCGCCGACGGTGCGGTCGCCGATCGTCACCAGGAAGCGCTTGCTCGCCACCGTCGGGTGGCGGAGGACGTCGAACGCCACCCTCGCCAATTCGACGCCGTCGAGGTCGAGCGGCGGCAGCGCGAGCCGCCGACGGCGGACGTCGCGATGCATCTTCGGCGGCTTTCCGAACAGGACCTCCATCGGCATGTCGATGACGCGACCGGCGTCTTCGGCGGCCGCTGCGCCGAGCGGATCGAGCGCGCCGGCGACGAGCGCGCGCGGCGCCGTCGCGACGCCGACGACGGCATACGGGCAGCGTTCGCGCACGCACATCGCATCGAACAGCGGCAGCGACTGCGGGGCGATCGCCATTACGTAGCGCTCCTGGCTCTCGTTGCACCAGATCTCTTTCGGCGCGAGCCCGCTCTCCTCGACCGGCACCTTGCGCAGGTCGAGCCTGGCGCCGCGCCCGGCGCCGTCGACGAGCTCGGGAAACGCGTTCGACAGGCCACCGGCACCGACGTCGTGGATCGCGAGGATCGGGTTGGCGTCGCCGAGCGCAGCGCAATGGCCGATGACCTCCTGCGCGCGCCGCTGGATTTCCGGATTGCCGCGCTGCACCGAATCGAAGTCGAGCGCGGCGGCGTTGGCGCCTGCGGTCATCGAGCTCGCCGCGCCGCCGCCCATGCCGATGCGCATGCCCGGGCCGCCGAGATGGACGAGCAGCGTGCCGGCGGGAAACTCGATCTTCTTCGTCTGCGAAGCGGCGATCGCGCCGAGGCCGCCGGCGATCATGATCGGCTTGTGGTAGCCGCGTCGCTCGCGACTGCCGCCGCCGACAGCGACGATCGTCTGCTCGTAGACGCGAAAGTAGCCGCCGAGGTTGGGTCGGCCGAACTCGTTGTTGAACGCGGCGCCGCCGAGCGGGCCGTCGATCATGATCTGCAGCGCGCTCGCGATGTGCGCGGGCTTGCCGATCGGGTCGCGCTCCCAGGGCTCGGGATCGTCGGGCCCGGACAAGCCGGGCAGGCCGGGCAGGTGCAGGTTGGAGACGGCAAAGCCCGTGAGCCCCGCCTTCGGCCTCGCCCCGCGACCCGTCGCGCCCTCGTCGCGGATCTCGCCGCCGGCGCCGGTCGACGCGCCGGGGAACGGCGAGATCGCGGTCGGATGGTTGTGCGTCTCGACCTTCATCAGCACGTGGACGAGCTCGCGCCGCGCCGAATAGCGCGGCGCGTTGGTGTAGCCCTCGGGCAGCCAGCGCTCGACCTCGCGGCCCGCCATCACCGCCGCGTTGTCGCTGTAGGCGACGATCGTGTGCTGCGGCGCGCGCTCTTCGGTGTTGCGGATCATCGCGAACATCGAGAGCGGCTGCGGCTCGCCGTCGATCGTGAAGGCGGCGTTGAAGATCTTGTGCCGGCAGTGCTCGCTGTTGGCCTGCGCGAACATCATCAGCTCGACGTCGCTCGGGTTGCGGCCGAGCGCGGCGAAGGCGTCGAGCAGGTAGTCGATCTCGTCGCTCGAGAGCGCGAGGCCGAAGAGGCGATTGGCGTCCGCCAGCGCGGCGCGGCCGCCGGCAAGGACGTCGATGGCGACGCTCGGCCGCGGCGGCTGCTCTTCGAACAACCGGCGCGCCTCCTCGGGAGCGAAGAAGACGCACTCGGTCATGCGGTCGTGCAGCTGCGCGGCGACGGCGGCGCGCTCGGTGGCGTCGAGCGGCGCGGCGCGACCGACGAAGGGCTTCTTCAGCCGCAGCGTGAACTCGGTGACGCGCTCGATGCGATGGACGACGAGGCCGCAGTTGCGTGCGATGTCGGTCGCCTTCGACGCCCAGGGCGAGATCGTGCCGAGGCGCGGCGCGACGACGATCGTCTCGCCGGCGTCGATCGGCCGCGCCGGCTCGCCGTAACGCAGCAAGGCGGCGAGGCGATCGGCGTCGCCGCGCGCCAGGGGCGCATCACTCCAGACCCAATGGACGTGGCGCGCGCCGATCGCATCGACACGCGCGAGCTGCACCTGCAGCCTGGCGAGGAGCGCCGCGGCACGAAACTCCGGCAACGCGTTGCCGCCTTCGAAGCGGGCGAGATGCTGGGACTCGGTCGTCAACGGGAGGCGCTCGAAGGGGTCCGAACAGCGAGCTTCGTCACGCCTTGCGGCAGTGGGGCGACCCTCGGTGGAAACCCGCAATTCTAAGGCCGCGATGCGATAATTCAGCGATGACGATCTCGATCAAGAGCGAAGCCGACATCGCCGGCATGCGCGTCGCCGGGCGGCTCGCTGCCGAGGTGCTGGACGTGCTCTCGCCGCAGGTGAAGGCCGGCGTGACGACCGACGCGCTCGACAAGATCGCGCACGACCACATCGTCTACGAGCAGGGCGCGGTGCCGGCGCCGCTCAACTACGCGCCACCGGGCTATACGCCCTACCCGAAGTCGATCTGCACCTCGATCAACCATCAGGTCTGCCACGGCATTCCGAACGATCGGCCGCTCAAGAACGGCGACATCGTCAACGTCGACGTCACCGTCATCAAGGACGGCTGGCATGGCGACACCAGCCGCATGTTCATCGTCGGCGAGGGCTCGATCGCGGCGCGGCGCCTGGTCCAGATCACCTACGAAGCGATGTGGAAGGGAATCGTCAAGGTCAGGCCCGGAGTGCGCCTCGGCGACATCGGCCACGCCATCCAGACCTTCACCGAGACGAGCGGCTTCTCGGTCGTTCGCGAGTTCTGCGGCCACGGCATCGGCGAGCGCTTCCACGAGGACCCGCAGGTGCTGCACTACGGCAAGCCCGGCACGCTCGACGAGCTGAAGGCGGGCATGACGTTCACGATCGAGCCGATGGTCAACGCCGGCAAGCGCGACATCCGCGAGGCGGGCGACGGCTGGACGATCGTCACCCGCGACCGCTCGCTCTCGGCGCAGTGGGAGCACACCGTGCTCGTCACCGACAGCGGCTACGAGGTGCTGACGATTTCGGCCGGGACGCCGCTGCCGCCGGCCTTCGTCAACGCCTGAGCGGAGGCGTCGTGGGCGCCGGCGACCCCGTCCTCGTGCCGGACGCGCTGGCAGCGACCGGAAGGCCGCTGCTGTCGCGTGCTGCCGGCGAGCTGCGCGCGCGCTTTCGCGACGGCAAGGCAGCGCGGCTGGCGCAATTCCTGGCGGCGCGGCCGAGCGCGCGCGGGGCGCTCCGCCTCGTCCGCGCCCTCGCCCGCGACGTCGACCGCACGCTGCTCGAGCTTTGGCGCGACGTGCGCATGCCCGCCGACGCGGCGCTGGTCGCCGTCGGCGGCTACGGCCGCGGCGAGCTGTTTCCCTATTCCGACGTCGACGTCCTTGTCCTGCTGCCGATCGGCAGCGACGGCGAGGCGCGGGCCGCGACCGAGCGCTTCATCACCGCGTGCTGGGACGCCGGGTTCGAGATCGGCTCGAGCGTGCGCACGATCGACGAGTGCGTCGCGATCGCGCTCGCCGACGTCACGGTGCAGACCGCGCTTCTCGAGGGGCGCTTCCTGTGCGGCGCGCGCAAGGTGTTCAAGGCGTTCGCGCGAGCGACCGCGACGGCGATGGATGCGAAGGCGTTCCTGCGCGCGAAGACGCTCGAGATGCAGCAACGCCACCAGAAATTCGAGAACACGGCGTACGCGCTCGAGCCCAACTGCAAGGAGAGCCCGGGCGGCCTGCGCGACCTGCAGACGGTGATCTGGGTCGCGCGCGCGGCAGGGTACGGCCGGACCTGGCGCGACCTCGCTGCGCAGAAGCTGATCACGCCGTTCGAGATGCGCCAGCTGCAGCGCAACGAAGGCATGCTGAAGCTGATCCGGGCCCGCCTGCACGCGATCGCCGGCCGCCGCGAGGACCGCCTCGTGTTCGACCTGCAGACTGCCGTCGCCGAGAGCTTCGGCTATCGCCCGCTTGGCGCCCAGAGCCCATCGGAGCGGCTGATGCGCCGCTACTACTGGGCGGCCAAAGCGGTGACGCAGCTGAACCGGATCCTCATGCTCAACATCGAGGAGCGCGTCACCGGCCTTCAGGACGCGCCGATGCGGCCGATCAGCGACAAGTTCCTCGAGCGCGGCGGCATGCTCGAGGTCGCGAGCGACGATCTCTACGAGCGCGACCCGCACGCCATCCTCGAGACCTTCCTCGTCTACCAGCAGACGATCGGGCCGAAGGGGTTGTCGGCGCGCACGCTGCGCGCGCTTTACAACGCGCGCAGCCTGATGGAC
>DASXLD010000086.1:0-79508 GCA_036496385.1 Caldimonas sp. | reverse complement strand
ACATGTCGAGATACGCCTCGTGCAGCAACGTCGTCGGGCTCACGACGGCGCCGGGTCCGGCGCGCGCGGCCTCGCGTCGCGCGAGCCGGTGCAGCTCGCTGTACAGCGACGTGAAGAGGGCATCGCTCGGTGCGGACGCGCCGGGCGGCTCGCTGCCGCCAGGCGCAGCGCCGGCCGGCGCTGCCGACGACTCGGACGCGTCGTTCATCGCCGGCCATTGTGCGCGCCGACGCACCTCCGGTTCTGGGCCCGTGGGCCACCCTGATCGCTGCACGGCGACCGTTCGCAGAGTGTCCCCGTCAGAACGTCGGTGCCACCTCGCTCGAGCCGGCGGAGTCGCGCTCGAATGCTCCTGCCGCCGGCAACGACGGATCGCGGTGCGTCACGGTCGGCCCCGTGCGGTCGATCGCTGCGGACTGCGGCGTCGTCGCCATGTCGGCCGCCGCGGTGGCGGCCGCGCCCGGATGCTGCTCGTTGAGAACGACCGCGGCGGTCAGCGCGGCCGCGACGCCGACGATCACGGCGGCGACCAGCGAGTGGCGGCCGCGGCCCCTGTCGGGCGAATTCGAGGGTGCTGTCATGAGTCTCTCCTTGTCTGCGCAGGCCTAGAGCGCCTGCAGGAACGCGACCAGGTCCGCACGCTCCTGGTCCGTGAAGCCGATGCCGAAGCGGTCGTTGTAGAAGCGGACCACCTCGTTCAGGTCTTTCGCCGAGCCGTTGTGAAAGTACGGCGCCCGCGCGGCGAGCGCGCGCAACGTCGGGCCCTTGAGGCGACCGATGTCCTGCCAGCGCCCGGTGATGAGGGCACGGCCGGGATCGGTGGTCTGCACCGTCGCGCCGGTCGTCTTGTTGCGCAGCGTGTAGAGCGGCAGGTCGGGCGTGCGCCGACTGGCGTCGGCGACACCGATGTCGAGCGGCAGCGGCACCGAGTGGTCGCCCGCGTTCGGCGTGTTGTGGCAGGTCGTGCAGGTGCCGAGGATGGCAGCGATGTGAAGGTCGTCGTTCAGTCCCTTGACGTCGCGGATCACGATCGGCTTGCTGTTGAAGAGCGCCTCGCCGCGTGCGACCGCCTGGCGCGCGACGGCGACGCCGCGGTCGCGCCGCTCCGGATCCGCGCTCAGGTGATCCTCGACGTACGACTGCCAGCCGGCATAGAGCGTCATCACCGTCGGCGTGAAGCTGGCGTGGCTGCGGTAGTCGCCGGCGAGCGTGTCGTTGATGCCGAAATAGGAGACGACGGTCGAAAGGAACGTCGGCCCGCCGTGGGCGCCCTGGACCGCGAGCCGACCGGCACGATCGTCCTGCCGCTGCGCCGTGAACAGGCCGAGCTCGAAGTCGACGATCGCGTTGCGCTGCGAGGTCGTCAGCGGCGTCGTTCCCTGGGCGTGCCCCGTCGTCGCCGAATTCGCCTGGTCGGCGAGATCGAAAGGGAGCGACGCGAAGCACGTCGTCGTGCCGGACAGGCACTCGGTCGACGCGTCATCGCGGAAGGTCTCGCGGCCATCCCACATGACCGCACTCAGGAAGCGCAGGTTGGTCGCCGCCAGCGGCCTGCGAAAGAGCGACAGCTCGGCGGCGCTCGCGAATCCGTACGGATCGTCGACCCGGGCGAGCTCGAACTCGGCGCCGGCGGGGATACCGATGCCGATGCGGATGAGACCTTTGCTGAGCAGCATGCCGTAGGCCTTCTCGCGCGCCCGCAGCGTCGAGACGTCGGCGAGCGGCGAAACGGCGCCGTCGTTCGGGCGAAAGACGGGGTCCGTGCCGTCGGTCTGCTCGAACCGCTCGCGCAACCCCTTCGGCGTCATCGACCAGCCCTCGTCCGGCCGGTGGCAACTGACGCAGCTGCGCCCGTTGCTGCCGAGTTCGCGGAAGAACGGATTGCGGCGGTCGATGAAGCCGTTGGTGCTGATCGTGACCATGACGCCGCTGTCGTTGCGAGCGCTGTGCATCTGCGCGCGGTCGGGACGGCGCCGGTCATCGTCGTCCGCCGCGGCGAGGCCCGGCAGGCCGCACGCCAGCATCGTCCACGCCAAAGCGCGCTGTCGAAGCCTTCGATCCGCCATCCTCTGCTCCTCTCCGCAACGGCCGGATCGAATCGACCCTGCTATCCGGCAAAGCGCAAGAATGCAGACGAAACCGTCACCGTTTGGCGACTCGTCCCTCGACAGAGGGTAGGAACGCGGGCGTTCGCGACCCTTTCATCCTCTCGATTGAGGAGTCGGGGCGAGCGCGATCAGGGCGCCAGGGCGGAGCTCAGGACGCGGCCGCCGGCGCGCGCGATCCCGGCGAGACCTCGCTCGCCGCGCCGTCGATCGGCAGCGGCAGCGCCTGGCATTCCTCGAAGACGCGGATCGTGCAATGGGCGCAGATGCCACGGTCGAGCCGATCGAAGATCGTCGCGATGGCGATCCGCTTGGCGGGAAAGATGTGGTCGGTGCCGAGTTCGGCCATGAAGCCGATCCGCTGCCAGAGCTCGAGCACCGGCGCCCGCGGCCGATGGAAATAGAGGTCACCGCCCGCCGCCCGCCGCGCGACCAGCTCGGCGCGCCACATCTCGGCCGCCGCGAGGTCGATGAAATTCATGCTCTTCGACATCACCAGGAGGTGCCTGGGCGCGTGCGCCGGCGCGCGCAGATCGCGCAGCTGGTCGCTGACGTGCGAGACGGCGCCGAAGTAGACCTCGCCTTCCATCCGGATCAGCTTCAGCTGCGGGCACTCGGGCAGCGGCTCGGGGACGTCGGCGCGGACGACGAACGGGCGCACCGGGCCGGTGGTATCGAACCCCATGGTGCGGATCGCCGGCTTCGACGTTCGGTAGAGATAGGTGACGAGCGACAGGATCGTGCCGAGCAGGATCGCGACCTCGAGCCGGATCGAGATCGTCGCGACGAACGTGGCCGCGGCGACGGCGAAGTCCTGGCGGCTGAAACGCCAGAGCTGGCGCCAGCTCGGCCAGTCGAACAGCGACCACGAGATGAGCAGCAACAACGCCGCGATCGCCGGCATCGGGATCAGCGCCAGCAGGCTGGCGCTGACGGCGACGAACAGCAGCAACCACAGCGATGCGAAGACGGCGGCGAGCGGCGTCCGCGCGCCCGCTTCGTAGTTCGGCAACGAGCGGTTCAGCGAGCCGCACGAGACGTACGACGAGAACAGGCCGCCGACGATGTTCGACAGGCCCTGGCCGCAGAACTCGCGGTTGGCATCGATGTGCTGCCCCGACCGGGACGCGACCGCCTTGGCGATCGAGATCGACTGGCCGAGCGCGACGATCGTCAGCGCAAAGGCGATGCCGATCAGGTCGGGCAGCAGGCGGACGTCGAACGACGGCGGCGCGAAGCGAGGCCAGACCGCCGGGATCGGGCCGACCACTTCGATGCGCTGGCCGCCGCCGCTCGCCCAGCGATCGACGATGAAGGCGACGACGGTCGCGAGCAGCAGTGCGAGCAGCATGTGCGGGGTTCGCGGCAGCACTCGCTTCAGCAGCAGCGCGGCGATGATCGTCAGAATTCCGACCAGGAATGCCGCCGGCGAGATCCGGCCGAGATGCGTCCACAAGTGCTCGGCGAGATTGCCGAGGCGGTGCGCGGTCGGCGGCGGCAGCCCGAGCAGGTCGGGCAGCGCGTAGACCGCGATCAGCGCTGCCGCGCCGGCCATGAAGCCGCGCAGCGCCGCCGGCGAGATGAAGTTCGCGATCGTGCCGAGGCGAAGCGCCCCGATCACGAACTGCATCGTGCCGACGAGGACGGTGACGGCAAGCGCGAGCGCGATGTAGGCCGGCGAGCCGACGGCCGCCAATGGCGCCAGGGTCGCGAACAGGGCGAGCGAATTGGCGTTGGTCGGACCCGACACGACGTGCCAGCTCGAGCCGAACACCGCCGCGACCATGCACGGAACGATGGCGGTCGTGAGGCCGTACTCGGGAGGCAGGCCGGCGAGCGTCGCGAAGGCGATGCCCTGCGGCAGTACGAGCAACGCGCCCAGCAGGCCGGCGACGAGGTCGGCGCGCGTGCTGGCGCGATCGACCCGTCGAATCCACGTCCCGAAGACGCGCGCAGCGAGATCGTTCACGACACGACCTGGTAGTACAGGTTCTGCGGATGCCTGGCCTGGGCGAAGAAGAGCCAGCGGTCGGCGATCAGCCCGGGTGCCTGTGCGAGCAGCGCGAGCGCGGACGCGACCGGCGGCAGCGCGCCCAGCCAGACCAGGCCCAGGACGAGCGACGGCACGACGAACGTCAGCACGATCGCCGCCAGCTTGATCCGGGCGACCGCTGCGCGCGAGGCGCGGTGGAAGAACTCGCGCGTGTTGAACGAGCCCGCCGACATCCCCATCGACGTCTGCCTCAGGCGCGGCGAACGGATGCCGGTCGCCGACTGCAATGTCGAGCGGTGGCGAATGGCCGCGTTGCGCCGCAGCGCCGCGACGCGCGACACGCCGGCGACGACGGTGACGAGCAGCGCAGCGGGGAGCGCGCTGCGCAGCGCCGCTGCCTCGCCCGCCGCCGCCGCGAGCGCGCTCGCGAGCACGAGGCCCGACGACAATCCGAGCAGGACGAAGTTGACGATCGTGAGCGGCTGCGCCCATTCCTCGATGAAGCGCAGGCAGGCGTAGATCATCGCCGTGCACCACCACAGCAGCGCGGCGAACACGAGCGTGGCGAGCGGAAGGGGCGGCGCAATGGCGAGCGCCGGTGCGCGCTGCCAGGCGAGCCACCAAAACGCCGTGCAGGCGATGAACGCCGGCAGCACGATCACCTCGCGCGACAGCCACGAGGTGCGCCACATCGACGCGGCGCGCCACGCCCGCGCCGGGCGGCCGAGGTGGAGAAACGATGACACGAGGCCGAAGACGAGCAAGGCGATCGCGACCAGAAGCGCCGTCGTCACCGAGCGCGGCGCCATCGGCACGCCGGCGAGCACGGCGAGCGCGAGGGCGACGACGAGGCCTTGTCCGGCGCCGGCACTGGTGGTGAAGAAGATGACCGAGAACGCCGGGTTCATCGCTGCCCGGCGTTTGCGGGACCGGGGTCGCCGAGCTCGCGGGTTTCGCGCGCTGCCGCGCCGACCTCGGCCGTGACTCGCCGCGGCAGGTACTGGTTGGCGGGACGCGTGTCCCATTCCGGCATCAACGCATAGCCGCCGCGCTCGCGAATCGCCCGCGAGACCTCGGAGTCGGGATCCTTGACGTCGCCGAACAGCCGCGCACCGGTCGGGCACGCCTTGACGCACGCCGGCTTGCGATCGTCCGGAGCGAGCGAAGCGTCCTCGATCCGGTCGACGCAGAGCGTGCACTTGGTCATCACCTGGCGCGTCTCGTCGAGCTCGCGCGCTCCGTACGGGCATGCCCACGCGCAGTACTTGCAGCCGATGCACTTGTCGTAGTCGACGAGGACGATGCCGTCGCTCTTCCTCTTGTAGCTCGCGCCCGTCGGACAGACCGGCACGCACGGCGGGTCCTCGCAGTGCAGGCAGCTCTTCGGGAAGTGGATCGTGTCGGTGGCGGGGAAGACGCCGGCCTCGTAGGTCTGAACGCGGTTGAAGAAGGTGCCGGTGGGATTGGCGCCGTACGCGTTCTCGTCGGCGAGCGGGCCGGCGGCGCCGAACGTGTTCCATTCCTTGCACGAGGTCACGCAAGCGTGGCAGCCGACGCAGACGTTGAGGTCGATGACGAGCGCGAGCTGGCGGCCGACCGGCGCCGGCTCGGCCGCGGCCGCGGCCGACGCCGCGGGCACCGCGCTCGGCCGCGGCCGCAACAGCGCGAGCAGCGACGCGATCATGCGGGCACCGCTGCGAAGCGCGGCGACGTCGCCGCCGGCTCGTCCTCGGCGCACGGGACGATGCGGACGCGAACGTCGTACCAGCCCGCCTGCCCGGTGACAGGATCCGAGTTGCTGATCGGCCCCGCCTCGCCCGGCAGCTCGTCGCTGATCAGGTGGTTGAGCAGAAACCCCTTTCTCGCCTCGTCCGCGCCCGGCGCGAGCTGCCAGGCGCCGTCGGCTTTGCCGATCGCGTTCCAGGTCCACACCGTGCCCGGCTCGACCGCTTCGCTGTAGCGCACCATGCAGCGCACCCGCCCCCAGCGACTCTCGACCCAGCACCAGGCGCCGTCGGCGACGGCCGCCGCCGCGGCCGCGGCCGGATGGACGTGCAGGTAGTTGTGGCTGTGGATCTGGCGCAGCCATGCGTTCTGCGAATCCCACGAGTGGTACATCGCCATCGGCCGCTGCGTGATCGCGGCCAGCGGATAGCGCGTGCGGTCGGTGACCGCGTCCTCGAGCGGCGGCGACCAGAACGGCAGCGGATCGAAGTGAGTCGCGATCCGCTCGCGCAGGTGCGCAGGCGGCTGGCGACCGGCAGTCTTGCCTTCGGCCGCGAGACGAAACGTCTGCAGCGTGTCGCTGTAGAGCGCGAGCTGGACGACGTCGTTCTTCTGCCGCCAGCCCTTGTCCTTCGCGAAGTCGAGGTACTCGCGGTTCCAGTTGCGCATGTAGTGCATCGTCTCCGGCAGACGGAGATGGAAGACGCAGTCGTTCTCGGCGTACTTCTGCCACTGGTTCGGATTGGGCGCGCCGCGCAGGTGCCGGTCGCCGTCCTCGCCGCGCCAGCCCATCAGGAAGCCGACCCCCGGCGACGACTCGTAGCGGACGACGAAGTCAGGGTAGTCCTTGAACTTGCGCCCGCCATCGGCGGTCGTGAACGCCGGCAGCTTCAGGCGCGAGGCGAGCTCGACGATCACGTCCTGGAACGGCCTGCATTCGCCGCTCGGCGGTACGACCGGCACGCGCACCGAATCGGCCGGCCCGTCGAACTCCGAGATCGGCCGGTCGAGCATGCTCATCACATCGTGCCGTTCGAGATACGTCGTGTCGGGCAGGACGAGATCGGCGAACGCGACCGTCTCGCTCCTGAACGCATCGCAGACGACGAGGAACGGGATCTCGTGCTCGCCGTCGGCGTTCCTGCGGTTCAGCATCTCGCGCACCGCAACCGTGTTCATGGTCGAGTTCCACGCCATGTTCGACATGAAGATCAGCAAGGTGTCGAGCCGGTACGGGTCGCCGCGGGTCGCGTTCGTGATCACGGTGTGCATCAGCCCGTGCGCCGACAGCGGGTGCTGCCAAGAGAACGCGTGGTCGATCCGCATCGGCGTGCCGTCTTCCTCGATCGCGAGCTCGTCGGGATTGGCCGGAAAGCCGAGCGGCGCCGCGTTCAGCGGCGTGTTCGGCCGGATCATGTCGGGCGAGTTGAAGGCGCGAAAGTTCGGCACGATGTGGCGCGGGTACGGCGCCTTGTGGCGAAAGCCGCCGGGCGCGTCGATCGTGCCGAGCACGCTCATCAGCACCGCGAGCGCGCGCACCGTCTGGAAACCGTTCGAATGCGCAGCGACGCCACGCATCGCGTGGAACGCGACCGGCCGCCCCTGGGTCGTCGGATGGCGCTTGCCCCAGGCGTCGGTCCACGCGATCGGCAGCTCGAACGCCTGGCGCAGCGCCGTCTCGCCGAGCTCGCGCGCGAGCTTCTCGATCCGCGCCGCGGCGATGCCCGTGATCGCCTCGGCCCACGCCGGCGTGCACGGCGCGACGCGCTCGCGCAGGAGCTGGAACGCCGGCGCGACACGGGTGCCGTCGGCGAGCGCGTAGCGGCCTTCGAGCGCGGGATCGGCGCCGTCGGCGATGCCCTCCGGGTACGCTGCCTTGATCGTGCTCGATGCGCTGTCGAAGACGAGCTTGTTGTGCGGCTCGCGGCCGTCTCCGGGTGGGCCCTTGGCCGGATCGGGATCGTGCGCGAACATGCCTTCGCGCTCGCCGGGGTCGAGAACGACGAGCTGCGGCGCGTTGGTGTAGCGCTTGAGAAACGCGCGGTCGACGAGGTCTTCGGCGATCAGCACGTGCAGGAGCGCCATGAAGAGCGCGCCGTCGGTGCCGGGCCGGATCGGGATCCATTCGTCGGCGATCGCCGAGTAGCCGGTGCGGACCGGATTGATCGAGACGAAGCGACCGCCCCTGCGCTTGAAATCGGCGATCGCGATCTTGAGCGGGTTCGAGTGATGGTCTTCGGCGGTGCCGACCATCACGAACAGCTTGGCGCGGGCAAGGTCGGGGCCGCCGAACTCCCAGAAGCTGCCGCCGATCGTGTAGATCATTCCCGCGGCCATGTTGACCGAGCAGAAGCCGCCGTGCGCGGCGTAGTTCGGGGTGCCGAACTGGCGTGCGAACAGGCTCGTCAGCGCCTGCATCTGGTCGCGGCCGGTGAAGAGCGCGAACTTCTTCGGATCGGTCGCGCGGATCTTCGCCAGCCGCGACGTCAAGATCTCGAAAGCGCGCTGCCACGAGATCTCTTCGAACTCGCCGCCGCCGCGCTCGCTTTTGGCCTTGCGCAGCAGCGGCCGCGTCAGCCGCGCCGGCGACTGCTGCTTCATGATCCCGGCCGATCCCTTGGCGCAGATCACGCCCTTGTTGATCGGATGGTTCGGGTTGCCGTCGATGTAGCGCGGCACGCCGTCGCGCAGGTGGACGCGGATGCCGCAGCGGCAGGCGCACATGTAGCAGGTCGTGGTCCGGACCTCGCGCCTGGCGCCGGGGTCGGGAGATGCCGTCGGATCGTGGATCGGTTCGCGTGAAAAGAGCCTGAAGACGGCATGCCTCATGGCCTGAATATAGTGTGCCGACAAAGCGAAGCCCGACCGCACAGGAGGCCGCCATGGAACACCGCACGCGCCGCGAGGCGCTCGCCGCCCTCGCCACCACTGCCCTCTTGCCTGCGTGGCCCCTCGGTGCACACGCCGAAGCCAACGTCGTCCACAGCTGGCCGCTCGCGACGCGCCAGCCGACCGGCATCCACGACGTCGCTCCCGCTGCCGACGGTGGCGTCTGGTTCACGGCGCAGAGAAGCGGCCATCTCGGCTGGTTCGATCCGAACAGCGGCCGGGTCGAGCTCGTCGCGCTCGGCAGCGGCTCGGCGCCGCATGGCGTCATCCGCGGCCCCGATCACGCGGCGTGGATCACCGATGGCGGCCAGGGCGCGATCGTCCGCGTCGGCTGGCCCGATCGCTCGCTGCGAGTGTTTCCGCTGCCGGCGGGAACGCCGTACGCGAACCTCAACACCGCGACCTTCGACGGCGACGGCGATCTCTGGTTCACGGGCCAGAGCGGCGTCGTCGGCAAGCTCGCGACGAAGACGGGCAAGGTCACCGTGAAGGCCACGCCGCGCGGCAGCGGACCGTACGGCATCTGCGCGACGCCACGCGGCGACATCTGGTATTGCTCGCTCGCCGGCTCGTTCATCGCCAAGGTCGACCGCGCGACCGGCGACTCGACCGTGGTCGAGCCGCCGACGCCGAACCAGGGCGCGCGCCGCGTCTGGAGCGACAGCCAGGGCCGGATCTGGGTCAGCGAATGGCTGAGCGGCCAGGTCTCGGTGCACGACCCGGACAAGGCGAGCTGGCGCCACTGGAAGCTGCCCGGGCCGAGCCCGCGCACCTACGCCGTCTACGTCGACGAGCGCGACAAAGTCTGGCTGAGCGATTGGGGCAGCAACGCGATCGTCCGCTTCGATCCGGCGACCGAGGCGTTCACTCGCTACGCGCTGCCGAACGACGGCGCAGGCGTGCGCCAGATCCAGGGCCGTGCCGGCGAGATCTGGCTGCCCGAAAGCGGCACCGAGCACATCAGCGTCATTCGCACCGGCTGACGGCGCGGCGCCTCTTGCGCCGCCCCGAGTGTCAGCTCTGGCTGCTGTGCAGCTTGCCGAGCGCGATCGCGAGCGCCGCCGCGCCGAGCCCCTTCACGAGCTGCGGGTGCTGAGCATAGAACTCGCCGGCACGATCGAGGATCGAGGGATCCGCCTTGTGGGCGCTCTCGGCAATCGCAGTGACCTGGCTCGGCGAAAGCTGCGACGCCTGCTCGGGCGTGATCGTCGCCGGCGCCGCGCTGCCCGCGCCGCCGCCGACGGCGTTCGCGAGCGTCCCGCCGGCGATCGAAGACAACGCGCCGCTGCCGAGCACCTGGACGAGCTGGTTGAGGATGCCGGCCCGCTGCTGCGGGTTCGACTGGCCGAACAGGTTGCCGATCATCTGGCCGAACGGCGGCGTCGCGTCGGAGCGAAACGCCGCGGCGACGGCGCTGCCGAGGTCCTGCGGCGATGCCTGCTGCGCGACCTGATCGAAGTGCTCCTGCACGTTGTCGGTCGGCGCAGCCGACGGGTTGGCGTACTGCCGGAGGATGTCGAGGATTCCCATGCTGCTTCCTTCGCTGTCGATGCGGGGAAAGTGGTCGCGTGCGGGCAATGGTAGTACGCATGTGCGGCCATCGGAACGGCGTCGGCAGGTCGCCGATCCGCCCCCAGCACCAATGGCGCCGTTTCCCGTCAGGAGCGGTCGAGCAGGTCGAGCGTCGCCGGGTCGCCGACGCCCCCGAAGAAACGTGCGAGCGCCGCCTGGTACAGCGTCGGAACTTGGGCGACGGCGGCGAACAGCGTCATCGACGAACGGAACTTGAGGTCGTCCGGTGCGCCCAGGATCGCCAGCGCGCTGCTGCCCTTGTCCGCGCCGAGCATCAGGCCCGTGCACTCGATGAGGCGGGCACCGAGCAGCGGATGGTCGAGATAGGCCGCCGCCTCGGCGCGCGAGCCGATGCCGTAGCGCGCGGCCATCGCGCTGCGGCCGAGGCCGCGCAGTTGCGGGAAGACGAACCACATCCAGTGGCTGCGCTTCAGGCCGGCCGCGAGCTCGGCGCGCACCTGCGCCCAGACCGGCGCCTGGGCGGCGACGAATCGCTCGAGGTCGTGCGGATCGTTGCCGGCCATGCGATTGGAAAGCGCGTCAGCGCTGCGGCATGTCCTTGGCGCCGTAGCCGAGGCTCACCGTCGCGTCGGCGGGGATCGGCGGCATCGTCGCGTTCCACGCCTCCCAGTCGGCGCGCAGCGCAGCGAGCCGATCGGGCTCGCGCGCCGCCCGGTTCGCGCGCTCGCGCTCGTCGGCGTCGAGATCGAACAGGTAGTCGTGACCGTCGACGCGCAGGTACTTCCATTGGCCGCGCCTGAGCGCGCGCTGGCCACGGTGGTTCATGCGCCAATGCAGCGGCCGGTCGAACACATGCTCGCAGTCGGCGAGGACGGGCATCAGCGAGACGCCGTCGAGCGGATGGCGGGGATCGGCAGCGACGCCGGCGGCGGCGAGCATCGTCGCGCTCCAGTCCATCGTCATGCACAGCTGCGCGCTCGTCCCTCCGGCTGCGATCCGCGCCGGCCAGCGCGCGATCCACGGCACGCGGATGCCGCCTTCGGTCAGATCCATCTTGCCGCCGACGAGCGGCCAGTTGTCGCTGAAACGCTCGCCGCCGTTGTCGCTGGTGAAGACGACGAGCGTCTCGTCGTCGACACCGTGCGCGGCAAGCGCGGCGAGGATCCAGCCGATGCCCTCGTCCATGTGCGCGATCATGCGGCGATAGGTGTGGATGCTGCCGCCGTGCAGATGAAAGAGGTTGTCCTTCACCTCGGCGGCGAGCGCGGCGTCGTCGCGGGTCTCCCACGGCCAGTGCGGCGCCGTGTAGTGGACGCTGAGGAAGAACGGCGCCGCGCCAGGCGCCGCGACGCGCTCGATGAAGTCGACCGCGTGCCGCGAGATCAGGTCGGTGAGATAGCCGTCCTCGCGGTGCTCGGCCTCGCCCTGCCAGAGATCGTGCGTGCCGCGCCAATCGCAGTGGCTGAAGTAGTCGACGCCACCCGACATCGGGCCGAAGAATTCGTCGTAGCCCGAGCGCAGCGGCGAGAACGCGGGCGGATAGCCGAGGTGCCACTTGCCGGCGAGCGCGGTGCGGTAGCCCGCAGCCTTCAAGAGCGACGGCAGCGTCGGCTGCTCGGGCGGCAGGCCGAGCGTCGTGCTGCCGCGGCTCTTGCTGTTGATCGGCTCCTCGGCGGCGCCGCGCAAGCGGTACTGGTAGCGCGCCGTCATCAGCGCGAAGCGGGTCGGCGAGCAGACCGGCGAGTTCGCATAGCCCTGCGTGAAGCGAATGCCGTCGGCGGCCATCCGGTCGAGCACCGGCGACACCGGCACGCGGCCGCCGTAGCAGCCGAGGTCGGCGAAGCCGAGGTCGTCGGCGACGATGAAGACGAAGTTCGGCCGCTTCATCAGCAGAGGATATCCGGAGCGCGCGCGATCAGCGCTTGCCGCGCAACGCCGCCGCGAGCGCGGCGCGCGATCGCGCGAGCGCAGCCTCGGGATCTTCGCCGGTGCTTCCGCTCGCGGCGCCGCCGCCGGCGTCGCGTCGCGAGCCGCGCGCGTGGGCGTAGACGTGCGTGAACTCGGCGCCGAGAAGAAAGACCTGCGCCGAGTAGTACATCCAGACGATCAGGACGATCAACGATCCCGCGGCGCCGAAGCCCGAGGCGACGCCGCTGTGGCCGAGGTAGAGCCCGATCACCGACTTGCCGATCACGAACAGCAGCGCCGTGACCGCGGCGCCGGTCCAGACGTCGCGCCAGCCGATCCGCACGCGCGGCAGGATCTTGTAGATCATCGCGAACAGCACGGTGATCACGACCAGGCTGATCGCGAAGTTCAGTGCCTCGGCGAGGACCGCCCAACCGCCGAAGACATGCGCGTAGCGCTTGCCGAACGCGGCGATCGCGGCGCTCGCGACGAGCGAGACGATGAGCAGGAAGCCGATGCCGAGGATCATTCCGAACGAGAGCAGGCGGACGCGGACGAGCGTCCACAGGCCCGAGCCGCCGCGCCGCGGCGGTGCGCGCCAGATGCGGTCGAGCGAGTTCTGCAGCTCGCCGAACACGCTCGCGGCGCCGATCAGGAGCGTGCCGAGGCCGACGATCGTGCCGACCAGGCCCTGTGCCGGCCGGTTGACGCTCTGCAGCAGGCTCTGCGCGGCGGCAGCGCCCTCGTCGCCGATCATGTCGCGCAGCTGGGCAAAGATCTCGCCGCGCGCCGCATCGGGGCCGAAGACGAGGCCGGCGATCGAAACTGCGATCAGGAGCAGCGGCGCGAACGAGAACAGCGTGTAGTAAGCAAGCGCGGCGCCCATGCTCGGCGCGTAGTCGTCGACCCAGGCGGCGATCGCCTCCTTGCCCATCGCGACGAGCGGGACCGGATTCATAGGGGTGCGCCACGAAGCGCGGCGGGAAGGAACGCTCTATCATCGCCCGCCAACCGGAGCTTGGCCACATCGCTCCGGCCCGACCCACTGCAGGAGACAGCTTCATGATCGCTCGTCGTTTCGCACTCGCCACCCTCCTCGTCGGCGGCGCGCTCGCCATCGCCGGCTGCGGCATGATGGACCGCGACAAAGGCATGGCCGGCGTGATGTCGGTTCCGCTTGCGGCCAAGAACGAGGTGCCTCCGAACGCCAGCACGGGCTCGGGAACGGCGCGCGTCGAGCTCGACGGCAACGTCCTCAAGTGGAACGTGACGTACTCGGGCATGACGGGCCCGGTCACCGCCGGCCACTTCCACGGGCCGGCCGCCGCGGGCGGCAACGCGGGTGTCGTGGTGCCGTTCGCCGGCCCGCTCGCCAGCCCGATCGTCGGCTCGGCAACGCTGACGCCGGCGCAGGTCGACCAGGTCAAGCAGGGGCTCTGGTACGTCAACCTGCACACCGCCGCGAATCCGGGCGGCGAGCTGCGCGGCCAGGTCAAGTAGCCGGCTGCTGCCCGGGCGCCGAGGCGCCGCCGGTCACGGCGACCGCGGCGCCTTCGCTTTTTCCTCTTCGCGCAACCGCAGCAGGCGCCGCTGCACCTTGCCGGTCGTCGTCATCGGCAGGGCGTCGATGAACTCGATCTCCTTCGGGTACTCGTAGGGCGCAAGCTTGCCGCGCACGTGCGCCTGCAGCTCGCTCGCGAGCGTGCTCGAGGCGACGTGGCCCGGGGCGACGACGACGAACGCCTTGACGAGCGCGCCGCGCTCGGCGTCGGGCTTCGGCACGACGGCGGCGTTGGCGACCGCCGGATGCTTGACGAGGCAGTTCTCGACTTCGCTCGGGCCGATCCGGTAGCCGGCCGCCTTGAAGACATCGTCGCTGCGGCCCTGGTACCAGAGGTAGCCGTCGCCGTCCATGACCGCGGTATCGCCGGTGCGGCACCAGCTGTCGTCGACCTCACCGGTGAACTTGGCGCGGGTGGCGTCGTCACGGTTCCAGTAGCCGAGGAAGAAGATCGGATCGCGGTCGCCGTGGACGTCGCGCCGATGCAGCGCGACGTCGCCGGGCGTGCCGCGCGGGCACTCACGGCCGTCGTCGTCGATGACGGCGACACGATGGCCCGGGTATGGCCGGCCCATGCTGCCGGCGCGGGCCGGCCAGCGCAGCGCGCAATTGCCGACGATGTAGTTGATCTCGGTCTGGCCGAACATCTCGTTCGGGACGACGCCGAGGGCATCGCGGCACCACGCGAAGACGGCGTCGCCGACCGCCTCGCCGGCGCTCATGATCGCGCGCAACGCGAGCGAGAAGCGATCGCGCGGCGCCGGCACCGCCTTCATCATCGCCTTCAGCGCGGTCGGAAAGAGGAAGGTGTGGGTCACCCGATGACGCTCCATCACCTCGAACGCCAGCTCGGGCGCGAAGCGGCGCTGCAACGCGACGATCTCGCGGCCGAAGTACAGCGTCGGCAACAGCGCGTCCATCAAGCCGCCGGTCCATGCCCAGTCGGCCGGCGACCAGAAGACGGCATCGTCCTGAGGAAACCAGTTCTGGCTGCAGACGAACCCTGGCAGGTTGCCGATCAGCGCCCGGTGCGGAATCAGCGTTCCCTTCGGCGGCCCGGTCGTGCCGCTGGTGTAGATCAGCACCGCGGGGTCGTCGGCACGCGTCGTCGCGGCCGGGAACGGCGAGCGCGCGTCGGCCAAGAGATCGGTCCAGTCGATGTCGCCCTGGCCGTGCGCGCTGCCGACCGCGATCACCGTCGCGAGGCGCGGACAGAGCGGCCGCGCTGCGCGCACGTTGGCGATGCCGCTCTCGTCGACGATCGCCAGCCGCGCGTCGCTGTCGCGGATCCGGTACTCGAGCGCGTCGGGACCGAACAGCATCGACAGCGGCATCGCGATCGCGCCGAGGCGGTAGAGCGCGATGTGCGCGACCGCGGTCTCGAAGCGCTGCGGCAGCACCAGCGCGACGCGGTCGCCGCGCGCGACGCCGCGCCGGCCGAGCGCGGCAGCGAGCCGGTCGGCCTCGCGGTCGAGCGCGCCGTAGGTGTAGTCGGCGCGTGCACCGCGCTCGTCCTCGAAGCGGATCGCGACCGCGTCCGGCCGCTCGCGCGCCCAGCGCGTGCAGCAGACCTCGGCGATGTTGAAGTCGTCCGGAACGTGCCAGCGAAAGCCGGCATGGAGCTCCGCGTAGCGGTCGATCGCCGTGCTCACGACGGTCCGCTCTGGTAGGCGTCGAGCGCCGCGCCGGCGATGCGGCAGATCCGCCAATCGGGCATCACCGTCGCGCCCATGCGCTGGTAGAAGCGGATCGCACCCTCGTTCCAGTCGAGCACGCTCCACTCGAAGCGGCCATAGCCGCGCGCGGCCGCGAGCCGCGCCAGCTGCTCGAGCAGCGCCTGGCCGATGCCGTGGCCGCGCTGCTCGGGCTCGACGAAGAGATCCTCGAGATAGAGGCCGGGCTTGGCGAGAAAGGTCGAGAAGTTGGTGAAGAAGAGCGCGAACGCGACGACGCGGCCGGCGCGCTCGGCGACGATCGCCTCGACCACGGGCCGCGCCCCGAACAGATGCAGGGCGAGCTTGTCGGGGGTGACCTCGAGCAGATGGGTCAGCTTCTCGAACTCGGCGAGGCCGCGAATCAAGGCGACGATGGCGTCGACATCGCGACGCTCGGCCGCACGCAATGAGAAATCGGCGGCGCTCGTCATGGCCCGATTCTGCCTGCCGACCATCCCTGTTTTGCAGGCGGCCGTCGCAGCGGGCTCGTCCCGGAGTCGGTGCGACCCCTGCGAGGAGCACGCAGCCGGCGCCGCGGCGCAGCCCGATGGGCTGACCCGCTCCGGGAACGCCTCGCCTACAGTGCGAGGGGTGACTCCGGCATCGTCCTACCAACCGCGGCGTCCTGCGCGCGGCCGTTTCGTCGACGTGCGCGGTCTTCGCCAGCACGTCCTCGTCTGGGGCGACGCGGACCTCGACCGCCTCGAGCGGCCGCCGCTCGTCATGCTGCACGGCTGGATGGACGTCGCTGCGTCGTTCCAGTTCGTCGTCGATTGCTTCGTCGAGGAGCGCCACGTCATCGCGCTCGACTGGCGAGGCTTCGGCGGCAGCGACACGCCCGAGGCCGACACCTATTTCTTCCCCGAATATCTCGGCGACCTCGAGATCGTTCTCGACGACCTGTTCGGCGTCGAGCGCGCGCCGGTCGACCTGCTCGGCCACAGCATGGGCGGCAACGTGGCGATGCTCTACGCCGGCATCCGGCCCCACAACGTGCGCCGTCTCGTCAACCTCGAAGGATTCGGCATGCCGCGCTCGAAGCCGGCACAGGCCCCGGCGCGGATCGCGAGGTGGCTCGACCAGCTGAAGAAGCCGATGCAGCTGCGCCCGTACGACGATCTCGCCGCGGTCGCCGGCCGGCTGACGCAGACCAACCCGCTGCTGCGCGGCGACCGCGCGGCGTGGCTCGCATCGCACTGGTCGCGGCCGATCACCGACGACGACGCCGGCCCGCGCGCGCTGCTCGCCGACCCGGACCACAAGCGGATGAGCCCGCTGATCGCGCAGGTCGACGAGTGGCTCGAGTGCTGGAAGCGCATCACCGCACCGATGCTCTGGCTCGAAGGCGACCGCACCGACCTCTCGGTCTGGTGGGGCGACCGCTACAGCAAGGCCGAGTTCCACGAGCGGCTGAACCTCGTCGCCGACGTCGAGCGCCACGTCGTCGGCCCGGCCAGCCACATGCTGCACCACGACCGCCCCGAGGACATCGCCCGGTTGATCGAGGCGTTCCTGTCAGAATCGCGCCCTCCGCGAAGCGCCTCGAACTGAAGAGACCCATGGACGTCGAACACATCAATGCCATCGGCAACCGGATCGCCGACCTGACCCGGCGGACCCAAGACCTTCGGGGGTATCTTTGACTACGACCGCAAAGCGCTGCGGCTGAACGAGGTCAACGCCGCCCTCGAGAACCCGAACGTCTGGAACGAGCCCCAGCGCGCCCAGGACCTCGGCCGCGAGAAGCGATCGCTCGACACGGTGGTGGCGACGATCGACCATCTGAGCTCGAACCTTGCCGACAGCCGCGAGCTCTACGAGCTGTCGAAGGCCGATGGCGACGACGGCAGCCTGCTGTCGATCAACTCCGACGCCGTCAGGCTCGAGGCGACGATCGCCCAGCTCGAGTTCCGCCGGATGTTCGACAACCCGGCCGACCCGAGCAACTGTTTCATCGACATCCAGGCCGGCGCCGGCGGCACGGAGGCGTGCGACTGGGCGGCGATGCTGCTGCGCCAGTACCTCAAGTATTGCGAGAAGAAAGGCTTCACGACCGAGGTGCTCGAGGAGACCGAGGGCGACGTCGCCGGCATCCGCAGCGCGACGATCAAGGTCGAGGGCGAGTACGCGTTCGGGCTGCTGCGCACCGAGACGGGCGTTCATCGGCTGGTGCGGAAGAGCCCGTTCGATTCGAGCGGCGGCCGTCACACGAGCTTCGCGAGCCTGTTCGTCTATCCCGAGGTCGACGACTCGATCGAGATCGACATCAACCCGGCCGACGTCCGCGTCGACACCTTCCGCGCCTCGGGCGCCGGCGGCCAGCACATCAACAAGACCGACTCGGCGGTGCGCCTGACGCACCTCCCGACCGGGATCGTCGTCCAGTGCCAGAACGACCGCTCGCAGCACCGGAATCGCGACGAAGCCTGGCAGATGCTGCGCTCGCGCCTGTACGAGCACGAGATGAGAAAGCGCATGGCCGAGCAGCAGAAGCTCGAGGACACCAAGACCGACGTCGGCTGGGGCCACCAGATCAGAAGCTACGTCCTCGACCAGAGCCGGATCAAGGATCTGCGTACCAACGTCGAGGTCAGCAACACTCAGAAAGTTCTCGACGGCGACCTCGACGTCTTCATCGAGGCCAGCCTGAAGCAGGGTGTGTGAGCGGGCACCGCGATCCCGCGCAGGACAACGAATCGAAAAATCGGAGACAACGACCATGCGCGAAGGCACCGCTCCCCTCGTGCGCCGCGAAGACTACGCGCCGCCGCCGTACTGGATCCGCAAGGTCGACCTGACGTTCGACCTCGACCCGGCGAAGACGATGGTCACGAGCCGGATGCAGATCGAACGCAACGGCGCCGCGCCGCCGGGCGCGCTCAGGCTGCACGGCAGGGACATCACGCTGACGCGCTGCCTCGCGAACGGCGAGCCGGTGTCGTTTCGCCACGAGGACGGGCTCCTCGTGATCGACAACCCGCCCGAGGGCAGCTTCACACTCGAGATCCGCAACACCTGCGCGCCCGAGAAGAACACCCAGCTGTCGGGCCTCTACACCTCGAGCGGCGGCTTCTTCACCCAGTGCGAGGCCGAGGGCTTCCGGCGCATCACCTACTTCCTCGACCGGCCCGACGTCATGGCCGAGTACTCGGTGCTGCTGCGCGCCAGCAAGGCCGGCTGCCCGATCCTGCTCTCGAACGGCAACCTCGTCGAGCAGGGCGATCTCGACAACGGGCGCCACTTCGCGCGCTGGCACGATCCGTTCCCGAAGCCGAGCTACCTGTTCGCGCTCGTCGCCGCCGACCTCGTCGCCCGCGAGCAGCGTGTCCGCTCGCGCTCGGGCAAGGACCACCTGCTGCAGATCCACGTCCGGCGCGGCGACCTCGACAAGACCGAGCACGCGCTCGCCTCGCTGATCGCCTCGGTCGTCTGGGACGAGGCGCGCTTCGGCCTCGAGCTCGACCTAGAGCGCTTCATGATCGTCGCGGTCGGCGACTACAACATGGGCGCGATGGAGAACAAGGGCCTCAACATCTTCAACACCCGCTACGTGCTCGCCAACGCGGCGACGGCGACCGATGCCGACTACGCGGCGATCCAGTCGGTCGTCGGCCACGAGTACTTCCACAACTGGACCGGCAACCGCATCACCTGCCGCGACTGGTTCCAGTTGAGCCTGAAGGAAGGCCTGACCGTCTTTCGCGACCAGGAGTTCTCGATGGACATGGCCGCGACGGCGTCGGCGCGCGCGGTGATCCGGATCGGCGCGGTGAGGAACCTGCGCACGCTCCAGTTCCCGGAGGACGCCGGCCCGATGGCGCACCCGGTGCGGCCCGAGAGCTACGTCGAGATCAACAACTTCTACACGACGACGATCTACGAGAAAGGCGCCGAGGTCGTCCGCATGATGCAGACGCTGGTCGGCCGCGCCGGATTCGCCAAGGGCATGACGCTCTATTTCGACCGTCACGACGGCAAGGCGGTGACGTGCGACGACTTCGCTCAGGCCGTCGCCGATGCCAATCCGCAAAGCGACCTCGCGCGCTTGCTGCCGCAGTTCAAGCGCTGGTATTCGCAGGCCGGAACTCCCAAGGTGACGGCGCGCGGCCGCTACGACGCGCCGACGCGGACCTACACGCTCGGCCTCGAGCAGGCGCCGACGTCGGCGTCGGGTACCGCGCACGAGCCGTTCGTGATCCCTCTCGCGATGGGCCTCCTCGGCCGCGACGGCCGCGCGATCGCGCTGCGCCTCGAGGACGAGCCTCCGGCCGCGGCGGCGACCTCGCGCGTGCTCGTTCTCGACGAGTCGCGATCGTTCTTCACCTTCGTCGACGTCGACCAGCCACCGGTGCTCTCGTTGCTGCGCGGCTTCTCGGCACCGATCATGCTCGTCGACGGGCTGAGTGATGCCGACCTGCTCGTTCTGCTTCGCCACGACAGTGATCCGTACAACCGCTGGGAAGCCGGCCAGCGGCTCGCGATCCAGCGGCTGCTCGCGGTCGTCCGCGGCGACGCCGACGCCGGCGCGCTCGATTCCGGCTTCGTGTCGGCGATGCGCGAGGTGCTGCACCACCCCGAGCTCGACCCGGCCTTCAAGGAGCTCGTGCTGACGCTGCCGAGCGAGTCGTATGTCGCCGAGCAGCTCGTCAGCGTCGACCCGCAGCGCATCCATGCCGCGCGCGAGGCGATGAAGCTCGCTCTTGCGCGCGCCCTGCGCGCCGACTGGGAGTGGGCGTTCGAGACGCACCAGGTGAGCGGCGGCTACTCGCCCGATACGATGCAGTCGGGCTACCGCGCGCTCGCCAACCTGAGCCTGGCGATGCTCTGCCTCGACGCCGTCGACCGCGATGACCCGGTCTGGCCGGGTCGCGCCTACCAACAGTTCAAGAATGCGTCGAACATGACCTTGCGCCAGGGCGCGCTTACCGCGCTGCTGTTCTCGGGCTCCGAGCTCGCCGACGCTGCGCTCGACCGCTTCCTCGCGATGTCCGATGGCGATCCCCTCGTCGTCGACAAGTGGTTCACGCTGCAGGCGATGGCGCCCGAGAGTGGCGACAAGGTGTTCGAACGCGTCCGCGCGCTGCTGCATCACCCCGACTTCAGCATCGCCAACCCGAACCGCGCCCGCAGCCTGATCGGCTCGTTCTGCCTCGGCAACCCGGGCGGCTTTCACCGCGCAGATGCTGCCGGCTACGCGTTCTGGGCCGACCGCATCCTCGAGATCGATCCGCTCAATCCGCAGCTGGCGTCGCGGATCGCGCGTGCGCTCGACCGCTGGACGCAGCTCGCCGAGCCGTATCGGAGTGCCGCGCGGGTGGCGATCACGCGTGTCGCCGCCTCGGCCAAGCTCTCGACCGACACCACCGAGATCGTCTCGCACGCGCTTGCCGCGGGGTGAGGAGCACCATGGCCACCAGGAGCGTGAGGAAGAACGCGTTCTACGCGCAGTCGGGCGGCGTCACCGCCGTCATCAACGCGTCGGCATGCGGCGTCATCGAGACCGCACGCGCCCACAAGGACGTGATCGGCAACGTCTACGCCGGCCGCAACGGCATCATCGGCGCTCTCACCGAGGAGCTGATCGACACCGGCAAGGAGTCCGCAGCCGCGATCCGCGCCCTGCGCACGACGCCGTCGGGCGCGTTCGGTTCCTGCCGCTACAAGCTGAAGTCGCTCGAGAAGAACCGGCGCGAGTACGAGCGGCTGATCGCTGTGTTCCGTGCCCACGACATTGCCTGGTTCTTCTACAACGGCGGCGGCGACTCGGCCGACACCTGCTTCAAGGTCAGCCAGCTCTCGAAGGAGTGGGGCTACCCGCTGCAGGCGATCCACGTGCCGAAGACAGTCGACAACGACCTGCCGGTCACCGATTGCTGCCCGGGCTTCGGTTCGGTCGCCAAGTACGTCGCCGTGTCGGCGCTCGAAGCGTCGTTCGACGTCCGCTCGATGGCACGGACCTCGACCAAGGTCTTCGTGCTCGAGGTGATGGGCCGCCACGCCGGCTGGATCGCCGCCGCCGGCGGGTTGATCGAGGAGCACGGCATCCCGGTGGTCATCCTCTTTCCCGAGATCGAGTTCGAGCAGTCGAGGTTCATCGCCAAGGTCGACGCGCTGGTGAAGGAGCGCGGCTACTGCACGGTCATCGTCTCCGAAGGCGCCCACCGCGCCGACGGCACCTTCCTCGCCGAGCAGGGCACACGCGACGCCTTCGGCCACGCCCAGCTCGGGGGTGCTGCGCCCGTCGTCGCGGAGATGATCAAGAGCGCCCTCGGCCACAAGTTCCATTGGGCGGTCGCCGACTATCTGCAGCGGGCGGCACGCCACATCGCCTCGAAGACCGACGTCCGCCAGGCCTACGAACTCGGCAAGCGCGCCGTCGAGCTGGCGCTGAAGGGCGCGAACGCGGTGATGCCGACGATCGAGCGCACGTCCGACGTGCCCTATCGCTACCGGATCGGCGTCGCCGACCTTGCCGACATCGCCAACGTCGAGAAGTTCATGCCGCGCGATTTCATTGCCGACGACGGCTTCTCGATCACCGAGAAATGCCGCCGCTACCTGCGGCCGCTGATCGCCGGCGAGGACTATCCGGCCTTCCGCGGCGGCCTGCCGGTCTACGCGACGCTGAAGAACACGCCCGTCACACCGCGCCTGCCGCCCTTCACGTTGCAGTAGGGCGCAGCAAGGCGGCTCCGTTAGAATGCGCCGCTCGCACGCCGCGCCTTCGGGCAGGACGATCGCGACGCCGGCGTAGCTCAGTTGGTAGAGCAGCGCATTCGTAATGCGAAGGTCGGGAGTTCGACTCTTCTCGCCGGCACCAATCTCCCTACCCTTGCCTGCAGGCCGCCGGGTCGCACTGCGTGAGCCCGGCTCATCCCTCCTCCAGAGGATGGAACTCCTGCGCGAAGCGACTAAGGTCTCCCGATGAGCCGGCTCCGGTCGGTCGAGACCTGATCGGTGCTGTCGGGTTCGCGAGCGCGATTCCGCTTTAAGGGAAGAGGCTCCTTCTCCGGCAGCGCAGTGTCGGCCTCGATTCCGTGGTTCGGCCCATTTCAGAGCGGAGGGCACGATGAATTTCGAAGCGAACAATGCGGCAGCGCGCAGCGTCGGGCGAGCGGCGCATCGCGTCACCGGAGCAATGGCAAGTTGCGGCGGATGCCTCGCGTTCGTGGCCCTGTTGGCATGGATGGGCAGCAGCGCCGGCCGCGATGCGACACCGGCACCCGATGCGCCGGCCGCGCGCACCAGCTCGACGGCGCCCGCCTTCGAGGGCCGTGCCGCCGACCATCGCAAGCAGGTCTTCGACGAGCGCCGGGCCCACTACGATGAAGCCTGGCACGCGAAGGCGAAGGCGGCGGACACATCCGCTTCCGTGGCGTTGAACCGGACCGTGCGCTCCGCGGCAGGCGAGCACCACTAGCAACGAGTCGCGAGAGCGGATCGCGCCGTTCGGTTCAGGAACGCTCCCGTTCGCGAGTGGCTCGAAGCATCCAGCCGGTGCTGAAGGCGTCTCGTGCGACAGCCTTGGGCGGCAGGTGGCCTTTCTTGCGCCAGAGAGTCTTGGCCAGGCGAATCACGTCGGTGGGATCGAGATGCCTGTCGAGCTCGGCGAGCTCGATCGAAAAGGCCAGCACCCATTGATCCTTGCTGAGCTCGATCGACGACGGGTGTTGACGCGCACCTCCCGACTCCGAGTCGAAGAATTCGTCGAACAACTCGCCAAGCGCCGTCTCGACGACGTCGAGGCCGGTCAGAAGGTCCCAGGTCGATCCCACCCAGCTCGCCTCGACCAACTCCACGGGGGTGGACGGTGAGATGCGGTCTTCCGTTCGATCGTCCACGGGTTCGCCCTGCGGGGTGTCGGTGGTGATCCGCCATTGACGTCTCGGGACGTCGTCGATCTTCCTGGGCTTGCTCATTGCAAGATACCTGCCTGGAGGCAACCTTATCCGATCGGCGAGGTTCCTCCCGGAGCACGTGGTTTCTCTGCCGAAGCCCGGCGGACGATCGGCGCGATCGGCGGGATCAGCGGTCCAGAGAGACGCCGCGCGATCCGCTCGGCCGGCAACGGCATCCTCGTCGCGTCATCGAGCGCTGTCTGCGGCGGGGCTGCTCGGGATGGCCCCCGGCGCCACGTCATTCTCCAGCTCGCGCTCGGCGCGCAGGCTCTCCAGGTCGCGCGAGATCGTCACCACGGCAAGCGTGCGACCGCCCCTGAGGTAGCGCACCGTGCAGTCGCGCTGCGACGGCGAGCCGTCGATGTCGATGCGGTCCCACGCTGCGGCGTGGCCGACGTACTGGATCGCCACGTCGTAGTGCTGGCTCCAGAAGAATGGCGTGACGTCGAACGGCCGGCGTCGGCCGAGCATGTTGAGCGCGGCGACCTGGCCCTGGCGCTGCGCAAGTGCCCAGTGCTCGACGCGGATGCGCTCGCCCGAGTGAATGTCGGGCCAGCGTGCGATGTCGCCGGCGGCGAAGATGCCAGCGGCGCTGGTCTGCAGGTAGGCGTCGACGCTGACGCCTCGGTCGACCGCCAGGCCGGCCTGTTCGGCCAGCGCCACCGTCGGGCGCACGCCGACGCCGGAGACGATCAGGTCGGCATCGATCGTGCTGCCGTCGCTCAAGGTGACTTGCCGGCCATCGACCTTCGCGACCGTCGCGCCGAGATGGAACTTCACGCCGTGCGAGACATGCAGATCGTGGACGAAGCGGCCGAGCGCTTCGCCGAGCACGCGCTCCATCGGCACAGCTTCCGGCGCCACGACATGCACGTCGACGCCGCGACCGCGCAACGACGCAGCGACCTCGAGGCCGATGAAGCTCGATCCGATCACCAACGCCGACTGCGCCGACGCCGCCCTCGCGGCGATCGCGCGGCCGTCGGCGAACGTCCGCAGCGTCTGCACCTGGCCAGGGGCCGCGCCGGACACCGCGAGCTGGACCGGGTCGGCGCCGGTGGCCAGCAGCAAGGCATCGAAACGTCGCGTCGCACCGTCTTCCATCCGGACCTCGCGTCGCGCCACGTCGATCGCCGCGACACGCGTGTTCAGCAGCAGCTCGATGCGACGCTCGGTGTACCAGTCGTCGCCTCGCAGCGGCATCCAGTCGGCCGGCGCCGTGCCGGCGAGGAAGTCCTTCGACAGGTTCGGCCGGTCGACCGGCGCGTCCGCATCGGCGCTGATCATCGTCAGACGGCCGCCGTAGCCCTCCCGGCGGAGCATGTCGGACGCAGCCAGGCCGGCGGCACCGCCGCCGACGATCACGACATCGGCAAGCGGCGGATTCCGCTGCGATCGCGGTGGCGCGACGATGCGCTCGCGGACGAAGGCCTGCTCACGGGCACGCTCGACGCGCCAGCACGGCAACGGGTCGAGGGCCGGTGCGCACAGCGCCTCGCCGCTGCGGATGTCGAACTGCGCGTGGTGCATCGGGCAATGCAGCACCTGCCCGTCGAGGAGGCCGCCGGCCAACTCGGCGTGGTAGTGACTGCACTGCGCGCCGATCGCATAGAGCGCATCGCCCTGCCGAATCAGGATCGCGTCTTCGCCGTCGACCTGGCCGCGCAGCATCGCGCCGTCGGCGAGAGTCGACAGCCGAACGCCGGCTTTCAGATCGGGCAAGGAGGATTCGGTCATGGCGAGGGCTGGGTTGCGGACGATTCACCCCTCGAAGGGACGCGGCAGCCCCACACGGTACTCGCGTTGGCGATCGTCCAAAAGTCCCTCCTCAAGGAACAACGAGCCCCGAGTCGTCGCCACGACCGACTTGGCAGCGATTCTGTCGAAGGGACGATCGAAACGCACAGCGCGTACGATGCGACCGCCCCTGCCGCCGCCGCATGAAAGTCCTCGTCGGAACCGCGTCCTGGAGCGACAAGTCGCTCGTCGCCTCGAAGAAGTTCTACCCCAGGGAGGCGAGCACCCCCGAGGGGCGGCTGCGCTTCTATGCGACGAAGTTCCCGCTGGTCGAGGTCGACACCTCGTACTACGCGATTCCGCTCGCGCAGACGGCGCAGGCCTGGGTCGACCGGACGCCGGCGCACTTCGCCTTCAACATGAAGGCGTTTCGCCTCTTCACCGGCCACGCCACCTCGCCGCGCGTGCTGCCGCCCGACCTGCGCGCCGAGCTGCCGAAGACGACCAAGTCGACCTTCTACTTCAAGGACGTTGCAGCGGACCTGCGCGAGGCGCTCTGGCAGCGCTTCAAGGACGCGCTCGAGCCGCTGCGCGCGTCGGGCAAGCTCGGCATGGTGCATTTCCAGTTCGCGCCGTGGCTGCTGCGAAACAAGAGCGGGCACGCCCACGTCGCCCGCTGCGTCGAGGCGATGCAGGGCTACACCGTCAGCGTCGAGTTCAGGAACAAGACCTGGTTCGACGAAGCGCATGTCGGCGAGACGCTCGCGTTCGAGCGCGAGCTCAACGTCGTCCACACCGTCGTCGACGGCCCGCAGGGTTTCCACAACAGCGTGCCGCCGGTGTGGGAATCGACGCACATCTCTTACTCGCTGGTCCGCATGCACGGCCGCAACCACGAGACCTGGAACATCAAGGGCGCGACCGTCGCCTCGGAGCGCTTCGACTACGACTATCCGGACGCCGAGCTCGAGGGTATCGCGGCGCGCGTCGAGCGGCTCGCGCCCGAGACGTTCACGACCCACGTCGTCATGAACAACAACAACGAGGACCAGGGCCAGCGCAACGCGGCGACGCTGATGCGGATCCTCGAGGCGCGGCGGCGGGCGCGGGTGCCGAAGCTCGTCGCGGCAGCGCCGCGCGAAGCGGCGACGAGCGGCATGCCGAACGACGAGCTGATCGCGAGCGCCGCCTGGGTGACCGAGGAAGCGCCGGCGAGCTAGACGCCTGAACCCGACGCGCGAAGGAACGCCGATTGCCGACGCGATCGGGTCGTATGAAGTCTTCGCTGCAGGAGGGCGACCATGGTCTCTAACCGGATGACATGCATCCTCACCGCGACGGTTCTGATTGCCTGCGCTCCGATCGCTGCTTCGGCGGCGCCGACATCGCCGGTGGTCGCCACGGACGATGGGCCCGTGCGTGGCACAACGATCGGCAAGATACAGGCGTTTCTCGGCATTCCCTACGCTGCCGCGCCCACCGGCGATCTGCGCTGGCGTCCTCCGCAAGCGCATCCGGGCTGGCAAGCGGTCCTGGATGCCAGCAAGTTCGGCCCCCACTGCCCGCAGGTCGCCTCGCCGTACGGCATCGCGAGCACAACCGAGGACTGCCTGTTCCTGAACGTCTTCACCCCCGGCAAGACCAACTCCGGGCAGCCGCATCTGCTGCCGGTGATGTTCTGGATCCACGGTGGCGGACTCGTGGTCGGCGAGAGCGACGGCTACGACCCGACCCCGCTGGTGGCGAAGGGCGTCATCGTCGTCAGCATCAACTACCGGCTCGCCGAGCTCGGCTTCCTCGCCCATCCGGCGCTGTCGGCCGAGTCGCCGCAGGGCGCCTCCGGCAACTACGGTTTGATGGACCAGCAGGCGGCGATGCGCTGGGTGCAGCGCAATATCCGGCACTTCGGCGGCGATGCCAACAACGTGACGATCTTCGGCGAATCCGCCGGTGGTCTGAGCGTGCACGCGCAGCTCGCCTCGCCGCTACCTGCCGGTCTCTTCCACAAGGCGATCGTGGAAAGCGGCGCGTACGCGCTGAGCCAGCCGTCGCTCACGATGGCGCAAGCCTCGGGCACGGCGTTCGCCGCCGCCGCAGGCTGCTCGAGCCAGACGGCCGCCTGCCTGCGAAGCCTGTCCGTGGCGGCGATCCTCGGCGCCCAGACCGCCGCCACGATGGTGCCCAACCTCGACGGCTTCGTGCTTCCCCAGAGCGTGGCCTTCGCATTCTCGAGCGGACAGTTCAACCGTGTGCCGGTCATCGAAGGCTCGAACCATGACGAGTGGCGGCTCTTCGTCGCGCAGACCGAAGCCACCACCGGTGTGGCGCTGACGGCGGCGGCCTACATCCCGGCAATCGCGGCCACGCTCGGTGTTCCGCTGGCCACCGCCACGGCGATCGCCACCTTCGGGTATCCATTGGCCAGCTATCCGAGTCCGAGCGTCGCGCTCGGTGCCGTCGGCACCGACGCGGCCTTTTCGTGCAATGCGCGGATCGCGGCGCGCCTGTTGTCGACCTACGTGCCGACCTTCCAGTACGAGTTCAACGACCCTGCGGCGCCGATGCTCTATTTCCCGCCGGTCAGCTTCCCGACCGGGGCTTATCACGCGTCGGAACTCACGTACCTCTTCGACCTCAGCCAGACGCCGGTGCCGAACCCCGGGCTGACGCCCGCGCAGCAGGACCTGTCTGCAGCGATGGCCGGCTATTGGACGCAGTTCGCGCGCAGCGGGAATCCCAACTCGGTCGGCGCGCCCGACTGGCCGTCCTATGGGGTGAGCGACCTGTTCCAGTCACTGCGTCCGTCGACGCCGACGACGGCAGCAGGGTTCAGCAGCGATCACAAGTGCGCGTTCTGGGGTCTGAGCTGACGCGACGCGGCAGCTAGCCCACTTCACCCGGCCAAAGCGCGGGAGCGGTTTTCGCGTGCCCTCAGTTGCCGCCGAGACCCCTCGCCCGGCGACGCCGTGCGACGAGACCGATCACGCCGAGGCCGCTCAGGAGCAGCGCGAAAGTGCCCGGCTCGGGCACCGGCGTCAGCGTCATCGTCCCGTTCAGGGTGCCGTACACGATCGCGCCCGAGCTCGAGAGCATCGGCGGCGCGTCGATGTCGATTCGGACCAGGCCGAGACTGTCGAAGTCGAACACCACGGGAGCCGGCTTCGAGAAGACGAGGAAGTCGCTCGGCCCTGACGAGTGCCAGGCGTACGGCAGATCGAATTGCTGGGTGACGCCGTCGACGGTCAAGTCGATGAGCGCGTCGAACGACGGTGTCAACGTGCAGCCCCAGCAGTTCGGCCCGACCTCGAACGAGAACGAGCCGAGCGAGAACGCCACCGGCACCGGCGACGCGGCGATCGTGAGCGTGTCGCCGACGAGGCTGAAGGTGTCGTACGGCGTCGCGAACTCGGAGCCGATGCCGGTCTTCGAGTACGAGCCGACGTGGATGTCGACAGCGTGCGCCGATCCGGCCGCGGCGGCTGCGCATGCCAGTGCGGCAGCACCTCGGCGAATGATCGATCGAGCGGGCGACATGTTGATCCTTCTGCAGGCCGCTCGAACGCACGCGACATGCGACGTTCGGGACTTGGCGCGATTGTTCCGGGCGTCGCTGCGCGAGTCGCGACCGCTCGCCGAGCGACATTCGCTGACGTGGTTTGGATCACGGTGACAATCCGCACCAGCACCGACGTGTCGCTGGCGTCCGACGCGAGCGTGACAAAGTGGTGCCCCGGCGTGCGTGCTCGCCGAGTTGCAAGGGGACCCGGTGCCGAAGTTGTTCCGCCGACGTGCGGTCTGGTTGCCGACCGTCTGGGGCGTCGCCCTGCTGCTCGCGATCGCGACCGCGCTCGGCATCGTCCTGCTGCCTCGCCTCGGCGACTATCTCGCGCCGACCGAACGCGCCGTCGGCGCCGACGGCCGCGGCGCGCGTTTGCTCGTCGTCGAAGGCTGGCTCGACGACGACGCGCTCGACGATGCGATCGTGCTCGCGCGAAGCGGTGGCTACGAGCACATCGTCACGTCGGGCGGACCGATCGAGGCCTGGCGCGAGATCCAGCCGTGGCCGACGTATGCCGAGCGCGCCGCCGACTACCTGCGCCGGCACGGCACTCGCACGCCCCCGGTCGTCGCCGCACCCGCACCCGAGACGACGCAGGACCGTACCTATCTGAGCGCGCTCGTTGTCCGCGAGTGGGCGCGCAAGGAGGGCATCTCCGTCGCCGCCATCGACGTGTTCTCGGCCGGCGTCCACGCGCGCCGCTCGCGCCTTGTCTACCGGATGGCGTTCGGGTCCGGCGTCGACGTCGGCGTCATCGCGGCGCCGCCGCACCGCTACGCACTCGAGCGTTGGTGGACGACCAGCGACGGCGCGAAGACGGTCGTCGGCGAGCTGCTGGGCCTCGCCTGGACGAAGTGCTGTTTCTGGCCCGCGAACCCCGGCCCGGCCGAGGACAGCGGCAGCACCCGCAAATCGCCGGCCTGACGGTTCACCCCGTTCGCGTTCGCCGGCCGTTCAACGGCCGTCGACAACCGATTCGGAGAACCGCCATGGCCACGCGCCGCACCCTGCTCACCCTCCTCGCTGCTGCGGCTGCCGCCGCATGCACGTCGCCGCCGGCAGTCGCAGTCGGCTCGCTGGTCGACCTGCAGATCGTCGATCGCGGTCGCGGCGAGACCCTGACGACGTGGCGCCACCGCGGCAGCAGCTACGTCGCCGGGCGTCCCGGCGACCGCTACGCGGTGCGGCTCAGCAACCGTTCGTCGGGTCGCATCCTGGTCGTCCTCTCGGTCGACGGCGTCAACGCGGTGAGCGGCGAAACCGCCGCCGTCGGCCAGACCGGCTACGTCCTCGGCCCGTACCAGACGGCCGAGATCACGGGCTGGCGAAAGAGTTACTCCGAAGCGGCGGCGTTCTACTTCACCGCCCTGCCCGATTCGTACGCGGCACGGACCGGCCGCCCCGACAACGTCGGCGTCATCGGCGCGGCGGTATTTCGCGAGCGCGTCGCGGAGACGAGCGGCAACTGGTTCCAGCCGGCACCGCCGCTCGCCAAGGACGGCGAGGCCGGTGGCCGGATGCAGGAAGCCGCGAAATCGGCGCCCTCGGCAGCCGCCACCGATGCAGCGACGCCGAACGAATCGGAAGCGCGCCGCTCGCGCTCCGAGTTCGCGCAACGCGACGACCGAAAGCTCGGCACCGGACACGGCGAACGCGAGTATTCGCCGACCACGCAGACCGCCTTCGAGCGCGCGACCTCGGCCCCGACCGAAGTCGTCCAGATCCGCTACGACAGCTACCAGAATCTGCTCGCGAGCGGCGTCATCCAGCGGCCGCGGCCAATCCCGCGCCAACCCGATGCGTTCCCCTCGTTCGTTCCCGATCCGGGCTGAGTCAGGCGCGCGCCGAGCGGCCGGCGAGTGCCCGCCACACCCGCTCCGGCGTCGCCGGCATCGCGATCTGTTCGGCGGCGCGGCCGAGGCCGGCATGGTCGAGCGCGTCGACGATCGCGTTCATCGCCGCCGGCGTTGCGCCGATCGTGCCGAGCTCGCCGACGCCCTTGACGCCGAGCGGGTTGAGCGCGGTCGGCACCGTGGTGTCGAACTCGGTCCGGAACGCGGCGCCGAAATCGGCGCGCGGCACCGCGTAGTCCATGAAGCTGCCGGTGACGAGCTGGCGGCTCTCCGGGTCGTAGACGATCTGCTCGCCGAGCGCTTGCCCGAGCCCCTGCACCGCGCCGCCCTCGACCTGGCCGCGCGCGATCGACGGGCTGACGACGCGGCCGATGTCGTTGACCGACGCATAGGCGGCGACGCGAACGTCGCCGGTGTCGGGATCGATCTCGACTTCGCAGACGTGGCACGCGTTCGGCCACGTCGCGCCGCCGACCGTGGTCGCCGCGTCGAGCTGGATGCGTCGCCCCTGCTGCTTGCCGGCGAGCGCGAACAGGTCGATGCCGACGTCGGTGCCGACGACCGAGAAGCGCCCGGCGCGATATTCGATGTCACCCACCGCCGCCTCGAGCGCCTCGCCGGCGAGCGCCTTCGCATGCTCGACCGTCTTCTCGGCGGCGACCCTCACCGCAGAGCCGCCGGTGAAGAGCGAGCGCGAGCCGGCGCTGCCGAAGCCGTTGCCGCGCATGGTGTCGCCCTGGACGATGCGGATCTTCTCGATCGCGACACCGAAGACGTCGACCGCGAGCTGCGCGTAGCTGGTCGCGATTCCCTGCCCCATCGCCTGCGTCGCCGAGAAGATCTCGATGATGCCGTCGGCGGTGACGTCGATGCTCACCTTCTCCTCGAACGCGTTGCCACCGGTCCATTCGAGGAAGGTCGCGATGCCGCGCCCGCGCAGCTTGCCGCGCCGGCGCGACTCCTCGCGTCGGCCGGCGAAGCCATTCCAGTCGGCGAGCGCCAGGCCCTGGTCGAGGATCTTCTCGAACGCGCCGCAGTCGTAGCTCTGGCCCATCGCATTCTTGTACGGCATCTGCGTGGACCGGATCATGTTGCGGCGGCGCAGCTCGGCAGGATCGAGCTTCATCTCGCGCGCCGCGGCGTCGAAGAGCCGCTCGATGATGTAGATCGCCTCGGGCCGGCCGGCGCCGCGGTACGGGCCGGTCGACATCGTGTTCGTCAGCACCGCCTGCAGGTGAAAGTCGATCGCCGGGATGTCGTAGATGCTGGTCGAGACCCAGGGCCCGATCATGAGCTGGATCACGATCCCGGCCGGCGTCGCGTAGGCGCCGACGTTGGCGCGCGAGCGGACGCGCAGCGCCAGCGCCTTGCCATCGGCGTCGAGCGCGAGCTCGGCGCGGCTCGTCAGGTCGCGGCCGTGCGTCGCCGAGAGAAACTCCTCGCTGCGGTCGGCCTGCCAGTGCACCGGCCGGCCGAGCGCGCGCGCCGCGTAGGCGACGACGATGTCTTCCGGATACGCGCCCGTCTTCATGCCGAAGCCGCCGCCGACGTCGCCGACGAGGACATGCACCTGCTCTTGCGCAAGATCGGGCAGCGCGCCCGCGATGCCTGCCGCGACCGCAGTCGGCATCTGGTTGCTGATGCGCACGGTGAGGCGGCCGCTCGCGCGGTCGAACGACGCGACCACGCTGCGCGGCTCCAGCGCGACCGGCGCGACGCGTTGATTGACGAGATCGAGCGCGACCCGCACTGCCGCGCGCGCGAATGCGGCGTCGGCGGCGGCGGCGTCGCCGTGGCGCATCTCGGCGGCGATGTTATCGGGTGCCTCGGCGTCGAGCACGGCGGCGCCCGGGGCGGTCGCCGCGACGACGTCGGTGACGGCGGCAAGCTCCTCGTACTCGACGACGACGGCGTCGACCGCGTCGCGCGCCGCTTCGCGCGTCTCGGCGACGACGGCGACGACCGCTTCGCCGACGTAGCGAACGACCTCGTGCGCGAGCCCGCGCCGCGGCGGGCTGACCGCCTTCTTGCCGTCGGCGCGCCGGAAGTCGGGCGTCGTCGGCATCGGCTGCACGCCGGCGCCGGCGAGCTCGGCACCGGTGTAGACGGCGAGCACGCCGGGCATCGCACGCGCCGCGTCGGCGTCGATCGCGACGATGTGCGCGTGCGCATGCGGCGAGCGCTGGAAGGCGAGGATCGTCTGCCCGGGCTCGGGCGCGTTGTCGACGAAGCGGCCGCGCCCGGTCAGGAGCGCACCGTCTTCGACGCGCGCCACGGCGCGGCCGCTGCCGAAGCGCGCCGCGGCTTCCGATCCGCCGCTCATGCCAGCGCCGCCCACATGTCCTGGTCGCGCTCTGCCGTCCAGATGCGCGGGTCGGGGTGGCCGGTCGCCTCGTCGTAGGCGCGCGAGACGTCGAACGGCATGCAGTGCTCGTAGATGAACTGCTGACCGTATTTCGGCCGCAACGCGGCGTCGGTGTCGGCATAGACGCGCTTCAGGTCGTGCCCGAGTGCGACGCCCTCCTTGACGCTCGCGAGCAGCTCGCGGATGAACGCGCGTGTCGTCGCGATCCCGTCGCGGCACATCGCCGGGTCGGTGAGCGCGGCGCCGCGGCCGGGGACGATCGCGGTCGCGCCGAGCGCCTCGACCCGGTCGAGCGTCTTCGGCCAGTCGTGGAAATAGGCGTCGCCCGCATACGCGGTCGCGCCGTACTCGACGAGATCGCCGCTGAACAGGATCTTCTGCTGCGGCAGCCAGGCGACCGTGTCGCCCTTGGTGTGGCCGCGGCCGAGCTGCATCAGCTTGACCTCGAGCTTGCCGAGCCAGACCGTCATCTCGCCCTTGAACGTCAGCGTCGGCCAGGTCAGGCCGGGGATCGTCTCGACGGCGCGAAAGAGGCGCGGGAAGCGCTCGATCTCGCTCTTCATGTCGGCGCCGCCGCGCTCGACGATCAGGTCGCGCGTGTCCTCGCTGGCGATGATCTCGCTCGCGCCCTCGGCCGAATATGCGCTCGCGCCGAGAACGCGGACCGCGTGGTAGTGGCTCATCACGACGTACTTGATCGGCAAGTCGGTGACGGTACGGATGTGGCGGATGACGTCGGCGGCCATCACCGGCGTCGCCTGGGTGTCGATCACCATCGCGGCGTCGTCGCCGATGACGACGCCGGTGTTCGGGTCGCCCTCGGCGGTGTACGCGTAGGCGTTGTCGGAAAGACGGGTGAAGGTGACCTGCTTGTCGGCGAGGTCGGCCTGCGATGCGAATGCTTTGCTCATGGCATGTCCGTGGGTTCGGGAGCGTCGCGGGCGCTGCGTCAGTGCGACGCCGGCAACGAGGCGAGGAACGACGATACCGCGGCGTGGAATTCGTCGCCGACCTCGACCACGCTCAGGTGCGACGCGTCGGCGAAGACGCGCAGCTCGGCGCCCGCGATCCGCTCGGCGATCGCCCGCGCCATCTCCGGCGTCGCGCCGGCGTCGCGTGCGCCGGCGATGACGAGGGTCGGCAGCCGGACGCTCGCCAGCCGCTCGAGCCAGTCGACGTTGGCGACCGCGTGGCAGCACGCGACGTAGGCGGCAGGGTCGGTCCGCAGCAGCTTGGCCCGCAACGCGGCGGCGACGTCCGGATGCGCCGCGCGGTAGTCGGCGTGCAGGTAGCGCTCGACGACCGCGTCGGTGACCGCGGCCATGCCGCCCTGCTCGACCGCCGCGATCCGCGCTGCCCACGTCGGGCGTGCCGCGTCGGGGTAGCGGGCCACCGTGTTGGCGAGGACGGCGCCGCGCAGCAGCTCCGGATGGCGAACGGCCAGACCCTGGCCGACCATGCCACCCATCGACAGGCCGATCCATGCGACCGGGCCGCGACCCCACTCGCGAATCAGGCGCGCGGCGTCGTCGACCAGGTCGTCGATCGTGTAGGGTCCCGGCGGCGCAGCCGATTCGCCGTGACCACGGTGGTCGTAGCGCAGCACGGTGTATTGCGCCGATAGGCGCCGAGCGAGCCCGTCCCACATCGCGACGTCGAGGCCGAGCGCGTGGCTGAGCACGACCGGCGGCCCCTCACCCTGCACGGCGACGTGCAGCTGCGGCGCGCTGAAGGTGTGGTGGGTCGCGACCCTGCTGTCGGTGGCGAGCGAGGCCGGCGCCGGCGGCCGGCCTTCGGCGCGCAGGATCTCGCCGGCGATCTTGAACGCGGTGTTGGCCGCCGGCACGCCGCAGTAGATCGCCCCCTGCAGCAGCGTCTCGCGGATCTTCTCGAGCGGCACGCCGCCGCGGATCGCGGCGCGGCAATGCAGCTCGAACTCTTCCCAGCGCGCCAGCGCCATCGTCATGCCGAGAACGAGCAGCCGCCGCGTCTCGTGGTCGAGCCCCGGTCGGCCCCAGATCTCGTGCCACGCGTAGCGCGTGATCAGGCTCTGGAAGTCGGCGTTGAAGTCGGTCGCGCCCGCCAGCGAGCGCTCGACCCATTCGTCGCCGAGCACGGCGCGGCGGTTGGCGAGGCCGCGCTCGAAGTCGTCGCTGCGGTCGGGGGCGCTCATCGGGAGTCTCCGGCGGAGTTGGAAGCAAGAGCACGTGCGAGGCGGTCGAGTTGCGCGGCGGCGAAGTCGCCGGCACGTCGCGCCGCAGCGTCGACATCGAACGCGGCGGCGATCGCGGCCGGATCGACGCCGGCAAATGCGGGATCGACGCGCACCAGCGCGTCGAGATCGCCTTCGCCGGCAGCGGCTCGCGCGGCGAGCGCGCCGACGACGACAGCCGCCTTCGCCTTGCCGAGGGTCGGTACGAGCAGCGCCGCCGCCGGCTCGGCGAAGACCGTGCCGTGCTGGCGCGCGATGTTGTCGCGCATGCGCCGCGGATCGACCTCGAGGCCCGCGACCGCGTCGGCGAGCGCGACGAGCGCGCCGTGGGCAGCGAGGAAGAGCGACGGCCACTCGGCAAGCTCCGCCTGCCACTCGCCGAGGCCGCGCTCGTGCGCCTGCCGCATCGCCGCGAGCAGGGCGGCGGCGTGCTGCGGCGCGCGCACCCCGGCGGCGATCGACGTCATCGCGGCGACCGGATTTCGCTTCTGCGGCATCGCCGAGGAGCCACCGCGGCCCTCGCCGGACGGCTCGGCGACCTCGCCGACTTCGCCTTGCGCGAGCAGGGCCAGATCGGTGCCGATCTTGGCGAGCGAGCCGCACAGGACGGCGACCTCGCAGCCGAGCGCGACCCAGTCGTCGCGCTGCACGTGCCAGGCATCGCCGGCCGGCATGCCGAGCCGCTCGCCGAGCCGACGCGCCACCGCCGGGCCTTTGTCGCCGAGCGTTGCCAGCGTGCCGACGGCACCGCCGAACTGCAGGCGCAGCGCCGCCCGGCGCGCCCGCGCGAGCCGATCGCGGGCGCGAACCAGCGGCGCGAGCCAGGCGACGACCTTGAAGCCGAAGCTCACGACCTGTGCCGGCTGCAGCAGCGTGCGCGCCAGGATCGGCGTTCGTGCATGCATCCGTGCGAGTGCGAGCAGCGCCTTCGCCAGGCGGTCGAGGTCGGCATCGATCAGGTCGAGCGCACGGCCGCTGACGAGCACCATCGCCGAGTCGATCACGTCCTGGCTCGTGCTGCCCCAGTGAACCCAGCCGGCGGCGGCCGGGTCGCGCGCCGCGACCGCTGCGGTGAGCGCCCTGACGAGCGGGATCGCGAGGCTGCCGGCGCCGCGCGCAGCGGCGACGACGGCGTCGATATCGACCCCGGCGCGGCACGCGTCGGCGATCGCAGCGACGGCGTTCGCGGGGACGATGCCTTCGGCGGCCTCGGCCTCGGCGAGCGCGGCTTCGAACGAGAGCATCGCCGCGACGACCGAGCGATCGCCGAAGACGTCGACCATCGCTGCGCTCGCGAGCGTGCGCGCGAAGATCGACGCCGTCATGCGATGCGCCTCGCCGCCATCAGGTGCCCGCCGACTCGTGGACGATCGCCTGCGGCGCGAGTGCGCTGGCGAGGACCTTGTCGACGCGCTTGCCGTCGAGGTCGACAACCTCGAAGCGCCAGCCCTCCCACTCGACCGCGTCGGCCTCTTCCGGCAACCTGCCGAGCAGCAGCATGATCATTCCGGCGAGCGTGTTGTAGCGGCCGCGGTCCTCCTCGGGCAGCTCCTTCAGGGCCAGCCGATCCTTCAATTCCGGAGTCGGGATCAGGCCGTCGAACAGCCAGCTGCCGTCGTCGCGCTGCACTGCCCACGAATCGGCCTCGATCTCGGTGCTGAACTCGCCGGTGATCGCCTCGAGGACGTCGCGCACCGTGATCATCCCCTGCACCTCGCCGTACTCGTCGACGACGAAGACGATCTGCGTGCTCGAGGCGCGGAAGTGCTCGAGCAGCTCCATTCCGGACAGCGTCTCGGGAACGAAGACAGGCGACTGCAGGTCGCGGTCGACCGCGAATGCATGGCCCTGGATCGCCTGCTGCAGGAGCTTCTGCGCACTGATCACGCCGAGGATGTCGTCGAGGCCGCCGCGGCAGACGGGATAGCGCGAGTGCTCGGCGTCGCCGATGACGCGCAGCACGTCCTCCGCGGTGCTCGTCGCCTCCAGCCAGACGATCTCGGCGCGCGGGATCATCATCGAGCCGACCTGGCGGTCGTCGAGGCGAAAGACGTTGCGCACCATCTGGTGCTCCTGCGCCTCGATGACGCCGGCGTCGAGCCCCTCCTCGAGGCTGGCGGCGATCTCCTCCTCGGTGACGCTGCGGTCCGGGCCGCCGCGGATCCCCATCAGGCGAAGCGTCCCTTCGGTGCACCACGACAGGAGCCGCACGAACGGCCGCGCGATCAGCGACAGCCACTCCATCGGCCGGGCGACGAAGCGGGCTACGGTTTCGGGGTACTGGATGCCGATCCGCTTCGGCACCAGCTCGCCGAAGATGATGGTGAGGAAGGTGATCGAGACGACGACCATTGCCGTCGCCGCAATCTCGGCGGCACGGTCGCCGATGCTGAAGTTGGCGTGCAGCCAGTGCGCGAACGGTGCCGAGAAGGCGGCGTCGCCGACGATGCCGTTCAGAATGCTGATCGAGGTGATGCCGATCTGGACGACCGAGAGGAACTTGGTCGGGTCGTCATGCAGTTCGATGGCGTGCTGGGCGCCGGAGTCGCCGGCCTCGACCATCACCTGCAGCCGCGCCTTGCGGCTCGCCGTGAGCGCCATCTCGGACATGGCGAACAGGGCGTTCACGAAGATCAGGAAGAGCAGGAGGGCGACTTCCATGCACGAGGGCGGCGAGGCGGGAGGCCAGCGTAGCAGAATCGCCTCCGTGCCCGCCCCCGCCCGCGCCTTTTCCGCCGCCATTGCAAGCGGCGCTCCCGGATCGCGGCCGCCGAGGGCCGGCAAGCCGTGAACTATCTCGTCGGCGATGTCCAGGGCTGCGCCGGCGCGCTCGACCGCCTGCTCGAGACGATCGGTTTCTCGCCGTCACGCGACCGCCTCTACGTGCTCGGCGACCTCGTCAACCGTGGGCCGGCGTCGCTGGCGACGCTGCGCCGCCTGCGCGGCCTGGGCGCGGCGGCGACCTGCCTGCTCGGCAACCATGACTGGCATCTGCTCGCCGTTGCCGCGGGCGTCCGGCCGCACCACCGCAGCGACACGATCGGCGACATCCTCGACGCGCCCGACCGCGAGGCTTGGCTCGACTGGCTGCGGCAGCGGCCGATGGCGGTCTTCGAGCACGGCTGGCTGATGCTGCACGCGGGCGTCGTCCCGCAGTGGAACGTCGAGACCGTGCTCGTGCTGGCGCGCGCGCTCGCGACCGCGCTCGCCGAGCGCGAGCCGCGCGAATTCCTCGATGCGATGTTCGGCAACGAACCGACTCGCTGGAGCGACGCCCTCGCCGGCGACGCCAGGCTGCGCTTCACCCTGAACACGTTGACGCGGACGCGGTTCGTGGCCGACGACGGCACGCTCGAGTTCGTGACCAAGGACGGCGCCGCTGCGGCCCCGCCGGGCTTTCGGCCGTGGTTCGACGTTCCAGGACGTCGCACCGCCGCTGTGCCGATCGCGTTCGGCCACTGGTCATCGCTCGGCCTGTTCGACCGTGCCGACGTGCTCTGCCTCGACACCGGCTGCGTCTGGGGCGGCAAGCTCAGCGCGATGCGGATCGACGGCGGCAGGCGCGAGCTCGTCCAGGTCGACTGCGCCGGAGCGCCGCACGCGCGCTAGCGCGTCCGATCGCCGCCCGCGCTCGTGCGAAGATCGCGACGACGATCGTGGAGACGTGGCCGAGTGGTCTAAGGCAGCAGTCTTGAAAACTGCCGAGGGGGCAACTCCTCCGTGAGTTCGAATCTCACCGTCTCCGCCACCCTGTACCCATCACACCCTCTCAGGGCATCTCAGCAAACCCCTCGTTTAGCCCGGTAGCGCCCTAGCCGCCGTCCGTCGGTTTGGTTCGTTGCGCTTCTTGACACTTCAGGAATTCTCATCATAATTGATGGGTGCTACGATGGATTGGAGTGGACGATGGGAAGGAAGGCTGCTGAGTTTGGCCCGTTGGCGGTTAGCCGGCTGACATCGCCGGGCCTTCACTTCGTTGGTGGCGTGGCCGGCCTCGCGCTGCAAGTAACGCCAAGCGGCACGCGAAGCTGGGTGCTGCGCGTGCAGGTTGGCAACAAACGCAGAGACATGGGCCTCGGCGGCTTCCCCGATGTGACCTTGGCCGGCGCGCGAGACGCGGCCCGCGAAGCCCGTTTGAAGGTCAAGGCCGGCATCGACCCTATCGCGCACGCCAGGGCGATGCGGAGTGCTTTGAAGGCCGACCAAGCGGCTGCGCGCACGTTCAAGTTCTGCGCACTCGCCTACATCGACGCGCACGAGGCCGGGTGGCGCAACCCCAAGCACGCGCAGCAATGGCGCAATACATTGGAGACGTACGCTTACCCGCTGATAGGCGATCTGCTTGTGCGCGACATCGCGCTACCGCAAGTGTTGGCGGTTCTAGAGCCCCTCTGGAAGAGCAAGACTGAGACTGCTTCCCGCCTTAGGGGTCGCCTGGAGTCAGTGCTTGACTGGGCCACCACGCGCGGCTACCGGGAGGGCTTGAACCCGGCTCGGTGGAAGGGTCACCTGGACAACGTGCTGCCAGCCCCGTCGACGGTGGCGAACGCGGGGCACCATGCCGCGCTAGCCGTCTCCGAGCTGGGGCCCTTCATGGAGTCGTTGCGCTCTCAAGCGGGGCTCGCTGCCAAGGCGCTGGAGTTCACCGTCCTTACGGCTGCACGCTCTGGCGAAGTCAGGGGCGCGCGTTGGGATGAGTTCGACATGGACGCGGCTATGTGGACCGTCCCCGCAGAGCGCATGAAGGCGGGCAAGGAACATCGAGTCCCTCTCTCAAGCGCTGTGCGCGCCATCCTCCGAAGTGTGCCGCGCGACAAAGGAACCGACCTAGTGTTTGCGTCACCCCGCGGGGGGATGCTTAGCGACATGAGCCTCACCGCTGTCCTACGCCGCATGAGAGTGGGCGCCGTCCCACACGGGTTCCGCTCGACCTTTCGCGACTGGTGTTCCGAGCGGACGAACTATCCGAGAGAGGCGGCTGAGATGGCCTTGGCCCACACGATCGGCGACAAAGTCGAGGCTGCGTATCGACGCGGTGACCTGTTCAACAAGCGCGTGAAGATGATGGCTGACTGGGCTGCGTTCTGCGCGAGAGCGGAGACAAAAGGCGCGGTGGTTCCTCTGCGCAAGAAGGCTTAACAAAGCGACGGAACCGAGCCCGGCAAGGCTCGGCCTATCTGACCATAACCCACCTGAACAGAGGTGTGCAATGGCTGAAAAGAAGGCTAACACCGACCCTACCAACGTCGTGCCGTTGCCTACACGCAAAGGACGCAAGAGACGCCCGCGCGGCACCGCGCGGCTGCTGAGTTTCGTTCCGAGGCACAAGGGGCCTGTAGTCGACCACGAAACGGTGCGCCATTGCGAATGGCTTCTCAAGCACGCGCTTTCCGGCCGAATCACCGGCGTCGCCTGGATTGCTTACGCGCCTCAGAGCCCGACGGATACCGCGCTGACTCGGCGGGTTATGCCGCCATTGACCTCAAGTGGTCGTCGCAGTGCCTCTTTCAGCGTGCGTTGAAAGTCTTCGATCTTCGAAAGGCGCGCGAAGCCGCATGCCAATAGCATGTGTATCGCCCCAGCTAGGCCGCAAGGCCGAAGACACGGCCCCCGACGTGTCGCGCTGGGGCTCCCCAGCCGGGGTGCATCGGGGGATGCATGGATTCCAAACCAAGGTTTCAATACTGGGTGTCGATACCCGAAGCCGAGCCGGTCAAGTTCGGAGATCTCGCGGGGCTCATTGCGATGTCGCTCCACACAGAGCCCTTCGCAATCGCAGCCGCAGAAATCAATATCGAGAGTGAGCTGCAGGGACTCGTCGATAGCGGCGCGCTACGGGTTCGCGATTCTCTTTCGATGGGGCCGCACCCATTTCCCATCGGTGACGCATTGCGTCGCGCTGTCTTGTTCCCGTGGGAACTCCGCCCATTGCTTGAGGCCCGAGGCATTGGCCTTCGTCTCTTGGCGCACGGAACCGGTCCAGAAAAGTGGACGATCGACTACGCGGCGAATGCCCTCGCTACGAAAGAAGGCTGGCATCAGGGCGCACGCGACAGTTTCGTCCAACGCATGACCGAGGCTGCCAAATCGGGTGCTCTCGTGGTGCGCGATCCTCATACCGACTTGCCATACCGGCCGGAGGTAATACGCGCGTGGTATGACTTGGTTTCGGTTTCTGATGTTGACGCATGGCTAGAAGCGCAACGGGTGCCCTATCGGTTGGGGGATGCGACTCCAGAGGCACAGAAGGCATCAGCAGCGCCGGCAGTTGTGGCCCGGGGCGGACAGGTGCTTTGGGAACTGCGGACCGCGATTGATGCACTAGCCCGGCAGCGAGGGTGGTCCGAGTACGAAAGAGGCGAGTTTCTCAGACGAGCTGTCAAGGCTGCGACAACAGGCGCACTCGTGACTCGCAATCAATCTCTCGACGGCGCGCCAATCAGAGGTGATCGCGACGCGGGAATTGCGAGCGTGGGCTGCTACGTCTTCACGAAGGACCTAAACGCGTGGCTCAAGGACGTAGAAAACGTTCCGCACATCATGCTCCGCGAAGAAGCCGAGCTGCTTCGCGAAGAAGCCCAGCCCCTGAGACCGCCGCAAACACAGACTGCCCAAGAGGACGCCATCTTGCAGAAGCTAAGTCAACTGGGATACGAGCCGAAGGCGCTTCCAAAGCCGAAGGCCGGACTTGCTGGTGTGAAAGCTAAAGTGCGCCGGGAGTTAGGTAGCGGGGCACTGTTTCAATCGGCCAATGTCTTCGACAAAGCATGGGAGCGGCTCCGTGCTTCAGGGCGCATCGGGGACGCATAGAGACTGCCCTCCGCCAACTTGGTGGAGGGGTGGAGGCTTGTGGTGGTGGAGGGTCTGGCGGACAAAGTTCGTGTCGTCATCACTACGTGGAACGACACGCCATGTCTACCCAAACCGCTTCTACATTCGACACCCTGCCTGCCACCGGGTACGTCCGACAGGCCCAGCTCATTCCGGCCCCAGTGCCGTTCTCGTCCGCCACGCTATGGCGTAAGTGCAAGTCCGGTGAGTTCCCAAAGCCCGTCAAGCTCTCTGAGCGCGTAACCGCTTGGGAAGTGGGCGCCGTGCGCGCCTGGCTTGAAGCACGGGCCGCAAAAGTGGCAGCATGAAAAATGCCCCGACCGACCAAGAACACGGGGCATTGGGTAAGCAACGCGCGTTCATCACCCGACCGCAATTTTGCCCGATTCTGCCGATCCAAGGGAGCGGAGAGCAGGACTCTCTGGAAAGCCTCCAGGCAATCGCGGGCTCGCTTGGGCTAGTGCTCCATCCCGTCACCGCATCGAGCGGCTCCACGGCGTTCCTAGTGGCCCGCAAAGCTGCATCTCGCGAGTTCAGTGGACTCGCCGGAGCCCGACGCTTTGTTAACGAGTGGGCGGGAGGTTGCCGTGGGTGAGTTCCGCAGAGAAGCCCTGCCCGATCCGCGCTCGTACTTCGAAAGCGAGGGGCTAGCCCTTCGTGGCCCAGGCAAGTGGAAGACCGCTCGGTGTGACTTTCATGGGGGCAGCGACTCTATGCGAATCAACACCGAGTCTGGCGGCTGGGTCTGCATGTCCTGCTTCGAGAAAGGCGGGGATGTGCTGGCCTATGCGATGCGCCTGCACGGTCTGGACTTTATCGGTGCGGCTCGACAACTTGGCGCGTATGTAGAGAGCGGCAAGCCGCATCGCGGTCCAGAGAAGCCAGCAGGCCTATCGCTCCGGGATTGCCTAGAGCTGGTCGCTTTCGAGCTGCTTGTTTTCGGCCTCGTCGTTTCGGACATGAGCCGAGGAAAGACGCCAAGCGAGGCAGACTCCCAAAGACTTTGGCAGTCCATTGGGCGCATCAGCTTCATCATTGACGGAGCGGTGAAATGATGGCCGCTCGGGAGTTCCATCTACTTGCCGAGCGCGCGGCGCGAGTAGACGCAGCGGTCAAGCGGGCAGGCTTCACGGTTGCGAATGGGTCTACGCTGGCCCTGTCCGACGGTGTTGTTCTCACGAATGGAGCAGACCTGACGCCGCAGCCCGTCGCGTGGCTGTGGCGGTATTGGCTCGCCCTCGGCAAATTGCACATCCTTGCTGGTGCACCGGGCCAAGGGAAGACAACCATCGCCATCGACATGGCCGCCACCGTGACTAGCGGCGGGCGATGGCCTGACGGCTCCGGCTGCGACGCGGGACACGTTCTGATCTGGTCAGGAGAGGATGATCCAGCAGACACGCTGCTACCTCGTCTCATTGCAGCGGGGGCCGAAAAGAGCCGCGTTCACTTTGTTTCCGGCACTCGGGCCGATGGGGAGCTTCGCCCCTTTGATCCGGCCACCGACATGGCGCAGCTAGCCGATTTGGCTTCTCGCATTGGGGATGTTCGCCTCATCGTCGTTGACCCGGTGGTTTCGGCCGTTATGGGCGACAGCCACAAGAACACCGAGGTGCGCCGGGCGCTTCAGCCTCTGGTGGACCTAGCCTCCACGATGGGAGCCGCGCTTGTCGGCATCTCGCACTTCAGCAAGGGCGGCCAAGGCCAAGATCCCGCTTCGCGTGTTGTGGGCTCGATCGCCTTCACCGCTGTTGCCCGAATCGTTCTTGTGGCGGCCAAGGTCAAAAACGAAGAGGGCGAAGACCGACGCATCCTTGCGAGAGGCAAATCGAACATCGGCCCCGATGACGGCGGCTTCGAGTACGCCATTGACCAGGTCGAAGCTTTGCCGGGCATTCAGGCGTCGCGCATTGCATGGGGCGCTGCCGTAGAAGGCTCGGCGCGCGAGCTGCTGACGGACCCGACCGACGACACGGAAGAGGGCAACGCACAGGAGACCGCTTCCGAGTTCCTGCGTCATCTCCTCGGTGAGGGCCTCGCACCCGTGAAGTACATCGAGGCCGAGGCCAAGGAAGCCGGCCTCGCATGGCGGACCGTTCGCCGCGCCTCTGATGCGCTGAACGTCCTTAAGAAAAAGGGCCCGGAGAACAAGTACTACTGGAGCCTTCCCAGCTTGTCCAAAAGTCCCAGGTTGTCCACCTTGTCCAACGTTTCAAGCCTGGACAACCTGGACAACCTGACCCCGAAGTCGGCACGACATACGGTAAACAACGGCACGGGAGCGAACGTATGACGGATTCAGCCCGAAGGGATGGACCGGACACCAACGGCGCTGGCAAGAAGCCACGGGTTCAGACAACGGAGGGTAAGGACAAGCACAGTTGTCTTCAGATGCGCGAGGTGTCGGGAAAGACTCATGAGCGACTGATTGCCGATCTAATGGGCGAAGGGGTTGCGAGCAACGCCTGGACGACAAAGAGGTTCGTCAAGCCAGAGTTCGGCGACGTATCGCTCACGGATATGGTCGGCTCTCTGCGGGACAGCGGCAAAGCCATCAATCGGAACGACATGGCAGCGGCCGAGCGAATGCTGTATGCGCAGGGTGTCGCCTTGAACGCGATGTTTGGGGAAATGGCCCGGATCTCCCAGGCGAACCTGTTCAAAAACGTGGACGCTGCGGATCGGTACATGCGTCTTGCCCTCAAGGCCCAGGCGCAATCGCGCATGACCGTCGAGACGCTCGCTGCAATCAAGAACCCGCCCGCGGTCTTCGCTCGGCAAGCCAACTTCGCTAGCGGGCATCAGCAGGTGAACAACGGCGGAGCGCCGCCCGCACAAGAAGCCTCGCGCGCGCGGGAATCGAAGTCTTCGCCGAGCAAACTATTGGAGGAACACGATGTCGAGCGGATGGACACCGGAACGAAAGGCACGGCAGGCGGAGCTCATCCGCACATGGCGTCCGTGGGGAAAGTCGACCGGGCCAACAACTGAGGCCGGTAAAGCGCGTGTCGCTCAGAACGCCTGGAAGGGAGGCGTCCGATCCACGCTCAGAGAGTTCGCGCGTGAACTGCAGGCACAGCGTACAGCTCTTACGGGACTGGTGAGCGAATCTTGCTATGGCCGCGGCGGAAGATCAGTGTCCGCTCCGCCACCCAAAGCAGACATTCCGTGACCTGGCGATTGAACCCGCCGCGGGTTGAACGGCCTAACAACTGGCTGAAGATGTCGCGCCAGCAATCGAGCCGTAGAAGCCAGCGGGAAACGTGCCCGTCGCTCGCCAGTTGTATTCAGAACCGACGAACATGCGCGGGGAATCCCATTGTCCGAAGCCAAATAGGCGACGATTACTGGAATCGGATACCTCGATCGATTGGTGCCAAATATCACCCGTGGTGGATTTGTTCGTCTTGGTCGACGTAGACCATATCGCATAGCCGTGATCGAACAGCGTTAGGACTCCACTCATCACGCAATCACCAGCGGATTCGTTGACAAAAGTGATTTCCCTGTACTGATGCGACGCCATTAATTGGGTGGCTTCAGCGTCTCTTGGTTGCGCGTTCAGGCATGTAGCGCTTACTCCAAGACTCGCCGTTAGGGCCATTACGACTGTGCGAGACGCGCGGATAGGCATCGTTTCCTCCATGTTGTTACCCCTAGAAGGGTCAGGTAGCGTGATCTAAAGCGGCGCCGCTGTCTACTCGGCTCTTACTCACTCCGGATGAGGACGGTAATGCGAGCCCGATGGCTCTTAAGTCGCGAGGGCTGTCATCGAGTGTCGTTGTCTCTGACCCACAGATCGATGCGACGGGACTGACGCTCAAGCAGCAAGCGGCGATTGCTGCGCAGATCTACAAGGGTTTCGGTCGCTGGAGTTCGGTCTGCAGCGCGATCGTGTGCTGGGCCAGCATTGCTGCCGAATAGCGCAACCGCCCGCGAGGGGTGCGCGCGGCGCGCACGTTGCGAGAAGCTGTAGGTTCTGACGAACTGGCGCGATCGGGAAGTCTGCGTGGCGGGCACCGTCGGCTAAGCCATGGGCGACTGCTTCCGGCCGACACCCGTCTATCGAATCCTCACGCGCACCGTTGTTTGGCGGAGGGACTCTCCGCCAATTTCACCCATGGAGCGCGCGGCGATTTCGACATCTACCCACCTTCGCCCCTATCAAAGGACGAGAACCATCGCCGCAGTAGCTGTATGTATGTACAGTTCTTTCCATGGACGGAGCGGAGCTTGAGTTGGTGTGCCCCTGCGGCTACGAAAACTTCGAACGAATCGTGGTCCAACGCAAGCCCCATCCCGCTCTCGTGACCGACTTCGTCGCGTGCGTCGGCTGCAAGGCCATGTACTTCGCTCCCGTGCGTCGAGCCGACCCGCCGGAGGTTCGGCTTGGCCATGAGATGCGGGGACTCGGTGGTCCCGAGCCTGGACCCGACACCAGTACAGCGCTAAAGCGCGACGCCGCGGACGCCGCCACGGACTACCGCATGCCAGGTCGACCAGGCCGACGTTGACGGTGCCGGGGCTCGGGCGCCATTTCACAAGATCCCCATCGCAGCCCTGCAGAGCTAGCCGATAGCTCGTCTTGCAGCCATGAGCGCATATGCACGCGACTGACAAGGATCCGCGTGCCGTCGGACGGGAGGCCGAAGGCTTCCAGCTTGGCGGCGCGGCTCGTGCGACGGGGTCTGGAATTGGCGAAGCGCGTCGCCTGCGAGTCCATAACGGACGGGATGCTTCACGTAGGTTCGGCCCGCTGCGAGGCCTGTTAGGCCCGTACAGACATCTAAGCTCTCGTCGCTTTCAAATGGTGCCGCCGAGCCACGACGCCGAAGAGGCCGGCCAGCATGAGCGCGTAGGTCTCGGGCTCGGGGACGGCAACGACCAGCGGCGTGATATCGACGAAGTCAAGGCGAGTAGACGCGGGGGCGAGGACCCAATTCGCGCAGAAGGCCCCGTCCGGGGTGGCCCGCCAACAGAGCTCGCCGATCCCGGTCGCGGTAGCCTGGATGATGAAGTTCGCCGGGAAGCCAGCGCCGTCCAGATGTTGCGCGGCTGTCTTTGTTTCGTTTTGCGGCGATCCGCTGAAGGTGATGATGGTCCCGATGCTTGTTTGCAGCCTGCCATTGCCGGTGTAAACGGTGCCGACCGGTCCCAAGTCCTCGACCAAATCGCCCGGCTGCACGACAAGCATCGGTCCTTCATAAGACGCTTGAAAGAGAAAGTCGTAGCCAACGATTCGATAGCCGCTCGCAGGCTCGAAGTCGAACAGCGGCGCATAGTTGAAGGCGTCGATTGATTGACCAGGGAGAACCCAAGCCGACCCGCCTGCGCCAAGCCAATGCAACGAGTCGCCGACGAGCGTGAGACCGGGCGGGTAGAAGGGACCGAGGTTGATCCCGTCGTTCGGGTTGAACGTCACCGAGAACGTTGGCGCGTCCAACGTGACGACTTGCGCGGATGCGCCGCCCGCTGCTGCGAGGAGCACTGCGAGCGCTGTCAGCTTCGGAATGATGCTCATACTCTCTCCTCATTTGGTCGATATCACAGCGGCGTGACTCGGAGGCGACCGATACGTCTGCCGTGGCTCATCATGCACCGCCGAGACGTACTTGGGTCAGGTCGCCATCGACTGTCTTGAAGATGCAGTCGTGGCCGTGAGTTTGTAGCGAGTGTCTCGACTTCGAGCGCGCAGACACCTTATTCGCGGGGGGCCTTTCGAGAAGCCTGAGGCATACGCTGTTTGTCTCGGATAGGAGAAACCGATGCGCAAGGGATTTGCACTGCTCGCGGCGTTGCTATGCGCGAGTTCGGCCCAGGCTTCGCTCCAGCCCCGTGACCTGGATCCGAGCCTGCCCGGATTCGAGGGCGTCTACGACTCGACGAGAAACATAACGTGGCTGCGCGACATCGCCGTCACCGGCCTGCAGACGTGGGACTATCAGACATCCTGGGCCGCGAGTCTGTCGATCGGACCCTACGACGATTGGCGCCTTTCTGCGCCGGTGGAGATCGGCTCGATCTTCCTTGAGTGGCAGACCGCCACCAAGATCGAGTTCGACGTCATCGACGCGCGCTTGCCCGGGTCGGATGTCGGCTTCGGATCGCCTTTGTTCAACGGCGCAAGGTTCGGCGACTACTGGACGAACGTCGCGAACGACCTCGGAGCGGTCGACAAGTTTCTCGGCGACATCCCCGACGAAGGCTACGGAGATAAGGGGCAGCTGCTCTACGCCTGGGCTGTACACGACGGCGATATCGGCGTTGCCGTAAGCGCAGTCCCCGAGCCAGAGAGTTGGATGATTGTCCTCGCCGGGCTGGCGATCCTCGTATCGCGGCATCGCCAGCCCACTGCTCGTAAGACTGGGGTTCCGGCCCTTCTCCCTTCTTAAGGAAATTCGATGCTGCGGTCATTCCTTTTCGGCATTGCCCTTCTGTGCTCCGCAAGTGCGCACGCCGACTCAACGTTCGCATTTGACTTCACTGGTTCTGGCACCGGATTTCCGAATCTCGCCATCCGGCCAAATTGCTTCTTCGGGGATCCCTCCTATCCCGCTTGTGCGGAGGACTACACCGTCGCATGGATCGGGGCTGGCGAGGTCGTGACCAGCGGAAGTGCGGATGGTGTCTATACGGGAGCCGACGTTACGTTCTTTTCGAGTCTTGCCAATATCAAGACGGCATCTGATTCGAATGGATGGACATGGGGTCCGATCACAGTGACGATCGCGGACGGGGAAATCTCTTCAATCGACTTCTTCGCGGTTGCCAACGGCGGTGACGAGACTCTCCGTTTCAGTGGGTTGGATGCCGGCTACACCAGACAGGAGTTTCATGAGGACCGGATCATTGCCTCGGGGACGGTCTTGCCTATTCTCGGTCCCGCTCCCGAGCCGGAGACCTATGCTTTGATGCTCGCTGGCCTTCTCGGAATCGTGGCTCGGCGCCGCCAAGTACATCCGCCGCCAATGATCGGCCGACGTCGTCAGACTCTTTGATGCGGCCCTTCTCGTCGCGCCGGATGGAGCGTTTGTCGCTATTGGGCGCAATGAGCTGCTCTCGCTTCGCCGGTGCCTTGCTCGTCGCCATAACTGCCTCCTGAAGTTCTCTTAGCGTCCAGCTAAGGCAAGCCCCATGCCGTAGTTCCGCGCGAGCGTCGACAGCACGGCGGCGATCAGGGCATCGTTGCGCCCTCCCGGGTCCGCGCCGAACTCGGCTTCCACGATGTTGGTGGCTTCTTCAAGCTGCTTGGCCGTTAGGTCCGATGCTTCGAGCATCGCGGGATCCAGAACCGTCTCCATTGGCATCTCCTTGCGTGCCGGCAGTGTCTGCCTGGTGCGCGTCCGTTGACCATCGCTCGAACGCGCCGCCCGAGGGGGCACTCGTGCGGGGGGGCGATGAAGATGCCACTGTGGAAGGTGGGGACGATGATGGGTTCTCACGTCCCATGCTCGTCAACCCGCGCCAATCCTAGCGATTCGGAGGACACCGTCTCCGCCAACTCCTCGCGTCGGTGGCGATTGCCGCTCGGCCCGACCATCGCACGGCGCCCTTCGTCGCTGCCACGCCGCTCGCTATCGGCCCCGGACTTAGACTGACAGCATCGCCGCCAGCGAAGATGCTCCGGCCATGGAACGACGACGAGGAGAATCCGATGGACAACACCGCGCCGCTCGCGCAGCAGATCGACGAGCTGAAGGGCTCGATGCTGGCGATGGAGTGCTTCGTCAATTCGCTCACCGAGGCGCTGACCAACGACGCCCGTATCGTCGTGCAGGCCTTCTATGCGAGCGAGTCGGCGGCATACCGTGCCGCGTTGATGACATCGACGGCACCTGAGGCGACCGTCGGCGCGTTCGAGCGCGACGTCGATCGCGCGCTCAGGCTTCTGAGCGAGCCCGGTGGCGCCGGCGATGCCGGCTGAGCCGCGGGGACGACCCGCTCAGCCGATGCAGGTCCGGTTCTTCCCGGTCCGCTTGGCTTCGTAGAGCGCCTGGTCGGCGCGCTCGAGCGAATCCTCGATCCGCTCCGTGAGCCGGTAGTCGGTGACGCCGGCCGAGAAGGTGACGAAGATCTGCTTCTCCTTGTGCATGAAGAGGCCGCCGGTGAGCGACCGTTGCAGCCGCGTCAGCACCTGTTCGCCCTCGCTCGGCGGAGTCTGCGGCAGGAGGACCACGAACTCCTCGCCGCCGTAGCGAGCGACGCGATCGGTCGGCCTGAGCGTCTTGCTGACGACCGAGGCGAGCGACTTCAGCGCCTCGTCGCCGGCGCTGTGGCCGAGCTCGTCGTTGAGGCGCTTGAAGTTGTCGATGTCGAGCAGGCCGATCGAGAGCTCGCCGCCGCTTCGCTCGAGGCGGGCGCGCTCGATCTCGAACGCCTGCATCAGGCCGCGCCGGTTGGCAATCTGCGTCAGCTGGTCGGTCGAGACCTCGTCGGAGAGGCGCTTCATCTCGTCTTCGAGCTCGACGACGCGCTGCGTCAGGTCGGTCGCCTTGCTGTGCTCTTCCTGCAAGCGCTCCTGGGTCTGCTGGACGAGCGTCTGCACGGCCCGGCTCTCGGCGACCATTTCGCGCACGACCCCGGTCAGGCTCTCGAGCGAATCCGACTGCTCGATGACCTCGGCGTAGCGGCCGACGCTCTCATGGAAGTTGCCGGTCTTCGAGCCCAGCTCGTCGAGCTCGGCGAGCATCTGCGTGATCAGCGACTTCAGCGCATCGCGCGCCTTCTCGCGCTCGCCGCGGACCTCGCCCTGGCGCCTGCGCGCGTGGTGGAGCATGTCGCTGACGGCGCGAACCCCGCGCGCGCTCAGTCCTTCCTCGATCTTCAGCCGCATCGCATCGCACTGGCCCTTGACCCAGCTGCCGTCCTCGGCGATGTCGGTCAGGCTCGAGGTCAGCTCGTGGCAGAGCTTGCCGAGCTGATCGAACAGGTGGTGACGGTGCTGCAGGACGCGCTCGACCTTGCGCACGAGCGCGTCGGTGTCGTCGGCGAGCGACACCGTCGCGTCGTCTTGCATGCGCTCGATCAGGCTCGCGAGCTCGCGCGCGAGCTCCTGGTTGGCGCCGTCGTGGGCGGGCAGCGCCTGCTGCAGGCCCTGGCCGAGGGCGCGGGCGACGCGCTCCCATGCCGCTGTCGACGGCGCACTCATCGGTGTCGCCGGATCGTTCGCCGCCGGCGACGCGGCGTTCACTGGCAGCGGCGCGCCGTTCGCTGCCGATGCAAGGCCGTCGAGCGGCGCCGGCCGGCTCGCGGCCTCCGGTGCCGACGCGACCGCGACCGGCGTCGCCGCCGTGTCGCCTTCCCAGCTGTTGACGAGTTGCGACAGGCGGTGCTGGAGTTTCTTCGCGTCGCCGCGGCCGCTGGCGAGGACGCGCTGGATGCCTTCCTTGCGCCGCGCCGGGGTCCAGTTGTGGCCGGTCCGCTCGATGCCGCGGATGATCCGCTCGATCAGGACGGCGAGCGCTTCGGTCGATTCGGGTGCCTCGCCCGCTTCCTGGCGGTAGGCACGCTCGTAGTTCTCCGGCGTCGGTTCGAGGCGCTCGGTCGCCAGGCGACGAAGCGCGGCCTTGGCGATCTGCGCCGTCGACAGCTCGACCTTGGCCAGAGGCGAAGGGCGCGTCATGCTCATGGCGGCTGGGCTCCGGGAAGGACCGGCTCAGGGAAGCTTGCCGCGCGACTCGCGCGCGCGCACGCGCGGCGGCTCGGCGTCGCCAGACGATGCCTGGCCGATCCACGGTGCCTTCTTCGGCAGCACGGTCTGCTCGAGCCAGCGCTCGATGTCTTCGGGCGGCTGCGGCTTGCTGAAGAGAAAGCCCTGCATGATCCCGCAGCCGAGGCGATGCAGGACCTCCATCTGGCGCAGGTTCTCGACTCCTTCGGCGATCACGCGCAGGCCGAGCGAGCGCGCGAGCGCGATGATCGCCGTGACGACCGCCGAGCTCTGCGGCGTCATGCCGAGGTCGCGGACGAAGCTGCGGTCGATCTTCAGCTCGCTGATCGGCAGCGTCGTGAGATACGCGAGCGACGAGTAGCCGGTGCCGAAGTCGTCGATCGAGATCTCGACCCCGATCTCGTTCAGCCGGTGCAGCGACGGGATCACGTTCTGCAGGTCCTTCATCAGGCCCGTCTCGGTGATCTCGAGCTCGATCGCGTGGTGCGGCACGCCGTAGGTCGTGACCGCGTTGTGGATGTACTCGACGAGGTCGGTGCGCTCGAACAGCCGGCTCGGCAGGTTGACCGCGATCGAGTCGGCGAAGCCGAAGTTGTCCTGCCAGACGCGTGCCTGGCGCGCGGTCTCGCGGATCGCCCATTCGCTGAGCGGGATGATCAGGCCGGTCTCCTCGGCGAGCGGGATGAAGTCGCCCGGCGCGACCAGCTGGCCGTGACGCCGCCAGCGCATCAGTGCCTCGGCGCCGATCATGCGCGCGCCGCGAACGTCGATCTTCGGCTGGTAGTGCAGCACCAGTTCGTTGCGCTCGATCGCCTTGTGCAGCGCGCTCTCGAGCTCGAGCTTCTCGCGCCCCTTGCCGGCGAGGTTCGGCCGGTACAGCGACGCCGAGTTGCGCCCGGCCGACTTGACCGAGTACATCGCGATGTCGGAGTTGCGCAGCAGGTCGGCGACGCTCGCACCGTCGCGGGGGAAGATGGCGATGCCGACGCTCGCGGTGACGAAGCACTCCTGCAGGCCGATCATGATCGGCTTGCGCATCACCTCGAGGATGCGGCTGGCGACGCGCTCGGCGTCTTCCTCGTCGGTGACCTCGGGCAGCAGGGCGACGAACTCGTCGCCGCCAAGCCGGCCGACCGCCTCGAGCGTCCGGTGCGAGCGCAGGCCGACGGTCTCGAGCGAGGTCTCGAGGACCTGATCGGAGTGGCGCACGCACGAGCGCAGGCGCCGCGAGACCTCGATCAGCAGGTCGTCGCCGGCACCGTGGCCGAGGGTGTCGTTGATCACCTTGAAGCGGTCGAGGTCGATCAGCAGCAGCGCGACCTCGTGGCCGAGCCGACGGCCTTGCTCGAGCGCGCGCTCGGCGCGCCAGATCAGCTGGCGACGGTTCGGCAAGCCGGTCAGCGTGTCGAAGTTCGCGAGATGGCGGATGCGGTCCTCGGCGAGACGGCGGTCGGTGACGTCCTGGACGATGCCGGTGTAGCCGACCAGGTTGCCGTGCTCGTTGAACTCGGGCTCGGCCTCGATGTGGACGATGCGCTGGCGGCCGTCGACGAGGCGCGCATGGACGTCGGTCGCGAGGACGGTGCTGCGGTCCATCGCGCTGTGCGTCAGCTCGAGGAAGGCCTTGCGCTCGTCCTCGGGAATCATCCGCAGCAGGGCGCGAAACGCCGGCTGGTCGCCGACGCCGAGACCGAACACGCGCAGGCCCTCGATCGAGAACGCCGGGCCGTTCTGGCCGCGCCGCCAGTCGAAGCTGCCCATGCGCGCCAGGTCCTGCGCGCGGGCGAGGCGCGACTTGCTGCGCTCGAGCTCGACCCGCGTCCGCGACGCCCGCAGCAGGTAGCGGAGGCGCCCGGCCAGCAGGCTCCATTGGGTCGACTTGACGAAGAAGTCGGTCGCGCCGGCCTCGTAGGCGCGCGTGATCGAGGCATCGTCGTCGAGGCCGGTCAGCATCAGCACCGGCAGCGACTCGAAGCCCGGCAGCGAGCGCAGCTCGCGACAGGTCTCGAAGCCGTCGAGCCCGGGCATGACGGCGTCGAGGACGACGATGTCGGGCAGCCAGTCGGCGAGGACGCGGATCGCCTGCTCGCCGCTCGATGCCTCGGTGACGTCGAAGCCCTGGTCCTGCAGCGCGACCGAGGTCAGCAGGAGGGCGACCTCATCGTCGTCGACGAGGAGGACGCGCGGGCGCTCGGGGAGATCGTCGGCGGACGGCTCGACGCGCAGGGTCATGTCGGCGTGCCCGAGGTGGAGAGCATGGGCGTCACGGCTTGTAGCACGGCCGCGAGTTCGCGGTCCATTGCATCGAGGCGGTCCGGGAGGCTGGCGAATGCCTCGGCCCGGATCGAACCCTCGATTTCGGCACAAAGTCGCGCCAGCGAGACGGCGCCGATGCTCGCCGACGACGACTTCAGGGTGTGGACCACGTGGCGGATACCCTGCATGTCGCCCGAGGCGCGCGCCTCGCCGAACTGCGCCGCCAGCCGCGACGCCGACGACTCGAAGGCGCGCAGGACGCGCTCGAGCAGGTGGCTCCTGCCGTGCGGATCGAGCTCGCGCAGCCGCTCGAGGGCGTCGGCGTCGAGCACGGCGACGCCTGCGCTCATCGCGCCGCTCCCGGTGAGAGACGGACGGACCTCAGGGGCATGGTGTCGGACGCAAGATCGCTCGGGCCTCGTGCCATCGGCGCGATGGCGCCGGCAGCCGCGGCCGCATAGCGCATTTTCGGCGCAGCCCGGGCGAGCTTGAATCGGCGGCTCCCGCGGCGCTCGTGCTGCGCGCCACGAAAGGGCGCAGCGCGCGACCGGCGGCGCCCGGCCTCAGAAGATCGCCCGCCAAGGGACCCCTTGCGGGGTCGAGGCGGCGGTCCGGGCCGACCTCATTCGAGCGCGGCGGCGCCCATCAGCGCCCGCAGCTGCGCCCGGTTGATCTCGGCAACGCTCATCAGCAGCTGCTCGGCAGCCTCGCGGTAGTCGTACACCGACTCGCCCTCGGCCGCCTTCACCATCACCAGGTACGGGTGGTACGGGCCGGTGCCCTCGACCAGCGCCTGGTAGACGCGCTCGGGCACCGGGATCGAGCCGAGCAGCTTGGCGAAGGTCTCCTGGAACATGCGATCGAGCAGCGAGAAGACGCCGCAGATGAACATCTCGCTCCTCATCTCCTCGTCGGCCGTGCCGGCGACGAGCTCCTCCATCAGCAGGCCGCGGCGGACGGCGGCGAACATGATCGGCCGCAGGTTGACGTCCTTGCTCGCGGTCGCGAGCAGGAGCGCGAGCCAGCGCTTCAGGCGTTGGTAGCCGAGCAGCATGATCGCGTGGCGGAACGAGCTGATCTCCACCCGCAGGCCGAACGCCGGCGAGTTGATGTAGCGCAGCAGCTTGAAGGCGAGCGAGGGGTCGCGCTTGAGCGTGTTCTCGAGCTTCTCGATGCCCTCCTCGTTGTCGACCCGGTGGATCAGCTCGACGACGACCTGCATGTCGGGCTGTGCCATCCCCTTGCCGGTGCGCGCCGCGGTGGCGTTGATCGCGTCGTCGATCGGCCAGCCGAGGACGGCATGGGCGCCGCGCGCGAACGACGCCTCCATGTCGGCGATCGTCCGCACGCCCGACTGGACGTGCTGGATCGAGCGCGTCACGCCCGCCGGAGCGACCGCGGCAGCGCCGATCCGGCGCTCATCGGCGAGATCGATGATCGAGTAGCGGAAGCAAGGCAGCACCTCGCGCGGCAGCTCGTCGTTGGGCCGCCCCTTCAGCAGCAGCGTGTTGCCGTTGCCGTGCAAGCGGATCAGCGCCTCGACGTTGTCGGGGTCGGAGGCCATGAAGTTCGGCACTTCGACCATCAGGTTGGCGGTCGGGCTCGACTGCAGCAGGTCGTGCAGCAGGCTTTCGCTGACGACGTTGAGCGAGACCGCGGTGCCGCTCTCCGGCCAGACATCGCCGACCGCGTGCAGGAGCTGGGCGACGTCGAGCACCGCGTCGGGGCGCAGCGGCACGACGGTCAGCCGCGTCGCCGCCACCGTCCGGTTGCGGTCGATAAACGGCGAGTAGCCGAGGGCCACCTGACCGAGGATCGCGACGTCGAGCAAATCAGCCTCCCAAGCGGCCGCCAAGCCGTCGGCGGCCCCTTAGCCGCCGCTCACGTACTGGAACAACGACAGTTTCTGCACCATCGCGTACGACTTGAGCGCGGCATCGTAGCCGCTTTGCTTGGTCTGGAAGTCCGAGATCGCGTGCACCATGTCCACATCTTGCGCATTCGATTGTTCCGTGGTGCTGGCCAGCTTTTGAGCGGCGAGGCGGTCGGTCTCGCTGTCGAGGCGGTTGAGCACCCCGCCCGCGGCGCTGCGCGCGCTCTGCAGGTTGCCGAGCACCGAATCGATGTCGCGCAGGCCGTCGCCGTTGCCCTGCGCAATCTGCGACGCGGTGCGCCCGGCCGTCCCGAGGCCGGCGATGGCGCTGTCGAGGGCGCCGAAGACGCCGAGGGTCGGCGTCGAGGGTGAGATCTGGAACTGGTCGCCGTCGGCCGGCGTTCCGCTCACCGAGACCGTCATGCCGTCGACCGTGATCGCCTGGCCGGAGACATACGGCGCCGCGACGACGGCGGTCGGCAGCCCGTTCTTCAGCACCGCGTAGCTCGTCACGCCGGCGGCGACGCTGAACTGCAGCGTGTAGTCGGCGCCTGTCAATGCGCTCGGGTCGCTGACCTGGCCGTTGTCGATCGTTGCGCCGAGGACGCCGGGCGCGGCGCTCGTCACGAAGACGCCGTTGCCGGTGCGCGCCTGCAGCCACGCCGCCTGGCCGTCGGTCGTCAACGGCAGCCCGGTCGGCTGCTCGGTGCGCATCTCGCCGTTGGCGGCCGCGAACTGGACGCCGGTGGCGGTATCGACGAAGGGCTTTTGGGTCGAGCCCTGGCCGCCGAACAGGTAGGTGCCGGCGCCGTCGCCGCTGTTGGCGAGCGACAGCAGCTGGTCGCGGATCGACTGCAGCTCGTTGGCAATGTCCTTGCGATCGCTGTCGCCGTAGCTGGCGTTGCCGGCCGAGACCATCAGCTCGCGGGCGCGCTGGAGCAGATCGCCGGCATCGCCGAGCGTGCTCTCAGCCTGTGTCATGAGGACGTGGCTCGCGTCGACGGCGCGCTGGCTGGTGTCGGTGCGGCCGATGCTCGCCATCGCGCGCTCGGCACGTGCCGCCGCCGCCGGGTCGTCGCTGGCGCGGTTGACGCGCTTGCCCGTCGTCAGCTGCTCCTGCAGCGCATTCAGCTCGGACTGGCGGCGCGACAGCGTGTCGATGCCGGTGTCGAAGGCGTTGGCGGTTGCGATTCGCATGGCGATCTCGAGGGGTGGAGTCCGCGTCAGTTGCCGACCTGCAGCAGCGAGTCGAACACCGACTGCGCGACTTGCAGGATCCGCGCCGCGGCCTGGTAGCTCTGCTGGTACTGGATCAGGCGCGCCGCCTCCTCGTCGAGGTTGACGCCGGCCTTGTCGGCGACTGCCGTCTTCGCATCGCTCGCGGCCGCGGCCGACTGATCGGCGGCGAGGCTCGCGCTCTGGACGCGGACGCCGATCGCCGCCAGCGCCGCCGCGTAGGCATCGGTGACATTGACGCCGGGCGCGACGACGCCGGCGCCGAGCGCGCGCTGGCCGACCATCGTCGCGTCGCGCAAGGCGAGCAGCGCGTTGGCGTTGCCGTTGTTGCCGGCCGGCACCGTTGTCTTGGCGACGACGACCGAGTCGCCGTTCTTCGGCACTCCCGCGAGCTGCAGGTCGAAACCGTTGAGCGAGATCGGCTGCCCCGCGGCCCAGGTTCCGGTGCCGTTCACGGTCGGCAGCGCCGACGTCGTATCGACCAGGCTGTAGCTGTAGTTGCCGAGATCGTCGGTGAAGGTGATCGTCGCGGTCAGGTTCGGATTCAGCGAAACGCTGGTTGCCGTGAGCGACGAGACCCCCGTCGTTCCTGTGTTCGTCGCGGCCACCGTGGCAGTCACCGGCGATGCCGCGGCGATTGCCATCGGGTTGGTGAGCGCGGGCGCGATCGAGCGGATCGACGGCGTCACCGGTTGCAGCAGGAAGCGGTCGCGCGGCGCCGGTGCCGGCGCGGCGATGTCGATCCTGAAGCCGTCGACGACGTCGCCGTTCGTGACCGTCTGCGTCGTGTTGTCGCTCAGGCGTGTCAGCCGATAGCTGCCCGCCGGCAGGGCCGGGTCGGCGACGAGCTCGTAGTCGCTCGGCTGCAGCTCGCTCGTCGAGACGACCGCGATCGAGACGCTCGAGACGCGAACGCCGGCACCGTTGACGTACGACGCGACCGGGACGCCGGCCGCCATCGCGTTGTTGGACGACGGCGCGACCGCCGCCGCACCGACCGAGAGCAGCGGCGCGCCGGGCCCCGGCGGCTGGCCGAGGTCGACGCCGAGCGCCTGCTGCTGGTTGAGGGCGCCGGCGATCGCCGACGCGAGTTGGCCGAGCAGGCCGCGCGCATCGGGCAGGTCGTGGTTCTGGACGCGCAGCAGCCCGGCGACCGAGCCGCCGGCGATGAAGCCGTCGGGAAACGCGCGTGTCGTGCCGCCTTCGGTGATGCCGATCTGGACCTTGGCCGGATCGAACGGGTCGGCGAGCGCCGTGAGCGGCGTCGCGTCGCCGCTGAGGACGAGCTTCTGCGCGCCGCCGAGGAAGACGCCGACGGTGCCGTCGGCGGCCGCGACCGTCGTCACTTGCGCGATCTTCGAAAGGTCGGCGATCGCGCTGTCGCGCTGGTCGAGCAGATCGTTCGGCGTGTGCCCCGTGCCCTGCGCGTTGGCGATGCTCTGGTTCAGCGCCGCGATGCGCGCCGTCAGTGAATTGATCGATGCCACCGCCGTCCGCAGGTCCTGCGCGATGCCGGTCTGCTGGGCGTCGAGCTGGTCGGATGCGGTGCTGAAGCGGTCCGCGAGGTCGGCGACGCGGGCGAGCACGACCTGGCGCGCGGCCGGGTCCTGCGGCTTGTTCGAGACGTCGACGAAGGCGTTGAAGAGCTGCTGCGCGCTGTAGCCGAGGCCGGCTTCGCCGGTGGGAAAGACGTTCTCGAGCTGTTGCAGCTGCGTGCTGCGGGCGTCGTCGGCGGCGGCGAGCGAGGCGCTCGTCGCCGCCTCGCGGGTCAGGAAGTCGTCGTGTGCACGTGTCACCGTCGTGACGTCGACGCCCTTGCCGAAGAAGCCCGAACCGGTCTGCTGGCTGAATGCGGTTGCGAGCTCGACGCTTTGCCGCGAATAGCCCGGCGTGTTCGCGTTGGCGACGTTGTTGCCGGTGACCTGCAGCGCCGCGTAGTTCGCGGTCAGGGCGCGCTGGCCGATGTTGAGGAGGGACGAGATGGTCACGAGACGATCTTCTGCAGCCGCAGGGTCGAATTGATCAGACGCGAGAGCTTGTCGGCGTAGCCGGGATCGGTGGCGTAGCCGGCGCGCTGCAGCGCGCTCGCGAAGCCCTGCGCCGATGCGGCGCTCGCCGGTGCGCTCGCCGCCTGGGCGACGGCGCCGGCGTAGCGCGGGCTTTCCTTCATCAGCTTCGCGTAGTCGCGAAACGATTCGGCATCCGACGCGTAGGCGCGAAATTTCGCCGTCACCTTCTGCGGCTCGCCGCCGCTCCATTCGGTCGTCGTGATCTCGGCGACCGGGCCGGTCCAGCCGGCACCGGCCTTGATGCCGAACAGGTTGTGCGACGGGCTGCCGTCGGCGTTCCTGATCTCGCGCTGGCCCCAGCCCGATTCGTGCGCTGCCTGCGCCACCGTGAAGGCGGCCGGGATGCCGCTCACCGCCTCGGCGGCGCGCGCGGCGTCCTGATGGATGTGGATGAAATCGATCTGCCGTTGCGAGAGCGATTGCGACTGCGCGGCCGACGCTGCGGCAGCCCCCGCGGCGCCCGCCGCAGCCGGTGCGGCGAGCGCCGCCGCGGCGCCGCTGCCGAGCTGGCGCTCGAGCTGGCGCGCGATCGCGGCCGCGAGCCCGCCGGGCAGGCCGCTCATCTTGGCCGCGTACTGGCTGTCGAGCATCTCGGTGCCGAGCTGCGTGCCCGAGTTCTCGAGCATCCCCGAGCTCATCGTCGCTTCCCGCATGCTCTTCATCAACTGCTGCATGAAGAGCGCCTCGAACTGCTTCGCCGTCTCCTGGATCGCGGACCTCGGATCGCGCGCCGCCGCCGAGCGCAGCGCCTGGATCGAGAGCGCCGAAGTGGCGTCGGCGCCGGTCGCCGACGAGACGCCGCCGGCCGCGACCGATCCGCTCGCCGCTGCCGTCATCAGATCACCTCGAGCTCGGCGGTCATCGCGCCGGCCGATTTCAGCGCCTGCAGGATCGCGAGCAGGTCCTGAGGCGTCGCGCCGAGTGAGTTGAGCGCCCTGACGACGTCGCCGAGCTTGGCGCCGGCCGGCATCTGGACGAGCGAGCCGGCCTGCTGGTGGATGGTGATGTCGGCCTTCTCGGTGACGACCGTCTGGCCGGCGCGCGCGAACGGGCCGGGCTGGCTCGCGACCGGCGTCGTGCTGATCGTCACCGACAGGTTGCCGTGCGCGACGGCGCAAGGCAGCAGCGTCACGGCCTGGTTCATGACGATCGAGCCGGTGCGCGCGTTGATCACGACCTTTGCCGACGGCGTCGGCTGCTTGACCTCGAGGTTCTCGATCTCGGCCATGAAGGAGACGCGCGCGTCGGCCGAGGCCGGCACCCGGACGCGAACGGCACGGCCGTCGAGCGCGTCGGCGGTGCCGCCGCCCATCCGCGTGTTGATCGCACGGACGACCTCGCGCGCGGTGGCGAAGTCGGTCGCGTTGAGGTCGAGCTGGATCGCATCGCCGTCGGCGATCGAGGTCGGCACGCCCCGCTCGACCGTCGCGCCGTCGGGAATGCGGCCAGCGCTCAGATGGTTGATCTGCACCTTCGATCCCGCCGCCGAGGCGCCGGCGCCGGCGATCACGACGTTGCCTTGGGCGATGGCGTAGATCTGGCCGTCGGCACCCTTCAGCGGCGTCGCGATCAGCGTGCCGCCGCGCAGGCTCTTGGCGTTGGCGAGCGAGGAGACGTTGACGTCGATCACCTGCCCCGGCTGCGCGAATGCCGGCAGCTGCGCCGTCACCATCACCGTGGCGACGTTCTTGAGCTGCATGTTCGCCGCTGCGCCCGGAGGCACCGTGACGCCCATCTGCTGCAGCATCGCGAGCAGCGTCTGGGTCGTGAACGGCGCCGACGTCGTCTGGTCGCCGGTGCCGTCGAGGCCGACGACGAGGCCGTAGCCGACCAGCTGGTTGCTGCGCACGCCCTGCACCGACGCGACCTCCTTGATCCGCGCCGCCTGCGCCGGTTGCGGCCACCACACGGCGGCGCTCGCGAGCAGCGCGGCGATGACGATCGAGGCGCGAAGGATCCGGTCGATCGGCTGCATGTCGACCCCGGCCGTCAGATCGGCAGCACGTTGAGGAAGAAGCGCGACAGCCAGCCCATTCCCTGCGCATCGGCCTGCGCGCCACGGCCGCGTTGCTCGATGCGGACGTTGGCGACGTTCGCCGAGGCGACGACGTTGCCCGACTGGATCATGCGCGGGTCGACCTGGCCGGAGAAGCGCAGCACGTCGACGTTGTGGTTGACGCCGATCTGCTTCTCGCCGGCGACGAGGAGATGGCCGTTGGCCAGCACCCCGGTGACGACGGCGGTGATGGTGCCGCTGAATTCGTTGCTGTTCGCGGTCGTGCCGGCGCCGGCGAAGCTGTTGCTCGATGTCCCCGCCGCGCTCGCGCGGTTGAACGAGTTCGGCGACAGCCCGGGCAGCGCGGTGATGCTCGCCGCGACCTTGCCGCTCTTGTCGATCGAGCTGGTGCTCTTCTGCGTCGCCGAGATGTTCTCGACGATCTGGATCGTGATCGAGTCGCCGACCAGGCGGGCGCGGTGATCCTCGAACAGCGGCCGGAACTGCGCCGCCTGGTAGATCGATCCGTTGGCCGGCGGCGGCGCCGCCGGCGCCTCGGGCGCGGCGTAGATCGGCGACGCGAGATCGACCGGCGGGCGCGGGTTGAGCTGCGCGCAGCCGCTGAGGCCGGCGATGACGGCCGCGAAGATGACGGCGCAGGCGACTGCGGTGGCGAAGCGTTTCATCGTCGACGGGCTCACAGCTGGTCGAGCTTTTGCAGCATCTGGTCCGACGTTTGGATCGCCTTCGAGTTGAGCTCGTAGGCGCGCTGCGTCTGGATCATCTGCACGAGCTCTTCGACGACGTTGACGTTCGACGTCTCGACGAAGCCCTGCTGCACCGTGCCGAGGCCGTTCAGGCCCGGGATGCCGGTGTTCGGCGTTCCGGACGCGGCGGTCTCGGCGTACATGTTCTGCCCCTTCGGCTCGAGGCCGGCTGGGTTGACGAAGTTGGCGACCTGGATCTGGCCGACCGGTTGCGGCAGCGCTTGCCCGGGCAGGACGACGCTCACCGTGCCGTCGCTGCCGATCGTCACCGTCTGCGCCTGGGTCGGGATCGTGATGCCCGGCTGCACCGTGTAGCCGTTGTTGGTGACGAGCTGGCCCGTCGACGAGACCTGGAACGAGCCGTCGCGCGTGTAGCCGGTCGTGCCGTCGGGCAGCTGGATCTGGAAGAAGCCGTTGCCGCGGATCGCGACGTCGAGCGGGTTCGCGCTCTGCAGCAGGTTGCCCTGGCTGAAGTTGCGCGCCGTCGCGACGGCGCGCGTGCCGAGGCCGACCTGCAGGCCGGTCGGCAGCTCGGTCTGGTCGCTGCTCGCAGCACCGGCCTGGCGCATGTTCTGGTACATGAGGTCCTCGAAGACCGCATGCGAGCGCTTGTAGCCGTTGGTCGAGACGTTGGCGAGGTTGTTCGAGATCGTGTCCAGCTGGGTCTGCTGGGCCTCCATCCCGGTCTTCGAAATCCACAGCGATCGCATCATGGCGCGGCTCCGGTCAATGCCGCCATCGTCGCCCGGAGGCAGCCCTCGCGAGGGTGGAAAAAGGAGGGTGGATCGCGCCTATCTCTGCGCCCGCGCGCCCGAAATCGAACGCCTGCAGCTCGACGGACTCGGGCGCGGCTTGCCGATTCGGCGACGTCGGGTCGAACCGAGCCCATGCGTCGCGCAGCACCGAACGGCGGTATCCGACGTCGGTCGTCGGCTCCTCCCGCGCAAGGAACAGGCCCCAACGGTGGTTGCCGCGCGTCGCGGCGCGAAGAGGATCGGCGTCGGCACCCCGACCGCGGGCCGCGCTCCGCAGCGCGATCAGCTGACCGAGAGCAGCTGCGACGCGGCCTTGTCGTTGTTGTCGGCGGTCGTGAGCGACTTCATCTGCGCTTCGAACTGGCGCGCCGCCGCGATCATCTGCACCATCGTGTCGACCGCGCTCACGTTCGAGCCTTCGAGAGCACCGTCCTGCACCCGTGCGCTCGAATCGGAGCTGAGGTCGCCTTCGCTGGCGCGGAACAGGCCGTCGCTGCCGCGCGTCAGCGGCCCTTCCGGCGTGACGAGCTTCAGTCAGCCGCCGGCCGACCCGGTATGCATGCGCCTGCGGCGCAGCCACATCGCGGTCAGGCCAAGGCCCAACAAGGCCACCGTTTCGGGCTCCGGCACGGGAGGCGGCGTCGAGCCGATCGAACAGTCGGGCCCACATGCCAGGCGATAGGTCTGGTTGGACGCAGTGAGGAACAGCGTCCCATTGCTGAGATCGGGCGAGACCAGGTCACCGCGCGCGCCTCCGGACGCGATGATCGTTTCGACGCCGCTGATATGGTCGATCAGGCCGACCGTGCCGTCGTTGTTGTTGACGATGAGGTCGCCGTCGAAAGTGCCGCCGCTGATGATGCCGGTCCCGTCTGGGCCACCGGGGAGACCGGTGCGCGAGAACACGGGCGTGGTCGGATTCGGTGTGATAAGGCTGTAGCCGAACAGGGCATTGCTGTTGGTCTCGATGTAGGCGATCTTCCCATCCGGCGAGACGGTCACGCCGTCGATATTGCCGCCCGGCGTGCCCACTACGACGAAGCTACTGGCGACGGGGTCGATGTCGATGAGTCCCATGTTGGAGCCGGCGAGCAAGTGGCCATTGGTCTGGTTGCCCCAGAGACCATACGTGGCGGTGACACCGGGCAGAGCGAGCGGCGTCAGCGCGAGCGTCGTCGAATCGATGGCGTAGTAGTGGTTGCCGAGAAGACCCACGTACGCCGTACCGCCGGCCGAAGCAATGTCTGTGGGCGTTCCGCCTGCGGATGCCGTCGCAAGCGCGCTCCCGAAGGACTGGCCGTCGGTATCGTTGAAACGGTACAGCTGGCCGCGCGCATAGCCAGAGCCGATGACGAAGCCGCCCGACACGCTTACGGCACCGATCAGCCCGTAGTACGCTGCCGGATCGGTGTAAAAGGTCGAGAGCGAGAAGCCGTCGGCGATTCCGGTGGCGTTGAGCGCGAGCTGCGCGTCGGCGTCGATCGTGGTCGTGAGAGCCCAGCCGGCGGCGACGATCGCGATGGTCGCGCGGACCTTCCGCAGCGCATTGCCGTTCTTGTTCATGGCGCAGTCCTCCGTTGCTTGTCGACGTACGCGCGACTCTCGCCAAGGCAAGCCTCCACGCGTTGTTCCTGGTTGCGTCGGTCGCGGGAGAAGCAGGGAGTTCAGCGGGCCGACGAGATGACTGTCCAACGCCGGTAACCCCGCGACAAGCCCCTCATTCACGGGGTTCGTTCGCGGCGTCGGTCGCAGCAACCGTCGTGCCCGGGAGTACGGGGCCGCCGACGCTCGCCGCGGACGGTCAAGAGACCGACAACAACTGCGATGCCGACTTGTCGTTGCTTTCGGCGGTCGTGAGCGATCTCATCTGCGCCTCGAACTGGCGCGCCGCCGCGATCATCTGCACCATCGTGTCGACCGCGCTCACGTTCGAGCCTTCGAGAGCACCGTCCTGCACCCGTGCGCTCGAATCGGAGCTGAGGTCGCCTTCGCCGGCGCGGAACAGGCCGTCGCTGCCGCGCGTCAGCGGCCCTTCCGGCGTGACGAGCTTGAGCCGGCCGATCGTCGAGCTGCGGCCGTTGGTCTCGGTCGCGCTGACGGTGCCGTCGGCGGCGATGGCGACCGTGGTGTCCTTGGGGACCTGGATCGGCCCGCCGTCGCCGAGCACCTGCAGTCCCGCGCTCGTCACCATCGTTCCTTCGGCGTCGATGTCGAGCGCGCCGCCGCGCGTGTAGGCCTCGGTGCCGTCGCGCGCCTGGACCGCGAGCCACGCCGCGCCACGCATCGCGACGTCGAGGTTGCGACCGGTCGCAGCGACCTGCCCCGGCGACGCGTCGTAGCCCGGAGTCGACTCGAGCGCATAGACCCGCGTGCTCGCGCCGCTGCCGAGAACCGGGACGGCGCGAAACGCGGCCAGCTCGCCGCGAAAGCCGCCGGTCGAAACATTGGCGAGGTTGTTGGCGAGCGTTTCCTGGCGCTGCATGGTCGCCTTCGCGCCCGCCATCGAGAGATAGATGAGACGGTCCATGGCGGTCCTCCGCTGGCGGCCTCAGGCGGGTGCGATCAGCGCAGGTTGACGATCGTCTGCAGGATCTGGTCCTGCGTCTTGATCGTCTGCGCGTTCGCCTGGTAGACGCGCTGCGCGGTGATCATGTCGACCAGCTCGGCGGTCAGGTCGACGTTCGATTCCTCGACCGCGCCCGCCTGCAGGACGCCGAAGTTGGCGTCGCCGGGAACGCCGACCAACGGGTCGCCCGACGCGAAGCTCTTCGCCCAGGCGTTGCCGCCGAGCGGCTGCAGGCCCTGCGGGTTGCGAAAGCTCGCAAGCTCGATCTGCCCGGCAGGACGCGTCTGGCCGTTCGAGTAGCTCGCCATGACGATGCCGTTGCCCTCGATCTGCGCGCCGATCAATTGCCCGGGAGCGTAGCCGTCCTGCGACAGGTCGGTGACGCCGAACGCAGCACCGTACTGAGTCGCGCCCGAGACGTCGAGCCCGACGCCGAGGATCGGCTGGGTGAGCGCACCGGCGGCGTTCGCGACTGCGGGCACGTCGATCGAGACCGGACCGACCGGAGCCGTCGGCGCGCCGCCGTTGGCCGGGAAGGTGATCGTCGTCGACGCGGCCGGATTGCCGGCCGCGGTCGCGATCGGCGTGCCGTTCGCAGCGACGTAGACGTTCCAGGTGTCGGCCGCCGCCTTCTGATAGTAGTAGGTCAGCGTCACGCCCTCGCCGCGGACGTCGTAGACGGTCTGCGAGGTGGCGTTGTTGTACGTGCTCGGGTCGGCGAAGTCGATCGGCGCCCCGGCGGCGGGCAGCGTGATCGCGGCGCGCGCATCGAGGTTCAGCTCCATCCCGATCTTGGTCGTCTCGGCCGGCGTGATGCCAGCGGTCGGCATCTGCAGAGGGCCGGCGGTTCCCGGGATGATCGTCCCGGTCGCGTCCGCCGGGTAGCCCATCAGCTGCTGCTGTTGGTCGTTGACGATGAAGCCATCGCGATCGACCTTGAACTGGCCGTTGCGGCTGTAGTTGACGACGCCGCCCTTGCTGACCTCGAAGAAGCCGTTGCCGTTGATGGCGACGTCGAGCGGGTTGTCGGTCGTCGTGATGTTGCCCTGCGAGAACTGCTGCGCGACCGCGGCGACAGTGACGCCGATGCCGACGACGTTGCTGCCGCCGCCGATCGCGTTCGCGTAGACGTCGGCGAACTCCGCGCGCGCCGCCTTGGCGCCGACCGTGTTCGCGTTGGCAATGTTGTTGCCGATGACATCGAGGCTCTTGCTCGACGCGTTGAGCCCGGACAGACCTTGCTGGAAACCCATGGCGTGTGCTCTTTCTGCTGAGGAACTAGTTGAACGCCTTGACGGCGCTGTACGGAACCGTGCCCGAGCTCTCGAGCTCGAGGTTGAAGCTCGTCCCCGACGTGCTGATGGCGTCGACGCGGTCGCGCATCAGCGCAGTCACCGGTGTCGCGACGCCGCCCGCGGTCGCCGTGACGCGGAACGTCAGCCCGCTGGTCGAGGTCGCATCCCCCGCGGGCCAATCGAAGCTGTGCAGGCCGGCGCCCTCGGCGCCGAGGTTCAGCGTCTGCACGACGGCGCCGCTCGCGCTCAGGATCTCGACCTTGACCGCGTCGGCGGCATTGGCGAGCTCGAAGCCGCCCTGGCCGACGGCGCTCGCGTCATCGACGCTCAGCTTGTTGCCGGCGACGATGACGTCGCGGCCGACGAGCGAAGCGCCCTGCAGCGCCTGCATCTGCATGAACTGGCTCGTCAGGCCTTCCACGGTGGTGTTCAGCTTGTCGATGCCGGTGACCGTGTTGATCTGCGCCATCTGGCTCGTGACCTCGGCGTTGTCCATCGGGTTGAGCGGGTCCTGGTTCTGCATCTGCGCAACGAGCAGCTTCAGGAAGCGGTCCGAGGTCACGTCGGCATCGCTCGCCGCGGCGGGCGCCGGGGTCGAGGTGACGTTGACGTCGCTCGTCGTCGAGGTGGGGGCGCTGACGGCCATGGTCGTTCTCCTGGTTCAGTTCGGCGATCAGCTCTGACCGAGCTGGATCGTCTTCAAGAGCAGCGTCTTGGCGGTGTTCATCACCTCGAGGTTGTTCTGGTACGAACGCGACGCCGAGATCATGTTGACCATCTCCTCGACCGCGTTGACGTTGCTGTAGGTGACGTAGCCGTCGGCGTCGGCGCTCGGGTGCTGGGGGTCGTGGACGCGCCGGCCCGGCGTCTGATCCTCGGTGACGGTGCTGACGCGCACGCCGGCGGCGGTCGGGTCGTTCGCGGTCTGCCCCATCAGCTCGGTCTGGAAGGTGACCTGGCGGGCCTTGTAGGCCTGGCCGTCCGGCCCGGCGACAGTGTCGGCGTTGGCGAGGTTGGAGGCGACGACGTTCAGGCGCTGGCTCTGCGCGCTCGCCGCGCTGCCCGAGACGTTGAAGATCGACAGCATGCTCATCGCAGTGCTCCTGCTTATTGACCGGTGATCGCCGACAGCGTCGTCCGCACGTTGCTGTTGATGAAACGCAGCGTCGCTTCGTACTTGATCGCGTTGTCGGCGAAGCTGGCGCGCTCGCGGTCCATGTCGACCGTGTTGCGGTCGAGGTTGGTCTGCGCCGGCGTCGCGTAGAGCAGCTCGCTGCCGACGCTGCCGCCGCTCAAGCCCGGGGCGGCGCTGCCGAGATGGCCGGTCTGCGTCGCGGCGAGCGTGCTCGCCTCCGGCAACGCGCCGGTCACCGCCTTCAGCGTCTTCGCGAAGTCCATGTCGCGGGCGATGTAGCCCGGCGTGTCGGCGTTGGCGATGTTGCTCGCGATCAGGCGCTGCCGCTCCGAGCGCAGCTGCAGCGCCTGGCCCTGGAAGTCGAGCGCATCGGTGAGTCGGTTCAGCATCGGTGCCTTTCGGTCGTGATCGGGGCTGCCCGGACGGGCGGCTGCGACGTGAAGGCATTGTCTGGACCGGTCCGCCGCGCGTTGGCGCGAATAGCGCGGCGTTTCCCGTCCTGTTCGCGCCCTGCCCTCGGCGCGGCCGCTCCTACAGTGCACGGATGCTGTCGATCGTCCTGCTCGCACCGCTCGCTCGCGTCGCGCCGCGCCGGCTCGCGTGGGCGCTCGCGATCACGCTTGTCGCGCTTGCGGCCGCGCCGCCCGTGCGCGGCGATGAAGGCGCGCCCGCGATCGCCGCCGGGGTGTTCGACCAGGTTCGCGTCCTCGCGCTCGACAAGGCGACAGCGAGCGGCAGCGCACGGGTCGAGGTCGTCATCGGTCAACTCGATCCGCGCCTTCGCCTCGCGCCGTGCGAACGCATCGAACCGTATCTGCCGCCGGGCGTTCGCCTCTGGGGCAAGGCCCGCATCGGCCTGCGCTGCAAGGAAGGCCGCACGCTCTGGAACGTCTATCTGCCGATCGTCGTCAAGGTCTGGGGCCGCGCGCTCGTCGTTCCCGCTGGCGCGCCCGCGGGCAGCGTCCTCGCCGATGCCGATCTCGAGGAGGCCGAGGTCGATCTCGCCGAGGAATTCACTCCTGCCCTCGTCGAGCGCAGCGCCGTCGTCGGCCGCACGCTCGCGCAAACGCTGCGCCCTGGCCAGGCGGTGCGCCAGGCGCACATCAAGCTGCGCCAATGGTTCGCCGCCGGCGAAGAGGTCAAGGTCATCGCCGCCGGCGACGGCTTCGCGCTCGAGAGCACCGGCCAGGCGATCACGAACGGCATCGAAGGCCAGCCGGCGCGGGTGCGGACCGAAGGCGGGCACATCGTCACCGGCGTTGCAACCGGGGAGCGCCGCCTGGAGCTGACCCTGTGAACGCGGGGGGCCCATCGGCACCCTGGGTGCCAAATATCTCTAAAGTCGCTGCCCGCCGGGCCGATAGTCCGTCCATCATGACGGTCCCGGCCCCGCCGGCGCCCCTTGGAGAGCTGCATGAAGATCGGTCACCCCGCTGACAAGCCGCTGCCGGCCCCGGCCGTCGGCACGCCAGCCGTCCAGGCCGAAGCCGCCAAGCCGGCGCCCGCTCACGCCGGCGCCGCGGCAGGCGTCGACGCAAGTGCGACCGTCGCTCTCTCGAGCACGGCGTCGACCCTGCTTTCTACCGGCAGCACGAGCGAATTCGACGCTGGCAAGGTCACGCGCATCGCCGGCCAGATCGCCGATGGCAGCTTCAAGGTCAACCCGGAGGCGATCGCCGACAAGCTGATCGCCAACGCTCAGGAGCTTCTTTCCAAGGTGCAGGGCTGATGGCCGGAAGCGCCGCTGCCGGCGGGCATCCGCCCGAGCTCGAAGCGCAGCTCGCCGCGGTCGAGACCGGTCTGTCGGCGCTAGGCAACGCACTGCGGGCGCGCGACGCCGCGAGCATCGACCTGCACGCCGCCGAGCTGCACCGCGCGCTCGCCAGCGCCGTCAGCCACTTTTCCGACGCCGCCCGCAGTGGACCGCTGCCGCCGGCGCTGCGCAACCGACTCGCCAGCGCGAGCGGTCAGGTCGCCGCCCAACGCGAATCGCTCGCCCGCGCCACGGCCGCGCTCGACCGCGCGATCGACGTGCTGCTGCCACGCGAGGGACTGCCGCTCTATTCCGCGGTGGGTGCCACCGACCGCGGCGTCTTCAAGACCGGCGTGATCCAGGCCTGACGGGAAGCCGAGGCGCCGACCCCGCTCAGGCCGGCCGCCGCTCCCTACGCCGCGCATTCCGACATCGCCTGCTCCTCGACCCAGCGATCGGCAGCAGCGCGACTGTCCATCGGCTGCGAGCTCGTCGCGCTGCCGTCGAAGAGAACGTGCCAGACGCCGTCGCGCGGGTCGCGAAGCCAGACCGTCTGATACATGCCGACGCGAAAGATCGGCGCGCCGTCGTGCCTGCGCTCCAGGATGTACGGGCCGCGCGAGACCGCGATCGCGGGCTCGCCGCCGATCTGGACGATTCCGGGTCGCCAGCGCAACGCGATCGTCTTGCCCTCGACGATCTCGGCCCATTCCTTCAGCACCGTGTCGCGGCCGCGATCGGCGGCGGCGGTGCCGGCGTTGAAGACGGCGCCGGCGTGCAGATGCGACGCGAACCCGCCTGCATCGTGCCTCTCGACCGAGCGCGCAAAGCTCTGCTCGCGGCGCCAGACCGCGCATTCGTCGGCGCTGGCGGCGACGCGCTTGTTCGCGAGCGGCAGCGGTGCGGCGTCGATCGCCGCCCCCTGCGCGACCACGGCGCCCGCAGCCGACGCGAGAGCGAGCAGCGTCGCGCAGGCCAGCGTCGTCACAGCGCTCCGGTCCTCGAGAGGCCGAACGCCTTGATCATCCGCACGCTCGTCTCGCGACCGCCGTAGTAGCCCGGCAGGAGCTGCGCCTGCGCGTAGCCATGGCGGCGATAGAACACTCGCGCGGCGTCGTTGCTGGCGCGCGCTTCGAGCGTGATGCGGCCGACGCCGGCGACTTCGGCACAGCGCTCGAGCCACTCGACCATCGCGCTGCCGACGCCGCAGCGGCGATGCGCCGGCTTGACCGCGAGCAGGAGCAGATGCGCTTCCTCGTCGCCGTATTTCATGATCGCGAAGCCGGCGCGGTCGGCCTCGCGCACGGCGACGATCGCATTGGTGTCGCGATGGCGAAGGCTGCGCAGGATGCGCTCGCGCGTCCAGCTCCAGCCGAGCCCGTCCTCGATGTAGTCGCGCGACATCTCGGCGATGCCGAGCGCGTCCGCGCGCGTCGCGAAGCGGATCGAAGCGGCCGGCGAGGCACTGCCCATGCGCGCGATTCTGCGACAAGGCAGGAGGTCGTCGGGCGCCGCCGCCCGCTTGCCCCGGGCCGCTGTACGCACGTACAGTCCTGCCGTGCCCCGGCTCATCGCCCATCTCGACATGGACGCGTTCTACGCGTCGGTCGAGCTGTTGCGCTATCCCGAGTTGCGCGGCCGTGCCGTCGTCATCGGCGGCGGCCGCGATCACCAGCCGCGCCGGCGCGCCGATGGCACGCACGACTTCCGCATCCTGCGCGACTACGTCGGCCGCGGCGTCGTCACGACGAGCACCTACGAGGCGAGGAAGCTGGGCGTCTTCTCGGCGATGGGAATGATGAAGTCGGCGGCGCTCGCGCCCGACGCGATCCTGTTGCCGGTCGACTTCGACGAATACCGCAAGTACTCGCGCCTGTTCAAGGCCGCGGTGCGCGAGATCGCGCCGACGGTCGAGGACCGCGGCATCGACGAGATCTACATCGATCTCGGCAACCTGGCGGACACGGCCGGCGACGGCGGCCACGCGATCGGCATGGCGCTGAAGGCGGCGGTGCGCGACCGGACCGGGCTCACCTGCTCGATCGGCATCACGCCGAACAAGCTGCTCTCCAAGCTGGCCTCCGAGCTCGACAAGCCCGACGGGCTGACGCTGCTCACGCACGCCGACGTCGCCGCGCGCATCTGGCCGCTCGCTGTGCGCAAGGTCAACGGCATCGGCCCGAAGGCCGCCGCCCGGCTCGCCGCGCTCGGCGTCGAGACGATCGGCCAGCTCGCCGCCGCCGATCCCGCGTTTCTGCGCGAGCATTTCGGCAGCGGCTTCGGCGCCTGGCTGCACGAAGCCTCGCACGGTCGCGACGAGCGTGCCGTCGTCACCTACAGCGAGCCGAAGTCGATCAGCCGCGAGACGACCTTCGACCGCGACCTGCACGCGGTGCGCGACCGGCTCGCCCTCGGCGCGATCTTCACCGAGCTCTGCGAGCAGCTCGCGGGCGACCTCGCCCGCAAGTCCTACGCGGCCAAGACGATCGGCGTCAAGCTGCGCTTCGACGACTTTCGCATCGCGACGCGCGACCTCACGCTTCCCGGTCACACGCTCGACGCCCGCGAGATCCGGCGCGCTGCGGGCAGTTGCCTGAGGCGCGTCGACCTCACCCGCAGGCTTCGCCTGCTCGGCGTCCGCGCGAGCGCCCTGGCCCGCCTCTGCGATCTCGTCGCTCCGCTCGCGGCCGAGCCGGTGCCGCCGGCGCGCCCGGCGCGCGAGCCCGGCGGCGAAGACAGCCTGCCGCTCTTCGACGACCGGTCTTAGCATCCTCGCACCACCCCGGCGCGACCGAAGGACTCCATGCCCGTCATTACCTGCATCGAAGATTTGCGCGTGCTCGCCAAGCGGCGCGTACCGCGGATGTTCTACGACTACGCCGATTCGGGCTCGTGGACCGAGAGCACCTACCGCGCGAACGAAAGCGACTTCCAGCGCATCAAGCTGCGCCAGCGCGTCGCTGTCGACATGGAGAATCGTTCGCTCGCGACGACGATGGCCGGCATCGCGGTGCGGATGCCGGTCGCGATCGCACCGACCGGCCTCACCGGCATGCAGCACGCCGACGGCGAGATCCTGGCGGCACGCGCCGCCGAGAAGTTCGGCATCCCGTTCACGCTCAGCATGATGAGCATCTGCTCGATCGAGGACGTCGCCGCGCACACCAACGCGCCGTTCTGGTTCCAGCCCTACATGCTGCGCGACCGGCCGTTCATGGAACGGCTGATCGAGCGTGCGCGCGCTGCCAAGTGCAGCGCGCTCGTCCTCACCCTCGACCTGCAGATCCTCGGCCAGCGTCACAAGGACCTGAAAAACGGCCTCACCGCGCCGCCAAAGCCGACGCTCGTGAACCTGCTCAATCTGGCGACCAAGCCCGCCTGGTGCATGGCGATGCTCGGCACGAAGCGGCGCAGTTTCGGCAACATCGTCGGCCACGCGACCGGCGTCGGCGACATGTCCTCGCTCGGCGCCTGGACGGCCGAGCAGTTCGACCCCAGCCTCAGCTGGGCCGACGTCGAATGGGTGAAGAAGCTCTGGGGCGGCAAGCTCATCCTGAAGGGCATCCTCGACGTCGAGGATGCACGGCTCGCCGCAGCGAGCGGCGCCGACGCGATCGTCGTCTCGAACCACGGCGGCCGCCAGCTCGACGGCGCACCGTCGTCGATCAGCGCGCTGCCGGCGATCGTCGATGCGGTCGGCTCCAGGATCGAGGTCTGGATGGATGGCGGCATCCGCTCCGGCCAGGACGTCCTGAAGGCGTGGGCACTCGGTGCGCGCGGCACGCTGATCGGACGCGCCTTCCTCTATGGTCTCGGCGCGATGGGCGAGGCCGGCGTCACCCGGGCGCTCGAGATCATCGCCCGCGAGCTCGAGCTGACGATGGCCTTCTGCGGCCACACCGACATCCGGGATGTCGATGCACGCGTACTCTTGCCGGGAACGACTCCCGTCGCCGCCCGAGCGCCATGAACCTCGCTCAGTTCGAGAAGCTGAAGACCTGGCACCAGCGCCACTGGCGCGACCAACCGGTCGAGAAGCATGCATGGGACATGGTCCTCACGTTCTGGCTCGCCGGCCTCGTGGGCCTGCCGTCAGCGGTCCTGATCCACGCCGACTGGGCCGAGGCGACGTGCATCCTGCTGCTCTTCCTGCCCGGCACCTACGTCGGCCTGCGCCGCTGGCTGCACCGCGCCGGCATCCTGCGCTGCGACTGGACCGCCGCGCTCGACCGCTAGCACGAGTGCCTGCGCATCCCTAGAGGTCACGGCCCTCGAAGGTGTTGCAGCGATCGACGCTGCCGCCCTCGACGCCGCGCTTGAACCAGTTGACGCGCTGCGCGCTGGTGCCGTGGGTGAACGACTCGGGAACGATCGTGCCCTGCGACTTCCGCTGCAGCGTGTCGTCGCCGATCTGCGAAGCAGCGTTCAGCGCCGCCTCGATGTCGCCGGGGTCGAGGCGCCAGCCGTTCTCCTTCTGCGACCGCGCCGCCCAGACGCCGGCGAAGCAGTCGGCCTGGAGCTCGACGCGAACGCTGAGCGCGTTCGCCTGCGCCTCGCCGCCGCGGTTGCGCAGCGCATCGACCTTGGCCATGATGCCGAGCTGCTGCTGGACGTGATGGCCGACCTCGTGGGCGACGACATACGCCTGCGCGAACTGGCCGGGCGCGCCGAGTCGCTGCTCGAGCACCTTGTAGAAGCGCAGGTCGATGTAGACCTTCTGGTCGTTCGGGCAATAGAACGGCCCCATCGCCGCCTGGCCCTGGCCGCACGCGGTCGGCCAGCTGCCGTTGAAGAGGACGAGCTTGGGCGGCTGGTACGTCCGGCCCGACTCGCGAAAGACGTCGGTCCAGACCTGCTCGGTGCTGCGCAGCACCTGCGAGACAAAGCGCGCGCCCGGATCATCCTTCGGCGGCGCCGGCGCCGTGCCCTGCTGCTGCACGACCTGGCCGCTGTCGCCGCCGCCGCCGTCCATGATGCCGAGCAAGGTCAGCGGATTGATGCCGAAGATCCAGCCGGCGATCACCGCGACCACGATGCTGCCGATGCCGATGCCGCGGCCGCCGATGCCGAATCCGCCGCCGCCACCGCCCATGCCGCGAACGTCTTCGACGTTGCTGCTTTCTTCCTGGCCGTCCATGCGCATGTCGATCTCCCGGCGAAGCCCCGCTGCATGCTACGCCGGGGGTCGGCCAGCCGCCTGTCGGCCGGGAGGCTGCGCCGCCGTCCGATCTCGTGCGGTCGCTCACGAGGCACCCCCCACGCGAATGCGGGAGAACGCGCGACGGGAGCGAGAGTTGTCCTACCATGGCGTCATCGCCAGCTTCGAGGCCTGCCGATGCGCTCCGCCACCGAGCTTCTCAGCCAGTACGCTGCCTACCACCGCGATCGGCGCAACATCCTCAGCCACTTCGTCGGCGTGCCGATGATCGTCTTCGCCGTCGGCGTGCTGCTCGCCAGGCCTGTGCTGCCGGCCGGCGGGCTCGCGCTGACGCCGGCGTGGATCGTCTTCGCGCTTGCTGCCGCCTGGTACCTGACGCGCGGCAACGCCGTTCTCGGCGTCGCCGTCAGCGCCGTCGTCGCGGCGCTCCTCTGGCTCGGCCAGCGCGCCGCGGACGACAGCGTCCCGGTCCAGCTCGGCTGGGGCCTCGGCTGCTTCGCGGTCGGCTGGGTGATCCAGTTCGTCGGCCACTGGTACGAGGGCCGCAAGCCCGCGTTCGTCGATGATGTCGTCGGCCTGCTCGTCGGGCCGATGTTCGTCGCCGCCGAAGCGATGTTCATGCTCGGCTGGAACAAGCCGCTGCAGACGGAGATCGAGCAGCGCGTCGGGCCGACGACGATGCGCGACCTGGCGCGCATCGCCTGACCTTCGTCGCGCTTCTTCAGCCCGCCCGGCTCACAGGCGCGAAGGCTCCCGCCCCGATCTCCCCCACCGGCTCGTAGCGACAACGCGTCGCCTGCTCGAGGACGAAACGCGCGATCGCATCGACGTCGTCGAGATCGAATAGCGGCAATCCGGTCGGCGCCGGCAACGCGCTCGCGCTGTCGGTGGCGATGGCGATCACGAAGGGGTCGTTCGGGTACTGCGCCGGCTTTGCCGTCGCGGCCCGCCAGACTTCGATTTTCGGCAGCGGCGCGTGCTTGAAGCCTTCGACCAGCACCCAATCGCACTCGACGAGCTCGCCAAGCAGCTGATCGACGGTCGGCTCGGCCACGACCGCGTACTCGCGGATCTTGGCGAGACGCCGGTTCGAGGCGATGACGACCTCGAACGCGCCCGCCTGGCGGTGGCGCCACGAATCCTTGCCCTCGTGGTCGATGTCGAATTCGTGGTGGGCGTGCTTGACGATCGAGACACGCTTGCCGGCGAGGCGCAGGCGAGCGATGAGCCCCTCGATCAGCGTCGTCTTGCCCGAACCTGAGTAACCGCACAAACCGATGACATGCATGGAACGAGTTTAGACGGCACTGCGGGGCGCTGCGGCTGTCGATAATCCGACATGCGACCCACCGACCGCCCATGACGAGCAGTCCCAGTGATGCCGGCGAACGCTGGCAACGTGCCGGCGACGATTTCCTGCGCGGCCTGCTCGCCTTGCCCGAGCTCGCCGTCGTCGACGCGTCGTGCGCCGGCGAGCGAAGACTCCACGATCGCCTCGTCGCCGAGCCGACGGGCGCCGTCTCCACGGCCGAGCTGGCCGCGTTCGCCGACGACGACGCGCGCGAAAACTACGAGACCTGGCTCGCCTTCCGCGATGACCTCGTGCGGGCGGGAACGATCGAGGCGCACTATCTCGGGCTCGTCCGCGGCGGCAGGGTCGCCTTGCCGCCGGTGTTCCTCGACCGGATGGTCGCCGCGATCGTCGCGCCGCTCGTCGATGCCGGCGCCGACGTGATCGAGCATCGCGCCGCGCAGCTGCTGTACCGCACCCAGCGCGTCGCCATCGTCGACGGCCGCGTCCTCAGCGCCGATCGCGAGCATGCCGATTCGATCGGCGGCGCCTCGCGGGCGCTCGACCTCGCTCGCGATTTCGCCGCCGGCGGCGGCAGCGGTGTTGCAGGCATGCCGGTCCTCGGCCCGACGACTGCGCATGCGTTCGCCGCCGCCGCCGACCCGCACGCCTTCGTGCTCGACCTGAGCCACGAGATCGCTAACGATCTCGGCCACGGCCTCAGCTTCACGATGACGCGCGCAGGCTCGGGACTGGCCGCTCTCGCTCGAGTGCTGGAGCGCTGGATCCTCCACTTTCACGCCGTGCGGACGACGATCCGTCCGGTGCGGCGGATCGACGACCCCGCGTGGCGCTGGCACGTCGGCCTCGATGCAGAGGCGAGCGCTCTCCTCAACGCGCTCTATCGTGGCGAGACGCCCGAGGCCGACGAGATGCAGCGCCTGATCGGGCTGTTCCGCCTCGACTTCGTCGATCCACGCGAGATGCGCGCCGATGTCGCCGGCAAGCCGGTCTACCTCGGCCTGGCGATCGACGAAGAGCAAACGCTGAAGGTGAAGCCGCAGAACCTGCTCGTCAACCTGCCGCTGGCGACGGTGGCCTGAGCGGGTTCAGTCGAGCGACCACGAGAGGTCGCCCTTCAGGAAGCGGTCGGCGCGCTCGCCGAGCGAGTCGGCGAAGAACTGCGCTGTCGGCAGGTCGCCATCGATGCGGCCGGCGTCCATGTAGACGATGCGCGTCGCGAGGCGCTTGGCCTGGCCGAGGTTGTGCGTGCTCATGACGACCGTCATCCCCTCGGCGATGAAGCCGGCGAGCAGCGCCTCGACCTCCTTCTTCGCCGACGGGTCGAGGTTGGCGGTCGGCTCGTCGAGGAAGAGCACCGCCGGCCGGATCGCCCAACTGCGGGCGAGCGCGAGGCGCTGCTGCTCGCCGCCGGAGAGAGCCCGCGCCGGCCGATCGCGCAGCGCCTGCAGGCCGACGCGCGCCAGCGCCGCCTCGGCGCGCGCGTGTCGCTCGCGCGCCGGCGGCCGCGCCGCAGCGAGCCAGAGCGCGATGCGAAGGTTGCGCGCGACCGACAGCCGGAGCAGGAACGGCCGCTGGAAGACCATCGCCTGCGGCGATGCCGCGGCCGCCGCGCGCCGCGTTCCCGAGTGCGAGACGACGCCGTGCAGCAGGCGCAGCAACGTCGTCTTGCCCGATCCGTTGGCGCCGACGATCGCGACCGACTCGCCGGCGCGGATCTCGATCGTCGCATCGCGGACGGCGACGACCTCGCCGAAGCGCACGCTGGCGTCGCTGATGGCGAGCAGCGGCTCGGCGGCTGCGCTCGTCATCAGCGGATCTCCGCGGCGACGATGCCGCGCGCATGCGGCACCAGCGCGATCACGACGTTGACGAGGGCGACGATGGCGAGGAGGAGAAAGCCGAGCGCGAGCGCGAGCGGCAGGTCGCCCTTGCTCGTCTCGAGTGCGATCGCGGTCGTCATCACCCGCGTCACGCCGTCGATATTGCCGCCGACGATCATCACCGCGCCGACCTCGGAGATCGCGCGCCCGAACGCCGCGAGCATCAAGGTCGCGACCGCCCAGCGCTCGTGCACGAGCATGAGCAACGCCGCCACGAGCCGGCCGGCACCCATCGAGCGGAGCTGGTCGCCGCCGTCGCGCAGCGCGTCGTCGACGACCTGTCGCGCCAGCGCCGCGATGATCGGCAACACGAGGATCGTCTGCGCGACCACCATCGCCGCCGGCGTGAACAGGATTCCCCAACTGCCGAGCGGGCCGCTGCGCGACAGGCCGAGGTAGACGAGCAGGCCGACGACGACCGACGGCAGCGCGAGCAAGGTGTCGAGCGCGAGCAGGACGACGCGCCGGCCGCGAAACCGCGCCGCCGCGAGCCAGGCGCCGCCGACCAGGCCGAGCCCGGCGCCGGCGGCGCATGCAGCGCCGCTGACCGCGAACGACAGCACGACGATGCGCACCAGCGCCGGATCGGCGTCGACGATCAAGCGCGCCGCCGTGGCGAAGCTTTCGGCGACGGTGCTCACCGCGACAAGGTCATGCGTTGGAACTCGGGCGCGGCACGGCGGCCGGCGACGCGCGATTATCGGCTGCCCCTACACTCGCTCGAGCAAGGATTCGCAGAGATGATCGAACCCAGTGACATCACCGGCCTCGTCCTCGCCGGTGGCCGCGGCAGCCGCATGGGCGGCGTCGACAAGGGCCTGCAGCCGCACCTCGGCATGCCGCTCGCGATGCATGCGCTGCTGCGCCTCCAACCGCAGGTCGGCGAAGTCATGATCAACGCCAATCGCAACCTCGGTGCCTACGAATCGATGGGTGCACCGGTGTGGCCCGACGCGCTGCCCGACTATCCTGGCCCGCTCGCCGGCTTTCTCACCGGGCTCGAGCACTGCACGACGCCCTACCTCGCGACGGTGCCGTGCGACTCGCCGCGGTTTCCCGAAGACCTCGTCGCCCGCCTCGCCGAGCGCCTCGACGCCGAGGACGCCGAGCTCGCGATGGCGGCCACGCGCGAAGACGGCGAGCTTCGCCTGCAGCCTGTCTTCTGCCTGCTTCGCGCCACCGTCCTGGAAAGCCTGATCCGCTTCACCAGCAGCGGCCGGCGCAAGATCGACGCCTGGACCGCAACGCTGCGCACCGTTGCCGTGCCCTTCGACGACGTCGACGCCTTCGTCAACGCCAACACGATCGCCGAGCTCCGGGAGCTGCAGCGCCATGACTGAGCAGGCGTCGCTGGCCGAGATTGCATCGTGCGTCGCCGGCTACGACCCGAAGGCGCTGCCGGTCGCGCAGGCACAGGAATTCATCGGCCGCCTCGTCCACCGGGTGCGGCAAATCGAAAGCCTGCCGCTTCGCTCCGCGCTCGGCCGCGTCCTCGCGTGCGATGTCGTCCCGGCGATCGACGTTCCCGCGCACGACAACTCGGCGATGGACGGCTACGCGCTGCGCGGCAGCGAGATCGGTGACGCCGGCGAGAGCGTGTTCCGCGTCGCCGGCGCGGGCTTTGCCGGTGGCGGCCGCTTCGCAGGCGCGGTCGGCGCGCACGAGTGCGTCCGCATCATGACCGGAGCGGTGATGCCCGCGGGACTCGACACCGTCGTCCCGCAGGAGTTCGCCCGCGTCGACGGCGATGTCGTCCGCGTCCCGGCGGGCGTCGTCCGGACCGGCGACAACCGCCGTCTTGCCGGCGAGGACCTCGCGCGCGGCGCGGTCGCGCTCGCCGCCGGCCGGATCGTCCGGCCCGCCGATCTCGGCCTGCTCGCGTCGCTCGGCGCCGCCGAGG
>DASXLD010000085.1:0-46956 GCA_036496385.1 Caldimonas sp. | reverse complement strand
GCCGCTGGCGTCGGCCTTCCTGAACTGCGCCTTCATGCTGGCCCAGCCGTCGCTGCCGGCCGCGTGCATCACGACGGCGAGGCCGAGCGCGCGCAAGGCATCGCAGGCCGCGATCGCGATCGGCAGGGCGTTCGCATCGGGCACGATCGCGTAGACATCGGGCACTGCCGACGGCATCGCCACTTCGATCTCGTCGAGCAGCAGCAGCACGCGCTCGATCCCCATCCCCCAGCCGACGGCGGGCGCATCCTTGCCGCCGAGCTGGGCGATCAGGGGGTCGTAGCGACCACCGCCGCAGACCGCCGCCTGCGCACCGAGGAGGTCGGTCGTCCACTCGAACACGGTCAGGTTGTAGTAGTCGAGGCCGCGCACGAGTCGCGGATTGATGCGGTAAGCGAGGCCGGCGGCGTCGAGCGCAGCGCGAACGCCGGCGAAGTGCGCGAGCGATGCCTCGCCGAGGTGATCGCTCAGGCGCGGGGCCGCTTCGATCACCGGCTGCATCGGCGGATGCCTGCTGTCGAACAGGCGAAGCGGGTTCGTGTGCAGGCGGCGGCGGCCGTCGTCGTCGAGGCAATCGGCGTTCGCCTCGAAGTGGGCGATCAGCGCGGCGCGGTGGGCGCGCCGCTCGTCGAGCTGGCCGAGGCTGTTGATCTCGAGCCGGACGTGCTCGCCGGCAGCCAGGCCGAGCTCCTGCCACAGCGCCCGGCACATCAGGATCAGCTCGGCGTCGACGTCGGGCCCGGGGAAGCCCATCGCCTCCGCACCGACCTGGTGGAACTGGCGGTAGCGGCCCTTCTGCGGCCGCTCGTGACGAAACATCGGCCCGATGTAGAACAGACGCTTGCCGCCTTCGCGCAGGAACGAGTGCTCGTTGATCGCGCGGACGACGCCGGCCGTGGCCTCCGGGCGCAGCGTCAGGGCATCGCCGTTCAGCGCGTCCACGAACGAGTACATCTCCTTCTCGACGATATCGGTCGCCTCGCCGAGGCCGCGGACGAAGAGCGCGGTCGGCTCGACGATCGGCGTTCGCAGGTAGGCATAGCCGAAGCGCCGCATCAGCGCCCGCACCCTGTCCTCGAACCACTCCCAGCGCGCCGATTCCGGCGGCAGGAGGTCGTTCATGCCTTTCACGGCGCGCAACGGCGCGGCGGCGGCGCGGCTCTGCATCAGCCGAACCGCTTCTCGATGTAGCGCTCGACGATCGCGTGGAACTCCTGCGCGATGTGGTCGCCGCGCAGCGTCATCGCCTTCTCGCCGTCGATGAAGACCGGCGCCGCCGGCGCTTCGCCGGTGCCGGGCAGGCTGATGCCGATGTCGGCATGCTTGCTTTCGCCCGGGCCGTTGACGATGCAGCCCATCACCGCGACCTTCATCTTCTCGACGCCGGGATAGCGCGCCTTCCAGACCGGCATCTGCGCGCGCAGGTGGTCGTCGATCTGCTTGGCGAGCTCCTGGAAGGTCGTGCTCGTCGTCCGGCCGCAGCCCGGGCACGCGGTGACGCTCGGATTGAACGAACGCAGGCCGAGCGACTGCAGGATCTCGAGCGCGACGACGACTTCCTGCGTCCGCGCCTCGCCCGGCTGCGGCGTGAGGGACACGCGGATCGTGTCGCCGATGCCTTCCTGCAGCAGCACGGCGAGCGCCGACGTCGATGCGACCGTTCCCTTGGTGCCCATGCCGGCTTCGGTGAGGCCGAGATGCAGGGGATAGTCCGAGCGCCGTGCCAGCGCGCGATAGACGCTGATCAGGTCCTGCACGCCGGACATCTTGCACGAGAGGATGATCTGCTCGGGCGCGAGGCCGATCTCCTCGGCGCGCCTCGCCGAGCCGAGCGCCGACAGCAGGATCGCGCGGTACATGATCTGGCGCGGCTCCTCGGGTTCGGCGAGCTTCGCGTTCTCGTCCATCAGCTCGGTGAGCAGCTCCTGGTCGAGGCTGCCCCAGTTGACGCCGATCCGGACCGGCCTGCCGTAACGTACGGCCACCTCGACCATCTGCGCGAACTGGCGATCGTGCTTCTCGCCCTTGCCGACGTTGCCCGGGTTGATGCGGTATTTCGAGAGTGCTTCGGCACAGGCCGGGAAGTCGGTCAGCAGGCGATGGCCGTTGTAGTGGAAGTCGCCGATCAGCGGCACGTCGATACCCATCCGGTCGAGCTGCTCGCGGATGTGCGGCACCGCGGCCGCGGCCTCCGGTGTGTTGACGGTGATGCGGACAAGCTCCGAGCCGGCGATCGCGAGCTCCTTCACCTGGATCGCGGTGCCGATCGCATCGACCGTGTCGGTGTTGGTCATCGACTGCACGCGCACGGGTGAATCGCCGCCGACGGTGACGACGTTCGAGCCCCAGGCGACGCGCGCCTGGCGCGAGCGGCGCGGCGCCGGCTGCGCCGGAGCGACGAACTCGGCGGCGCGCGCCGCGGCGTCGTCGCGAATGGCTCGGATGTCTTCGAGTGCGCCCATGGTCGACCTCAACTCGAAGCCGCAGCGCCGATCGGCGACGCTGCGCGTGGCACCGGCTCTGCGCCGGGCGGGATCGGGTCGGACCCGGCCGGTGCGGCGAGCGTCGACGGCTCGGCGACCAGCGGCGTGACGAGCGAGCCGGAGGCAGGCGTCATCGCCGGCAACGCCGACTCTGCGCGTGCCGCGGTGACCGGCTTGACGGCGTCGCCGCGCCAGCCGACGAGCTGGAGCCACCCGGCGGGAAGGAAGTACAGCCCGATCGCCGCGATGAGGATCAGGACCGTGACCCAGAACAGCGGTCCGAGCGAGCTCGCCGTCCTTTCGCGCTGCGCGCCGACGCCGGGTCGCTCGCGAAACGGTGCATTCAGTCCTTCGCCGACCTGCTCGAGGCGTTGTCCTGCCGGCGGCGGCAGCAGCGTCAGCACTGCCGCCGGATCGATCTTCAGCGCCCGGCACACCGTCTGCGCTAGGGCGCGGGTGAAGGTCGCGTCCGGCAGCGCGTCGAATCGATCGGCCTCGAGAAGCTCGAGCTTCTTCGGCGCCACCTTGATCGACGCCGCGAGAGCGGCGATGTGCAGACCCTGCCGCTCGCGCGCCTCGCGCAGCAGTCGGCCGGCGCTCGGCGCGGCAGCGGACCTGGCCAGCTCACTCATCGAAGGCGCCACGCGTGAACAGCGCCGCCTCGCGCGAATCGGGGAAGCGGTTGCGCAACCGGTTGCCGAAATCAGACGCCCCCGTGTGGTTGCCGAGCTTGTTCTCGATCCGCGCGGCGAGCCAGAGCGTCTGCGCATTGGAAACGGTCGGCTGCGAGTTGACGCGGCGGATATAGAAGCGGGCCCGCTCGAAGTCGCCGCGCCGGTACAGGACCTCGGCGAGGTTGGTCGCCGTGAAGGGGCTCGACGGATCGAGCTCGTATGCGCGCGACAGCGACGCCTCCGACTCGGCAAGCTGACCGGCGAACGCCTGGCAAACGCCCTCGGCGAGCAGCGTCCGGGCTGCGCCGCGGTACTGCTGCACCGCGAGCGCCCGGCGGAACATCTCGAACGACTCGGGGTAGCGCTTCTGCTGGCACAGAACCCAGCCGTAGTTGTGCATCGTGTCGGCATCGCGCGGGTTGATCTGCAGCGCCTGGCGGAAGTTCTCCTCTGCAAGCGGCTGGTCGCCCATGCTCGAGTAGATGAGCCCGCGCAGGTTGTACGCATCGCCGTATTGCGGATCGGCGGCGAGCGCGACCTTGACCTGGTCGAGCGCGGTTGTCATCTCGCCTCGACTGAAGTACGCGGACGCGAGCTCCAGGCGAGCGTGAGCGCGCTTCTTGGCGTCGGCTTCCTCGGTCGGATTGATCCGGTCGGGAGCGCCGCTCACCGGAACGACGGTGTTCTGCGTCGTGCATGCAGCGATCAACGCAGCCGCCGCGAGGGCGAGCAGGAGCCCGCTCGCCGGGATGGAAACCCTCATGAGCGATGCCCCTCGATTGCCCGGTCGGTGCGCCGCCGCGAGACCGGCGCTGCAACCCGTACCGACGTCGCGCGGGCACGCCGCTCGGCGACGCGCGTCCGGTCCTGGACCTCGCCGGCGAGCTGGCCGCAGGCGGCGGCAATGTCGTCGCCCCGGGTCCTGCGAATGGTGGTGACGATGCCGCCGTCCTGCAGCACGCGCGCGAACGCGCTGACGCGATCGGCAGGCGAGCGCGTCAGGCCCGACGCCGCGAATGGATTGAACGGGATCAGGTTGACCTTGCTGGCCAGGCCGGGACGCTCGGCGCTGCCGTCGCCGCGCAACAGAGCGAGCAACGCCCGGGCCTGGGCCGGCGAATCGTTGACGGCGTCGAGCATGCAGTACTCGATCGTGATGAAGTCGCGCGGCGCCCGCTCGAGGTAGCGCCGCGCCGACGCGAGCAGCTCGGCGATCGGGTACTTGCGGTTCAGCGGCACCAGCTCGTCGCGAAGTGCGTCGTCGGGCGCGTGCAGCGAGACCGCGAGCGCGACCGGGCAGTCGGTGCGCAACCGGTCGATCATCGGCACCACTCCCGAAGTCGAGACCGTCACCCGGCGGCGCGACAGGCCGTAGCCATGATCATCGAGCATGACCCGCAGCGCCGGCATCAGCGCGCCGTAGTTCTGCAGCGGCTCGCCCATGCCCATCATGACGACGTTGGTGATCGCGCGTTCGCCCGGCGCCAGGGCGAGCCTGCGGCGCAGCTCGAACTCGGCGTGCCAGAGCTGGGCGACGATCTCGGCCGTCGTCAGGTTGCGGCTGAATCCCTGGTGGCCGGTCGCGCAGAAGCGGCAGTTGACTGCGCATCCGGCCTGCGAGGAGATGCAGAGCGTGCCGCGACCGAGCTCGGGAATGAAGACGGTCTCGACGGCGTCGCCGCCGCCGACGTCGACCAGCCACTTGATCGTGCCGTCGCCGGCGACCTGCTCGCTCGCGACCGGCAGCGCCTTGACCTCGGCGGTCGCGATCAGCTTGTCGCGCAGCGTCCGGGCGAGGTTCGACATCGCCGCGAAATCGCTCTCGCCGCGCTGATGAATCCAGCGGAAAAGCTGCGTCGCCCGGAAGGCCTGCTCGCCTTGCTGCTCGCACCAGTCGCCGAGCGCGGCGCGGTCGAACTGGAGGAGATTGACCATCAGGATGCTGCCCCTCAGCGGCTGTGCAGATCCATGCCGGGAAAGAAGAAGGCGATCTCGATGGCGGCGGTCTCGACAGCGTCGGAGCCGTGGACCGCGTTGGCATCGATGCTGGCGGCGAAGTCGGCCCGGATCGTGCCGGCTTCGGCCTTCTTCGGATCGGTGGCACCCATCAGCTGGCGGTTCTTCGCGATCGCCGACTCGCCCTCGAGGACCTGGATCATCACCGGCCCCGAGATCATGAACGAGACCAGGTCGCCGAAGAACGGCCGTCCCCGGTGGATGGCATAAAAGGCCTCGGCCTCGGCGCGCGCGAGGTGCGTCATCTTCGCCGCGACGACGTTCAGGCCCGCGGCCTCGAAGCGCGAGTAGATCTGGCCGATGACGTTCTTCGCCACCGCGTCGGGCTTGATGATCGAGAGGGTGCGTTCCACCGCCATGGCTGGTTCTCCGGGGTCCTTGGGCAAAGCCTTTGATTCTAGGGGGCCGCTCGCGGGCGGCCATGGGCAGCGTCAGCGCCCGCGACGGCCTCCGCCGCCGTAGCCGCCACCGCCACCGCCACCGCCGCCACCGCCAGCGCCACCCCCGCCGTACCCGCCACCGCCGCGGCCGCGATTCTTGCGGTGAAAGGCGTCGGCACCGATATAGCCGACCGAGGTCTGCAACGGATCGGGCTGCTTGGGATCGCCCTTGCTGCCGCCCGAGGGACGAGGACCGCTGCCGCCGGCGCCGAAGCCGCTGTTGGGGCCGATCCGGCGCCCCTGGACGAAGCGATGGTCGAACGTCTGCTGGAGTGGGTTCGGGATCCGGCTCGGATCGAAATCATCATCCTCGTCGCGGTCTTCGTGCTCGTCTTGCGCGCGCGCCGGCGGCGGCCGCTGCTCGGCACGCACATCGTCGCGCCGGGGCGGCCGCTGGCGGTCGTCGCCGCGGTCGTTGCGCTGCCCTTGTTCGTCGCGACGCTTGCCGCCGTCGCTGCGATCATCGCCGCGCTCGCCGGCGTTGTTGCCGCTCGTCAGGCGGCGGATCGCGCGAACGTCGCTGTCGTCGAGATCGACCCAGGCGCCGCGCTTCAGGCCGTGCGGCAGGACGATGGTGCCGTAGCGGATCCGGATCAGGCGACTCACGGTGAGGCCGACAGTGTCGAAGAGCTTCCTGACCTCGCGGTTGCGGCCTTCGGTGATGACGACGCGATACCACTCGTTGAGGCCTTCGCCGCCGCCGTTCTCGATCGACTTGAAGGCCGCGCGCTGACCGTCGATCTCGACTCCCTCGAGCAGCTTCGCGCGCGCCTCGTCGTCGAGGTGACCCATGACGCGGACTGCGTACTCGCGCTCGACGCCGAAGCGCGGGTGCATCAGCTGGTTGGCGAGGCCGCCCGAGGTCGTGAAGAGAAGCAGGCCCTCGGTGTTGATGTCGAGCCTGCCGACCGATTGCCATTTGCCCTGTTGCAGCCGCGGCAGGCGACGAAAAACGGTCGGCCGATGCTGCGGGTCGTCGTGGGTCACGATCTCGCCGGAGGGCTTGTGGTAGGCGATGATGCGCGCCGGCGGCGGCACGATGCGAAGTCGCACCGGCTTGCCATTGACTTCGACGCGGTCGCCGAACGAGATCCGCTGCCCGGTGTGCGCCGGCTCGCCATTGACGGTGATCTTGCCGTCGGCGATCAGGTCTTCCATGTCGCGGCGCGAGCCGACGCCGGCCTGCGCAAGCACCTTGTGCAGCTTGGGGGCGTCCGGCTCTGGCGCGAGGACGCGTTTGGCCGACTCTTCCTGCGGCTCGGTGCTGTCGTCGGGCGCGGCGGCGACTTCGTGGTCGAACTCGCCCGACAGGACCTGTGCGAAGACCTCGGTCGCCTCGACCGGTGCCAACGGCTGCAGATGGCGCGGCAGCGGCCCTTCGAAATTGGGCGGCAGCGCACGCGGCCCGCGGTCGTCGATGCGGTCACCGCGATCGCCGCCACGACGGCGGTCGCGACGGTTGCGTCGACGTCCGCTGCGCTCGCCATGGGGCGCGCCGGTGCCTGCTTCGCCGCCGTCGTCGCCATCGCCGGAGCGCGTCGCGGCCGGAACGTCAGCAGATGGTGACGGTGACGTCGACAGCGTGTCTGCTTCGTAGGCGGTCTCGACAGGCTGAGACGGATCGGCGGGAGCGTTCATGCGTGCGGTTCCAGTGCATCGGCGGCGGCCGGCGGATGAGCGGCCGGGGATTCGCCCGCGGCGTCGGCCACGGACTCGGCGAACGAAAGCGATCCTTGCGAGACGCCGTCGCTGCCGACCGGTGCGGCGATCGGTTCGCCGTCGGCGCCGTCGAGCGTCGGCAGCTGCTCGAGCGAGCCGAGGCCGAGGTCGTCGAGGAACTGACGCGTCGTCGCCAGCAGCGCCGGACGTCCCGGCGCTTCGCGATAGCCGATCGCCTCGATCCAGCCGCGGTCTTCGAGCTGCTTCATCACCGAGGTCGCGACGGCGACGCCGCGGATGTCCTCGATGTCGCCGCGGGTCACCGGCTGGCGATAGGCGATGATGGCAAGCGTCTCGAGCACGGCGCGCGAATAGCGCGGCGGCCGTTCCGGATCGAGTCGTTCCAGGTAGCGCGCCATCTCGGGTCGTGTCTGGTAGCGCCAGCCGCTCGCGACCGCGAGCAACTCGACGGCGCGGTCCTCGCACTCGTCGGCGAGCTCGGCGAGCAGCGTCCGCAAGGTGTCGTCGCCGACCTCGCCGGCGAACAGCGCGCTCATGTCGCGCAAGGCCATCGGCTGACTCGAGCAAATGAGCGCTGCCTCGAGGACGCGCTTGGCATCCAGGGTCTTCATGTCGTCATGAATTCCTCGGCCGCGTCGCGGCGCGGCTGTCGGCGCGTCCTGCGACGCGGCGGGTTCGGCAGGAAGCCCTGCCACGGTTGGGCGCACCCTCGGGTGCGGTCACGTCTCGATGGTCTCGCCGAACGATCCGGCCGGGGCGTTTGGCGCCGCACGGACCGCTCGCATCGAAAAGGAATGGCCGATTGTAGCGACAGGCGGGGCCGCCCGCCCAGGCCTCAGCCGCCGCCGCCGGCAACGAGGTGTTCCCAGGCGTGAGCGAAGTCTCTCGGCGGCTCGGCTCGAAACGTCATCGCCTCGCCCGAGCCGGGATGGGCAAAGGCCAGCTCGCGCGCATGCAGCGCCTGACGGGTCATGCCGAGCGCGGGCACGCCACCGTACAGGCGATCGCCCACCAGCGGCATGCCAGCGCTCGCGAGATGAACGCGAATCTGATGCGTGCGGCCGCTGTGCAGCGTGCAGCGCAGCGCGGCGAAGCCTTCGGCGGCGACGACGCACTCGACGTCGGTCCGCGCCGGCTTGCCAGCGGCGACGACCGCCATCCGCGTCCGCAGCCTGGGATCGCGACCGATCGGCGCATCGATCGGCCAGCGTTCGAGCGTCGGCGTTCCGTGGGCGATCGCCAGATAGCGGCGCTGCACCTCGCGCGCGGCGATCGCGCGGCTGAGCGCGGTCACCGCGGCAAGAGTGCGGCCGATGACCATCAGCCCGGAGGTGTCCTTGTCGAGACGGTGGACGATGCCCGCGCGCGGCAAGGCAGCGCTCGCCGGATCGCGCGCCAGCACGGCATTGAGGACCGTGCCCGACCAGTTGCCTGCCGCCGGGTGGACGACCATGCCAGCCGCCTTGTCGATCACGAGCACGTCGCTGTCCTCGTGGACAACGGCGAGCGGCAGCGACTCGGCGCGGTAGGCACGGCTCTCCGCGGTTGGCTGCAGGCGGACCGCAACGCGCTGGCCGGCACGGACGCGATGCGCGGGGCTCGCCACCGGCGCATCGTCGACGGCGACGAATCCCGAGCGGATCAGCTGCTGGAGGTGGTTGCGCGAGAACTCCGGAACGAAGGCGACGATCGCCTTGTCGAGCCGCTCGCCATGGTGACTCGCGGCGACCGTCGCCACCCTCTCCTCGACCGCGGTGTCGTCGGCATCGTCGCCATCGGCGTCGGCCGCGGCGATCACATCGTGTCCGAAAAGGGAACCATCGGCCATATAAGATCCGGCTCCGAGCGACGCGCTCTCTGCTATGGCGCCGCGCCACTCTGCCCTGTTATTGCATGAGAACGAATCCAATATCCCCACGCCTGCGAGCCGCAGTGTCGGCGATCTCGATCGCGGCCGCGCTCGTCGCCGGCTGCGACACGCCGGGCCGTGACGAAACCTCGCGCTGGACTGCCGAGCGGCTCTACACCGAAGCCAAGGAAGAAGCGGCGGCCGGCAACTACGAGAAGGCGGTCAAGCTCTACGAGCGCCTCGAGGGCCGGGCGGCCGGAACCATCCTCGCCCAGCAGGCGCAGATCGAGCGCGCTTACTACCTCTGGAAGAGCGGCGAGAAGGCGCAGGCCCTGTCGACGCTCGAGCGCTTCATCAAGCTGCACCCGACGAGCCCCGCGCTCGACTATGCGCTCTACCTGCAGGGCCTCGTCAACTTCAACGACAACCTCGGCCTGCTCGGCAACCTGGCGAGCCAGGATCTGTCCGAGCGCGACCAGCAGGCCTCGCGCGACTCGTACCAATCGTTCCGGCAGCTGACCGAGCAGTTCCCGCAGTCGCCGTACGCCGACGACGCCCGCGTGCGCATGAACTACATCGTCAATTCGCTCGCCGCCTACGAGGTCCACGTCGCGCGCTACTACCTGCGCCGCGGTGCCTACGTCGCCGCCGCCAACCGCGCCCAGCAGACGGTCCAGGAATTCCAGCGCTCGCCGGCGACCGAGGAGGCGCTGATCATCCTCGCGCAGAGTTACGACAAGCTCGGCCTGGTCGAGTTGCGCGACGACGCGACGCGGGTCCTGAAGACGAACTACCCAAGCGCGACGGCCGACGTCGACCTGATGGGTCGCCGCAAGACGCCATGGTGGCAGCTGTGGTGAACGCCGGCCGGCGCTAGCTCGCCGCGGCGATCGACCGAAGCTCGCGCAACCAGGCGATCGCCTCCGCCTCGTCGGCCACGCGCGTCATCGGCGGCAACGCGGCGAACAGGCGTCGCCCGTACGCCATCGTCGCCATCCGCGGGTCGCAGACGACGAGCAAGCCGCGATCGGTTTCGCTGCGGATGAGGCGCCCCGCGCCCTGCTTCAGCGCGACCGCGGCTTCGGCGACGAAATATTCGGCGAAGGCGTTGCGGCCCTCGCCTTCGAGGCGCTGCACACGCGCCTCGACGAGCGGATCGTTCGGGGGCGGGAACGGCAGCTTGTCGATGACGACGCACTGCAGCGCCTCCCCGGGAACATCGACGCCCTCCCAGAAGCTCTGTGAACCGACGAGGACGGCGCGCTCGGCGGCGAGGAAGCGCTGCATCAGCTCGCGCTTGGATCCCTGACCCTGGACGAGCACTTCGATCGCCTCGCCGTCGACATCGAAGGCGGCGCGCAGCTGGGCACCGACCGCGTGCAGCGATCGCAGCGTCGTCGTCAGCACGAAGGTGCGACCGCCGAGCGCCTTCGCGCAGCGTCCGGCGAGCCCCGCGACGGCCTCGGCGTGGCCGGGCTCGCTCGGTTTCGGAAAAACCCGGGGCACGAAAAGGCGGGCGTTCGCGCCGTAGTCGAACGGGCTGCCGAGGCGGACGATGCGTGCCGCTTCGAGGCCGGCCGGCTCGGTGAACCAGGCGAGCCGCTCGTCATCGCCGAGCGTCGCCGAAGTGAAGATCCAGGCTTTCGAGCTGCTCGCCATCTGCTCGCCGAGGGCGTCGCGAATGTCGAGCGGCGACTCGACCAGGCGGACCTGGTGAGCAAGCAGGTCGATCCAGCGGATCTGCCCGGCTTGCGGGCGATCGCCGAAGCCTGCCGCGAGCGCGGCGAGCCGAAGGGCGCGCTCGTGCAGGCGAACGAAGTCGGGGCCGAGCTCGCTCACGGTCGCGAGCGCCTCGGCAGCGCCCTCGCAGGCAGCGGCGATCCGCGCCAGTGCGGCCACGAACGCTTCGTCATCACGACGCTCGGCCCAGCGCAGCTTGACGCTGCCGCCGCGCGGCTCGCGGACGTTGCCGTGGGCCGCGATGCGCAGCTCGCGAGCCGCGTGGTCGCACGCTGCGGCGAGCTCCTGCCACGGCACGAGGCCGCGCGCTTGCTGCAACCCCACGGCGAGCACGTCGCGCGCGAAGTCGATCAGCTGCGCCGAGCCGAGAGTCGTGCCGAGGAACTGCACGCCGGCCTCGGCGAGCTGATGCGCCTCGTCGAAGATCGCGACCTCGACGCTCGGCAGCAGCTCGGCGACGCCGCTGTCGCGCAGCGCCATGTCGGCGAAGAAGAGATGGTGGTTGACGACGACGATGTCGGCCAGCATGGCTTCGCGACGCGCCTTCATCACGTGGCAGCGACGATGCTCGGGGCACTCTGCTCCGAGGCAGTTCTCGCGCGACGACGTGACCAGCGGAATGATGCTGCTGCGCTCGTCGAGACCGGCGAGCTCGGCAAGGTCGCCGCTCGTCGTCGTCTGCGCCCACGCCTCCACCTTGGCCAGTGCACGGACGGCGGTGCGATCCGGCAGCTGCGCGTCGTGGCGCGCGCTCGCGAGCCGGTGCAGGCAGAGATAGCTCGAGCGGCCCTTCAGCAACGCGACCGTCACGGGCAGCTCGAGCGCATTGCGCAGGCGCGGCAGGTCGCGAACGAAGAGCTGATCCTGCAGTGTCTTGGTCGCGGTGCTGAGCAGCGTGCGCGCCCCGCTCAGCAGCGCCGGCACGAGATAGGCGAAGGTCTTGCCGACGCCGGTGCCGGCTTCGACGACGAGCGCGCTGCGCTCCTCGATCGCAGTCGCCACCGCCGCTGCCATGTCGCGCTGGACGGCACGTTCGACGTGATTCGGATCGACCGCGGCGAGCGCACCGGCGTTGCCGAGCGCGCGCCCTACGGTGTCGTGCAACGACGTCGACGACGGCTGCCGCGCGGCCGCCGGCAACGTCATGCCGGCCTGAGCGGCTCGAGCTCCGACTCGATGCGAGTGATCTTGTCGCGCAGGATCAGCCGTCGCTTCTTCAATCGACGCAAGGTGAGGTCGTCGGTGGTCGCGTCCAGCAAGGCACGATCGATCAGATCGTCGAGATCGGCGTGCTCCATTCGGAGCTCGATCAGCAGACGCGGCAGGGAGTGCAAATCGTCGTCCATGGACAGCTCCGACACGCGACTAGTTCGCGGTTTTGGACCCTTGGCGCAGTATCAAACCGATTATAGTTTTCGGCCATGAGTACTTCGAGCCTCGGTTACCGGCTGTCCGCGACGACCGGTATCCACCGGGGCGACCGCGCCTATCAGCAGGACCAGGTGCAGATCCTCCCACATGCCCGCGTCCCCGGCTGCGTCATGGGAGTCCTGGCCGACGGGATGGGCGGCAAGAGCGGGGGCCGCAAGGCGGCCGACCAGGTCCTCCTCACCGCGCAGCAGCTGTTCGAGCGCTACTCGCCGACCCGCGACGACCCCGCCGAAGCGCTCAAGCAGCTCGTTCTCGAGGCGCACCTGATGATCAAGCTGACGGCGATCACCTCGGAGGAGGAGCCGCACAGCACGATCGCGGCGTTCCTGATCAGCCCGACCCGCGAGTGCGAGTACGTCCATGCCGGCGACTCTCGGATCTACCACTTCCGCAACGCCGAGATGGTCAGCCGCTCGATCGATCACTCGTACGTGCAGCGGCTGGTCGACGAGCGCCAGATCTCCGAGGAGGAGGCGAACAGCCACCCGCAGTCGAACCTCCTGACCGGCTGCCTCGGCACGTTCCAGGACCCGCCGCTGTCGCAGAAGCACATCGACCGCCTCGAGATCGGCGACAGCGTGCTGTCGTGCAGCGATGGCCTCTGGCACTACTTCACGCCGCGCGAGCTCGGCGCGATCGTCCACGCGCTGCCGCCGCGCGAAGCGACCGAGATGCTCGTCGGCAAGGCGCGCCAGCGCGCGCGCGGGTCGGGCGACAACCTCTCGCTCGCGCTGGTCCGGGTCGAGCAGCTCTCCTGAGGCGAGCCGCGTTCAGCGCGGCGCCGACGACCCCGGAACCGGCAGCGGCGCCGCGGGCTTTCCCGACTGCGACCGCAGCGCCGCCTTTGCCATCGCCTCGCGACGATGTTGATCTGCCTCGCGCTGGCGCGCTTCGTAGCTCGCCCGGCTGGCCTCCTCGCGGACGCGACGCTCGGCCTCCCCGGCACGCGGGGTCGGCTGGATGCCGAGCCGCTCGGCGGGCGGGAGCGGCCGGTCGCGGCCCTCGTGCGGTGGCCGATCGGCCGCCGGAGCGTCTCCAGGGCGTGGCACGAGTGGCTTTTGCGCTGCAGCCGTTGGCGAACCCGGCGACGACGCAGCGCGCGCCGCACGTTCCTGATCGCGCCGGGCATCGTCGGCCGCCTTCGCGGCCAGCTCGGCACTGCGCTGCGCTGCGCGCTCGTGGCGCTCTTTCTCGTCGAGCCTCAGCTGCCGGGCGCGCAATGCGTCCAGACCGCTGCGGCGGTCACGCCTGGCAGCGTCGACGCATGAGGTGACGACGAAGCGCTCACGGCATTCGCGCTCGCGCTCGGCATAGCGCGCCTCGATCGCGGCGCGCTCGTTGGCGATCCCGGCCCGCTCGCTCTCCTCGGCGCCGGCCGGGTCGACGAACGCCGTCGCCGACCCGAGCACAGCAAGGAAGATTGGCCGGATGCGCGATGCCTTCATGTCAGCGATGTGTCGACGCTGCGACGTGCCTCGGCGAGGAACTCGGCCGATCGCATCTCGCGCAGCCGCGAGACCGTGCGAGGGAACTCGTGCACGAGCGGCCCCTCCGTGTACAACGCCTCGGGCTCGACCGCGGCCGACACGATCAGCTTGACCCGCCGGTCGTAGAGGATGTCGACCAGCCAGGTAAACCGGCGCGCCTCCGACGCCAGCCGCGGCGACATCTGGGGCACGCCCGAGAGCAGCAGCGTGTGGAACTGGGTCGCGAGCTCGAGGTAGTCGTTTTGCGACCGAGGGCCGCCGCACAGCTCGCGGAAGTCGAACCAGACGACGCCGCCGGCGCGGCGGCGGGCGCGGATCTCGCGGTGCTCGATCCTGAGGACCGGGCTCTCGTCCTTCGCCTCGGCGAGGCGCTCGAACGTCTCGTTCATCGCGGCGTCGGCGGCTGGGCCGAGCGGCGAGTGGTAGAGCTCGACCGCCTGCAGCGTCGCCTGCCGATAGTCGGTCGGACCGTCGACGCCGACGACCTCGAGGTGCTCCTTCAGCAGCTCGATCGCCGGCAGCATGCGCTCGCGATGCAAGCCGTTGGGGTACAGGCCGTCCGGCGGCAAGTTCGACGTCGTGACGATGCTGACGCGGTGGGCGAACAGCGACTCGAGCAGGCGGTGCAGGATCAGTGCGTCGGTGATGTCGGCGACATGGAATTCGTCGAGGCAGATCAGGCGAAAGCGACGGGAGATGCTCGCGCCGAGATGCTGCAGCGGGTCGCTCGTGCCCTGCATCTCGGTGAGCTCGCGGTGCACCTCGCGCATGAACTCGTGGAAGTGCAGCCGGGTCTTGCGCTGCAGCGGCAGCGCGCTGAAGAAGCAATCCATCAGGAAGCTCTTGCCGCGGCCGACGCCGCCCCAGAGATAGACGCCGCGCGGGATCGGCGGCCGCGCGATCAGCTTGGTGAGCGCGTTCGAACGGCGCGCCTTGTAGTCGGCCCACTCCTGCTCGCAGCGTTCGAGCGAGTCGAGCGCGCGCAGCTGTGCGGAATCAGTGCGATAGCCGCGTTCGGCGAGCGTCTGCTCGTAGAGCTGGCGGACCCCCACCTGGCGGCGATCTAGAAGTTCAGCGCCCGCTTGTCGACCGCGAGCGCTGCCTCCTTGGTCGCCTCCGAGAGGCTCGGATGGGCGTGGCAGATCCGGCCGATGTCCTCGGCCGATGCCTTGAATTCCATCGCGACGACGGCCTCGGCGATCAGCTCCGACACCATCGGCCCGATCGCGTGGACGCCGAGGATCTCGTCGGTCTTCGCGTCGGCGATGACCTTGACGAAGCCACCGGTGTCGCCGAGCGCACGCGCCCGACCATTGGCCATGAACGGAAACGATCCGGAGCGGACCTCGCGGCCCGCAGCCTTCAGCTGCTGCTCGGTCTGGCCGACCCAAGCGATCTCGGGGCTCGTGTAGATGACCCAGGGAACGGTATTGAAGTCGACGTGGGGCTTCTGTCCGGCGATCCGCTCCGCGACGGCGACGCCCTCTTCCTCGCCCTTGTGCGCGAGCATGGGCCCGCGCACGACGTCGCCGATCGCCCAGACGTTGTCGAGGTTGCTGCGGCAGTCGTCGTCGACCTTGACGAAGCCGCGCTCGTCGAGCGCGAGGCCGACCGCGGCGGCACCGAGACCGTTCGTGTTCGGCACCCGGCCGATCGAGACGACGAGCTTGTCGCAGGCGAGCGACTGGGGCTTGCCCGCGGCGTCGGCAAAGGCGACGCGGACGCCGGCGCTGCCGCTCTCGACCTTGTCGATCCTGACGCCGAGAGCGATCTTCAGGCCCTGCCGCGTGAACGTCTTCTTCGCCTCCGCTGCCACCTGCGTGTCGACCGCGCCGAGGAACTCGGGCAGCGCCTCGAGGATCGTGACGTCGGCGCCGAGCCGCCGCCAGACCGAGCCCATCTCGAGGCCGACGACGCCGGCGCCGACGATGCCGAGCGTCTTCGGCACCGCGCCGATCGCGAGCGCGCCGTCGTTGGACAGGATCGTCTTCTCGTCGAACGGCGCACCCGGGAGCGGCCGCGGGTTCGACCCGGTCGCAACGACGACATGCTTGCCGGCGATCGTCTCCGGCTTGGCGCCAGCGACCGCGATCTGCCAGGCGCCGTCGTCGCCGCGGCCGGCGAACGCGCCGCGGCCGTGGAAGAACACCACCTTGTTCTTCTTGAAGAGATAGAGGATGCCGTCGTTGTTCTGCTTCACGACCGCCTGCTTCCTCGCCATCATCTTCTGGACATCGATCGTCAACCCGGCGACGCCAATGCCGTGCTCGGCGAACTGATGGCCGGCGTGCTCGAAGTTCTCCGACGACTGCAGCAGCGCCTTCGACGGGATGCAGCCGACGTTGGTGCAGGTGCCGCCAGGCGCGGGGCCGCCCTTGTCGTTCTTCCACTCGTCGATGCAGGCGACGGAAAAGCCGAGCTGCGCGGCACGGATCGCGGCGATGTAGCCGGCCGGACCGGCGCCGATGACGACGACGTCGAAGGCAGGCATCTCAGATGTCGAACAGGAGCCGCGCGGGATCCTCGAGCGCTTCCTTCATCGCGACCAGGCCGAGCACCGCCTCGCGACCGTCGATGATGCGATGGTCGTACGACATCGCGAGATAGTTCATCGGCCGGACGACGATCTGGCCGCCCTCGACCACCGCCCGGTCCTTGGTCGCGTGGACGCCGAGGATCGCCGACTGCGGTGGGTTGATGATCGGCGTCGACAGCATCGAGCCGAAGACGCCGCCGTTCGAGATCGAGAACGTGCCGCCGGTCAGGTCTTCGAGTGCGAGCTTTGCGTCCTTGGCCTTCTGGCCGAACTCGGCGATCTTCTTCTCGATGTCGGCGAAGCTCATCTGGTCGGCGTTGCGCAGGATCGGCACCACCAGGCCGCGCGGCGAGCCGACGGCGATGCCGATGTCGAAGTAGCCGTGATAGACGATGTCGTTGCCGTCGACCGACGCGTTGATGATCGGATAGCGCTTCAGCGCCGCGAGGGCAGCCTTCACGAAGAAGCTCATGAAGCCGATCTTGACGCCGTGCTCCTTCTCGAACCTGTCCTGGAAACGCTTTCTCATCTCGATCACCGGCGCCATGTTCACTTCGTTGAACGTGGTCAGGATCGCGTTGGTCGACTGCGACTGCAGCAGCCGCTCGGCGATGCGGGCGCGCAGCCGGCTCATCGGCACCCGCTGCTCGGGGCGGTCGCCGAGATTCATGGCCACCGGCGCCGCCACCGCTGGCAACGACCGGGCGGCGGCGGGCGCCGGCGAAGGCGATGGCGCACGTGCGGCAGCCGGCGCCGGCACCGGCGCGGCAGCGGCGGGCTTGCCGGCACCGCCGGAGCCGAGGGCTTCGAGAACGTCGCCCTTGGTGACGCGTCCGCCTTTGCCGGTGCCCTGGACCGATCCCACTGGTAGATCGTGCTCGGCCATCAGCTTGGCGGCCGCGGGCATCGCGACCTCGCTCTTGACCGCTGCCATCGCCGCGACGTCGGCTGCGAGTCCGGGCTTCGCGCCGGGCGCCGGCTCGGCCTCGGGAACGCTCTGGATCTGCATCGCTTCCGAGACGGCTTCCTTGCCCTCGGTGTCGACCTTGGCGATCACCTCCTCGCTGACGCAGCTGTCGCCATCGTCCTTGATGATCTGGGCCAGCACGCCAGAGGCGGGAGCGGGCACCTCGAGGACGACCTTGTCGGTCTCGATCTCGACCAGGATCTCGTCCATCTCGACCGCCTGGCCGGGCTTCTTCTTCCACTGCAGGAGCGTCGCTTCGCTCACCGATTCCGACAGCTGCGGAACCTTCACTTCGATCAATGACATGTCGATGGCCTTGTTGTTCTCGCCGTCAGCGCCTCATTTCGTCAGGACGAAGCCCTTCAGCTTGCCGAACGCCTGCTCGAGGAGCGCCTTCTGCTGCTCCTGGTGTAGGTGGGCGTAGCCGACCGCCGGCGACGCCGACGGCGCACGGCCGGCATAGCCGAGGCGCTGGCCTTCGCTCATGTTCTCGTGGATGTAGTGCTGGACGAAGAACCAGGCGCCCTGGTTCTGCGGCTCGTCCTGGCACCAGACGACCTCGGCGAGGTTCGGATACTTCTTGAGCTCGGCCGCGAACGCCTTGTGCGGAAACGGATAGAGCTGCTCGACGCGCGCGAGCGCGACGTCGTTCTTCCGCTCGGCCCGGGTGCGGGCGAGGTCGTAGTAGACCTTGCCCGAGCACGCGATCAGCCGCTTGACGCGCTCGGGGTTGACGTCGGCGCTCTGCTCGCCGATCACGGTCTTGAACTCGCCCCTGGTGAAGTCGGTGAGCGGCGAGGCGGCGTCCTTGGCGCGCAGCAGCGACTTCGGCGTCATGATGATCAGGGGCTTCCTGAACATCCGCACCATCTGGCGGCGCAGGACGTGGAAGATCTGGCTCGCCGAAGTCGGCTGGACGACCTGCATGTTGTTGTCGGCCGAGAGCTGCATGAAGCGCTCGAGGCGCGCCGAGGAGTGCTCCGGCCCCTGCCCTTCATAGCCGTGCGGCAGCATCAGCGTCAGCCCGTTGGCACGGCCCCACTTGACCTCGCCGGAGGCGATGAACTGGTCGATCACGACCTGGGCGCCATTGACGAAGTCGCCGAACTGCGCCTCCCAGATGACGAGCGTGTTCGGCTCGGCGCTGGCATAGCCGTACTCGAAGCCGAGCACCGCCTCCTCCGAGAGCAGCGAATCGATGACGACGAAGGGCGCCTGGCCGTCGGCGGCGTGCTGGAGCGGCGTGTAGGTGCCCTCGTTCCACTTCTCGCGGTTCTGGTCGTGGAGGACGGCATGGCGGTGCGTGAACGTGCCGCGCGCGGAGTCTTCGCCGGAGAGCCGGACGGCGTAGCCGCTCGCGACGAGCGACGCGAAGGCGAGGTGCTCGCCCATGCCCCAGTCGACGTTCATCTCGCCGCGTCCCATCGCGGCACGGTCGGCGAGGACCTTCTCGACCAGCGGGTGCACCTTGAAGTCCGGCGGCACGGTCGTGATCCGCTCGGCGAGGCGCTTCAGCTCGCTGACCGGCAGCGCCGTGTCGGCGGTGTCGGTCCACTTCCGGCCGAGGAACGGCGCCCAGTCGACCGCGTACTTGCTCTTGTAGTTCGTCAGCACCGGGTCGTAGCTGCTCTTGCCGGCGTCGAGCGCGGCGCGCGTCGACTTGACCATGGCATCCGGACCGTCGAGCGGCAGCACGTTCTGCGCGACCAGCTTGTCGCCGTAGAGCTTGCGCGTCCCAGGGTGCGCCGCGATCTTCTTGTACATCAGCGGCTGCGTCATCGCCGGCGTGTCCTGCTCGTTGTGGCCGAGCTTGCGGAAGCAGACGATGTCGACGACGACGTCCTTGTTGAACTCCTGCCGATAGTCGAGCGCCAGCTGGCTGCTGAGAACGACGGCCTCCGGGTCGTCGCTGTTCACGTGCAGCACGGGCGCTTCGATCATCTTGACGACGTCGGTGCAGTACAGCGTCGAACGCGAGTCGCGCGGATCCGACGTCGTGAAGCCGATCTGGTTGTTGATGACGATGTGGACGGTGCCGCCCGTGTAGTAGCCGCGCGTCTGCGCCAGGGCGAGCGTCTCCATCACGACGCCCTGCCCGGCGAAGGCGGCGTCGCCGTGGACGATCACCGGCAGCACGGTATCGCCTTCGGTGTCGCCGCGGCGGTCGAGGCGCGCCTTCACCGATCCCTCGACGACCGGGTTGACGATCTCGAGATGCGACGGGTTGAACGACAGGCTGAGGTGGACGGGGCCGCCCGGCGTCGTGATGTCGCTCGAGAACCCCTGGTGGTACTTGACGTCGCCCGACGGCAGGTTCTCGGGCGCCGTATGGTCGAACTCGGCGAACAGATCCTTCGGCATCTTGCCGAGCGTGTTGACGAGAACGTTGAGACGGCCGCGGTGGGCCATCCCGATGACGATCTCCTGCACGCCGCGGCCGCCGGCGCGCTGGATGAATTCGTCCATCGAGGCGATGAAGCTCTCGCCGCCTTCGAGCGAGAAGCGCTTCTGGCCGACGTATTTGGTGTGCAGGTAGCGCTCGAGCCCTTCGGCGGCGGTGAGCCGCTCGAGGACATGAATCTTTTCCTCGCGCGTGAGCGCCGGCTTGGCGCGAATCGATTCGAGCCGTTGCTGCCACCAGCGCTTCTCGGTCGGCTCGGTGCAATGCATGTATTCGGCGCCGATCGTGCCGCAGTAGGTCTCGCGCAACGCCTGCACGATCTCGCGCAGCGTCATCTGCTCGTCGGTCGTGAAGTAGGTGTTCGTCGCGCTGAACACCATGTCCATGTCGGCTTCGGTGAGATCGTAGAACGCCGGCTCGAGCTCGGGGATCTTCGGCCGCTCCTGGCGCTTCAGCGGGTCGAGGTCGGCCCAGCGCGCGCCGAGCGAACGGTAGGCGGCGATCAGCGACTGGACGTAGACCTGCTTTCTGGCGACGGCGAGGTCTTCGCTCGACGCCCGGTTGCCGAACGTGTTCGCCTTGGCGCGCTGCGCGAACGACTCGACGACGGGAGCGTGCGCAATGTCCTTCGAAGACGAGCCGTCGGCGGCAGGAACGTTCTGCAGCGCGTCGAAGTACGCGCGCCACTTGTCGGGGACGGATCCGGGGTTGTCGAGATAGGCTTCGTACAGCTCCTCGACGTACGGCGCGTTGCCGCCGAACAGGTACGAGCTCGCCCTGTTTTCCTGCATCATCTCGCTCACCTTTCGTGCCGGTTTCCGGCACTGCAGTGGGTTCGTCTGAAACCCTCCGCGCTCCGGCTTCGCCGATTCGCGGACTAGCGACCCGGCTGCGCTCATGGCGCAGACGCCGGGAAGGACCTTCAGGTCACGAGGGACTGTAGCACCGGCATGTGCCCGTCACGCCGCAAGGGTCGAGCGCTCGGGCGCGAACTTCGCACGCGCGGCGGCGTACTCGCGCGCCAGCCGGGCGACCAGCTCGCGGGCCGGGACGACTCCCTCGATCGCGCCGATACCCTGGCCGCAGCCCCAGATGTCCTTCCACGCCTTGCGTGCAGTCGAGTCGCCGCCGAAGTCCATCTTGCTCGGCTCGCTGGCCGGCAGCCGATCCGGGTCGAGGCCGGCGCTCTTGATCGAGCCCTTCAGGTAGTTGCCGTGGACGCCGGTGAACAGGCTCGTGTAGACGATGTCGTCGCTCGAGCTGGCGACGATCATCGCCTTGTAGGCGTCGACCGCGCGCGCTTCCTCGGTGGCGATGAACGCCGAGCCGATGTAGGCGAAGTCGGCGCCCATCGCCTGCGCCGCAAGGACGGCGCTGCCGCTCGAGATCGCCCCCGAGAGCGCGAGCGGTCCGGCGAACCAGCGCCGGATTTCGGCGACGAGCGCGAACGGGCTCTTCACCCCGGCGTGGCCGCCGGCCCCGGCAGCGACCGCGATCAGGCCATCGGCGCCCTTCTCGATCGCCTTCTGTGCGAACGTGTTGTTGATGATGTCGTGCATCACGATCCCACCCCAGCGGTGCACCGCGTCGTTGACGTCGGTGCGCGCGCCGAGCGAGGTGATGACAATCGGCACCTTGTACTTCTCGCACATCGCGAGGTCGTGATCGAGGCGGTCGTTGCTCCTGTGGACGATCTGGTTGATCGCGAACGGCGCTGCCGGTCGGTCGGGATGGCCGCGGTCGTGCGCCGCGAGCGCTTCGGTGATCTCGGCCAGCCACTCGTCGAGCTGCTCGGCGGGACGCGCGTTCAGCGCCGGCATCGAGCCGACGACCCCTGCGATGCACTGCGCGATCACGAGCTTCGGATTGCTGACGATGAAGAGCGGCGCGCCGATGATCGGCAGCGGAACGCGGCGCAGGACTGCAGGCAGCGGCATCGGATCGCTTGGTGGAGGCCGGGCGCTCAGAACGCGTCGAGCGGCATCGCCGTCACGCTGGTGGCGCCGTCGACGATCGCGTCGCGCTGCGCCGGCGCCTTGCTCAGCAGGTGCTCGGCGTAGAAGCGCGCCGTCACCACCTTGGCGGCGAGGAAGGCGCTGTCGCCTTCGTGCGCCGCGAGCAGGCGCTCGGCAGCGAGCAACGCGCGCGCCATCTGCCAGCCGGCCATCACGTTGCCGGCAAGCAGGAGGTAGGGCACCGAGCCGGCGAAGGCGGCGTTCGGGTTGTCCTTGCTTTCGGCGACGACGAAGTCGACGACCTGCTCGAACGCCTGGCGGCCCGCCGCCAGGCGCTTCCGCAACGAGCGTGCGGCGTCGCTGCTGCTGGTCGCGAGGTCGGCCTCGGTCGCGGCGATGCGCTGGGCGATGCCGCGCGCGACCCGGCCGCCGTCGCGCGCGGTCTTGCGGCCGACGAGGTCGTTCGCCTGGATCGCGGTCGTCCCCTCGTAGATCGTCAGGATTCGCGCGTCGCGCAGGTGCTGCGCCGCGCCGGTCTCCTCGATGAAGCCCATGCCGCCGTGGACCTGGACGCCGATGCTTGCGACCTCGATGCTCATCTCGGTGCTGTAGCCCTTCACGAGCGGCACCAGGAATTCGTAGAAAGCCTGGTTCTCGCGCCGGGCGTCGGCGTCCTCGTCGCGGTGGGCAGCGTCGAACGCGGCCGCGGCGACCATCGCCAGCGCCCGGCAGCCTTCGGTATAGGCGCGCATCGTCATCAGCATGCGACGCACATCGGGGTGGTGGATGATCGTCGCGCTGCCGGCGACCGAGCCGTCGACGGGCCGCGACTGGACTCGTTCCTTGGCGAACGCCGCCGCCTGCTGATAAGCCCGCTCGGCGATGGCGATGCCCTGCATTCCGACTGCGTAGCGGGCCGCGTTCATCATGATGAACATCGCCTCGAGGCCGCGGTTCTCGCCGCCCACCAAGGTGCCGATCGCGCCCGGCCCGTCGAGGCCGGCGCCGCCCTGGTCGCCGAATTGCAGCACCGCTGTCGGACTGGCCTTGATGCCGAGCTTGTGCTCGATGCTGACGCACCAGACATCGTTGCGCGCGCCGGGTGAGCCATCGGCGTTGACGAGGAACTTCGGGACCAGGAACAGGCTGATGCCCTTGACGCCTTCGGGCGCCCCCGAGATCCGCGCCAGCACGAGATGCAGGATGTTCTCGGCCATGTCATGCTCACCGTAGGTGATGAAGATCTTGGTGCCGAAGATCTTGTAGCGACCGTCGCCGAGCGGTTCGGCGCGCGAGCGCACGAGCGCCAGATCGGAGCCCGCCTGGGGCTCGGTCAGGTTCATCGTCCCGGTCCATTCGCCCGAGATCATCTTCGGGATGAAACCCGCCTGCTGCTCGCGCGTGCCGGCGGTCAGGAGCGCCTCGATCGCGCCGTCGGTCAGCAATGGACAGAGCGAGAAGCTCAGGTTGGCGCTGTTGATCATCTCGATGCAGGCGGCGCCGATCGTCTTCGGCAACCCTTGCCCGCCGTACTCCGCCGGGTGCTGCAGCCCTTGCCAGCCACCTTCGCCGAACTGCCGGAACGCCTCCTTGAACCCCGGCGTCGTCGTCACGACGCCGTTCTTCCAGGTCGAAGGCCGGACGTCGCCTTCGCGGTTGAGCGGTGCGAGCACCTCCTGGCAGAAGCGCGCGCATTCGTGGAGCACCGCCTCCGCGGTGTCGAGGCCGGCCTCCTCGAAGCCGGGCAACCTTGCGATCGCCTCGAGATCAGCGAGCTCCTTCATGCAGAACAGCATGTCGTTGACGGGGGCGATGTAGCTCATGGTGTTTCTCCGGCCGCCGCCTGCTCGCGCAGCGCGGCGAGAAAAAGCCCGCCAACCGGTTCAGCGGCCGACGGGCTGTCGCACGTGAAGGCTCGCCGGCGTCAAAGCGCCTTGACGAGCTCGGGGATGGCGGTGAATAGATCCTGCTCGAGGCCGTAGTCGGCGACGCTGAAGATCGGCGCCTCGGGGTCTTTGTTGATCGCGACGATGACCTTCGAGTCCTTCATGCCGGCAAGGTGCTGGATCGCGCCGCTGATGCCGATCGCGACGTACAGCTGCGGCGCGACGATCTTGCCGGTCTGGCCGACCTGCCAATCGTTCGGCGCGTAGCCGGCGTCGACCGCGGCGCGGCTCGCTCCGAGCGCGGCGCCGAGCTTGTCGGCGAGCGGCGTCAGCACCTCGTTGAACTTCTCGCTCGAGCCGAGCGCGCGGCCGCCCGAGACGATGACCTTGGCCGACGTCAGCTCCGGCCTGTCGTTCCTGGCGATCTCGGCGCCGACGAAGCTCGCCTTGCCGGCATCGGCGACCGGCTGCACCGGCTCGACCGCGGCAGACCCGCCGGTCGCTGCGGCCGGATCGAAACCGGTCGTCCGCACCGTGATCACTCGGACCGGATCGAGGCTCTGCACCGTGGCGATCGCGTTGCCGGCGTAGATCGGCCGCTCGAACGTGTCGGGCGAGACGACCTTCGTGATGTCGGAGATCTGGCCGACGTCGAGCTTGGCGGCGACACGCGGCGAGATGTTCTTGCCCGATGCCGTCGCGGCGAACAGGATGTGGCTGTAGCCGCCGGCAAGCGCGATCACCTGCGCAGCGACGTTCTCGGCCAGGCCGTGCGCGAAGATCTCGGCGTCGGCGTGCAGGACCTTGGCCACGCCGGCGATCGCGGCAGCGGCAGCCGCGGCGCCCGACGATCCGCTGCCCGCGATGAGGACATGGACCTGGCCGCCGAGCTGCGCCGCGGCGGTGACGGTGTTGAGGGTCGCCGGGCGAACGCCGGCGTTGTCGTGCTCGGCGACGACGAGCGCGTTGATCTCGGCCATGGCTAGAGCACCTTCGCTTCAGTCTTGAGCTTGGCGACGAGCGTCGCAACGTCAGGCACCTTGACCCCGGCGCCGCGCTTTGGCGGCTCGCTCACCTTCAGGATCTTCAGATGCGCCTTGATGTCGACCCCGAGGTCGGCAGGCTTGACGATGTCCATCTGCTTCTTCTTCGCCTTCATGATGTTGGGCAACGTCACGTAGCGCGGCTCGTTCAGCCGCAGGTCGGTCGTGACGACCGCCGGCAGCTTGACCTTGAGCGTCTCGAGGCCGCCGTCGACCTCGCGGGTGACGTTGGCGGTCTCGCCGGAGACCTCGATCTTCGAAGCGAACGTCGCCTGCGGCAGGTCGCAGAGCGCCGCCAGCATCTGGCCGGTCTGGTTGCAGTCGTCGTCGATCGCCTGCTTGCCGAGGATGACGAGGCCCGGGGCCTCCTTGTCGACGAGCGCCTTCAACAGCTTGGCGACGGCGAGCGGCTGCAGTTCTTCGTCGCACTGGACGAGGATCGCGCGGTCGGCGCCGATCGCCATCGCGGTGCGCAACGTCTCCTGACACTGCTGGACGCCGCACGAGACCGCCACGACCTCGGTCACGGCGCCCTTCTCCTTCAGCCGGACCGCTTCCTCGACGGCGATCTCGTCGAACGGATTCATGCTCATCTTGACGTTGGCGATGTCAACGCCGCTGCCGTCGCTCTTGACGCGGACCTTGACGTTGTAGTCGACGACGCGCTTGACGGGGACGAGAACTTTCATCGGGCAGGCTCCGGCCGGGGGACGATCGAACGATCGTGCTATTTTAGCCGGCGCTCGTCCCTCCCAGCCCCGCGGCGCGGCAACGGGCGTCCGGGCGCGCCCGGTTCAGGGCGACGATGCGGAGCGCGCCGGCGCAGCCGCCGTCCGGTCGTCGCAGTAGAAGCGGACTTCAGCCGTCTGCACGCTCCAGAGATGCCAGCCCTGCGAGAGGCCGACGTCGATCACGGCGTGCTTGCCCTGGGCGTCGCAAAACTCGTTCGCGCGCGCGATGCCGCGCGACTTGATGTCGGCGTCGGACGGGTTCGCGCCGCCGGCATCGGACCGCACGCGGTACGTGGTCGGGCCGGTCTTGACGATGTCCGAGGGTGTCGAGCACGCGGCGACGGCGAGGGCGATCAGGCCGATCGAAGCTCTCATGCAGTGGTGTCCTTGTCGCAATCGAGAGCCCCTCGACACCGGCATCGCCTCAGCCGTGGTACCCGGGGCGGGATTCGAACCCGCAAGCTGTCTAGCCACGGGTTTTAAGCCCGCTGCGTCTACCAATTTCGCCACCCGGGCCCTCGTGGCCGGCACTGTAGCGGGAAGGTTTGATCGGACTGGTATCAAAGCGCAGCAGGATGTGGCAGCACCCGCGAAGTGTGCAATTCGCCGCAGCGACCGCGGGACAACCCGTCTGGCGCGCGACCACGACAGGGCGTGAAGGCTGGAGGCGCGGGCCGGAGTCGAACCGACCTACTCGGATTTGCAATCCGGTGCATAACCGCTTTGCTACCGCGCCGCATTCAGCATCTCGCGCGACGGTATCACGCGAGGCGACTCGATGAAAAAGGGAAGCCGCGGCTTCCCTTTCGTTTCGACCTGGAGCGGGAGACGAGTCTCGAACTCGCGACCTCAACCTTGGCAAGGTTGCGCTCTACCAACTGAGCTACTCCCGCATCGCGCATCGACGCCGTTCGGCAGCGACAACGCGGGCGCAAGTATAGCGGCATCGTGCGGGCGACGCGTCTGCGCGCAGCCCGCACGAGCCCTCGCGACGCTGCTCAATGCGTGAGGATGTCGCCCGCTGGCGGCACAGCCGGCGCGGTCGTCGTCGCCGCAGCCGGCTCGGCCGGCTTGGCCGCCGCGTCTTCCTCGGAAAGTGGCTGCGGTGCGGTCTCGAGCGCGATCTCGAGCACGCGGTCGATCCACCTGACCGGAACGATCTCGAGCTGGTTCTTGACGTCTTCGGGGATGTCCTGCAGGTCCTTGACGTTTTCCTCGGGGATGAGGACCGTCTTGATGCCGCCGCGGCGCGCGGCGAGCAGCTTTTCCTTCAGGCCGCCGATCGCGGTGATCTCGCCGCGCAGCGTGATCTCTCCGGTCATCGCGACGTGCGCGCGCACCGGGATGCCGCTCAGGGCCGAGACGAACGCCGTCGTCATCGCCACGCCCGCGCTCGGCCCGTCCTTGGGCGTCGCACCGTCGGGAACGTGGATGTGCACGTCGCGCTTCTCGAACAGCTCGTCCTTGATGCCGAGCCTGCGCGCACGGCTGCGCACGACCGAACGTGCCGCCTCGACCGACTCCTTCATGACGTCGCCGAGCTGGCCGGTTCGGATGATGTTGCCCTTGCCGGGCATCACCGCCGCCTCGATCGTCAGCAGATCGCCGCCGACTTCGGTCCAGGCCAGGCCGACGACCTGGCCGACCTGGTTTTCCTTCTCGGCCTGGCCGTAGTCGAACTTGCGAACGCCCAGGTAGTGGTTGAGGTTGTCCTCGATGACGACGACCTTCTCGGTGACTTGCTTGAGCTGGATCGCCTTCACGATCTTGCGGCAGATCTTGGCGATCTCGCGCTCGAGCGAGCGCACTCCCGCCTCGCGCGTGTAGTAGCGAACGATGCCGCGCACTGCCGACTCGGTGACCTCCATCTCATCGGGCTTGACGCCGTTGTTCTTCTGCTGCTTGGGCAGCAGGTAGCGCAGCGCGATGTTGACCTTCTCGTCTTCGGTGTAGCCGGCCAGGCGGATGACTTCCATCCGGTCGAGCAATGCCGGGGGGATGTTCATCGAGTTCGAGGTGGCGATGAACATCGTGTCCGACAGGTCGAAGTCGACCTCGACGTAGTGGTCGCTGAAGGTGTGGTTCTGCTCGGGATCGAGCACCTCGAGCAGCGCCGACGACGGATCGCCGCGGAAGTCCATGCCGAGCTTGTCGATCTCGTCGAGCAGGAACAACGGATTCCTGGTCCCGATCTTGGTCAGCGACTGCAGCACCTTGCCCGGCATCGAGCCGATGTAGGTGCGGCGATGGCCGCGGATCTCGGCTTCGTCGCGAACGCCGCCGAGCGCCATGCGGACGAACTTGCGCCCGGTCGCGCGCGCCACGCTCTGGCCGAGCGAGGTCTTGCCGACGCCGGGAGGGCCGACGAGGCAGAGGATCGGCGATTTCATCTTCTCGACGCGCTGCTGCACTGCGAGGTACTCGAGGATCCGATCCTTGACCTTGTCGAGACCGTAGTGGTCTTCGTCGAGGACCTGCGCCGCGAAGGCCAGGTCCTGCTTGATCTTGGTCTTCTTCGCCCACGGCAGGTTGACCAAGGTGTCGATGTAGTTGCGCACGACCGTCGCCTCGGCCGACATCGGCGACATCAGCTTCAGCTTCTTGAACTCGGCGTCGGCCTTCTTCTTCGCCTCCTTGGGCATCTTGGCGGCGATGATCTTCTTCTCGAGCTCTTCCATGTCGGCGCCTTCTTCGCCGTCGCCGAGCTCCTTCTGGATCGCCTTGACCTGCTCGTTGAGGTAGTACTCGCGCTGACTCTTTTCCATCTGCCGTTTGACGCGGCCGCGGATGCGCTTCTCGACCTGCAGGATGTCGACCTCGTGCTCGAGCTGCTCGAGCAGCTTTTCGAGCCGCTTGTCGACCTCGACCAGGTCGAGCACCGACTGCTTGTTCTCGAGCTTGAGCGGCAGATGGGCGGCGATCGTGTCGGCCAGGCGGCCGGCGTCGTCGATGCCGGCGATCGAGGTCAGGATCTCGGGCGGAATCTTCTTGTTGAGCTTGACGTACTGGTCGAACTGCTGCGTCACCGCCCGGCGCAGCGCCTCGACCTCGCTCTTCGCTTCGGTCTCGGGCGGCACCGGCGTGACTTCGGAGACGAAGTACTCGCCGTTGTCGACGACGCCGTGCGTCGTCGCGCGCTGCACGCCCTCGACCAGCACCTTCACCGTGCCATCGGGAAGCTTCAGCATCTGCAGGATCGACGACACGCAGCCGACCTCGAACATGTCGTCGGGCTTGGGCTCGTCCTTGCCGGCCGCCTTCTGGGCGACCAGCATGATCTGGCGGCCCGCTTCCATCGCGACCTCGAGCGCCTTGATCGACTTCGGGCGGCCGACGAACAGCGGAATCACCATGTGCGGGAAGACGACGACGTCGCGCAACGGCAGCAACGGCAGCTTGATCCTCTCGGCAGGCAGAACGGGATGACCGGACATGGGGGAGACCTCTCTTTCTCAGGCCGATGTGAGGCCCGAGGCGGCGATTAAAAGGGGGCGGCGGGAAGTCCTGCGCCGCGCTGGGAAAGCCTGCCTGATCGGGATGCGCCGGGCTCTGCGGCCATCAGGCGCTGAACTTGGCCGGCTCCCGATACACGAGAAGCGGCTTGGCTTCGTCCTGGATCGTGTGCTCGTCGAGGACGACCTTGGCGACGCCGTCGAGCGTCGGCAGCTCGAACATGGTGTCGATCAGCGACTGCTCCATGATCGAGCGCAGTCCCCGCGCGCCGATCTTTCTCGCCAGCGCCTTCTTGGCGATCGCGGCCAGCGCCGACGGCCGGATCTCGAGCTCGACGCCGTCCATCGCGAACAGCTTCTGGTACTGCTTGACGAGCGCGTTCTTCGGCTCGGTCAGGATGCGCACCAGTGCCTCGTCGGTCAGCTCGCCGAGCGTGGCGACGACCGGGAGGCGCCCGACGAGCTCGGGGATCAGACCGAACTTGATCAGGTCCTCGGGCTCGACCTCGCGAAAGATCTCCGAGACGCGCTTTTCCGATTTCGTGTGCACCGTCGCACCGAAGCCGATGCCCGACTTCTCGGAGCGGTTCTGGATCACCTTCTCGAGGCCGTCGAAGGCGCCGCCGCAGATGAACAGGATGTTGGTCGTGTCGATCTGCAAGAAGTCCTGGTTCGGGTGCTTGCGGCCGCCCTGCGGCGGCACGCTCGCCATCGTTCCCTCGACGAGCTTCAGCAGCGCCTGCTGCACGCCCTCGCCCGAGACGTCGCGCGTGATCGACGGGTTGTCGGCCTTCCTGCTGATCTTGTCGATCTCGTCGATGTAGACGATGCCGCGCTGCGCCTTCTCGACGTCGTAGCCGCAGTTCTGGAGCAGCTTCTGGATGATGTTCTCGACGTCCTCGCCGACATAGCCGGCTTCGGTCAGCGTCGTCGCGTCGGCGATCACGAACGGGACATTGAGCAGGCGCGCCAGCGTCTGCGCGAGCAGCGTCTTGCCGGAGCCGGTCGGACCGATCAACAGGATGTTGCTCTTCGAGAGCTCGATCTCGTCTTTGGTGCGGCTCATGTGCTTGAGCCGCTTGTAGTGGTTGTAGACGGCGACCGAGAGCGTGCGCTTGGCGACCTCCTGGCCGATCACGTACTGGTCGAGGCTCGCCTTGATCTCGCTCGGGATCGGCAGGTCGGACTTGGTCGCCTTGGGGTCGCCGGAATCGACCGGAACCTCGTCGCGGATGATGTCGTTGCACAGCTCGATGCACTCGTCGCAGATGAACACCGACGGGCCGGCAATGAGCTTCTTGACCTCGTGCTGGCTCTTGCCGCAGAACGAGCAGTAGAGAACCTTTTCGCTCGAGGAACCTTTTTTCTCGGCCATGGACGTCGTGAAAAGGCGGTGGCAACGGACGGCGCGAACCGATCATAGTGGAAAAGAAAACGACTCCGTCGCCCGGAGAAAGCCCCCGATCGGCATGTTGCTGTCCTCCCACGCAAGCGGCGGGAATCGCCGGCACTTTTTGGCGCTGGCGCGCCCTCCCGTCGCGCTGGAGGGCGCCCCCTTTACGCGCTGGCGCGCGCTCAGCGGGCTGGCGCGTTGCGCGTCGTCAGTACTTGGTCGATCAGGCCGTAGGCCTTCGACTCCTCCGGGTCCATGAAGAAGTCGCGCTCCATGTCGGCGCGGATCTTCTCGATCGGCTGGCCGGTACGCTCGGCGTAGATCTTGTTGAGCTGCTCGCGCGTCTTCAGGATCTCGCGGGCGTGGATCTCGATGTCGGTCGCCTGGCCCTGCGCGCCGCCCGACGGCTGGTGGATCATGACGCGCGAGTTCGGCAGCGCCATCCGCTTGCCCTTGGCGCCGGCCATGAGCAGGAATGAGCCCATGCTCGCGGCGATGCCGATGCACATCGTCGAGACATCGGGCTTGACGAACTGCATCGTGTCGTAGATCGCGAGGCCCGCGCTCACCGAGCCGCCCGGCGAGTTGATGTAGAGATGGATGTCCTTGTCGGGGTTCTCGCTCTCGAGGAAGAGCATCTGCGCGACGACGAGGTTGGCGGTCTGGTCGGTGACCGGGCCGACCATGAAGATCAGCCGCTCGCGCAGCAGGCGGCTGTAGATGTCGTACGCGCGCTCGCCGCGGCCGGACGTCTCGATGACGATCGGCACCATGCCCAGACCTTCGGTTCCCAGCGCGCTCATAGACGTCCTGCTCTCTTCATAAAAAGGAATGGGCGATAGATCGGTGCCGATTATGGGCGCGCAAGGGCACCCGCAAGGGCGCGCCCTGCCCGTTCGGACAGAGCGCCCGCTCAGCCGGCCATCAACGCATCGAACGGCACTTGCTTCGCCGTCGTCCTGGCGCGCTCGAGGACGTGCGCGGCGACGTTGTTCTCGACCACCATCGCCTCGACCTCGGCCATCCGGTTGCGGTCGCTCAGATACCAGCGCATGACCTCACCCGGCTTCTCGTAGCTCTGCGCGAGCTCTTCGATGTGCGCCTGCAGCTGCTCGGGCCGGGCCTGCAGGTTGTGGCTGCGAACGAGCTCGGCGACGACGAGGCCGAGGCGAACGCGCCGCTCGGCCTGCTCCTGGAACACGTCGGCCGGGATCGGCGCCGTCTCCGCGTCCTTCATGCCGCGCTTCTTCAGATCGGCGCGCATCTGCTCGACCATCCGCGCGGTCTCGCCGGCGACGAGCGATTTCGGCACCTCGAGCTCGGCCGACTTCAGCAGCGCGTCCATCACGCTCGCCTTGTTGCGCGCCTGGACGCGGAACTTGACCTCGCGCTCGAGGTTCTTGCGGACGTCGGCACGCAACGCCTCGACCGTGCCGCCGGCGGTGCCGAGCGCCTTCGCCAACGCCTCGTCGACGGGCGGCAGGTGCTGCGCCTCGATCTTGCTGACGGTGACCGTGAAGTCGGCTTCCTTGCCGGCGACATCCTTGCTCTGGTAGTCAGCGGGAAACTGGAGCGGGAAAGTCTTCGACTCGCCCGCCTTCATGGCGCGCACGGCGCTGTCGAACTGCGGCAGCATCTGCCCTTCGCCGATGATGAACTGGAAGCCCTCCGCCTTGCCGCCTTCGAACGGCACGCCGTCGACGCTGCCGGCGAAGTCGATCGTGACGCGGTCGCTTTCGGCGGCGCCCTCGGCAGCGGGCCGCTGCTGGAACGTCCGCCGCTGCTTCCTCAGGATCTCGATCGTCTTGTCGACCGCCTCGTCGTTGACCTCGGTCGTGACACGCTCGACTTCGGCCTGGCCCAGATCGCCGAGCTTGACTTCGGGATAGACCTCGAAGGTCGCGTCGAACGCGACTTCGCCCTCCGGTGCCTCGGACTTCTCGGTGATCCGGGGGGCACCGGCGACGCGCAGCTTGGCCTCGTTGACCGCGTCGTTGAAGACCTCGCCGACCTTGTCGTTCAGCACCTCGCTGTGCACTGAATAGCCATAGCGCTGGGCGACGACGCTCATCGGTACCTTGCCCGGCCGGAAACCGTCGGCGCGGACCGTGCGAGACAGACGTCGCAGGCGCGACTCGACCTCGGACGCGATCGTTGCCGCGGGAAGCGTGAGCGTGATGCGTCGCTCGAGCTTGTCGAGCGTTTCAACGTGAACGGACATGGTGTTTCTGCTGTTGGTCTTCGATGAGCTTGGTGCGCGGGGTCGGACTCGAACCGACACGCCGGTGAAGGCGTCAGGACCTAAACCTGGTGCGTCTACCAATTTCGCCACCCGCGCGGGGACGGCCAGCGACGTCCAAGCGGGCCTCGGAGGGCCGCGAAGCGGCGGCTGACCGTCGCGCTAGTTTACCCGGGAGGCTGGCCTGCGCGCCATGAAGGGCGCGGGGCATGGAGAATCGGCGTCGGTGAGCGTCCACCACTACGAGAACTTCCCGGTTGCCTCCTGGCTCTGTCCACCCGAGCTTCGTCCGCCGATCACCGCCATCTACCGATTCGCGCGTACGGCCGACGACATCGCCGACGAGGGTGACGCAGCCGCCGAGGAGCGAGTCGCCGAGCTGGCGGCGTTCCGCGCCGATCTGCTCGCTGTGGCCGGCGGTGCGGCACCGTCGCCGCGCTGGCCCGCTGTGTTCGGCCCGCTCGCCGAGGCGATCGCGCGCCACGGATTGTCGACCGCCTTGCTCTCTGACCTCCTCGATGCCTTCACCGACGACGCGGTGCAGACGCGCTACGCCGATCGCGCCGGGCTGCTCGACTATTGCCGCCGCTCGGCGAACCCGATCGGCCGTCTGCTGCTTCACCTGTACGACATCGACGATCCCGCTTCGCTCGCGCGCTCCGATGCAATCTGCAGCGCGCTGCAGTTGGCGAACTTCTGGCAGGACCTCGGCGTCGACGCCGCGCGCGGCCGGATCTACGTGCCGGCAGCCGACGCGCAACGTCACGGCGTCACGCTGGAAGATCTGCTCGCCCGGCGCGACAGCGAGCGCGTGCACGGCCTCGTCGCCGAGCTCGTCGCCTGGACCCGGGGGCTGATGCTGGCCGGCGCGCCGCTCGCCCGCATGATCCCGGGGCGCGCCGGCTGGGAGCTTCGTCTCGTCGTCCAGGGCGGGCTCAGGATTCTCGACAAGATCGACCACCTGGGCGGTGCGACGCTGCACGCCCGGCCGACGATCGGCCCCGGCGACCTCCTGCTCCTCGCCTGGCGCACGTTGACGATGCGGTCGGCGCGGGTGGCGGACGCGGCGCCCTCGGCGCCGCGCGCCGAACGGCCCTAGCGGTGCCGTCATGACACCGGAGCAATACGTCCAGCAGAAGGCGGCCGCGAGCGGCTCGAGCTTCTACTACGCCTTTCTCTTTCTCGCACCGCCGCGGCGAGCGGCGATCACGGCGTTCTACGCGTTCTGCCGCGAGGTCGACGACGTGGCCGACGACATCAATGACCCGGGCGTCGCCGCAACCAAGCTCGCCTGGTGGCGCGGCGAAGTCGGCGCGACCTTTGCCGGCCGGCCGTCGCACCCGGCGATGCGCGCGCTGTCGCCGCACATGACGAACTACGGCATCGAACCGGCGCACCTGCTGGCGGTGATCGAAGGCTGCCAGATGGACGTCGACCAGTCACGCTACCTCGACTTCGCAGGGCTCGCGCGCTACTGCGATCTCGTCGCCGGCGTGGTCGGCGAGGTCGCGGCGAACATCTTTGGGCGCACGCTCGCGACGACGGTCGACTATGCGCACCGGCTCGGGCTCGCCATGCAGCTCACCAACATCATCCGCGACGTCGGCGACGACGCGCGCCGCGGCCGGATCTACCTGCCCGTGAGCGAGTTGCAGCAGTTCGATGTCAAGGCCGCCGAAATCCTGGAGCGCCAATACAGCGAGCGCTTCTTCGCGCTGATGCGCTATCAGTCCCTGCGCGCCCACCGCATCTACGACGAGGCGATGGCGCTGCTCGGCGACGCCGATCGGGCGTCGCAGAAGCCCGGGCTCATGATGGCCAACATCTACCGCACGCTGCTGCGCGAGATCGAGGCCGACGACTTCGCCGTGCTGCACCAGCGGATCGCGCTGACGCCGATCCGCAAGCTCTGGATCGCGATGAAGACGAATTGGCGGGGGCGCTAGACGGTGGCCGAAGGAGACGGGCCGCGCCGGCTCGACATCGCGGTCGTCGGCGCCGGCTGGGCCGGGCTCGCCGCCGCGGTCGAGGCCACGCTCGCGGGCGCGCAGGTCACGCTGTTCGAGATGGCGCCCGCTGCCGGCGGCCGCGCCCGCGACGTCGCCTGGCACGGCCGTGTCCTCGACAACGGCTCGCACATCTGCATCGGCGCCTACGTCGAGACCTTGCGCTTGCTGCGCACCCTCGGCATCGACGACGCCGCGACGTTCGACCGGCGGCCGCTGACGCTCGTCGACTGCGCGGGACGCGGCCTGCGCATGCGTCCGGGGCCGCCGATTCGTGCCTTCGCGCTGGCGGTGCTCGGCCGCAGCGGCTGGTCGTGGCGCGAGCGCCTGGCCTTGCTCCGGATCGCGGCCCGTTGGCGGCGGGCCGGCTTTCGCTGCGCTCCGGACGCCACGGTCGCCGTCGTGACGGCGTCGCTGCCGCTGGCGGTGCGGGCCGAGTTCATCGAGCCGCTTTGCGTCGCCGCGCTCAACACGCCGGCCGCCGAGGCGAGCGGCGGCGTGTTCCTGCGCGTCCTTCAGGAAGCGCTCGGGCGCAGCGCCGGCGGTGCCGACCTCATGCTGCCGCGGCTGCCGCTCGGCCAGGTGCTGCCCGCACCAGCGCTGGCGTGGCTCGAACGCGCCGGCGCGACGATTCGTCTCGCCCACCGGGTCGATCGTCTCGATCGGGTCGGCGACGCGTGGCGTGTCGACGGCGAGCGCGCCGATTGCGTCGTCGTCGCCGCCAGCGCTGCCGAGGCGGCACGCCTCGTCGGCCCGCACGCCCAGGAATGGGCGGCGCGCACGCTGGCGCTTCGCCACGCACCGATCGCGACGGTCTATGCGCTGAGTGCTTCGTGCCGGCTTCCGGAGCCTCTGGTTGCCTTGCGCGCGGATGCAACGCGGCCGGCGCAGTTCGTCTTCGACCTCGGCCAGCTCGGTCGCGAGCCGGGGTTGCTCGCGTTCGTCATCAGTGGTGCCACCGCCTGGGTCGAGCGCGGTTTGCCCGCGACCGAGGCGGCAACGCTCACGCAGGCGAGCGAGCAGCTCGCCGGCGCACTGCACGAGCCGCTGCGCGCCGTCGGCACCATCGTCGAGAAGCGGGCGACGTTCGCCTGCGTCCCCAACCTGGCCAGGCCGCCGATGGCCGTGGCGCCGGGGCTGGTCGCCTGCGGCGACTACATCGACGGCCCCTTCCCGGCAACTCTGGAAGGCGCCGTGCGCAGCGGCGTCGCCGCGGCGCGCGCGTTGACGCCTCGATCGGGCGAAAATCCTGCGTGAGGCACCGGATGAGGAAAAGCGAGGAGCGAACCATCACGATCCAGGTGCTCGAGCGCGCGTTCGGCCTGCTGGACCTGCTGGCGTCGCATCGTGAGCCGGTCGCGCTGAAGACGATCAGCGAGCAGAGCGGGCTGCATCCGTCGACCGCGCACCGGATCCTGAACGACCTCACGATCGGCCGCTACGTCGACCGGCCGGAGCCGGGCAGCTACCGGCTCGGGATGCGACTCCTCGAGTTGGGCAACCTCGTCAAGGCGCGCCTCGACGTCCGCGACGCTGCCCTCGGGCCGATGCGCGAGCTGCACAAGCTGACCCACCAGCCGGTCAACCTGTCGATGCGCCAAGGCGACGAGATCGTCTACGTCGAGCGCACCTACAGCGAGCGCTCTGGGATGCAGGTCGTGCGCGCCGTCGGCGGCCGCGCTCCGCTGCATCTGACGTCGGTCGGCAAGCTCTTCCTCGCCAACGATGATTCCCAGCGCATCCGCGCCTACGCCGCCCGGACCGGGCTCGCAGGCCACACCCGCAACAGCATCACCGACCTGTCGCGCCTTGAGCGCGAGCTGGCGCGTGTCAGCCAATACGGGACGGCGCGCGACGACGAGGAGCTCGAGCTCGGCGTCCGCTGCATGGCCGCCGGTATCCTCGACGACCAGGGAAAGCTGGTCGCCGGGCTGTCGATCTCAGCGCCGGCGGACCGGCTCGAAGAATCCTGGCTCGATCGACTGCGCGCCACCGCGGCGCAGATCTCGGCGAGCCTCGGCCACCGAAGGTGAAGAGCGCTGGCCGTCAGCGGCAGCGAAGCTTCGTCAGAGCGGCGGCTTGTGGCTGTCGGCGGCAACCGGGGAGCCCGGCATCGAGGCCGTGATCCAGCGCCGGACTCGCTCGGCGTCGCCGATCCGCGAGTACTTTCCTGCCGAGTCGAGGAACACCATGATCAGGTGGCGCCCCGCGAGCTTGGCCTGCATCACCAGGCAGCGCCCGGCTTCGGAGATGTAGCCGGTCTTCTGCAGACCGATCTCCCACTCCGGGCTCTTCACTAGCCCGTTCGTGTTGCGAAACTGGACGGCACGATTGCCGACCTCGACCATGTACTCGGGCGATGTCGACAACTCGCGAATGAGCGGCACTTCGTGCGCCGCCTTGACGAGCGTCGCCAGGTCGCGTGCGCTCGACTGGTTCGCGCTCGAAAGACCGGTCGGCTCGACGTAGTGCGTGTCGTTCATGCCGAGCGCGCGCGCCTCCTGGTTCATCGCCGCCACGAACGCCGCTAGCCCGCCGGGGTAGCTGCGGCCGAGCGCGTGCGCAGCCCGGTTCTCCGATGCCATCAGCGCCAGGTGGAGCATCTCCTCGCGGCGCAGCTGCGTGCCGACCTTCAGACGAGAACGGCTGCCCTTCTCGGTGTCGATGTCCTCGTCCGTGATCGTGATCACGTCGTCGAGGGGCTGCTCGGCGCCGGTGACGACCATCGCGGTCATGAGCTTGGTGAGCGAAGCGATCGGCAGGACCGCCTGCGAGTTCTTGCTGAACAGCACCTCGTTCGTGTCCTGATCGAGGACGAGGGCAACGCCCGACTTCAGCTCGAGCGAATCTGCCGTCTGGTGCAGCCCGATCATCTGGCCGAACGAAGGCTTGGCCGGTTCGATCCGGATTGCCGACGCATGGCGGAGCCCGTGATGGCCGGAGCGGACGACCAGGGGCTGGCGGACGCGCGCCTGGGCCGCGACCTTGGACAGACGCGCCGCGCTGGCGCGGCTCCCGGCGGACTCTTCGTCCTTCGCGCCGACCGCCGCCGAGGCGGTGACGGCGAAGGCAAGGGCGAGGATCGTGAACGGGAGCTTGGGGAGTATTGGCGGCAAGGCGACCTCGTGGGGCAAGCGGGCGCGAGTCTAGTGGACAGGATAAAAACACGCAAGATCAAAAACTTGCGCGTTTTTCCTAAAGTGAGACCGAAGCCACGGAAAGGCCTCTTTCGAGGCCTTTCGCAAGCCGGCTCAGCCCTGCGCCGCGACCCGTTCCGTCTTGCTGTGAAGCTTGTTCAACGCTGCGAGGTACGCCTTGGCTGACGCAACGATGATGTCCGGGTCGGCGCCGACCCCGTTTACCACCCGACCTCCGTGCGAAAGTCGCACCGTGACCTCGCCCTGCGATTCGCTGCTGCCCGAGGTGATCGCGTTGACCGAGTAGAGCAGCATCTCGGCGCCGCTCGCGACCTCGGATTCGATCGCCTTCAGGCTGGCGTCGACCGGGCCGTCGCCGTCGCTGGTCGCCCGGTGCTCGATATCGCCGGCGGCGAACGCGACCGTCGCCTGCGGCCGCGCACCGGTCTCGGAATGCTGCGCGAGCGCGATCAGCCGATAGTGCTCGCGGTCGGCGGCGACCGCGCCTTCCATCGCCAGCGCGAGGATGTCCTCGTCGAAGATGTCGCTCTTGCGGTCGGCGAGCTCCTTGAAGCGCGCGAACGCGGCGTTGACGTCGGCCTCGGACTCCATCTCGATGCCGAGCTCCTTCAGGCGCTGCTTGAAGGCGTTGCGACCCGAGAGCTTGCCGAGGACGATCTTGTTGGCCGCCCAGCCGACATCCTCGGCGCGCATGATCTCGTAGGTGTCGCGCGCCTTCAGCACGCCGTCCTGGTGGATCCCCGACGCGTGCGCGAACGCGTTGGCGCCGACGACAGCCTTGTTCGGCTGGACGACAAAGCCGGTCGTCTGCGCGACCAGGCGCGATGCCGGAACGATCTGCACCGCATCGACGCCGACGTCGAGCCCGAAGTAGTCCTTGCGCGTCTTGACTGCCATCACGATCTCCTCGAGCGAGCAGTTGCCAGCGCGCTCGCCGAGGCCGTTGATCGTGCATTCGACCTGGCGTGCGCCGCCGATCTTCACGCCCGCCAGCGAATTCGCGACCGCCATGCCGAGATCGTTGTGGCAGTGCACCGACCAGACTGCCTTGTCAGAGTTCGGGACTTTCCGGCGCAGGTCGGCGAGGAACTCGCCGTAGAGCTCGGGGACGGCGTAGCCGACGGTGTCCGGAATGTTGATCGTGGTCGCGCCCTCGGCGATCACCGCCTCGAGCACGCGGTAGAGGAACTCGGGGTCGGAGCGATAACCATCCTCCGGCGAAAACTCGATGTCGCCGCTGAGATTGCGGGCGAAGCGCACCGATAGCCTGGCCTGCTCGAAGACCTGCTCGCGCGTCATGCGGAGCTTCTTCTCCATGTGCAGGTCACTGGTCGCGAGGAAGATGTGGATGCGTGTCGACTCGCCGCCCTTCAGCGCGTTGGCGGCGAGCGTGATGTCGCGGTCGTTGGCGCGCGCGAGCGAGCACACGGTCGAGCTCCGGATCGCCTGGGCGATCGCCCTCACCGCCTCGAAGTCGCCGTTCGACGATGCCGCAAAGCCGGCCTCGATGACGTCGACCTTGAGCCGCTCGAGCTGGCGGGCGATTCGGAGCTTCTCGTCCTTGGTCATCGACGCGCCGGGCGATTGCTCGCCGTCGCGCAAGGTCGTGTCGAAGATGAACAGGCGGTCGGTCATGACGGTCTTTCTGCGGCGGGAAAACAAAACGGCCCGCTGCGGTTGCAAGCGGGCCGGTTGACGAGACGTGGGGACGAGGTCGTTCAGCGAGCCCTTGAGGGTCGAAGAAGAAGGGCAAGCAGCGAGTCGATTCGCGACGTCATAGGATCAATATAGCGCACGCCGCGTCAGCGATGCAAGCCCTGCTCGTCGGGCTCGTCGGTCGACGTTGCAATCACGCTGACAGGCTTGCCCTTCACCTTCTTCCAGATGTACATCCCGTAGCCCGAGACGCCATAGGCCACGAAGAGACCGAACAGCGCTCCGGGGACGTGGATGTTGATGACGGCAATGGCGAGCGCGATCAGGACGATGACGACAAACGGCACCGAGCGGCGGATGCTGAGGTCCTTGAAGCTGTAGAACGGCACGTTCGTGACCATCGTCAGCCCGGCGTAGAGAGTGAAGCCGAACGTCACCCAGCCGAGCCACGGGCCCTCCTCGATGCCGGTGAAGCCGGCGTTGTCCATCAGCCAGATGAAGCCCATGACGAGCGCCGCCGCGGCCGGGCTCGGCAGGCCCTGGAAGAAGCGCTTGTCGACGACGCCGACGTTGGTGTTGAAGCGCGCCAGGCGCAGCGCCGCGCACGAGCAGTAGACGAAGGCCGCGATCCAGCCCGCCTTGCCGAGGCCGCGCAGCGACCACTCGTAAGCGATCAGCGCCGGCGCGGCACCGAAGGAGACCATGTCCGAGAGCGAATCCATGTGCTCGCCGAACACGCTCTGGGTGTGGGTCATGCGTGCGACGCGGCCGTCGAGGCTGTCGAGGACCATCGCGGCGAAGACGCCGTACGCCGCCTGCTCGAAACGGCCGTTCATCGCCATCACGACGGCGTAGAAGCCGCCGAACAGGGCGCCGAGCGTGAACAGATTGGGCAGGATGTAGATGCCCTTCCGGCGCGGCCGCGGGCGCGGCTCGAGCTCGTCGGCCTCGGTGTCGTCGGCAGCGGCGCCGGCCCGATCGAGCATCTCGACCGCCCTCAGTTGCGCGACTGGTCGACGAGGCGGTTCTTCTTGATCCACGGCATCATGGCGCGCAGCTTCTCGCCGACGACCTCGATCGGCAGCTCGGAAGTCAGACGCCTCTTGCTCATCAGCGTCGGCGCGCCGGCGCGGTTCTCGATGATGAAGCTCTTGGCGTACTCGCCGGTCTGGATGTCCTTCAGCATCGCCTTCATCTTCGTGCGCGTGTGCTCGTCGATGATCTTGGGCCCGCTCACGTACTCACCGTATTCGGCGTTGTTCGAGATCGAGTAGTTCATGTTGGCGATGCCGCCTTCGTAGATGAGGTCGACGATCAGCTTCAGCTCGTGCAGGCACTCGAAGTACGCCATCTCGGGAGCGTAGCCGGCGTCGACGAGCGTGTCGAACCCGGCCTTGATCAGCTCGACCGTGCCGCCGCAGAGGACGGCCTGCTCGCCGAACAGGTCGGTCTCGGTCTCTTCGCGGAAGTTGGTCTCGATGACGCCGGCCTTGCCGCCGCCGTTCGCCGCGGCGTAGCTCAGCGCGAGGTCGCGCGCCTTGCCGGACTTATCGGCGTGGACGGCAATCAGGTGCGGCACGCCGCCGCCCTGGGTGTAGGTCGAGCGCACGGTATGCCCTGGGGCCTTCGGCGCGACCATCCAGACGTCGAGGTCGGCGCGCGGCACGACCTGGCCATAGTGGACGTTGAAGCCGTGCGCGAACGCGAGCGACGCGCCCTGCTTGATGTTCGGCTCGACGTCGCTCTTGTAGACGGCGGCGATCTGCTCGTCGGGCAAGAGCATCATGACGATGTCGGCGCTCGTCACCGCCTCGCCGACATCGGCGACCTTGAGGCCGGCCTTCTCCGCCTTGATCCAGGACGCTCCGCCCTTCCTCAATCCGACCGTGACGCGGACGCCGCTGTCGGAGAGGTTCTGTGCATGAGCATGGCCCTGCGAGCCATAGCCGATGATGGTGACGTTCTTGCCCTTGACCAGGCTCAGGTCGGCGTCCTTGTCGTAGTAGACCTTCATTCGTGTCTCCGTCGGTTCGTGTTCAAAGGCGAAGGATCCGCTCGCCGCGGCCGATGCCGCTCGAGCCGGTGCGCACCGTCTCGAGGATCGCGCCGCGATCGATCGCCTGCAGGAAGGCGTCGAGCTTGTCGGCGGCGCCGGTCAGCTCGACGGTGTAGCTTTTCTCGGTCACGTCGATGATGCGGCCGCGGAAGATCTCGGCCATCCGCTTCATCTCGTCGCGCTCCTTGCCGACCGCGCGCACCTTGATCAGCATGAGCTCGCGCTCGGTGTAGGCGCCCTCGGTGAGATCGACGACCTTGACGACCTCGATCAGGCGGTTGAGGTGCTTGGTGATCTGCTCGATGACCTCGTCGGAGCCGGTCGTGACGATCGTCATCCGCGACAGCGACGGATCCTCGGTCGGCGCCACCGTGAGCGTCTCGATGTTGTAGCCGCGCGCCGAGAACAGCGCGACGACACGCGAGAGCGCGCCGGGCTCGTTCTCGAGCAGGACTGCGATGATGTGCTTCATAGATCCTCCGATCCGAGCAGCATCTCGCTGATTCCCTGGCCGGCCTTCACCATCGGCCAGACGTTCTCGGTCTGGTCGGTGCACACGTCGAGGAAGACCGTCCGGTCCTTCAGGCGCAGCATCTCGCGCAACGCCGGCTCGACCTCGCTCGGCTTGTCGACGCGGATGCCGACATGGCCGTACGCCTCGGCGAGCTTGACGAAATCGGGCAGCGCGTCCATGTAGCTATGCGAGTAGCGCCCTTCGTAGTCGATCTGCTGCCACTGCCGCACCATGCCGAGGTAGCGGTTGTTGAGCGAGACGATCTTCACCGGCGTCTTGTACTGCAGGCAGGTCGAGAGCTCCTGGATGCACATCTGGATCGAGCCCTCGCCGGTGATGCAGACGACCTCGGCCTCGGGCTTGGCGAGCTTGATGCCCATGGCGTACGGCAGGCCGACGCCCATCGTGCCGAGGCCGCCCGAGTTGATCCAGCGGCGCGGCTGCTCGAACCGGTAGTACTGCGCCGCCCACATCTGGTGCTGGCCGACGTCGGAGGTGATGTAGGTCTCGCGGTCCCGGGTCAGCTCCCAGAGCGCCTCGACGACCTGCTGCGGCTTGATGACGTCGCCGCTCTTCGCGAACGCGAGACAGTCGCGCTTCCTCCACTCGTTGATCTGCGCCCACCATGGCGAGAGCGCCTTGACGTCGGGCTTCGACGCCGCCTCGCGGACCTGCGCCGCCAGCTCCTGGAGCACGTCCTTGACGTCGCCGACGATCGGGATGTCGACCCTGACGCGCTTCGAGATCGACGACGGGTCGATGTCGATATGGATGATCTTGCGCTCGACCGAAGCGAAGTGCTTCGGGTTGCCGATCACGCGATCGTCGAAGCGCGCGCCGACCGCGAGCAGCACGTCGCAGTGCTGCATCGTCATGTTCGCTTCGTACGTGCCGTGCATGCCGAGCATGCCGAGGAACTTCGGATCGCTCGCCGGGTAGCCGCCGAGGCCCATCAGCGTGTTCGTGCACGGAAAGCCGAGCAGATCGACGAGCGCGCGCAGCTCGGCCGACGCGTTGCCGAGGATGACGCCGCCGCCGGTGTAGATGTAGGGCCGCTTTGCCCCGAGCAGCAGCTGCGCGGCCTTGCGGATCTGGCCGCCATGCCCTTTTCGGACCGGGTTATACGAGCGCATCTCGACGCTCGCCGGGTAGTGGTAGGGCGTGCGCGCCATCGACACGTCCTTCGGGATGTCGACGACGACCGGCCCCGGGCGCCCGGTGCGGGCGATGTGAAAGGCCTTCTTGATCGTCGTCGCCAGGTCGCGGACGTCCTTGACGAGGAAGTTGTGCTTGACGACCGGCCGCGTGATGCCGACGGTGTCGCACTCCTGGAAGGCATCGAGGCCAATCGCCGGTGTCGGCACCTGTCCGGTGACGATGACCATCGGGATCGAGTCCATGTACGCGGTCGCGATCCCGGTGACCGCGTTCGTCACGCCGGGCCCCGAGGTGACGAGGGCAACGCCGACCTCGCCGGTCGCCCGCGCGTAACCGTCGGCGGCGTGGACCGCGGCCTGCTCGTGGCGGACGAGGACGTGCTGGATCGTGTCCTGCTTGTAGAGGGCGTCGTAGATGTAGAGGACCGCGCCGCCCGGGTAGCCCCAGAGATAGCGGACGTTTTCCGCCTGCAGGCAGCGGACCAGGATCTCGGAGCCGTTCGGCTCGGCGGGGGCGGGAACGGGGGCGGGCGCTGCGGCCGGCGCTCGCTTCAGCGAAGGCGCTGACGATTCCATTGAATTCACCTCTGCGAATTTCTCTGACGAAAAACCATCGGTGCACCTTTCCACGCCCTCGTGAGGCGGGTGCGGTGCCTGAGCGACGCCTTGGGGACCGCGCTTCGGGCGCCCCGGCCATCGGAAACTGTCGTGCAACCCGCAATTATTGCATCGTGCGGTGCGTCTTTCGACGGCGACGCGACGCGCCGAAGTGGCGAGGGATAATCCCGCCGCCCGAGCTGCAGCCGTAGGCCCGCTTCCTTGGCGACCGAAAAAGAACTTTCCGACTTTCTGAAAAGCGTCGAGAAGCGTGCCTGGAAGCGCGCCGTCTACGCCGTCCGGGACGACGATGCGGCGCTCGACATCGTGCAGGACACGATGATCCGCCTCTCGCAGAAATACGCCGATCGGCCGGCCGCGGAGTTGCCGCTGCTGTTCCAGCGCATCCTCTCGAACGCGACGATGGACTGGTTCCGCCGCCAGAAGGTGAAGAACCAGGTCGTGCGGAATTTCTCGGACTACGAGGCCGCGGGCGACGACGGCGATTTCGATATCCTCGAAACCCTCGAGGCGCTGGGCGGCCCGCTGCAGTCGGAAAGCGCCGCCGAGTCGGTTTCCCGGGCTCAGATCCTGCAAGCCATCGAGGCCGAGGTGGCACTCCTGCCGGCCCGTCAACGCGAGGCGTTTCTCCTGCGTTACTGGGAGGAACTCGACGTCGCCGAGACCGCCGCCTCGATGGGGTGTTCCGAAGGAAGCGTCAAGACGCATTGCTCGCGGGCGGTGCATGCCTTGGCGAAGGCCCTGAAGGCGAAGGGAATCTCGACATGAACCACGACGACCGCTCCTACCGCGCCGCCGCTCGCGAAGCGATGGAAGCGCGCTTCGCGCGCAGCGTCGCCGCGTGTCTGAGCGAGAGCGCCGAGCAAGTCTCGCCCGACGTCGCCGAGCGCCTGCGCTTCGGCCGTGAGAAGGCGCTCGAGATCGCCCGCCACGGTCGGGGCAACGCCCACGAGCTCGGCGTCACCGCCTCCGGCGCCGCGATCGCGGGCTTCAGCCAGTCGCGCTGGTGGCTTCGCTTCGCCTCCGTGCTGCCACTGGTCGCGCTCGTCGGTGGCCTCGTCCTGATCCAGAACTGGGAGAACCGGGCCCAGATCTCGGTCGCCGCCGAGATCGACGAGGCGCTCCTGGGCGATGACCTGCCGATCAACGCCTATCGAGATCCGGGTTTCTCGGAGTTCCTGAAGGCGCCACCGAGCGAATGAGCCGAGCCGCGATGCAGCGCGAGCCGAATTCCCGACGCCTCGCCCTGCCCTTCGCGTCGGCGTGGCGCCTCGTGCCGCCAGCGTTCGCGGCCGCGGCTGTCGTGGTCGCGGCGGCTGCCCTGGCGCAGGAGGTGCGCCCGGCCACTGCCGCCGCCGTGCCGGTCCGCGAGGAAGGCGTCCGCTGGCACAGCCTGTCGCCTGCCCAGCGCGAAGCGCTCGCGCCGCTCGAGCGTGATTGGCCCACGATCGATGCCCCCCGCAAGCAGAAGTGGCTCGTCCTTGCCGCGCGGTTCAAGACGCTGCCCCCCGAGGAACGTGTCAGGATCAACGCCCGGATGAGCGAGTGGGCGAGGCTGACCCCGGCCGAGCGCGGCCAGGCACGGCTTCGCTTCGAGGAGGCCCGTCAGGTCCCGGCGACCGATCGCAGCGCCCGTTGGCATGAATATCAGGCGCTGCCGCCCGAGCAGCGCGCCCAGTTCGCGGCGCGCGCCGCCCACGCGGCGTCGACTCCGGGCAGCAGTGGCGAGGCCCTCAGGGTGCCGCGGACAGCCGTGCGCGACAGCAAGGAAGCCAAGTCCAACATCGTGCCGAATCCGGCGCTGTCGCAGGCACCTCGCCAGGTGGCCCCGACGCTGGTGCAGGCGTCGCCGGGAGCGACGACGACATCGATCACGCGGCGACCCACGCCGCCACCGCACCAGCAGACCGGCATGCCGAAGATCGCGGCGACGCCTGAATTCGTGCAACGCTCGACCCTGCTGCCCAAGCGCGGGCCGCAGGCGGCGGCGGTGGTGCCGGTGACCGCCCCGATCGGCGCTGCGCATGCGCCGCCGCCGGTCGCTCCATCGGGAGTGCGGCCGACGTCGACGCCGCGGTGACGGCGCGCCCGCCCGGCGAGGCCGCGACCGGCTCGGCGAGGACGCCCTCGCTGGCGCGCCGGATGGCGTGCCTGCTCTACGAGGCGATGCTGTTGTTCGGCTTGGCGCTCATCCCGGGCATGCTCGGCGCGCTGTTCTTCGCCCAGACCGGCCAGCGCCATCCGCTGCAAAGCGACACCGCCCTGAGGCTCTATGCGCTCGTCCTGTACGGCGTCTATTTCGTCTGGTTCTGGTCGAGTCGCGGCCAGACGCTGGCGATGCAGACCTGGCGGATCCGGCTCGTCACGGCGGCCGGTTCGCCGCTCTCGCAACGCCGTGCGCTCGCCCGCTACGTTGCGTGCTGCGTCGCCTGGTTCGCGGTGCCGACCGTGCTCGCTGCGGTGATGCGCTGGCCGCCTTCGGCGAGCCTGGCCGCGCTCGCCGTCTGGCTCTGTGTCTACCCGCTGCTCGCCCTGCTGGCGCCGGGGCGCCAGTTCTGGCACGACCGCCTCTGCGGCACCCGCCTCGTCGACGCCGGCGATGCGCCTGCCTTCAGACCGCGTCCTCGTTGAGCTCGCCGGTTCTGATCCGGACGACGTTCTCGACCGACGTCACGAAGATCTTGCCGTCGCCGATCTTGCCGGTCTTCGCCGCCTTGACGATCGCGTCGATGCAGCGCTCGGCGTCGCCGTCCTTGACGACGACCTCGATCTTGACCTTCGGTAGGAAGTCGACCACGTACTCGGCGCCGCGATAGAGCTCGGTGTGGCCCTTCTGGCGGCCGAATCCCTTGACCTCGGTGACGGTCAGGCCGGAGACGCCGACGTCGGCCAGCGCTTCGCGCACCTCTTCGAGCTTGAAAGGCTTGACGATGGCGGTGATCTGCTTCATGCCTCGGCTCCAACTGCGATGCGGCCGAGTTTAGGCGATCGCCCTCGGTTCGCGCAGCCTGTTCAAGCGCGAAACTTCGAGGTGATCGGATAGCGCCAATCGCGGCCGAAGGCGCGATGCGTGATGCGGATCCCGACCGGCGCCTGGCGCCGCTTGTACTCGTTGGCCTTGATCAGGTGCGTAACGCGCTCGACATCGGCGCGTGGCAAGCCGGCAGCCACGATCTCGTCGATGCCCTGGTCGTCTTCCATGTAGCGCTGCAGGATCGCGTCGAGGATGTCGTACGGCGGCAGGCTCTCCTGGTCGGTCTGGTCGGCCCTGAGCTCGGCCGAGGGCGGCCGCTCGATGATGCGGCGCGGAATGATCTCCGGACCTTGCGCGTTCTTCCACTCGGCGAGGCGAAAGACCAGTGTCTTGGTGACGTCCTTGATCACCGCG
>DASXLD010000084.1:0-20229 GCA_036496385.1 Caldimonas sp. | reverse complement strand
CGCGCGACCGGCCGCACCCTGGTGGCGCAGCGGCGCGGTCGCGAACTCGATGTAGGCGTTGATGTCGAGCTCGCCCGCGCAGTACCGGGCGTAGAACGCATCGTTGCCGCGGCGAAAGTCCGCCGCGTCGACCCAGCCGAGCGCGATCATGAACTCGCCCCAGGCGTGGTCCGAATCGATCGGCAGCAGCGTGCCGTCGAGGTCGAAGAGGGCGAGGCCCGGGCCGCCGTCGGCCATCAGGAGTCGCCTTCCTCGGCGAGCATCTGCTTCACGAGCGGCACCGTGATCGCGCGCTTGGTCGCGAGCGAGAACTCGTCGAGGCGGTCGAGCTGCGCCATCAGGTGCTTGAGATCGCGCGCGAAACGGGTCAGCAAGTAGTCCATGACCTCGTCCGAGAGGAAGGTGCCGCGCCGGTCGGCCTCGCGGCGCAGCGCCGCCCGCGCCTCGCTCTCGCGCAGCGGCTCGAGGCCGAAGACGTGGCCCCAGCCGAGCCGGGTGCGCAGGTCTTCGCGCACGGCGAGATCGACCGGAGGAACCTCGCCCGCGGCGACGATTCCGGCGCCGCGATCGGCAGCATCGACGAACAGCGAGAACGCCGCCTGCTGTTGTGCAGCGTCGAGCGCGTGCGCGTCGTCGATGACGAGCCAGTCGCGGCCTTCGGCCGTGCTCCAGGGCGCCGGCGTCGCCGCCGAGCACCACGCCGCCTGGCGGCCGTGCGCTGCGGCCTGCTCGACGACGGCGTGCAGCAGGTGCGTCTTGCCGCTGCCCGGCGGTCCCCACAGATAGACCGGCGGCGCGCCGGGCGCGAGCGCAAGCAGGTGGGCGAACGCGGCGCCATTGGCGCCGGGGAGAAAGTTCTCGAAGGTCCGCGCCGGCTCGGGGCCCATCGCGAGCGGGATCTGCTTCATCCGTCGGTGTAGAGGTTGCTCAGGGTATAGCTCGCGCGCAACCGGGCGGCGGCGACGGCGATCAGCGCGCTCGCCGGCAAGGCGATCAGCACGCCGACGAAGCCGAACAGGTGGCCGAACGCGAACAGGGCGAAGATGACGGTGAGCGGACTCATGCCGATGCGCTCGCCGACCATCTTCGGGGTCAGGAACAGGCCCTCGACGACCTGGCCGATGCCATAGACGACGACCACGGCAATCGGCCCGTACCAGCCGCTGAACTGAAGCGCGCCGGCGAGGAGCGCGAGGAGAAGGCCGATGCCGAAGCCGACGTAGGGGACGAAGATCGCGAGCCCCGTGAAGACGCCGACCGGCACCGCGAGATCGAAGCCGAACAGGGCGAGGCCGACGCTGTAGAAGGCCGCCATCAGCAGCATCACGACCATCTGGCCGCGCAGGTATTGGCCGAGCACGGTGTCGCAGTCGCTGGTGAAGGCCGTGACCCTGGCCCGCAACCGCGGCGGGATCAGGGCGGTCGCCCGCAGCACGTAGAGCGGCCAATCGATCAGGAGGAAGAAGAGGGCGACCGGGACGAGGACGAGATAGCCCACGATCGCGACGACGATGCTGCCGCCGATCCGGGCCGACGCCAGCGCGGCAGCGAGGCCCTCGCCCCAGTTCGCGTCGAGGTACCTGAGCAGGACGCCGCGCAGGTTCGCGGGATCGAGCGAGACGTCGATTCCCATCTGCTTCAGCCATGGCGTGAGGCCGCGGTTGATCCGCTCGGCGAGCAGCGGCAGCTGCTCGTTGAGAAGCGGAAGCTCCTTCGACAGGATCGGCACGATCAGCAGCACCAGGCCCACGAGCACGGCGATCGCGCCGACCTCGACCAGCATCACCGCGGCCAGGCGCGGCACGCGGCGCGCCGCGAGTTGCTCGACGAGCGGATGGAGCGCGTACGCGAGCACGGCGCCGATCACGAACGGCGTCAGCACCGGCCCGAGCAGCCAGACGAAGGCGATCGCCGCGGCGGCGAGCGCTGCCCAGTTGAGGGTGCGCCGCTGCGCCGCGGTCAGGGCCATCGCGGCGTGGGCACGGAGTCGGGCCCGGTGTCGGTCAATGCAGGCGCGACGGGTCGCCGTGGCCGAGCTCGAGCAGCCGCTCCTCGATGGCGGCGCGATCGCCCGCGTGCGGAACCTGCTCGAGGTAGGTCGAGAGATCGGCTGCGGCCGCGGCCGCGGCGCCGAGCTCTGCCGCCGCGAGGCCGCGGTCGCGTCGCTCTTCCCACTCGGTCGGCAGCAGGATGACGATGCGCTCGAGAACGGCGTGCAACCGCACCCAGTCGTCGGCGCTGCGGTGGATCTCCTTCAGGTTGCGAAGCATGCGCGCGACGATCTCGCGCGGCGACGCGGCCTGCAGCAACAACGACAACGGCAGCGACGACGACCCCGGCAGGCCCTGGCGGCGCCGGTACGGCACGAGCAGCGCATCGAGCGCCTCGCGCGACATCGACTGGCCCGTGAACGGGTCGATGACGACCTCGCCTTGCGGCATCCGCAGCTTGACCAGGAAGTGGCCGGGAAACGAGACGCCGCTGGCGTGCAGGCCGACATGCGTCGCGATCTCGACATAGAGGACCGCGAGCGTGATCGGGATGCCGCGTCGCGTCTGCAGCACGCAGTGCAGGTAGCTGTTCCCGGCGTCGTAGTAGTCGTTGACGTTGCCGGCGAAGCCGAGCTCCTGGAAGAAGAAGCGGTTCAGCAGGCGCAGCCGCTGCATCGGTGCCGCGTCGGCGGCGATGCGCGACTTCAGTCGTGCGGCGAGCGCGTCGATGTCGCCGAGCACGGTCTGGCAGTCGAGCGCCGGGTACTCGTCGTGGCCGATCGCGATCGCGGCCTCGGCGACCGCGAAGCTGGCATCGTCGGCGACGAGCGATGCGAAATACTCGAGCGCGGTCGGCGCGTGCAGGAGCAAGGAGCCGGGCATCGGAGAAGTTTAGAGCCTTCCCCTCGGGTCGGCCGGCGGCGGCGTCAGGCGCGGCGCGAGAAGTCGCGCGGCCTGAGGCCCGCTCCCAGCAGCACGCCGAAGTAGACGAGCGCGGCAGCCACCAGGCAGGCGGCGAGCAGGGCGATTCGAAGCCCTTCGCGGCCGGCGAGGCCGAGCCAGTCGATGTTGATCGTGGCGACGGCCAGCAGCGCGCTGAGCGCGAGCGTCGCGCCGACGACCTTCAGCGCGAAGCGGCCCCAGCCCGGTGCCGGCTGGTACCAGCCGCCGCGCTTCAGACCGATGAAGAGCCAGGTGGCGTTGATCGTCGCGCCGAGGCTCACCGACAACGCGAGCCCGGCGTGGCCGAAGAGCGGCACGAAGATCGCGTTCATCGCCTGCGTCAGCGCGAGAACGATGACTGCAATGGTGACCGGGGTGCGCAGGTCCTGTCGCGCATAGAAACCGGGGGCGAGGATCTTGACGCCGATGAGGCCGACCAGGCCGACGCCGTAGCCGCGCAGCGCCAGCGCGGTCTTCGCCGCAGCGAAGGCGTCGAACCTGCCACGCTCGAACAGCGTCGCGACGAGCGCTTCGGGGAAGACCAGCAAGGCGGCAGCGCACGGCAACGCGAGGACGAGCGCGAGGCGCAACCCCCAGTCGAGCATTCCCGAATAGCCGGCGGCGTCGCCGCGACCCTGTGCCGCCGAGAGCTGCGGGATCAGCACCGCGCCGAGGGCGACGCCGAGCAGCGCGGTCGGAAACTCCATCAGGCGATCGGCATAGAAGAGCCACGACACCGCTCCCACGCCTTGATGCGAAGCGATCTGGGTGTTGATCAGGATCGACAGCTGAGCGACCGACACGCCGAGCAGCGCCGGCGCCATCTGGTGCAGGATCGTCCGCACGCCAGGGTGATGCCATGCCTGCCTGAACGAGCGCACGCCGACGGCGATCCGCGGCAGGAGGCCGATCCGGCGCAGCGCCGGCACCTGCAAGGCGAGCTGCAGCACACCGCCGACGATCACCCCCGCGGCCAGCGCGTAGATTCGCTCGATGCCGGCACGCGCGAACACCGGCACGAGCAACCAGACGGCGCCGATCATCGCCACGTTGAGAAGCACGGGAGTCGCTGCCGGCACCGCGAAGCGCTTCCAGGTGTTGAGGACGCCCGCCGACAGCGAGACCAGCGAGATGAAGGCGATGTAGGGAAACATCAGCCGCGTCATGACCACGGCCTCGTCGAAGCTCTCGAGCCCCGACGCCATCAGCCAGACGACGACCGGTGCGGCGACGATGCCGACGATGGACGTCGCGACGAGCGCGGTGCAGAGAACGGTCGCGACGGCGTCGATCAGCTGCTCGGTCGCGGCGTCGCCGTCGGCGGCCCGCGTCCGCGCTAGCGTCGGCACGAAGGCCTGGGAGAACGCCCCCTCGCCGAACAGGCGGCGCAGCAGATTCGGAATGCGAAACGCGACGTTGAAGGCGTCGAACGACGCCCCGGCCCCGAACACCGACGAGACGACGACGTCGCGCGCGAGTCCGGTGATCCGCGACACGAGGGTGAACAGCGAGATCGTCGACGCCGCGCGGAGCAGGTTCATGGCAGTGGGCAGGCGTAGCAGAGTCGCGTCGCAAGGCCGCCGATGCTATACTTGTGGTCTTTGCCGGCGTCAGCCTGGCGCATTCGCTCACCCCGCAAGACCCGTTCATGGCCACTGCCTCCAAAGCCAAAAAGAAGACCGTCCGCATCGCCTCGGGCCTCAAGCGTGCCCGCCAGGACATCGAGCTCCGCGCCGCCAACATGGCGCTCCGGTCGCACTTCCGCACCGTGATCAAGAACGTGCAGAAGGCGGTCGACTCGGGCGACAAGTCCAAGGCCGCCGAGCTCTTCAAGGCGGCGCAGCCCGTGATCGACTCGGTCGCCGACAAGAAGCTCTTCCACAAGAACAAGGCGGCGCGTCACAAGAGCCGCCTGGCCGCGAAGGTCAAGGCACTGGCGACCGCCTGAGAGACGGTCCCCGCCGACGAAGAGGGCCCGTGCGGGCCCTTTTTCATGGCTCGGCGAGTCGCGGCCCCGCGACGACGACGAGGCCGTTGTCACGCGCGAAGTTCATGACGAAGTCCCACGCCATCGGCTCGATCTCGCGCAGGCGCTCATCGACGAGAACGCCCTTGACGCCGTCGACGTGGCGCGGCACGCAAAACGGCGAATAGCCGATGAAGGAGGCCGCGTTGCGCGGCGCGCCTTCGGGCCTGAACGACGACATCGTGCCGGCAAGCCGCTCGGCCCAGTCGCTCGGACGAAAGGTCTTGCCGTCTTCGGTCCGGCCTTCGATGAAGAATCTTGTCGGCTCGGCCACGCGCGCGGACGGAAAGATCGATCGTCGATTGTCGCCGCGTTGTTCCGCCTGAAGCAGCATCGCGCAACGCAACGCCGTGCGGAAATGACGCGCCTTTAGAATCCGCCCTCCTCTTGGCCCCGCGGAGCAACCGACCATGAATGCGCCCGACCGGCTTCCCGCAACCGCAGCGAGCGACCCTGCCCACGCCGAGCCGCACGTGATGCCGACCTACGGCCGCCTGCCGTTCGGGCTGTCGCACGGGCGCGGCTGCTGGGTGTGGGATACGGCGGGGAAGAAGTACCTCGATGCGCTCGCCGGCATCGCCGTCAACACGCTCGGCCACGGCCACCCCAAGCTCGTGCCGGCGCTGCAGGACCAGGTCGCCAAGCTCATCCACAGCTCGAACTACTACCTCGTGCCGTTGCAGGAGCAGCTGGCGGCGAAACTGTGCGAGCTGTCCGGGCTCAGCAACGTCTTCTTCTGCAACTCTGGCCTCGAGGCCAACGAGGCGGCGCTCAAGGTCGCCCGCAAGTACGGCCATGACCAGGGCATCGAGCGGCCCGAGATCGTCGTCTACGAGGGCGCCTTCCACGGCCGCTCGCTCGCGACACTGTCGGCGACCGGCAACGCGAAGATCCAGGCCGGCTTCGGTCCACTCGTCGAGGGCTTCGTCCGCGTTCCGCTCAACGACGTCGGCGCCATCGAGACGATCGCCCGGACCCGCCCCGACGTCGTCGCCGTCTTTCTCGAGGTGATCCAGGGCGAGGGCGGCATCCGGCCGACGACGATCGACTACCTGAAGCAAGTGCGCCGAGTCTGCGACGAGCGCGGTTGGCTGCTGATGCTCGACGAAGTGCAATGCGGCATGGGCCGCACCGGCAAGTGGTTCGCGCACCAGTGGGCCGGCATTCGACCCGACGTCATGCCCGTCGCCAAGGGTCTGGGCTCGGGTGTTCCGGTCGGCGCGCTGGTCTGCGGTCCGCGCGCCGCCGGCATCTTCGGCGTCGGCAACCACGGCACGACCTTCGGCGGCAATCCGCTGGCGATGCGGGCCGGCGTCGAGACGCTCAGGATCGTCGAGGAAGAAGGCCTGCTCGCCAACGCCGCCGAAATCGGCGCCCTGCTCAAGGCAAGTCTCGAGCGCGAGCTCGCCGGCGTCGACGGTGTCGTCGAAATTCGCGGCCAGGGCCTCATTCTCGGCATCGAGCTCGATCGGCCGTGCGCCGCCCTGCTCGGACGCGCCGCCGATGCGGGGCTCCTGATCAGCGTCACCGCCGAGCGTGTCGTCCGCCTGCTGCCGGCGCTCATCCTGCACCGCGACGAGGCGGAGCAGATCAGCGCCATCCTTTGCCCCTTGATCAAGGAATTCCTGCGCGAACCGGCATGAAGCCCGGCATGAGCCTCATCAAGCACTACCTGCAGTTCAGGGACTTCCGGACCGAGGAATACGGGTACCTGTTCGGGCGCGCTCGCGAGATCAAGAAGCGCTTCAAGAACTACGAGAAGTACACGCCGCTGGTCGACCGCACGCTGGCGATGATCTTCGAGAAGGCGTCGACGCGCACGCGCGTCAGCTTCGAGGCCGGCATGTACCAGATGGGCGGCTCGGTCGTGAACCTGACGACGACCGACAGCCAGCTGGGCCGCGCCGAGCCGGTCGAGGACGCCGCGCGCGTGATCAGCCGGATGGTCGACATCGTCATGATCCGTACTTTCGAGCAGGCCAAGCTCGAGGCGTTCGCGGCGAACTCGCGGGTACCGGTCATCAATGGCCTGACCAACGAGTACCACCCGTGCCAGATCCTCGCCGACGTCTTCACCTGCATCGAGCGCTTCGGCAGCATCGAGGGCAAGACCGTTGCCTGGGTCGGCGACGGCAACAACATGGCGGCGACGTGGCTGCAGGCGGCCGACATCCTCGGCTTCACGCTGCACCTGGCGACGCCGGGCGGCTACGAGGTCGACGCCGTCGCTGCCGGAGTCCAGCGGGCCGACTGCTTTCGCGTCTTCCAGGATCCGCTCGAAGCCTGTCGCAACGCCGACGTCGTCACGACCGACGTCTGGACGAGCATGGGCTACGAGGCCGAGAGCGCCGCGCGCACCATGGCGTTCGCCGACTGGCGCGTCGACCGCGAGATGATGGCCGTCGCCGACCCCGCCGCGGTCTTCATGCATTGCCTGCCCGCGCATCGCGGCGAGGAGGTCGAGGCGGAGGTCATCGACGGCCCGCAATCGGTCGTCTGGGACGAGGCCGAAAACCGCCTGCACGTGCAGAAGGCGCTGATGGAGTACCTCGTCCTCGGCCGCATCGGCTGATCGCGTTGTCGCCAGTGCGGCGGGCGCCGCTCGGCACCACGTGCTCGGCCGCTTGCTTTCGGCGTATTCGCGCGCGACGCCGCCCGGGCGGCAGCATCAGCGCACGCGGCCTTGGCGCTCAGTTCTTGGCCGACTTCTTGGCGGCCTTCTTCGCTGCCTCGAGGCTCTCGGCCTTGCGCACCTGCTTGTCGGCGCGCGACGGCTTCTTCACCCCGGACGACTTCGCATCCTTCGCCACCTTCTCCTTGTGGGCCTTGGGCGGCTTGGGCGGCCTGGGCGGCTTCAGCATCCACGCGGGCTTGGGCCTGGCCCTCGGCAGCTGCGCCTGTGCGGCGCGCGCGGCACGCGCTTCCTTGAGCTGGCGGCGCTCCTCGAGCAGGACCACCTCCGCCTCGGACGGCGGCTGGTCGGCACCTCGCGAGTCGATGCGGATGAGCACGGCCCGGTGCAGCCGGTCGCCGTTCTTGCGGATCTGGCGGGACAGCGAGGCGGTACGGATCGTCATGGCGCACTCCTGATGGTCGTCGGGCGCACTGTAGGCGAGCACGCGCCGCGCCGCCAGCCTCCCCCTCAAGGTGCCCGCCGACGCCGGTGGTCGAGCGTCGCACGCGATCGCCGCCGGCGCCTGCCGACGCGGCCACCCCGTTTCGGTCAAGAACGTTCCTCGACCAACGCGCCCCGCGTGACTCGCGCCATGCCCACGGTCGCCATCGCCACGCCGACGCAGGCGATCGCCATGCCGAGCCACATCGTCGTTGTCGGCGGCACGCGAAACACCGCCCACTCGACCAGCGCCGCGACCGGCGGCGTCAGGTAGAGCAGGCTCGTCACGCCGGTCGCTTGGCCATGGCGCATCAGCAGGTGCAGGATCGAATACGCGCCGATCGAGCCGAGCACGACGTGATACGCGAGGGCCGCGGCGATCGGCGCGTTCCACTGGATCGCGAACCCTTCGACGGCGACACCGAGCGGCAGCATCACGAGCGCGGTCGCGGCGAAATGGATGCAGACCGCCGCGCGCAGGTCGCTCCTGGCGCAGAACTGCCGCTGGTAGAGCGTTCCGGCCGTCACGCAGAGCAGCGACCAGAGGATCGCCAGCACGCTCGCCGTCGTCGCGTTGCCCGCGAGCGCGCGCTCGCCGACGACGAGCGTCACGCCGGCGAGGCCGACGCCGACGCCGAGCTTCTGCAGCGCGCTCAGGCGCTCGTGCAGCCAGCGCGAGACGATCACCGCAGTCAAGAGCGGCTGCAGCGCGAGGACGAGCGCGGTGACGCCGGCCGAGAGCCCCCAGCGCTGCGCGTAGTGGCTGCCGCCGAGATAGCCGGCGTGGCTGAGCAGGCCGGCGACGGCAACGTGACCCCACTCGGCGGCCGACTGAGGCCAGCGCGCGCGGATGCCGAAGGCGAGCAGCGCGACGACGAACGCGAGCGCATAGCGAACACCGATGTAGCTGAACGGCGCCGCGTACTGCAGCGCGATCCGCGACGCGACGAAGCCGGCGCCCCAGACGACGACGAAGTACGTCGACAGCGCGAGAACGGCGGCGCGTGCCAGCGGCGCGACCGCCGTCTCGTCGACGCCTCGCTTCACTCGCGCCGCTCGCGAAGCACGGCCGGCGGATCGAGAGGGGCGGCCATACGGTCGACGCTAGGGAGCGCGACGCGGGCTGTCAAGCCGCGTGCTGAGCGCGGCCGACGCGACGCCGAGACCGCGAGCCGACACCAGTGCCGCGCGGTGCTACCGTCGCAGGCCATGCACGACAACGCCGCCCTGCGGCCCGCTTCTGCGCCCGTCACGCGCGACGACGGCGCGGCGCTCGACCGCGTCGACCCGCTCGCCGCCTTGCGTGACGAGTTCGCGCTGCCCGAAGGCACCGTCTATCTCGACGGCAATTCGCTCGGCGCGCTGCCGCGCCGCACCGCCGCGCGTCTCGCCGCGGTCACCGCTCATGAATGGGGCGACGGCCTGATCCGAAGCTGGAACAGCGCCGGCTGGATCGATCTCCCGCAACGCATCGGCGACAAGATCGCGGCGCTGATCGGCGCCGGTCCAGGCCAGGTCGTCGTCGCCGACTCGACCTCGATCAATGTCTACAAGGCGCTCTGCACGGCGGTCGCCCTGCAGCGTGCCGATGCACCCTCGAAGAAGACGATCCTCTCGGAGCGCGGCAACTTCCCGACCGATCTCTATGTCGCCGAGAGCGTCGCAGCGAGCGCGGCCATGACGTTGCGCCTGGTCGACGGCGCGCGCACGGTCGAGGCCCTCGACGACGACGTTGCCGTGATGATGCTGACGCACGTGAACTACCGCAGCGGCCGCATGCACCGGCTGGCCGAGACGACGCGGGCTGCCCACGCCGCTGGCGCCCTCGTCGTCTGGGACCTCGCGCACTCGGCGGGCGCGGTCCCGGTCGACCTGCTCGGCGCCGACGCCGATTTCGCGGTCGGCTGCGGCTACAAGTACCTGAACGGCGGGCCCGGCGCGCCGGCCTTCGTCTGGGCCCATCCGCGCCACACCGAACGGATGGACCGCGAGGGCCTGCGCCAGCCGCTCTCGGGATGGCTCGGCCATGCGGCGCCGTTCGAATTCGCGCCGTCGTATCGGCCGGCGGCCGGCATCGCGCGCTTCGTCTGCGGCACGCCGCCGGTGCTGGCGATGGCGGCGCTCGACTGCGGCCTCGACGTCTTTGCCGAGGCCGGAATGTGCGGCGGCATGGCAGCGCTGCGCGCCAAGTCGATCGCCCTGACCGATCTCTTCATCGCCCGGGTGGAAGAGCGCTGCGCGGGGCTTGGCCTCACGCTCGTCACGCCGCGCAACGCCGACGAACGCGGCAGCCAGGCGAGCTTCGCGCATCCGGAGGGCTATCGCGTCATGCAGGCGCTGATCGAGCGCGGCGTGATCGGCGATTTCCGCGCCGGCGAGAGCAGCGAAGCGCGCAGCAGCAGCGATCCCGACCCGGCGCTCGATGCCGCCCTGCTGCGCTTCGGCTTCACGCCGCTCTACACGCGCTTCGTCGACGCGTGGGACGCCGCCGAGCAGCTGCACGACGTGCTGGCGAGCGGCGCCTGGCGCGACGATCGCTTCGGCCGTCGGGCCAAGGTGACCTGATGGCGGCAAGCGAACCGCCGCGTGCGCCCGGCGAGATCGTCGCCGGCGAGCCCGCCAAGCTCGACTTCAGCCGCGACATGAGCTATGGCGACTACCTTCATCTCGACGAGATCCTGGGCGCGCAGCACCTGCGCTCGGGCGCGCACGACGAGATGCTCTTCATCGTCCAGCACCAGGTCAACGAGCTGTGGATGAAACTCCTCCTGCACGAGCTGCGGGCGGCGATCGCCGCGGTCGCCGGCGACCAGCTGCAGCGCGCGTTCAAGATGCTCGCCCGCGTCAGCAGGATCATGGAGCAGATGGTGCACGCGTGGGACGTGCTGGCGACGATGACGCCACCCGAGTACTCGACGATCCGGCCATCGCTGGCGTCGAGCAGCGGCTTCCAGAGCTGGCAATACCGCGAGATCGAGTTTCTTCTCGGCAACAAGAACGCGGCAATGCTGGCACCGCACGCCCATCGGCCCGACCTGCTGGCCGAGGTCCGGGCCGCGCACGAAGCGCCGTCGCTGTACGACGAATCGCTGCGCCTGCTCGCACGCCGCGGCCTGCCGGTGCCGCAAGGTCACCTCGCGCGCGACTGGGCCGAGCCCTATGTCCAGAGCGAGGGGGTCGAACAGGCATGGCTCGTCGTCTACCGCGATCCCGAGGCGTACTGGGATCTCTACCAGCTCGGCGAGGAGCTGACCGACCTCGAGGACATGTTCCGCCTCTGGCGCTTCCGCCATGTGACGACGGTCGAGCGCGTGATCGGCTTCAAGCGCGGCACCGGCGGCACCGGCGGCGTCAGCTATCTGCGCAAGATGCTCGACGTCGTCCTCTTTCCCGAGATCTGGAAGCTGCGCACCGATCTCTGAGGGACGGTCAGGCGCCCGCTTCGCCGCGGCTTCAGCAGACTGCGAGCAGCGCCTCCTGAACGAAGTCGAGCCGGTCCTGGCCGAAATACATCGCGTCGCCGACGAAGAACGTCGGTGCCCCGAAGACGCCGCGCGCGACCGCCTCCCCGGTCGTGGCGACGAGCATGGCCTTGACCTCGGGGTCGGCGACGAGGGTCGCGAACGCCTCCGGATCGAAGCCGGCGTCGGCGAGCGTCGTCGCGAGGACGTCGGGATCGCCGAGGTTCTTCGAGGTCTCCCACATCGCCCGCTCGACGACCTCGAGGTAGCGAGGAAACTCGGCCGGCGAGCGCATCTGCATCCCGGCGGCGCCGCGCATCAGCGTCAGCGTATTGATCGGAAAATGCGGATTGAATTGGAACGGCACGCCGTAGCGCCGCGCGAAGCGCCGGATGTCGTCGTTCATCCAGCGTCCCTTGGCCGGCACCGTCACCGGGCTGGCGTTCCCGGTCGCCTTGAAGACACCGCCGAGCAGCATCGGCCGCCAGAGAATCGCAGCCCCGGTCTCGGCAACGATCCTCGGCAGCTGCGTCCACGCCAGGTACGACGTCGGGCTGCCGACATCGAAGAAGTATTCGAGCTTCGGTTCGTTCATCGCGTTCACCAGCTTTCGATCCAGGGCCGCAGGTCGAGCTCGTGCGTCCAGGCGCTGCGCTGCTGGCAGTGCAGGTGCCAGTAGTTGTCGGCGATCGCTTCCGGGCTGAGGATGCCGCCCGTTTCCTTCATCGCGTAGCGCTCCGGGAAGTTCTCGGCAATGAATCTGGTGTCGATCGCGCCGTCGATGACGACGTGGGCGACATGAATGCCTTGCGGACCGAGCTCGCGCGCCATGCTCTGCGCCAGGGCACGCAACGCATGCTTGGCGCCGGCGAACGCGGCGAAGCCGGCCGAGCCACGCACGCTCGCGGTCGCGCCGGTGAAGATGATCGTGCCGTGGCCCCGTGGCAGCATCGCCTTGGCAACCTCGCGGCCCATCAGGAAGCCGGCCAGAGCGCCCATCTCCCACACCTTGCGGTAGACACGCTCGGTCGTCTCGGCGATCGTGAAGCGGACGTTGGCGCCGATGTTGAACACCGCGACCTCGATCGGCGCGATCTCGCGCTCGATGTGGGCAACGAGCGTCTCGGTGTCGACCTCCTTGCGCGCGTCGGACGCGAAGCCGTGCGCCTCGCCGCCATCGGCGCGGATCTGCGCCACGAGCGGCTCGAGCTTGTCGGCGGTCCTGCGCGTCACGCAGGCGACGAAGCCCTCGCGTGCGAAGCGGCGAGCGATCGCGCCGCCGGTGGCGTCGCCGGCACCGACGACCAGGGCCGCCTTGCGATGTGCGTCCACGTCGTTCCTCGTCGTGAAGATTGGGGATCGACGCACTGTCGCAGATCGGGCGACACTTGCGCATCCGGGTTAGCTCGCCACGCGCCATGTCCTCCCGCGTCTTCATCAGCTATCGCAGCAGCGACGGCGCCGACAAGGCCACCGCGCTGGCCAGGGATCTCGACGCGATGTTCGGCCAGGAGCAGATCTTCCTCGACAAGGACGACCTGCCCGCCGGCAGCCGCTGGCGTGACGAGATCGCACGCACGCTGCACGCTTCGCCGATCCTGCTGGTCCTGGTGACGCCGAACTACCTCGGCGCGCGCGACAGCGCCGGGCGGCGCTGCATCGAACGGGCCGACGACCCGCCGCGCGACGAGCTCGAGGCGGCGCTTGCCGCCGGCGCGCAGATCATCCCGCTGATGTGCGACGGCGTGAACCAGACGCCACCCGCATCCGACCTGCCGGCACCGTTCGATCAACTCAGCGAGCGCACCTGGCGCAAGCTCCGCGCCTACGACTGGCGCGAGGATCTGAGCCGCCTCGCCGGCGACTTGCGCGCCCTCGGCATCGTGGCGCGAACGACGCCCGGCGAGTTCGGCTCGGCGCCGTCGCCGCTCGCGGGCGGGCTCGTGCAGGCTGCGACCGACGGCGCCGACGGCTCGAGCTCGCGCCGCTGGGCGATCGCCGCGATCGGCGCCGTGCTGGTCGCCGGCGGCGCCGCTGCCGCATGGCACTGGTATGAGAAAGAGGAGAAGAAGAAAGGGCCCAAGCTTGCGGGGCGGTGGCGGGTGAGCGTCGGCAAGCGCGGCGCGACCACCTCGCGCGACGGCGAGGTCGTCATGGTGACGATCGTTCAGGAAGGTGTAAAGCTGCGCATCGCGAGCAGCGCGATCGACATCGAGCACGACCCGGATTGGGAGAACTACCGTGACTTCTGGAAGCAGCGCACCGGCAGCCCTCTGACGCGCGTGTTCTACCGCGGCGATGGGCTCGTCCGCGGCGACGAGGACGACGTCGTTGCCGCCGACGCGCCGGCAGGACCCCGCCGCATCCTGGTATCGGTGCACGTCGACCCGCCGGAAGGCGGCGAGCCGATCGACACCGGCGCCCTGCGTGGCACGATCGACCCCGACGGCAACCGGATCCGCGCTCGCCTCTGGCTCAACAGCGAACAGGCCGAGCGCGTCGTCGACCTGCGCAGAGAACCCTAGCGCGGTGCTCTCGCGAGGGCGGACGGGCGGCCCGCGCCATCGCGCTTTCGCTCAGCGGACTGCGGCAACGGTCTTGCCGCGCCCCGATGCCGGCGTCGGCGTCGGAATCTTGGCGAGCGCCGCGCCCGCGGTGCCATCGACGGGCAGGTGCTTCTCGCGCCACTCCGGCATGCCGCCGCGGAACCAGTAGATCTTCGTATAGCCGTCGCCGAGCGCGGCGCGCGACGCCTTGTACGACTTCCAGCACTCCGGGCCGTTGCACATGAAGACCGCGGGCTTGTCCTTCGCGATCGTCTTCAAGGCGCTGAAGTCGTCCTTCTTGGCGTCGAAGTCGATCTCCTTCAGGCTCTTCTCGACATACGACGCAAGCACCGCGCCGTGCACGTGTTCGTTGTCGTATTCCTTCTGGGTTCTGGTGTCGACGATGGTGACGCCCTGCCGGGCGAGCTCGGCGACCTGCTCCGCGCCGACGCGGGTGACGCCGTTGATCGATTCGGGCGTCGCGATGCCGAGCGAGGCGACATACGCGAACTGCCGGCCGGAATCGGCTGTCGCCAAGCGGAAGCGGCCGACTCCCGGGATCGCGCCATCCGGCGAATTGACCCACTCGGACAAGCGGGCGCATTCGGTGGCGCAGAAGTCCTTGCGAACGACCATGTTCATGCCGCCGGGCACCGGCCGCGTCGTCTTCAGGATGCGCGCCTGGCCCGGGTGAGACGCGATCCATTCCTTCGCCTGCGCCTCGTCGGCGACGGTGACGTCGGCCATGTCGAACGACAGCGCGACCAGGCCGCCGCCGCTGGTGTTGCCGTACGTCACCTTCGAGAACTGCGGCAGCTTGAGACCGGCCTCGGTGAGCAGGCCCTTGGCGACGTAGCTGCGCAGCGAATCCTGCTGCGGCAGGTAGAGGCGCTTGCCGGGCAGCTTCTCGATCTTGTCGATCTCGTTCCTGGCCACCAGCGCGTAGACCTGGTCCTGGCCGCTCGTCGCGAGCAGCTGGTAGGCGTGCAGGACCGCCGACGCGGTGACGTGCGCCGGCCCGATGATGATCTCGTTCTCGACCGTGCGGCTGGCGCGCATCACCTCGGCCATCGTCGAGGTCTGGGTGATCGTCGTCCGCTGCCCGGTCGCGCGCGTCAGCGACTGCGCCGGCACGAGCGAGGCACTGAGGAGCACGTCGCCGGTGGAATCGGCAGGGTCGATGCCGAGCAGGACGCGGATCTCGCCCGCGTGGGCGGCGCCGGCGGCGAACACGGCAACGATGGCGGCGGCGCGTGCGGCGGATCGAACCGACTTCGAAATCGACTTCATGGCTTGCTCCTGACGGTCGCCAGTCGCGACAGCCGCGAAGCTTACGGCGGCATCCCCCGCGGATCGGGGGTTTGGCGTCGCCAAGCGGAAATTAGTTCACGCCTATTGCGACGGCGCCACAGTCGTCGCGCGAGATCGGTCGACGGCAAGGCGCCCGGCACGCTGCGAGCAGCGGGCCGGGCGCCTGCGACGGGAAGCGCCGAATCAGCCGACCTTGACCGGGACGAAGATCCTCTCGCCCTCGCGCTGCACGAGCAATGCAACGCTCTTCGGCTTGCCGGCGAGCACGCTCTTCACCTGCTCGATTGACTGCACCGCCTTGCCGTTGATCGCGAGCAGAACGTCGCCGGCCTGGATGCCGGCGCGAGCGGCAGCGCCGTCGACGTCCTCGACGACCAGGCCGTTGTCGATCTTGGCCTGCTGGCGCTCGTCGCGCGTCAGCGGGCGCAGCGTCAGCCCGAGCGAGCCCGAGTCGGCGCCGGCGCGGGCATCGGCGAGCTGCTTCGGCTCCTTCTCGGCAGTGCCGAGCTTGGCTTCGATCGTGCGCTCCGAACGATCGCGCCACACCTTGAGCTTGACGTGCTCGCCCGGCGCCGACATGCCGATCAGGCTCGACAGCTCGCCCGAGCGCACGACCGGCTCGCCGTTGACCTCGGTGATCACGTCACCCGACTTCAGCCCCGCCGCCGCCGCCGCACTGTCGGGCATCACGTTCGAGACCAGCGCGCCGTCCGGACGCTTCAGGCCGAAGGAGTCGGCAAGCGACTGGTTGAGGTCCTGCACGGTGACGCCGAGACGGCCGTGCTGCGCCTTGCCGCTGGCCACGATCTGGTCCTTGACCTTGAGCGCGACGTTGATCGGAATCGCGAACGAGACGCCCTGATAGCCGCCGGTGCGCGAATAGATCTGCGAGTTGATGCCGACCACCGAGCCCGTGCCGTCGAACAGCGGCCCGCCCGAGTTGCCCGGGTTGACGGCGGCGTCGGTCTGGATGAACGGAACGACGGCATCGCCCGGCAGCGAGCGACCCTTGGCGCTGACGATGCCCGAGGTCGCCGTCTGCTCGAGCCCGTACGGTGCGCCGATCGCGAGCACCGGGTCGCCGACCTCGAGACTCTTCGGGTCGCCGAGGCGAACGACCGGCAGGCCCTTGGCGTCGATCTTCAGCACCGCGATGTCGGTCGCGGTGTCGAGACCGAGCACCTTGGCGGTGTACTCGCGACGGTCGCTCAGCTTGACGGTGACGTCCTTGGCCTCGCGGACAACGTGGGCGTTGGTCAGGATGAGGCCATCGGGGCTGATGATGAAGCCCGACCCCAGGCCCTTGAACGGCATCGACGGACTCTGTCCGCCGCGCTGCCCGAACCCGGGAACGCCGCGGAAGAAACGGAAGAACGGATCGTCCTCGAGCCCCGGCGGCAAACCCTGCTCCTCGAGCGAGGCCCGGTGGCTGCCTTCGACGTTGACGCCGACGACGGCCGGCGCCGATTGCTTGACGATGGCGCGGTAGTTGGGGACTTGTCCGGGCGCAGTGCTCAACGGTACGGGCGGGACCACCCGTTCGCCCTGCTGCGGCGCGGCCTGGGCGACGATGGCAGCGTTGTCGTCGTGCCTGAGCCAGTGAGGCAGGTCGATCGCTCCTGCCGTCCCCACGACGGCGATACCGGCGCCGAGCAGCGCCGCGTTCAATGGGTTCAGCTTCATTCGGTTCTCCAGCGATGGACGCGGACCCGTTCCGCTTCCGTGCAAGATAGGAGCGCCCGATTAGAAATCCATTACGACTGCGTTAGGCGAGGGTTAAGAGAGCCGCAAAAGCGCCGCGGCCCCGGTTGACCGGGGCCGCAATCGTCTCGGGAAAAACCGTCGAGCTCAGGCGCGGCGGCGGCGGGAGACGAAGCCGAGTGCGCCGAGCCCGGCGAGCAGCAGCGCGTAGCTCTCGGGCTCGGGAACCGCGGCCGTGAACGGCAGGTCGACCTGCAGCACCGCCGGACCGCCGCAACACTCGCCATAGACGAGTTGGAAGGCGAAGGTGCCGCTCGGGCCCGTGTACGTGGCGGTCGTGGTGGTCGGCGATGTCGGTCCCGGGTTGAACCCCAGGTCCAGGCCGCCGATGATGAGCGTCAGGCCATCGTCGTGCGTCACCGTGAACATCTCGCCATTGGTGACCGTCACCGAGCCGGAGAAGGAAACCAAGGTTCCCTGGCTTCCGTTGTCCATCAGCGACGCCAACGTTCCCGCCGTGTTCTCGGTGATGGCGAACGCGCTGCTGCTCGCGAGCCACGTCCCGACCGACACGCTTGTGCCACTGAAGTCGAACGGCGAGTCGACGCTGAAGACGACGTCAGGAGTCGTCCCGGGGACGTTCGCGAGGATGGCGTTCTGGCTGGTCGCCTCGGAGACATGCCAGAGATTGCCGACGGCGACGTTTTGCGCATGAGCGCTCGTCGCAGCGGCGGTCACCAATGCGGCCGCACAGATCCGTTTCCAGCTGTCCATGGTTTCTCCTATGTCAGATCGCTTGTGCCGGGGAATCGGCAGATTTTCCGCACCCGCGGGCGACCATCCGACGAAACGTATTCCAAATACGTTTCGGGCACACCCCCTGATCACGGGATAGCAGGGTATGAAACGCTGATTTGGAGCCCGCCCAGCGCCGAGCGCCCCAGAACGATCGTCGCGCCGTGCGCGTTTGCAACGCTTCGAACGATCGCCAGGCCGAGACCGCTGCCCGATTCAGTCGCTTCCGCGCGGCGGTAGAAGCGATCGAAGACCCGCTCGCGCTCGCCCTCCGGAATCCCCGGCCCCGAATCGTCGACTTCGAGCACGACCTTGCCCGCCAGCTCTTGCACCCGCACTTCGACACGAGACCCCGGCGGCGAATAGCGGGCCGCGTTGTCGACCAGGTTGCGCACGAGGAGGTTGAGCGCGATCGGGTCGCCTTTGACGAATCGCTGTCCTTCTGCGACCAACGCGATCGTCGCCGCGCGCGAGCCGGCGAACGCCGCCGAATCGTCGATCGCCTGGCGCGCGATCGCGATCAGGTCGACGCGCTCGACCGGCAGCACGGCGTCGGGCTCGGAGCGCGCCAGCGCGAGCAGCTGCTCGACCAGGCGCGAGGCGCGGGCGATGCCTTCGCCGATGGCCAGGCGCGCAGCCTCGCTCGCCTCGGCGTCGCCGGCGCGACGCAGCAGCTCGAGTTGCAGCTTCAGCGCCGTCAGCGGCGAACGCAGCTCGTGCGCGGCGTCGGCGACGAACGCGCGCTGGCTGTCGAGCGAGACACGGAGCCGCCCGAGCAGCGCGTTGAGCGCGCTCGCGAGCGGTGCGAGCTCGTCGGGCAGGTCGCCGGTCGGCACCGGCGCGAGCGAGCGTGCGTCGCGTGAGCGCACTTCGCGTGCAAGGCGGTCGAGCGGCGCGAGGTTCATCGCCGCCAGCCACCAGACCGCGAGCGCGGCGAATGGCGTCGTCAGCAGCAACGGCAGCACGCTGCGCCACGCCGCATGGGCGGCGAGCCGCTGCCGGATATCGACCGGCTGCGCGACCTGGATCACGCGCTCGCGCGTCGCCACGCTGTAGGTGCGCCAGGCGCGACCGTCGACGTTGAGCGTCGCCAGGCCGAGCTGCGCGCGTGCCGGCAGCGACGTGTGCGGGCGCGATGCATAGATGCTGCGGCCGTCGACGGTCCAGATCTGGATCACGACGTCGAGCTGCTGGTCGGCCAGCGTGTCGGCCTGTGCCGAGTCGATCTCGCCCTGGTCGCGCAGCGAGAGCGCCATCTGCTGCAGCTGGTAGTCGAACAGCGCTTCGGTTTCGCCGAGCACGTTGTGGTACGTGATCGCCGCCATCGCCGCCGCGGCGAGCACGAGCAGGCCGACCAGCGAGACCAGCAGCCTGAGACGAAGCGAGTTCATCGGTGATCGCCGGTGTCGATGAAATAGCCGACGCCGCGCACGTTGCGGATGAAATCGGCGCCGAGCTTCCTGCGCAGCTGATGGATGTAGACCGAGACGGCGTTGCTCTCGATCTCCTCGCCCCAGCCATAGAGCCGGTCCTCGAGCTGCGCGCGCGACAACACCGCGCCCGGCCGCGCCATCAGCGCCTCGAGCACTGCGTACTCGCGCGCCGACAGCGGTACCTGCTGGCCGTGCAGCGTGACCCGACGCTGTGCCGGATCGAGCGTGACGGCGCCCTGCGAGAGCACCGGCTCGGCGCGACCGGCATGGCGGCGCAGCACGGCACGGATGCGGGCGGCGAGCTCGTCGAACTCGAACGGCTTGACGAGGTAGTCGTCGGCGCCGGCGTCGAGCCCGGCGACCCGGTCACCGCGTGCGTCGCGCGCAGTGAGCACGATCACCGGCGTCGCGTCACGGCGCCGACGCAGCGCCCGCAGCACCTCGAGGCCGTCGGCCGGGCCGCTCGCCGCGCCCCGCGGCAGGCCGAGATCGAGCAGAACGAGATCGAAGCGCTCGCTCGCGAGCGTGCCGTCGGCGGCGCCGGTGTCGCGCACCCAGTCGACGGCGAAACCTTCGAGGCGTAGCGTCCGCTGCAGGCTCTCGCCGATCATCCGATCGTCTTCGACGAGCAGGAGTCGCATGGCCCGGCGAGCATAGCCCGAGAGCATCGTTGCCGCAGTGGCGGGACAATGCGGGGATGGAGCCGCGCCGGTCTCCCGCTTCCTCGGCGCCGACCGCGGGTCCGGCGGGAACGGCCGCGCGGCCGCGCGTGCTCGTCATCGGCTGCGGCTTCGGCGGCATCGAGGCCGTGCGCGAGCTGTCGAAGGCGCCGGTCGAGATCACGCTGGTCGACCGGACGAACCACCATCTGTTCCAGCCGCTGCTGTACCAGGTCGCGACCGCCGGCC
>DASXLD010000083.1:0-7890 GCA_036496385.1 Caldimonas sp. | reverse complement strand
TCATCGCCAACGGCATTGGTCGTCTGCGCATCGGCGACCGTCGTCAACAGGAACAGGATCGTGCCGATGCAGAAGGCGGCGATGCATTGCTTGAGAAAGTTCAGCATGGTGGTGGCTCCGTTCGAGAGTCGCCACGACGGCCGGCCGAAGCCGGCCGGCGCGGCTACATCATGTGCTCGTCCATCTTGGCGGCACCGGGGAAGAGGTCGACCGAGATCAGCACGGCCTTGCTCGTGCCGGTGTTCTTCCACCAGTGCGAGGTGCCGTTCTTCTCCGGCGCGATGTACCCGGCGCGATGCGTGATCGGCACCGCGCAGTTGCTCGCGTATTCGACGACCTCGCCCGAGACGACGTAGATCATCGCCGGCCGCTCGTTGTGGCTGTGCCAGGGCACGACGCCGCCCGGCTGCAGCTCGAGCTGGCGCAGGCGGAACTGGCGGCCCTGCAGTGCGAGCGGTTCCCTCGCGAGGTCGGTCGACGCCCGGACGACGTCGGTGACGCCGCTCGGCGTGGTCGGGCCCATGGCCTGGCCCTTGCCGTCGGCGACGCGCTTGTCGGCGGGGCACTCGCCGGCGAAGGCGGCGCCGGCCAGGCCGAGCGCGCCGATGACGGCGGCGGCGAGGACGAGGCGGGGCCAGACCGGGCGATAGAGGCGAATGACGTTCATGATCGCAATCTCCTGTGAGTCGTTGGGTGGGAAGCACGGGCGGCTCGATCGCTCTCGCGCTCTCGCCGCTCCGGTCGGGACTGTGGCCGCGCTCCTTCACGCTACGATCAACGAAAGGTCACGTCTTCGTCACTTGCAACGGACAGTAGCTTCGCTGTGCCCCGGGGGGCCGATGGATCCCGACGATCACGAAGCGCAGCTGCGCAGCGACCTGGTCGCCAACGTCTCGCACGATCTGCGGATGCCGCTCGTCGCGATGCGCGGCTACCTCGAGCTGCTCGCGACCCGAGGCGAGCAGCTCGCCGCCGACGAGCGACAGCGCTATGCGGCGATCGCGCTGCGCCAATGCGAGCATCTCGGCCGCCTCGTCGACGAGCTGTTCGAGCTCGCGCGCCTCGACGGCAAGCTGACGACGGTCGCGCGCGAGCGCTTTGCGCTGGCCGAACTGGCGAGCGACGTCGTCCACAAGTTCGGGCTCGGCGCCGAGCGGCAGGGAGTCGATCTCGCGACCGTCGCCGGGGAGCCGCTGCCGCTGGTCGAGGCCGACCTCGGCCTGATCGAGCGCGTGCTCGACAACCTGATCGACAACGCGCTCCGGCACACGCCCGCAGGCGGCGCGGTACGGATCGTTCTCGAGGACTGCGGCAGCGGCGTTCGGGTGCGCGTCAGCGACACCGGCTCCGGCATCGCTGCCGGCGACCTGCCGCATGTCTTCGATCGTCATTGGCGCGGCGCCGCCTCGGCGCGCCGCAGCGGCGCCGGCGGCCTCGGCCTGGCGATCGCGCAGCGCATCCTCTCTCTGCACGGCGGCCGCATCGAGGTCGAGAGCGAGCTCGGGCGCGGCACCGCGTTCAGCTTCACGCTGCCCACCGCGGCGTCCGCTGCGCGCGGGCGCTGAGCGCGTCGCGTCGGTCAGAATTGCGGTCCATGACGGCCGCGAACGCCTCCCATCGCAAGGCCGCCGCCTGGATGGCCGGCTGGCTGACGGCGATGGTCGTGATGGCGGTCGCCGGTCGCGAGGCGACGCGCACGCTGCATGTCTTCCAGATCATGGAGCTGCGCTCGCTGCTCGGCTTCGTCCTCCTCTGGCCGCTGCTGCACGCGAGCGGCGGCCTGCAGGCGATGCGAACGCGGCGCCTCGGCCAGCAGGTCGCGCGCAATGCGGTTCACTACGCGGCGCAGTTCGGCTGGTTCTTCGCGCTGACGCTGATCCCGATCGCGCAGGTCGTCGCGATCGAGTTCACGATGCCGATCTGGACCGCGCTGCTCGCCGTGACCTTCCTCGGCGAGCGGCTCGGCCCGGCGCGGATCGGCGCGGTGATCCTCGGCGTGGTCGGCGTCGCGGTCATCGTCCGCCCGGGGCTCGAGCGTGTCGATCCCGGCCAGCTGATCGCGCTCGCTGCCGCGGTCGGCTTCGCGATCTCGATGATCCTCGTCAAGTCGCTGACCACCACCGAGAGCACGGTCGCGATCATCTTCTGGATGCTCGTCGTCCAGTCGGTGATCGGCATCGTTCCGGCGGCGCTCGTCTGGCGTACGCCCGGCGCGGCGGTCTGGCCGTGGATCCTCGTCATCGCCGTCTGCGGCACGTACTCGCACTTCTGCATGACGCAGGCGCTGCGCCATGCCGAGGCGACGATGATCGTGCCGATGGACTTCCTGCGCGTTCCGCTCACCGCTGTGGCGGGCTGGCTCGTCTACGGCGAGCGGATCGACGTTTACACCGTCGGCGGCGCCGCGCTGATCCTGTTCGCGAACCTCCTCAATCTCCGCCGGCCCGAGCCAGCGCCGAAAGGTCCACCGATGGCGACGCACGCATGAGCGCGATCCCGATGCCCGCGGTGGCGACACCGCACCCGGTTGCGCCGCGCTGGCGCTGGCTACCCGCGCCGGGAACATGGAAGTACCACGCCCTGCTGCTCGCGCTCGGCATCTTCGTCCTCGGCCCGCTCGGCGGGCTGACGGCGGCGTACATGAACTTCTCGATCGGCTTCTTCGTCGGCGGCCAGGTCCTCGCGGGCCTGCTCGGCTCGACCGTCACCTTCGGCTACGGCGCCGACGGCAAGCACGGCGCCAACTACATCCAGACCGCGGCGGCGTCGGTCGCGGGCATGAGCGCGATGGGCGTGCTGATCCAGGCGATGGTCTGGCTCGGCCTGCCGCAGCCGCCGATGTGGCAGCTCGTCGTCTACCTGCTGACGATCGGCATGTTCGGCGCCGGCATCGGCATGCTCTACACGCCGATCCTCGTCGACCGCATGAAGTTGATGTTCCCGTCGGGGCTGGCGGTCGCCAACATCCTGCGCGCGCTGACCGACCCGGTGCTGCTGCGCCGCTCGGTCGCCATGCTCGGCGGCGGCGTCGCCGGCGGGCTCGTCGGCGGCATCGCGGCGGCGAAGATCGCGATCCTCGGCACGATCGAGCTGTCGACGTCGACGTTCGGCGCCGGCATGGTCGTCGGCGCGCGGATCGGCCTTGCCGCGGTGACCGGCGGCGTGATCGGCATCGTGCTGAAGCCTTATTTCATTTCGATCGGCTGGCTGCACGCGGGCGATCCACCGCGCAAGATCATGTTCCTGATCGCGCTCGGCTGGATCATGGGCGCTGCAATCGTCGACATGACGATGATCTTCGGCCGCGCGCTGCGGCGCTGGCGCGAGACCGCGGCGGCGCCGCGCGCCGCGGCCGAGCCCGAAGTGCACGGCTGGCGCCGCGTGCACACGATGCGGCTCGCCGTCTGGTCGATCTGCTGGGGCCTGGGCATCGTCGCCGTCGGCCACTTCGTGCTCGGCCAGCCGGTGCTCTATCTCGTCGTCGCGCTCGTGCTGTGCTGCGTGTTCGCGCTCGTCAACGGCATCTCGCTCGGCATCAGCGATTCGAACCCGATCTCGTCGGCGTTCGTCGTCTCGATCGTGATCCTCGCCGCGATCGGCTTGAAGGACCCGATCGTCGGCCTCATGGCAGGCACGGTGCTGCTGGTCTCGACCAGCGTCGCCTGCGACATGCAGCAGGACCGCTCGACCGGCGCCCGGCTCGGCACCAATCGCGTCATCCAGTTCCGCTACCAGGCCGCCGGAATCTTTGTCGGTGCGCTTCTTGCGGTCGGCTTCGCGCGGCTCTTCATGGCCGCGTATCCGGTGTTGCTGCTCGACCAGACCGCGATGACCGAAGGCCAGCAGCCGGCACAGTGGAACGCCGCGATGACCTTCAAGTTCGTCGGCATCCTGAAGAGCCTCACCGACGACAAGCCGTACCAGCGCACGGCGATCTGGATCGGCGTCGGCACCGGGCTCCTGATCGAGCTGGTGAGAAAGCTCGTCATGGCTCGCGAACGCTGGCAGCGCTACAGAAAGACGCGCACCGGCAGCGTCGTCGACTTCGTCCTCGACTCGACCGTGCTGTCGTCGCCCTACGCGATGTCGTTCGGCGGCTTCGTCAACCTGGCGACTTCGCTCTGGCTCGGCGCCGGCAGCGTCGTCGCCAGCCTGATCGACGCCCGCGCAGCGCGGCGCAGGAAGCGCGAAGCCACGGGCGACGCCGGCGAGCTGCCGTCGGACATGACCGCGACGTCGCTCGTCGGCGGCGGTCTGATCGCCGGCGACGCCCTCGCCGCGCTCGGCCTCGGGCTGGTCGCGCTGGGTTCGCTCGTCGCCGGCTGAACCCGCACCGCCAGTCGGGTCGGGTGCATCATGGGCTTGCCGATTGCTCCGATCTCCCGACGCGGCGATCGCGCTGGATTTCGATAACGATGTCCGATCTCTCCTGGACCACGACGGTTCCCGATTCCCGCGACTCGTCGCCAGCGCGCAAGGTGTCGCTGCACGACGCCCTCGCGCCGGGAACACGCCTCGACGAGTTCGAGATCCGCGGCGTTCTCGGCATCGGCGCATTCGGCATCGTCTACCTCGCAGACGACCACGTTCTCGGCCGGCGCGTCGCGGTCAAGGAGTACATGCCGGCCATGCTCGCCGGCCGCCGCGAGGCGACAGCGATCGTGCCGCGCTCGCCCGAGTTCGCCGCGACCTTCGAGCGCGGCCTCGAATCGTTCCTCAGCGAGGCCCGCCTGCTCGCGAGCTTCGACCATCCGTCGCTGGTCAAGGTGCATCGCTTCTGGCAGGGCAACGGCACCGCCTACATGGCGATGCAGTACCACCCTGGCACGACGCTCAAGGACGTGCGACTCGCGATGGCCGCGGCACCCGAAGGCAGCTGGCTGCTCGCGCTCGCCGAGCCGCTGCTCGATGCCCTCGCGCTGTTGCACGGCCAGGGCGTCTTCCATCGCGACATCTCGCCCGACAACATCGTGATCGCTCCCGGCGGCCGGCCGGTGCTGCTCGACTTCGGATCGGCGCGCCGCGTCATCGGCGAGGGCGCGCAATTCCTGAGCGCGGTGCTGAAGCCATCGTTCGCACCGCTCGAGCAGTACGCTGAGCAGGGCGAGCTGCGGCAGGGTCCGTGGACCGACCTCTATGCGCTCGGTGCGACGCTGCATTTCGCGCTGACGGGACGGGCACCGACGCCTTCGGTCGTGCGCGCGGTCGACGACGTTCTGCCGGCCCTCGCGGGCAGCGCCGACGCCGCCGGGATGGCGTTGCCGAGGCCTCTGCTCGCGACGATCGATTGGATGCTCGCGATGGCGCCCGACGCGCGACCGCGCGACGTCGACACGGTGCGACGCGCGCTCCGCGGCGAGATCGCCGCACCGCTTTCGCCGCGAGCGGTCGCTCCCGAAGACCGCGGCGCCGCCGACGATCTCGCCGGTGGCTTCGATGCCGAGGATGCCGAGGATGCCGAGGATGCCGAGGATGCCGACGCGAAGCCGCCGGTGGCGGCGATGCCCGGCGGCGCAAGCGCCGCGCCGCCGCGCGCATCAACGATGTCGTCGGCGCGCGATCCGCGCCACGCCGTCGTCGCGCTGGGGCTGCTCGGCGTGGTCGTCTTCGCCGGCGGAGCCTGGACGCTCAACAAGACGGGCGCGGCATCGCCCGCGCTCGCGTCGCTCGCTGCCGCCTTGCACGCTCCGGCGAGCGCGTCGCATCCGAAGTCCGAACCTGGCACGCTGGGGCTCGCGGACCCGCCGATGATGTCGGTCGCGTCGTCGCCGCGATCATCGACTGCTGCCGGTCCCGAGCGCGTTCGTGCCGACGAGGGCGAAGCAGTGCCGAAGGAGCAGGCGGCGCGTGCGACGATCGGCGACCCGAAGCCGCTCCATCGCGGTCGCGCCGCCGAGCGCATGGGGCCGCCGTCACGTCCTGTCGATCCGGCCTCGCGCCTGCAGCTGCAGAACGTCGCCGCGCACACGAAGTCGGCACCGCCGCACATCGCGGCTGGATGCGGCGGCCTGAGCGCCTTCTCCCGGATGCTTTGCGCGCTGCGCGAGTGCAAGTCGCCGGCCCCCGGAGTCCAGTCCCGGTGCGCGCATGCGAGGCAGATCGAGCTGAACCGGCAACAGCGAATGGAGCGCGAGTGAACCCTCGCGGCATTGCTGCCGCGGTGGGCACGCGACTGGCGCCGACCGGCGTCGTTCGCGCCGCGATCAACCTCGGCAATCCGGTGCTGGCGGGAATCGATCCGGCGAGCGGTGAGCCGCGCGGCGTCTCGATCGACCTCGCGCGCGAGCTCGGCAGGCAGCTCGGCGTCGAGGTCGAGCTCGTCATCTTCGACACCGCCGGCAAGTCGGTGGCAGCGGTGACACAGGAACGCGCCGACGTCGGTTTCTTCGCCGTCGATCCCGAGCGTGGCGCGGCGATCGCGTTCACGGCGCCGTATTTGCTGATCGAGGGCTGCTATCTCGTTGGCGACGATTCGCCGCTGCGCGACAACGACGACGTCGACCGTGCCGGGCACGTCGTCGTCGTCGGCCAGGGCAGCGCCTACGATCTCCACCTCTCGCGCGCGCTCAAGCTGGCGACGATCGTCCGCTCGCCGACGTCAGCGGGCGTGGTCGACGATTTCCTGGCGCGCAGCGCCGACGTCGCTGCCGGTGTCCGGCAGCAGCTCGAGGCGGACGCGGTTCGCATCGGCGGCGTGCGCCTGCTCGACGGCCGCTTCATGGTCATCCGCCAGGCGATGGCAACGCCCAGCAGCCGCGGCGACGCCGCAGCGCAGAGCCTCGGCCGGTTCGTCGAGGAGATGAAAGCGAGCGGCTTCGTCACCCGGGCGCTTGCGCGTCACGGCATCCAGGGCGCGACCGTGGCGCCGCCCGAAGGCGGACCGGCGTCGGGTTGACTTTCGCTCCGATGGACTCGCACGGTCGGTTGTGGTGTCATTTCGAATTCAGCCCCAGCAAGGAGCCATCGTGAAGAAGCGACCAGCGACCCAGGACAAGATCAACTCCCTCAAGCGGCGCCGGTCGGCGCCGCTGGCGACGCCGACCGATCTCAGGGCGGCCGCGACGAAGGACATTTCGGCGGCGATGAACGCGATCCTCGCCGACGTGTTCGCGATCTACCTCAAGACGAAGAACTTTCACTGGCACATGAGTGGCCCGCATTTCCGCGACTACCACCTGTTGCTCGACGAGCAGGCCACAGAGCTCTACGCGATGACCGACCCGATCGCCGAGCGCGTGCGCAAGCTCGGCGAGACGACGCTGCGCTCGATCGGCCACATCGCGCGCCTCACGCGCGTGCTCGACAACGACGCCGACTACGTCGAGCCGGGCGACATGCTCGCCGAGCTCGGCGACGACAACAAGTCGCTGGCGGCACGGCTGCGCGAGGCGCACGAGCTGTGCGACGAGCACAAGGACGTCGCCACCGCGAGCCTGATCGAAGTGTGGATCGACGAGACCGAGCGGCGCACGTGGTTCCTGTTCGAGGCGACGCGCCGCCCCGATTCCTCCGGCCGCTGACGCTGCGCGCGCGCTGCCGGCGGTGACGATGGACACCGTCGAGACCGTCGTCGTCCCGCGCACGAGCGACCTGGGCGACGGTTTCCGCGTCCATCGCGCGCTGCCGTCGGCGACACGGCGGATGGTCGGCCCGTTCGTGTTCCTCGACGCGTTCGGCCCGACGACGTTCACCGCGGGACGCGGCCTCGACGTGCGGCCCCATCCGCATATCGGCCTCGCCACCGTCACGTACCTGTTCGACGGCGAGATCCTGCATCGCGACAATCTGGGCTCCGTCCAGCCGATTCGGCCCGGCGAGATCAACTGGATGACGGCGGGGCGCGGCATCGCCCATTCCGAGCGCACGGCCCCGCCAGTGCGGGCGGCGGGC
>DASXLD010000082.1:0-34004 GCA_036496385.1 Caldimonas sp. | reverse complement strand
GCGCGCGGCGCTCGCCGAGCAGCTCTACCAGGAGATGGTGTCGCGGATCCAGCAGGACGACGACTCGGTGCCAATGAGGAAGGGCGGCTGGTGGTACTCGACCCGGCTGCGCGAAGGCGAGCAGTACCCGCGCTACCTGCGCCGGCGCGCGATCGGGCCGGACCGCCGCTTCGACCCCGACGGCGCCGACGAGACGCTGCTCGACCTCAACGCGCTGGCCGTCGGCAAGGCGTTCCTGCGCCTCGGCGTCACCGCCGTGACGCGCGACGCGCAGCGCCTTGCCTACACCGTCGACCACACCGGCGGTCTCGACTTCACGCTCCACGTCAAGGATCTCGCGACCGGAACTGTCGATGGCTGGTCGGCCGAGCAGGTCTCGTCGGCGACGTGGGCGAACGACAGCCGCACCCTCTACTACGTCACCATGGACGAGACCAAGCGGGCGAGCCGCCTCTGGCGCCACGTCGTCGGAAACGGCACGGCCGACGAGCTGCTGTTCGAGGAAACCGACGAGATGTTCGACCTCGGCGTCGCCAAGACGCTCGACGAGCAGTGGCTCCTTGTCGGCAGCGAGAGCAAGGATGTCACCGAGTGGCGCGTCGCCGACGCCGATGCCGGCGGCGAACTGCCGTTCGCGATGCGCACGGTCTTTCCGCGCCGCGCCGACGTCGAGTACGACCTCGAGCATCGTGCCGGCCGCTTCTACGTCCGCATCAACGACGCCGGGCGCAATTTCCGCCTCGTGACCGTCGACGCGGCGGCGCCCGACCTCGGCCGCGCCGAAGAGCTGATCGCCGCACGCGACGACGTCATGCTCGACGCCGTCGAGGTCTTCGCGAACCACCTCTGCGTCACCGAGCGCGTCGCCGGCAGCCCGCGGCTGCGGATCGTCGACCTGGGCTCGGGCGACGAGCACACGATCGCTTTCGGCGAGCCGGCGTACAGCGTCCACGCCAGCGGCAACGCCGAGTTCGCGACGACGACGCTGCGCTTCGTCTATACCTCGATGACGACGCCGCAGTCGACCTTCGACTACGACCTCGAGAGCCGCACCCGCTTGCTCAGGAAACGCCAGCCGGTGCCCGGCTACGACGCGACGCTTTACGCGAGCGAACGGTTGACGGCCGTTGCCGGCGACGGCACCGGCGTGCCGATCTCGCTCGTCTATCGACGTGACCGCAAGCGCTCCGGCCCGCAGCCGCTCCTTCTTTACGGCTACGGCAGCTACGGCCACCCGATCGACCCGGCGTTCTCGCAGACACGGGTGTCGTTGCTCGACCGCGGCGTCGTCTTCGCGATCGCCCATGTCCGCGGTGGCGGCGACCTCGGCCGGACGTGGTACGAGGCGGGCAAGATGGCGCGAAAGCAGACCACCTTCGACGACTTCATCGCCTGCGCCGAAGCGTTGATCGCCGCCGGGCGGACGACGCCGGGGCAGCTCGCGATCGAGGGCGGCAGCGCCGGCGGCCTCCTGATGGGCGCGGTCGTCAACCAGCGGCCCGAGCTCTTTCGCGCCGTCGTCGCCCACGTCCCCTTCGTCGACGTCGTGACGACGATGCTCGACGAGACGATGCCGCTCACGATCGGCGAGTTCATCGAGTGGGGCAACCCGAAGGACGCCGAGCAGTACGCCTGGCTGCGCGCCTACAGCCCATACGACAACCTGAAGCCGGGCGCGTATCCGGCGATGCTCGTCCGCACCGGGCTCAACGACACCCAGGTCGCGTACTGGGAGCCGGCCAAGTACGTCGCCAAGCTGCGGACGCTGAAGGCCGACGAGCTCCCGCTCTTGTTCAGGATCAACCTCGAGGTCGGCCACGGCGGCGCGTCGGGGCGCTTCGACAGCCTGCGCGAGATCGCCGAGGACGACGTCTTCCTGCTCGTCGAGCTCGGCCTCGCGAGCTGAACGCCATCGCCGCGTCAGCGTCGTTTCGCCCGCGCGTCCTGCTGCGCATCGTCGTCGCCGCGCTGCTCGCGCCGGTGCTCGTGCTCACCGTCGCGCAGCAGCTCGTGAGCGACGGCCCCTCGTGGCTCGAGCTGTCGCGCTACCTGCCGTTCCCGCTGCTGGTCGCACCGGCGATCGTCGCGCTGCTGCTCTCGTTGCGACTGGGAGGGCGCTGGTTGGGCGCCGCGGTCGCGACGATCGCGTTGTTCGCGACCTTGGCGATGGGGCTGGTCTGGAACGCCGACCCGGGCGATGCGGCGCCGGCACCCGACCTGCGCGTGATGACCTACAACGTCAAGGCGCTGACCGCGATCGAGCGACCGGGCGGGTTCGCCGCGCTCGCGGCCGAGGTCGAGCGCCATCGTCCCGACCTCGTCGTCACGCAGGACGCGAGCGCGCTGATGCGCGGCCGCGACCCGGCGCACCCGGGGCCGATGTTCGGTCTGCCCGAGGTGCGCCAGGTCGGTCAATACGTCATCGCCAGCCGCTGGCCGCTGCGCGACTGCGCGACCGCGCAGGCGCAGCTCGGCACCGAGGCGCTGACCTACGCACGCTGCGTCGTCGAGCTCGGCGGGACTTCGTTCGAGCTCGTCGACGTCCATTTCGAGTCGCCGCGCAGCGGCCTCGTCGCCGCGCGCAGGGAAGGCCTCGACGGCATCGACCTCTGGGCGAGCAACCACGCCGGCCGGCTCGCCCAAGCACGGGCGCTCGCGGCCGTGCTGCGCGCAAGCGCGCGGCCGCTCGTCCTCGGCGGCGATCTCAACGCGCCCGATTCGTCGGCGGTGATCCAGAGCCTGCTCGCGGTCGGCCTGCGCGACGCGTTCGCGAGCGGCGGCCGCGGCTATGGCTACACCTACGGCCACACGCTGCGACCCCGCTTCTCGTTCCTGCGCATCGACCATCTGCTCGTCAGCGACGACGTCGAGGTGGTGCGCGCATTCGTCGGCGGCAAGGACGCGTCCGACCATCGGCCGGTGATCGCCGACCTGCGCTTGCAGCGTCGCTGACGCAAGCAGCGCCGCGGGCGCAGGCGACGCGAAGCGCAGTCGGTGCGGCGGCTGGCTACACGGCAGCGACTGCGGCCGGCGCCGGCGCCAGGCCGAGCATGCGGCGCGCCTCGGCCGCAGTCGCCGGCCGGCGGCCGAATTCCTCGCCCAGCCGCGCGACCTGGGCGACGAGCGCCGCGTTCGACGGCGCGAGCGTGTTCCGGTCGAGCCGGACGTTGTCCTCGAGGCCGGTCCGGCAATGGCCGCCGAGCTCGAGCGACCAGCGCGCGAGCGTCAGCTGGTCGCGGCCGATACCGGCGCCGGTCCAGGTCGCGCGCGGCGACAGGCGGACGAGCGTCCTGACGTAGAACTCGAACACGTCGCGGTCGACCGGCATCGCGTTCTTGACGCCCATCACGAACTGGACGTGCAGCGGGCCGACGATCCGACCGTCCTTCTCCATCGCTGCCGCCTGGAAGATCATCGACAGATCGAACGCCTCGACCTCGGGCTTGATGCCGTGCGCCTTCATCTCGGCAGCGAGCCAGTCGACGAGGTCGGGCGCGTTGTCGTAGACGCGGGTCGGAAAGTTCACCGAGCCGGTGGCGAGCGACGCCATGTCGGGGCGGAGCGTGAGCATGCCGCCGCGCTCGCGCCCGGCACCCGAGCGGCCGCCGGTCGAGACCTGCGTGATCATTCCCGGTGCGTGCTTGCGGATGCCGTCGAGCACCTGCGCGAAGCGCTCGGGCGCCGAGGTCGGCGTGCCGTCGTCGTTCCTCACGTGCAGGTGGACCAGGGTCGCGCCGGCCTCGAACGCCGCTTGGGTCGATTCGATCTGCTCGGCGACGCTGATCGGCACGGCGGGGTTGTCGGCCTTCTTCGGCAGCGAGCCGGTGATCGCGACCGAGATGATGCAAGGGTTGGCAGTCGTCGTCATGAGAGGTCTCCTGGGTTCAGGCGCGCTCGTCGCGCTGCTCCTGCGACGCCATGCGCGCCGGGGCGTTGAGCGCGCCGTACGCGTCGTAGCCCGAGCGTTGCACGATTTCGAAGAAGAAGCGATCGGCGAAGCTCTCGCTGTAGGCGTGGAAGTACTCGGCGCCGGTGGCGTCGCGGTCGTAGAGGATGCCGAGCGTGCGCATCCGCTCGACCAGCGCGGCGTCGAGCGCGAAGCGGGCGAGCAGGTCGTCGTGGTAGTTGCCCGAGATCGCGACGAAGCGGGCGCCGCGCCCGCGCAACACCTCGACAGCCTGGAAGATGTCGGCGCACGAGAACGCGATGTGGTGCACCGCGGGCTTGCCGCCGAGCGCCGCGACCGTGCGTGCGGTGCGCGTGCGCGCGCTGCGCGAGACGTTGAGGACGATGCGGACGCGCCGGTCGGCAGTGGCGACGCTGCACGTGCGCACGAGCCCGAACGGGTCGGCGAGCTCGAGGCTCTCACCCGCCTCGAGCGCGAGCACGCTGCGGCTGAACAGGACCCAGGTGTCGAGCTGGTCGGCAGTCATGCCGAGGGCGACGTGGTCGATGCGGTCGAGGCCCGCCCCGGTCGCCAGCGTGTCGGCCGGAGCTTCAGCGATGAAATCGGCGGCCGCGAGGCCGTCGGCGCCGAGCGTTTCGGGAACGAAGTGAACGAGCATGCCGCCCGGCGAGCGGAACGCCGGCAAGCGCAGCTCGCCGCTGCCGAGCGGGCTCTCGAAGCGCGCCGAGAGGAGCGCAGCCGCACGCGTCACCGCGCGCGCGGCGTCGTCCGAGACCAGCCCCACCGCGCTGACGCACGCGCCCTGTTCGGTGAAGCGCGCGCGCGCGTCCGATCCCGGCTCGGCGTTGACGACGAGCTGGATCTCGCCCTGGCGCCACAACGTCGCGCGCTTCGAGCGGTGCCGGCCGACGCAGGCAAAGCCGAGCTGCGCGAGCACCTCTTCGAGCGCCGCTCCCGTGGCGTCGTCGACGCCGAACTCGACGAACGCGAAGCCGCCGAGTGCGGTCGCGGGCGGCGGGTCGGCGAGCTCGACGCGATCGAGGACGCGCCGAGCCGCCGCGTCGCCATGCTCGAGCCGGGCGCGGCATTCGCTCTCGAGCCAGAGCAGCGAGCGCATCGCATCGACCGCGGTGCGCCGGTTCGGCGTCTCGCGAAAGACATCGTTGAAGATCTCGAGCGAAAGCGTTCCGGCATAGCCGGCGCGCAGCACCTGGGTGAAGAACGTGGTGACGTCGAACTGGCCCTGGCCGGGGAAGTTGCGGTGATGGCGCGCCCACTGCAGGACGTCCATCGCCAGCAGCGGAGCGTCGGCCATCTGGACGAAGAAGATGCGCTCGCCGGGGATCTGGGCGATGCCGGTCGGATCGTCGTCGAGCGAGAGGGTGTGGAAGCTGTCGAGGATGAGGCCGAGGTGCGGATGGTCGGCGCGCTCGACGATTCGCCACGCCTGCGCGTAGCGGTTGACGTGCTTGCCCCAGGCGAGCGCCTCGTAGCCGATGCGGAGGTTGCGGCGCGCGGCGCGCTCGGCGAGCGCGTGCAGCTGCGCCGCAGCGCGCTCGGGGTCGGCGAGCGAATGCGCCGAGGTGTTCGAGCAGACGAGGAGCAGCGGCACGCCGAGCGCGTGCATCAGGTCGAACTTGCGCTCGGCGCGCTCGAGGCTTTGCATGAACAGCGCCTCGGGCATGCCCTCGAAGTCGCGGAACGGCTGGTAGAGGTCGATGCCGAGGCCGAGGTCGGCGCACATCGACACGAGCTCGCGCGCCGGCGTCGTCGCGTGGACGAAGTCGTTCTCGAACAGCTCGATCGCGTCGAAGCGCGCGGCGGCGATCGCCTCGAGCTTCTGGCGCAGCGTGCCGCTCAGCGAGACGGTGGCGACGGCGCGCCGCATGTCCGACGGGCCTCGTAGCTTTCAGACGTCGAAGAAGACGGTCTCGTTTTCGCCTTGCAGGCGGATGTCGAAGCGGTACACCGCCGCGCCGCCCTCGAGCTTGCGGTCGAGCCGCTCGGCGACCAGCGTCTTGCGCCGCTGCTCCCACTCGATCAGGTTGAGCACGGCGTCCTTGGTGTTGGCTTGCGCCTCGTCGCTGAAATAGATCCGCGTGTTGAGGCCGATGTTGATGCCGCGCGCGACGATCCAGGCGTTGACGTGCGGTGCCATGCGGCGGCCGTTGCGCCCTTCGACCGGCCCGGGCTTGACGGTGTCGAAGGTGTAGATGCCGGTCTCGAAGTCGGTGCAGCTGCGGCCCCAGCCGCGAAACGCCGGATCGATCTTCTTGCCGGGCTGGCGGTCGCCCGGATGCGCGTACTTGCCCTCGGCGTTGGCCTGCCAGATCTCGATCAGCACGTCCTTCAGCACCGTGCCGATGCCGTCGAACACACGACCCTCGATCCTGATCTTCTCGCCCTTGGTCTTGTCGCCGACCAGGACGCTGCCGAAGTTCTTGTCGAAGATGTCGAAGCCGGCGGCATGCGGCGCGAGGCCGATGTGCACGTACGGGCCCGCGGTCTGCGACGCCGTTTCACGGCGCACGTCGGGCTGGAACTGCGCCGGACGAGGACCTTCGAGGCCGTGCCGATGCTGCAAATGGCTGCTCACGATTGCGCCTCCGCCTGGGTTTTCTGGACGTGGTTCTCGAACAGCGTCGCGCGATGGCCGCGCAGCACGATGTCGAACCGATACGCACGGCTGTCGAGCTGGACGAAGGCGCCGAGATCCTGCAGCGCGATCAGGCCGCGGATCTGCTCCTCGCTCGGCGCGACGCCTAGGATCGGGCAGCTGCGGATGAGCGGATCGCCTTCGAAATACATCTGCGTGATGAGGCGCTGCACCCAGCCGTCGCCCGAGATCGAGTAGTGGATGTGCGCCGGCCGCCAGTCGTTGACGCGGTTCCTCCACGGGTAGGGACCCGGCTTGATGGTGCGGTACGCGTAGTAGCCGTTCTCGTCGGTCAGCATGCGGCCGCAGCCGCCGAAGTTGGGGTCGAGCGCGCCGATGTACTGGTCCTTCTTGTGCCGGTAGCGGCCGCTCGCGTTGGCCTGCCAGACCTCGACCAGCGCGTTCTTCATCGGCCGGCCGAGCTGGTCGTGGACGTAGCCGTGGACGACGACGCGCTCGCCGATCGGCAAGCCGTTCTTGGCGTAGTTGAGGATCAGGTCGTTGTCGGTCGGGCCGAGCTCGGCGGCATCGAAGACCGGCGCCGTCACCTCGGAGAGCGACTGCTGCAGCGAGATCAGTGCGAGCTTCGGGCTGCGCAGGACGCTCGTCTTGTACGCCGGCGTATACGACGGCGGATGCGACGTCGTGTCGCGCATCAGGAATTCGGCGTCGGCGGCGGGTTCTCTTCCCATGTCGGTCTCCATCGTGTCGGCGTGCGTCGGATCAGCCGTTCGGTTCCCTGCGCAGGCTTCGGCCGGTCCCCCTGGCGTATTCCTGGCGTCGGCCGGACAAGGTAGCAAAGACGGCGCCAACGCACTTGCCATTTTGTGCAGCGAGCATGCCAGACCGTGCACGGCTCGGGAATGTCCGCATCACGTAAGCGCCATGCCGTCGGCGCGAGATCGGCTCCATGGCGTCGTCCGTTTCAGTCTTGGGATCAGGGGCGAATCTGCGACACGGCGCGCAGCTCTTCGGGCGTGGCCGCGCCGAAGCCGAAGAACTCGAGGTAGGCGGGGATCATCTCGTAGAGCATGTCGGTGCCGATCTGGATCCGGCAACCCTTGGCCTGCGCCGCCGCGAGCAGCGGCGTGATGGTCTGCTTCATGACGACCTCGCCGACGAACGTTCGCGGCTCGATCCGCGAGACGTCGAACGGCAAGGGGTCGTCTTCCTTCATGCCGAGCGGCGTCGCATTGACGATCAGGTCGAAGCCGGCGGGATCGTTCGAGCCGGTCTCGACGACGAGCTTGGGGTAGTGCTCGCGGAGCCGCCCGGCGAGCGATTGCGACGACGCCGCCACGTTGTCGTACAGCGCCATCGTCGCGACGCCGGCGCCTGCCAGCGAGGCGGCGATGGCGCAACCGACACCACCGTTGCCCGAGACGAGGACGCGCGCGCCGGCCAGCTTCAGCCCCTTGCGCTGGATGCCGCGGACGAAGCCGGCACCGTCGAACTGGTCGCCGAGCAGGCTGCCGTCGGAGCGCAGCAGGATCGCATTGCAGGCGCCGGCGATCAGGCCGGTCGGCGTGACTTCGTCGACCAGCTTCACCGTCGCCACCTTGTGCGGCATCGTGACCAGTGCGCCGCGCAGGTTGGTGAGCCTGAAGATCGATTGCAGCGACTCCGCATAGTGCTCGGGCCTGACGCCCATCGGCACGACGACGGCGTCGATGCCTTTGCTCTCGAACCACGGGTTGTAGATCATCGGCGCCTTGAAAACCTCGGTCGGATAGCCGAGGTGCGCGATGAGAATCGTCTTGCCGCTGATCATGAGGCTCTCCGAACCTGGCGACGGCCATCCTTTCAAGTCGATGACCGAGGGCGCCTAGGGCAATCCCGAAGCGTGCACGAAGAGGCAGGCCCTCTTCTCGAAATGGCCGGCCATCGTCTGTTTGTGCAGGTGCCTTGTCCCATCGTGGAAGGCAAGGCAGTCTCCCGGGTCTGCACCGCCGTTCGGGAATAGACGAACGGGAACGCCGAGAGACATGGGATGAGCGACACGGAATGGCCGGCCGACTTCAGCTTCGAGCCGCTGACCCCGACCGCATTCCTGCGCCGGGCGTCGCGCTTCCGAACCAGCAACGGAGACAACCATGGCCAATCCGCAGGACCACGAGCCACACGGTACCCATCAGACCAAGAAAGCGACCGCGAGCGGCTGGATCGGGTCGGCGCTCGAGTACTACGACTTCTTCATCTATGCGACCGCGGCGTCGCTGATCTTTCCGCAGATCTTCTTTCCCAAGACCGATCCGAAGATCGCCATCATCGCCTCGCTCGCGACCTATGGCGTCGGCTACGTCGCACGGCCGATCGGCGCCTTCTTCCTCGGCCACTGGGGCGACACCCACGGCCGCAAGATGGTCCTCATCGTCTGCATGTTCCTGATGGGCTTCTCGACGATGGCGGTCGGCCTGCTGCCCACGTATGAGCAGGTCGGCCTCTTGGCGCCGACGCTGCTCGTGGTCCTGCGCCTGATCCAGGGCTTCGCGGTCGCAGGCGAGATTTCCGGCGCCAGCTCGATGATCCTCGAGCACTCGCCGTTCGGCCGGCGCGGCTTCTACTCGAGCTTCACCCTGCAGGGCGTGCAGGCCGGCCAGATTCTGGCCGCCGCAGTGTTCCTGCCGCTCGCTCACTTCATGCCCGCCGACGCGTTCAACAGCTGGGGCTGGCGGGTGCCGTTCCTGCTCAGCTTCGTCGTCATCGTCGCCGGCTACATCATTCGCCGCGAGGTCGCGGAGACGCCGGCGTTCGCCGAAGAGAACCAGCACGGGACGGTGCCGAAGGCGCCGATCGTCCAGGCCGTCTCCGAGAGCTGGGCCGACATGCTGCGCGTGATTTGCTGCTCGCTGATGAACGTGATCCCGGTGGTGACGACGATCTTCGGCGCCGCCTATGCGGTCCAGCCGGGCTATGGGATCGGCTTCGCCAAGGACGTCTACCTCTGGATCCCGGTGATGGGCAACATCGTCGCCGTGCTCGTCATCCCCTTCGTCGGCAACCTGTCGGACCGGATCGGCCGGCGGCCGCCGATCATCGTCGGCGCGCTCGGTGCCGGCTTGCTGTCGTTCGGCTACCTGTACGCGATCAGCATCCACAACGTGCCGCTCGCGATCGTCATGTCGCTGCTGATGTGGGGCGTCGTCTACCAGGGCTACAACGCCGTCTTCCCGAGCTTCTATCCGGAAATGTTCCCGACCCGCACGCGCGTCTCCGGGATGGCGATCTCGCAGAACCTCGGCACGCTCGTCACCGCGTTGCTGCCGGCGCTCTTCGTCGCCGTCGCGCCCCCCGGCGCGGTCGACATTCCGTTGACGATCGGCGCGATCACCCTCGGCATCTGCATCGTCGCTGCAGTCTCGGCATGGACCGCGCGCGAGACGTATCGGGTCCACCTCAACGATCTCGGCGACAAGAACGCGGTCCCGGTCCCCAAGCCCGAGTACGACCGGCTGCGCGCCGAGGCGCGGGGCACTCCCGTTCTGCCCGGCATCGGGAGCTGAGCCCGACGAGCGGGATCTGGCGGCGGCCGGCGCCGCAGCGCAGGGCCGGCGCGTCGGTCGCCCGGTCGGTCAGGCGCGCCGGGGATGCTCGAGGAAGAAGCGCAACATCTCGCGCGAAGCATCGGGGCCGGCCGGGTCGGTGTACGAGCCGCTCGCGTCGCCGCCCGACCAGGCGTGCGGCGAGCCGTGCACGAGCCAATGCTCGGCGACCGGCAGCGTGTCGCCGATGCTGTCGCCGTGTCGCCAGACGGTACGTCGAAAGCCACGCTTGCCATCCGGCGTCGTCTGCTCGCTGGTCGTCGCGACGAGTGCTGCGTCGCCGAGCGCTGCCGAAACGACGGCGTCGCCGTTGGCCGCAGCGACGGTCGCGTCGGCGTCGCCGTGGAAGACGATGAGCGGGATCGGCGCGACGTCAGCGCGCGGTACCGCGGCTGCGGCGCGTTCGGGGAAGGGGAACGCGAGACCGTCCGCAGCGCCCGGGCCGGACTTCATCACCGCCAACGCCGAGGCGATGTTGCGGGCGCTGCCGGGTGCGGTGCCGGAATGAACGCCCGCAGCAGCGAACAGCTCCGGGTACTCGCGGGCCAGGATCGCGGCCATCGCGCCGCCCGCCGACATCCCGGCGACATAGACGCGATCGTGGTCGACGCTGTGAGTCTGCAGGATGTGGCGGGTCATGCCGGCGAGCAGTGCCGGCTCGCCCTCGCCGCGCCGCTGATGGCGGGGCGAGAACCAATTCCAGCATTTCTGCGTGTTCGCGCGCAACGCCTGCGCGGGATAGAGGACCAGGACGCCGTGCTCCTGCGCGAGCGCATTCATCCGCGTGCCGGCGGCGAAGTCGTCCGGGTCCTGGGTGCAGCCATGGAGCATGACGACGAGCGGCAACGCCTTGCCGCCGAAGCCTTCCGGAACGAACAGCTTGAACGCGCGGGTTCCCGCCGCGCCGGTGAAGCTGCTCGCAAGGAAGCGTCCAGCCCCGCCCGGCGGCGCGTCGGGCCGGAAGTCTTCGATCGCTTCGGCGGCGTCACCGTCTGCCGGACCGCCGGCGAATGCTTCCGCTTCCTGCCGAGGGACGACCACGAACTCTGCCTCGATCGCCGGCCGCTCGACCACGTTCGCTTCGACGACGGCATCGGCGGCGCCGACGCCGCGGTCATGCGCGCGGTCTTCGTGGGCTCGCACGGCCGGCGCCAGCGCTTGCTGGATCGCGGTCGTGGCCTCGACGATCCTGCCGCTGCGGGTCAGCCGTGTGGCGTCGAGGATCTTGCGGAGAAAGGGATGCATTCAGGGGCCTGGGAGTTTTGCTGCACTGCAACATAACGCAAGGGTACCCCGTCCGCCGGCGTCGCGCTCGACGCCTTCATTTCGGCCTTGGCGGCGCCTCGTTCCGCAGCGGCGTCACGAGCTCGCCGGCGCGCATCGCGCGGGTCATCTGGGTGACGGCGCGGGCGACCTGCCGCGTTTCTTTCTGCACGGCCTCGTCACGGTCGAGCGCCTCGTGGCTCGTCGCGTAAGGCTCGTAGTAGCCGACGTAGCGCTCGAGTCGGGCGCGATTGCCGGCGTCGATCAGGCCCATCCAGTCGAGCCAGTCCGACAGCGCCTGCCGCGCGCCCTCGATGCCGGCGACGTCGCCATGGACAACCAATCCATAGACCCGGCCGGCGAGGTGCTTCGGATAGCCCCAGCCCCTCAGCTCGAGCTCCTTCGCCTCCTCCGGGTTCTTGCCGTGCGTCGAGGTCGGATCGGGATTGCCGCCGTCGGCGCAGACGAGGCGGTCGATCATCAGCTTGAGCGCGCTCGACGTGCTGTACCAGTGCGTCGGCGTGACGATGACGATCGCATGCGCCGCGACCCAGCGCTCGTAGATCTCGTTCATCCAGTCGTGGACCTGGTTCAGCGCATGGTTCGGGTAGCAGCTGCATGGCCAATGGCAGAGCGGCATCGCCGTCGAGACGCAGCCCTTGCACGGATGGATCTTGCGGCCGTACTCCGACGTGAGCAGGCTGAGGTCGAGGAAGTCGACCTCGACCTGCTCGCCGGCGAGCGTGTCCTGCACCGCGCGCGCGAGACGGAAGGTCTTCGAGATCTCGCCGGGGCAGGTGCCATCGTTGCGCGGCGAGCCGCAGATCACGAGCGCGCGCGTCGGACTGCCCGCCCATGCCGCTTGCGCGCGGTCGATCCGCTCGCGCGCCGCGATCCAGTCGACCGAGAGCTCGTAGTCGGAGTCGGCGTGCCCCGGCCCGGCCTTGCGCGTCACCGGCGCCTTGTGCCCTTCTTCGTAGTTGTGCCAGGCGATCTCCTCGATCCGGCCGAGCGCCTCCTGCTCGCGCTCGAACGCAGGGTCGAAGAACATCTCCCGGAAGCGATCGCCGAACGCGTCGCGTGTCAGCTTTTCGGGCGCCTGGCCCTTGCGAATGTCGGTCATCGTGCATGCCTTTCCAGGGTCGCCTAATATTCCCGCGTTGCAGCGAGGATGCAGACATGAAGGCCACCTGGAACGGCGCCACGATTGCCGAGAGCGACGACACCGTCGTTGTCGAGGGCAACCACTACTTTCCCCAGGCCAGCCTGAAGCGCGAGTTCGTCACCTTCAGCAATCACCGTTCCACCTGCGCCTGGAAAGGCCAGGCGCACTACTACAGCCTGATGGTCAACGGCGAGATGAACGAGAACGCGGTCTGGTACTACCCGGAGCCGAGCGAAGCAGCCCGGCAGATCAAGGGCCGCGTCGCCTTCTGGAAAGGCGTCCAGGTTTCCTGAGCGCCCTGGGCCGTCAGCGGCCGGCCTTGAAGTTCGTGAAGATGCGCGTCTGCACGCGGCGGACGGCCTGCGGCACGGCGTCGGGCGCGGTCATCCGTGCCTTGTCGGCGTCGGCGAGGAAGATCGTCTTGTTCTCCGCCACATCCTTCTTGACGAACTTCAGTGAAGGCTTGTTCGGATTGGCATAGAAGACTTTGTTCGTCAGCGAGGCCGCGACTTCCGGGCGCAGGATGTAGTTGATGAAGAGGTGCGCGTTGGCGACGTTCTTGGCGTCCTTCGGGATTGCCATCGTGTCGAAGAACAGCGTCGCGCCGCCCTTGGGGATCAGCGCCTCGATCGCCGCGGGCTGCTTCGGGTCGGCTTCGAGCGCGCGTGCGCGGGCGATGTTGATGTCGCCCGAATAGCCCATGACGGCGCACAGCGACCCGCCGGCGAGGTCGTTGATGTAGCCCGACGACGAGAAGCGCGTCACGTACGGCCGCACCGACTGCAGCATCTTGGCAGCGACGTCGTAGTCGGCTGCGTTCTTGCTGTAAGCGGGCTTGCCGACGTAGAGCAACGCGACGGGCAGCACCTCGGAGGCGGAATCGAGGAAGTTGACGCCGCAGCTCTTCAGCTTGCTCGCGTACTTCGGATCGAAGATCAGGCTCCACGCGTTCTCGGGCATCGGCAGGCCACCGAGCGCGGCCTTCACCTTCGCCACGTTGATGCCGACCGTCACGTAGCCCCAGAGCCAGTCGACCAGGTACTGATTGCCGGGATCGACCGTCTCGAGCTGCTTCAGCAGCGTCGGGTCGAGGTTGCCCCAATTGGTGAGCTTGGAGCGGTCGAGCTTCTGCAGCAGGCCACCGTCGATCTGGATCTTGGCGAAATGCGAGCTCGGCACGACGATGTCGTAGCCGGTGTTGCCGGCGACAAGCTTGGCGAGCAGCACTTCGTTGCTGTCGTAGTTGTCGTAGTTGACCTTGATGCCGGTCTCTTTCTCGAAATTCTTGATCGTGTCATCGGCGATGTAGTCGGACCAGTTGTAGATGTTGAGCACCTTGGCGTCGACGGCGTGCGCCGCCGTCGCGCCGGCGCAGGCGAGCACCGCCGCGCCGGCAACGCGAAGGGCTTGGGCCAGGGCGGGGCGGAGGCGGTTCGTCATTGCTGCGGTTCCTCGGTTCGGTGTGTGGCAGGGCGTGGAATCGTACCCGCGCGAAAGGTTCCGTCGCGCGAATCGCGGTATGGTGCGGGGCTCGACCCGCGACGCACACCGCCCGCTCGTTCCATGCTCGACGCGTTCCCGCTCGCCAGCCGCCCGCCGATCGGCCTCGGCGTCGTCCACCGGCGGCGCCTGCGCGAGATCTACCGTTCAGCCGGCTGGCCGTGCCAGGACGGCATCGAAGTCGAGTTGCTCGCCGCCGAGCTCGTGCAGCGCGAGCGCGGCCAGCATGGCCACGAGACGCTTCGCCTCACCGACGCCGGCATCGCCATCCTCGCCGAGACGCTGGCGCGCAATCGCGCCAGGCGCGACGCCCACGAGGTGCTCGTCGAGTGCGTCGCCCGCGAAATGACGCGCGCCGGCCGGCTCGCATGGCGCGGCCTCGCGGTGCGCGCCAAGGTGGACACCGGCTGGACGTTCGCGATGCCCGACGTCTTCTCGATCCGCCACACCACCGTCGAGGCGTACGCCGAGCCGATCGTCCACGAGGTCAAGGTGCAGCGCTCCGACCTGCTCTGCGATCTGCGCCGCGCGTGCAAGCGGCAGGCCTACCTCGAGCTCGGCGGCGAATGCTGGTACGTCCTCAAGGAGGGCATCGCCGACGCCGACGAGATCCCGATCGAATGTGGCGTCATCGTCGCGTCCGAACGCGGTCTCGAGGTCGCGCGCCCGGCGCCGAAGCGGCCGACACGGATCGGCTTCGCGCTCTGGATGGCGCTCGCGCGAGCGACTCCGGTCGAAGGCTGGCGGCTCGACGACGCCCAGCTGCCGCTCGGCGCCGAGGCCGGCGACACGCGCCTCGACGCCGCAGGCGGCGAGCGCTGACGTCGCGATGGCGGTCGCGGCAACCAGCGACGGCGGGTCGAAGACGGTCGACCGCTCGCGCCAGGCGCTCTGGGCTGCGCTCGGCCTGATCGTTCTCTGGGGCGCCAACTTCAGCGTCCAGAAAGCGATCTTCCAGGCCTTGTCGCCGGGCGGATTCCTGTTCGTCCGCTATCTCATCATGCCGGTTGCGGCGACGATCCTGCTCAGCGCGCGCTTCGGCAGACGCTGGCCTCGCGTCAGCCGCGCCGACGCGTTCGCGCTGCTTCGCCTCGGCCTCGTCGGCCACCTGCTGCACGTCGGCATGGTCACCTACGGCATCCACTGGTCGACGGCGTTCTCGAGCTCGATCATCCTCGCCTGCGGGCCCGTCTTCACGCTGCTGATCCTGCATTGGCACGGCCACGAGGCGCTCACGCGCGGCTCGGTCGCCGGTGTCGCCGTCGCATGCGCCGGCGTCGTCGTCTTCCTCTCCGACAAGCTCTCCGGCGGTCACTGGAAGGCGAGCGCAGGCGACCTCGTGCTTCTCGTCGCGGCGTCCTTCTTCTCCTACTACACGGTCGCCGCCAAGCCGCTGATCGAACGGCTCGGCGGCGTCGTCGTTATGACCTATGCGGTGCTGCTCGCGAGCCTGCCAGTGGTCGTGCTCACCCTGCCGGCGGGCCTGGCCGTGCGGTGGGGCGACGTCGCGCCGGCGATCTGGGCGGCTACGTTCTACGCTGTCATCGTCTCGGCGTTCCTCGGCTGGATCGTCTGGGGCTGGATCAATGCCGTGCGCGGCGTCGGCCCGACCGCACCGCTGATGTACCTGATGCCGCCCGTCGCCGGTCTCGTCGCCTGGGCCGTGACCGGCGAGCGCTATACCGCGGTCAAGATCGTCGGTGCGGCGATCACGCTCGGCGGCGTCGCGCTGGCGCAGTTCACCTCGGCACCGCGCGACCCGGTGCGCGAGGCGCCGGCGCCGGTCGACTGATTGCGCGATGATCACGGATTCACTGGAGGAAGCGATGGCTCCCATCTCGGTTCGCTCGCACCGCTGTCTCGCCGCCTTCGCTGCAGCAGCGGTCGTCGCGCTCTTGGCGGCGTGCGACAAGCCGGCTGCGCCGACAGCATCGGGCGCAAGTCCGGCGCCGGCCGAGAAGCCCACTGCGACGACCGACGCCACCGTTGCCGCGGCGGGCCCCGGCGCTGCGAACGGCACCGCCGGCGCGCACGCCGACGCCGGCATCGCCTGGCACGAGGCGGCCAACGATGCCGAGGTCGACGCCGCGTTCGCGACCGCGCGCAGCGAGAACAAGCCGGTGTTCGTCTATTGGGGCGCGAAATGGTGCCCGCCGTGCAATCAGGTCAAGGCGACCCTCTTCAATCGGCAAGACTTCATCGAGCGTTCGCGGGCGTTCGTTCCGGTCTACGTCGACGGCGACAGCCCGGGCGCGCAGAAGATCGGCGCGCGCTTCAAGGTCAGCGGCTATCCGACGATGGTCCTGTTCAATCCGCAAGGCAAGGAAGTCACGCGTCTGCCGGGTGAGGTCGACCCGAGCCGCTACACCGAAGTGCTCACGCTCGGCATGAACGCCTCGCGCCCGGTCGGCGCGGTCCTCGCCGATGCGCTGGCGCGGCCGGCGGCGCTCGAGCCGAACGACTGGCGGCTGCTCGCGTTCTATTCGTGGGAAACCGATCAGCAGCAGGTGGTCGCCAAGGACAAGCTGCCGGCGACCATGCTCGCGCTTGCCAATGGGTGCCCGGCCAGTGCGCCTGAGGCGGCGATGCGCCTGCGGCTGAAGGCGCTCGCCTTCGCCGACGAGAAGAAGCCGCCTCGGGTCGACGCGTCGACGCGCACGGCCGTCGTGGCGCTGCTCGGCGATCCGGTGCGCACGCGTGAGCAGACCGACATGGTCACCAACTACGCGAGCGAGATCGTTCGCACGACGAGCGTCAAGGGCACGCCCGAGCGCAAGGCGCTCGTTGCCGCGTTCGATGGCGCGCTGAAGCGCCTCGAGGCCGACACGACGCTGTCGCGCGCCGACCGGATGCAGGCGCTGATCGCCCAGGTCGACCTGGCGCGCGTCGACGAGCCGGCGGCGGGCGAGCCGACGACGGCGCACGTGCGGCCCAAGCCGGCGCCGCAGCTGCCGGCTGCGCTCGTCGCCGACGTCCGCGACCAGGTCGCCCGTGCCGACCGCGAGATCACCAACGGCTACGAGCGCCAGGCGGTCATCACCGCCGCGGCGTACCTGCTCGAGCGCGCCGGCCTCGGCGACGAGTCCGACGCGCTGCTGAAGGCGAACCTCGCGAAGAGCCATTCGCCGTACTACCTCATGTCGGAGCTCGCGAGCAACGCCAAGAAGCGCGGCGACACGGCCGAGGCGCTGCACTGGTACCGCGAGGCCTACGACAAGAGCGAAGGCCCGGCGACCCGTTTGCAATGGGGCGCAAGCTACATCGTCGCGCTGATCGAGCTGGCGCCGCGGGACGAAAAGGCGATCGAGGCGGCGACGGCGCAGCTCTGGAGCGAGGCGGCGACGCAGCCCGACGCCTTCTACATGCGCAGCGCTCGCTCGCTGCAGCGCGTCGGCGAGAAGCTGCAGGCGTGGAACAAGGGCGGCGCCCATCGGGCAGCAATGGCGCGGCTCGATACCAGGCTCGCCGATCTGTGCGCGCAGCCGGCGCGCAGCGGCGACGAGCGCGCGACCTGCGAGAAGCTGCTCGGATCGCACGGCAAGCCGGCCACGCAGGCGTGAGGTCGTCCGCCGTCGGCCGAGGCCGCTGCTGCGTCGCGGCGCCGCCCGACGCTTGAGCGCCGCGCCGCTGCTCGCGATCGAGCACCTCACGGTGCGCTTCGGCGCGCCGGCGGTCGTCGACGGCGTCTCGTTGCAAATCGCCGCCGGCGAGAAGTTCGCCCTGGTCGGCGAGTCGGGCTCGGGCAAGTCGATCACGGCGCTGTCGGTGCTCGGCCTTGTCGACGGCGCCGAGACGAGCGGCCGCATCGTCTTCGACGGCACCGACCTGCGGATGCTGCCCGAGCCGCGGCTGCGCGCCATTCGTGGCGGCGAGATCGCGATGATCTTCCAGGAGCCGATGACGGCGCTCAACCCGCTGCACACGATCGGCGCCCAGATCGTCGAGGTGCTCGGCCTGCACGAGCGTCTGCGCGGCAACGCTGCCCGGACGCGCGCGATCGGCCTGCTCGATCGCACCGGAATCCCCGAGCCGGAGCGGCGCATCGACGCCTATCCGCACCAGCTCTCGGGCGGCCAACGGCAGCGCGCGATGATCGCGATGGCGCTCGCCTGCCGGCCGCGCCTGCTGATCGCCGACGAGCCGACGACCGCTCTCGACGTCACGATCCAGGCCCAGATCCTCGCCCTCCTCGACGCGCTGCAGGCGGAGATGGGGATGGCGCTCCTCTTCATCACGCACGACCTCAACCTCGTGCGCCGCTTCACCCACCGCGTCGGCGTCATGGAGCGCGGCAAGCTGGTCGAGACCGGGCCGACGGCCGAGGTCTTCGCGCGGCCGCAGCATCGCTACACGCAAGCGCTGCTCGCGAGCCGGCCGGCGCGCGTCGTCGCGCCGGTCGCGGCCGATGCGCCGGTGCTTGTCGACGCGCACGACATCCGCGTCAGCTTCGACGTGCCGGGGCGCTGGTTTCGGCATCGGCGCTTCGATGCGGTGCGGCGGGCGACCCTCAGCCTGAAGCGCGGCGAGACGCTCGGCATCGTCGGCGAGTCGGGCTCAGGCAAGACGACGCTCGGGCTCGCGCTGCTCGCGCTGCAGCCGGTCGCGGCCGGCGAAGTCGTCCTCGACGGCGCGCGCATCGACAACGCCGGGCGCGCCACCTTGCGCGCGATGCGCAGGCGCATCCAGGTCGTGTTCCAGGATCCGTTCGGATCGCTCAGCCCGCGGATGACGGTCGGCCGCATCGTCGGCGAAGGCCTCGCGCTGCATCGGCCCGAGCTCGGCCGCGTCGAGCGCGATGCGCTCATCGCGCAGATGCTCGACGAGGTCGGACTCGGCGCGGGCGCCGGCCTCACCGACGTCGTGGGTCGCTATCCGCACGAGTTCTCGGGCGGCCAGCGCCAGCGGATCGCGATCGCGCGCGCCGTCGTCCTGCGGCCGGAGGTGCTCGTGCTGGATGAGCCGACGTCGGCCCTCGACGTCTCGGTGCAGCGACAGGTGCTTGCGCTGCTCGCCGAGCTGCAGCGGCGCTACGCGATGAGCTACGTCTTCATCAGCCACGACCTCGCGGTCGTGCGCGCGATGTCGCACCGCGTGCTGGTGATGAAGGACGGCGAGATCGTCGAGTCGGGCGACGCCGAAGCGCTCTTTCGCGCGCCGCGCGAGGCCTACACGCGAGAGCTGCTCGCCGCCGCCCAGCTCGCCTGACCACCGGGGGATGGCGCAGCCGCGGCGGTGGCAGCCGCGAGCACGATCAGCGCCGCGCCGCCCCGCACGGCCCTACTTCAGGAGCCCCTCGGCCTTCATCGCCTCCTGCACCGCCGGGCGGGCGGCGACGCGCGCCATGAAGGCGCCGACGTTCTTGTACGGCGCGAGATCGATGCCGACGAACTTCGCCCAGTTGGTGACGGTGAAGAGGTAGGCATCGGCGACGCTGAAGGCATCGCCCATCAGGTAGCTCTTGCCCTCGAGCTGACTGTCGATCCAGCGGTAGCGATCGTTGAGCTTGTTCTTGGCGATCGTCTTGAAGTCCTCCGGTGTCGCCGGGTTGAAGAGCGGGCTGTACGTCTTGTGGATCTCGCTGGTGACGAAATTGAGCCACTCCTGGAGCCGATAGCGCGCCATCGTGCCGTTCGCCGGCGCGAGTTGTTTGTCCGGCGCATGGTCGGCGATGTACTGGACGATCGCCGGTCCTTCGCTGAGCCGCTCGCCGTTGTCGAGCTCGAGCACCGGCACGTAACCCTTCGGGTTGATGGTGTAGTAGTCGGTGCCGTCCTCCAGCTGGTGGGTCTTGGTGCTGGCGAGGACGGGCTTGAACGCCAGGCCAGCCTCGCGCAGGACGATGTGCGGCGACAGCGAGCAGGCACCGGGGCTGTAGTAGAGCTTCATGTCGTTCCAGTCGAAGAGAGGGGGACGGGTATTACACCGCGGCGGAGGAATCGGCGCCGTTCGCGCCGATTGAAGCCAGCGTTCAACCGCATCGCGGTTGACGACCGCTTCCGCGTCGCTACATTGGTGTGATGAACAGCACCGCCTCCGCCGTCACCTTTCGTTCGCGCGCCGTCGAGCGCGTCGTCCGCGGCCAGCCCGCCTCCGACGGCGACGGCGTCAAGCTGACCCGGGTCCTGACCCAGCCGCTGCAGCGGCGTCTCGACCCGTTCCTGATGCTCGACGCCTTCGGCAGCGACTCGGCGAGCGACTACGTCGGCGGCTTCCCCGACCATCCGCACCGTGGTTTCGAGACCGTGACGATCATGCTCGAGGGTCGCATGCGCCACCGCGACAGCGTCGGCAACGTCGGCTTGCTCGAGCCCGGCAGCGTGCAATGGATGACCGCCGGGCGCGGCATCATCCATTCGGAGATGCCCGAGCAAGAACACGGCCGGATGGCGGGATTCCAGCTCTGGGTCAATCTCGCCGCCGCCGACAAGATGGCGGCGCCGGCCTACCGCGACATCGCCCCTGCCTCGGTTCCCGTCTACAGCGACGCCGCCGGCGTCCGTGTTCGCGTCATCGCCGGTGCCAGCCACGGCACAGCGGGCGCGGTGACGCGGCCGAAGACCGAGCCGATCGTGCTCGACCTGACGATCCCGCCGGGCGCCACCTTCGACGCCGAGATCCCGGCCGGACACAACGCGTTCGCGTACGTCTTCGGTGCGACCGCGGTCGCAGTCGGTGACGGCGATGCCGGAACGCCGGTCGATCCCGACCGGATGGCGATCCTCGCCAACGGCGACGCTGCCGACGGCGTCCGCTTCGCGGTGCCCGCCGACGCGAGCAGCGCCGCGCGCGTCCTCGTCGTCGCCGGCCGGCCGCTCGGCGAGCCGATCGCGCAGTACGGCCCGTTCGTGATGAACTCGACCGCCGAGCTGCAGCAAGCATTCCAGGACTTCCAGCGCGGCGCTCTCGCCCGCTGAGGCAGCGCCGCCCGGGGCGGCGATGGTATGGTGCGCGCTCGTCGATCCTGCCGCGCCGCCATGCCCCGCACCACCCTCGAAGAGGCCCGCCTGCATCCGGCGATCCGCGAGACCGTCGCCAATCTCAACGCCGACATCGTCTACAACGTCCAGGCGGCGGCGAACTCGAATCCGGTGCTCGTCGTCGGCATGGCGGGCAACCCGCACGTGCGGCGAGCGCGGAAGGCCCTCGACGGTGCCGGCTTCGGCTATCACTACCTCGAATACGGCAGCTATTTCGGCGGCTGGCGGCGACGTACCGCGCTGAAGATGTGGACCGGTTGGCCGACCTTCCCGATGGTCTTCGTCAAGGGCACGCTGGTCGGCGGCGCCGACGAGCTCGAGCGGCTCGTCACCGGCGGTGAGCTGAAGCGCACGCTCGGCGAATGACGCCGCTGGCGACCGTCGCACGCGCGGCGCGGCGATCGGCCTCGGGCGCTGCCGCCGGCGCATCGGCGTGGGCGTTCGCGATGGCCGCTACTGCGAGCGACGTGCCGCCGGCACCTTCTTCACTGTCTTCGTCGTCGGCAACGACCATCAAGCCAGCTCCGGCGATGCCGGACACGCCGCTCGCCGAATGCCACGTCGCAGGGATCAGGAACGGCGTCCTCTGCGGCCTGCTGCAGCGGCCGCTCGACCCGGCGCATCCGGAACGGGCGCAGATCGCGATCCGCTACGTCGTGGTGCCGGCGATGGCGCGCCGCAAGTTGCCCGACCCGGTCTTTCTCCTGGCCGGCGGTCCGGGCCAGAGCGCGGTGGCGGTCGCGGCGCCGACGATGGCACTCTTTGGCCGCCTCAACAACCGGCGCGACATCGTCTTTGTCGATCAGCGTGGCACCGGCGGCTCGGCGCCGCTGCAATGCGAGGAGCCCGAGCACGAGACGCTGGCCGAGCAGGCCGACCCCGAGCGCCAGGTTCGCCTCGCGATGCAGTGCAAGGCGCATTTGCTGAAGCTGCCGTACGTGAGGAGCGAAGACGACCTGCGCTACTTCACGACCAGCATCGCGGTGCAGGATCTCGACGCCGTCCGCCGCGCTCTCGCTGCCGAGCGGATCGATCTCGTCGGCGCCTCGTACGGAACTCGCGTCGCGCTCGAATACCAGCGCCAGTTCCCGAACGCGGTGCGGCGAAGCGTGATCGACGGCGTCGCGCCGCCCGACCTGGCGATGCCCGCGAGCTTCTCTCGTGACAACCAGGCGGCGCTCGACGCGCTCTTTGCCGCCTGTGCGGCCGAGCCGGCGTGCGCGCTCGACCATCCCGAGTTGCGCGCGCACTTCGAGGCCTTGCTCGCGTCGCTGCCGCGCACCGCGAAGGCAGCGGACCCGCTCACCGGCCGCAGCGAGGAGTTCATCCTCGGGCGCGACATGCTGTTGGGCGCGGTCCGCAATGCGCTCTACGCGCCGCAGATCGCTGCCGCGCTGCCCGAGGCGATCGACGCTGCGCAGCGCGGCGACATTGCCGGGATCGTCGGACTCCATGCGACGTTCAGCGCCCGCAAGTCGACCCGGATCGCCGAAGGAATGCATCTTTCGGTCGTCTGTGCCGAGGATGTCCCGCGCGTTCGCGAGAGCGCCGACGAGCCCGGGGCCGATTTCGGCGCCGCGTTCGCGCGCTTCTACGGCCGGATGTGCGCCGACTGGCCGCGCGGCGACGTGCCGGCGGCGTTCTATTCGATTGCCGCGAGCGCGACGCCGGTGCTGGTGCTGAGCGGCGGCCTCGATCCAGCGACGCCGCCACGCCATGGCGAGCGCGTCGCGCGCGCGCTCGGGCCGATGGCTCGCCACGTCGTCGTCGCCAACGCCGGCCACGGCGTGCTCGGCATCGGCTGCATGCGCGACGTCGTCTATCGTTTCATCGACGCAGCCGCCGACAGCGACGCGCTCGTAGTCGACACCGGCTGCGCGGCGAAGGTTCCGCGGCCGCCGGCGTTTCGCCCGATCGGCTCGGAAGGCGCGGGCGCCACGTCTTCGTGGGTGGCGCGGTGATCGAGGTCCGTTCGCTCGCCAAGTCGTTTCCGGTGCCGGCACGCGGTCGCAGCTGGCGGCGGCGTTCCCCTTCAATGGCCACGGCCGCTGCGCCCATGGCGGGCGGTGTCGAGCGCCGTGTCCGCGCCGTCGTCGAAGTCGGCTTCGATGCTCCGGACGGACGTATCACCGGGCTGCTCGGACCGAACGGCGCCGGCAAGACGACGACGCTGCGCATGCTCGCGGCGCTGATCGCCCCCGACGCCGGCAGCATGCGCGTTGACGGCATCGACGTCGTCGCGCGGCCGCGCGAGGTATTGGCGCGGATGGGCGTCCTCTCGGATTCGCGCGGTCTCTATCCACGCCTCACGGCACGCGAGAACATCGCCTACTACGCGGCGCTGCACGGGATGGCGCGCGAAGCCGCCGAGACGCGTGCCGAGGAGCTCGCCCGCATGTTCGAGATGACGGCGCTGCTCGACCGCCGTGCCGCCGGCTTCAGCCAGGGCGAGCGGATGAAGACAGCGCTTTGCCGTGCCCTCGTTCATGATCCGGCCAACATCGTCCTCGACGAGCCGACCAACGGCCTCGACGTGCTGGCGACGCGCGCCTTGCGCGAGAGCCTCCGCTGGCTGCGAACGCCGGCCGGGGGCTCGAAGTGCATCGTCTTCTCGACCCACATCATGCAGGAGGTCGAGCGGCTCTGCGATAGCGTCGTCGTCGTCGCGCACGGCCGCACCGTCGCGACAGGGACGGTCGACGAGCTGCTCGCGAGAACCGGCGAGCGCGACTTCGAGGAGGCGTTCGTCAAGCTCGCGTTCGCCGCCGAGCGGGCCGGCGCGGAGGCAGTGGCGTGAGGAGTGCCGTTGCCGCCGTCTTCGTCGTCCTGCGCAAGGAGTTGCGGGATGCACTGCGTGACCGGCGCACGCTCGCCACGGTGCTCGTCTCGTCGGTACTGATGGGCCCGCTCGTTCTGCTCGCGATCTCGGGGCTCGTCGCCTCGCTCGAGTCGCAGGCCGAGCAGCGCGAGGTCTACCTCTCGGGAGTAGCACGCGCCCCGACCCTGCGCAACTTTCTCGAGCGGCAGACGTACGTCGTCAAGGAAGCACCGGTCGACTTCGAGGCGCAGCTGCGGCGCTCGATGTTCCACGATCCGGTCGTCGTCGTCCCCGAGGACTTCGAGGCCGCGCTCGTGCGCGGCGACGCGCCCGTCGTCGAGATCGTCTCCGATAGCGCCAACCAGCGCTCCGAGGCGAGCACGGCCAGGATCGAGCGGCTGCTCGGCGGCTTCAGTCGCGAGCGAGCGCTGCTCAGTCTGGCGCTTCGCGGCGTTTCGCCGCAGATCCTCGAGCCGATGCAGGTCGAGGACCGTGATCTCGCGAGCACGCAGACGCGAGCGACGCGGATCACGGGCATGCTGCCGTACTTCGTGATGATGGCGGTGCTCTACGGCGCGCTCAACGCCGCGCTCGACACGACCGCGGGCGAGCGCGAGCGCGGCTCCCTCGAGCCGCTGCTGATGAATCCGACCGAGCGCTGGGCGCTGGTTGTCGGCAAGTGGGGCGCGGTGGCTTGCGTCAGCGTCCTGATCGCGGTGCTCAGCTGCTTCAGCTTCCTGCCCGGCCAGTGGGTCTTGCGCAGCGATACGCTGCAGGCGATGTTCCAGTACGGCCCGCGCGAAGCAGGCCTGTTCATCCTGCTCCTGCTGCCGCTCGCCGCGGCGCTCGCCGCGGTGCTAATGGCGGTCGCGATTCGCTCGCGGACGTTCAAGGAAGCTCAGGCGAGCTCGACGATCGTCGTCCTCGCCGTCTCGCTGCTGCCACTGGTCAACGTCTTCGATCTCGGTGGCGAGGCGCCGTGGCATCTGTGGGCGCCTGCCCTGGCGCAGAACACCCTGATGACGCGCGTTCTGAAGGGGGAGGTGCTCGACCTGGCGCAGATCCTGATTCCACTCGGCGTCTGCGCGGCACTGACGGCGGCCGGCGTCTGGTCCGTCTCGCGCCATTTGCATCATGCAGCGATGAAATGACGCGTTCCCGTCAAGATCGCGGGGCGCTTGTCTGGCGCTGCGTTCCGTTCGATTCGCTCACACCACGCGAGCTCGAGCGAATCTATGCGGCGCGGCAAACGGTGTTCGCTCTCGAGCAGGGCTGTGCCTACCTCGATGCCGATGGCTGTGACGAGTTCGCGCATCACCTTGCTGCCTGGACACCGACGACAGCCGAGCCGGTCGCGTACGCGCGTCTGCTCGCGCCGGGGGCGAAGTATGCGGACGCGTCGATCGGACGCGTTCTGACCCGTCTCGAGGTGCGTGGCCGAGGCCTCGGACGTGAGCTGATGGACCGCGCGCTGGCCCTCGTCGAAGCGATCTGGCCGGCAACGGCAGTGCGCATCTCGGCGCAGACGCGTCTCGAGGGCTTCTACGTGTCGCTCGGGTTTATCGCCGTCGGCGGACCGTATCTCGAGGACGGGATCGACCACACGGAGATGTTGCGGCGTCCTGCCGTCGCGTCGGCGCCCTTCGGAGGCCGATAGTGCGCGGGCGGCCGGCGAAAAATACAATCGGTCTTCTCCTCGCAGAACGTCCATGCACTACCCGCGACATTTCGACGTCATCGTCGTCGGCGGCGGTCACGCCGGCACCGAGGCCGCGCTCGCCGCCGCCCGCATGGGCGCGTCGACCTTGTTACTCACGCACTCGATAGAAACGCTTGGGCAGATGAGCTGCAACCCGTCGATCGGCGGGATTGGCAAGGGCCACCTCGTCAAGGAGATCGACGCACTGGGTGGCGCGATGGCTGCGGCGGCGGACGAGGCGGGAATCCATTTCAGGATCCTGAACGGCTCCAAGGGCCCCGCGGTGCGCGCGACTCGTGCGCAGGCCGATCGGGCACTTTACAAGACGGCCATTCGCAGACGCCTCGAGCGGCAGCCGAATCTGTCGCTGTTCCAGGCCGCATGCGACGATCTCCTGATACAAGGCGACGGCGTGGTAGGCGTTGTCACGCAAGTGGGCGTTCGCTTTGAAGCGGCTTGCGTGGTCTTGACAACGGGGACCTTTCTTGACGGCAGGATCCATATCGGCCTCGAAAGCCACCCCGGCGGGAGATCGGGAGAGCAGCCGGCGCGCGCGCTCTCCACCCGGCTGAAGGAGCTTCGGCTGCCGCAGGGGAGGCTGAAGACCGGGACCCCGCCGCGGCTGGACGGCCGCACGATCAACTACGCCAAGCTGGTGGAGCAACCAGGCGACGGAGTCGGGCCCGAGTGCGGCGCCGACGAAGTGCCGGTGTTCAGCTTTCTCGGCGATCCACGTCAGCACCCGCGGCAGATCTCCTGCTGGATCACTCAGACCAACGCCCGCACCCACGAGATCATTCGGGCCGGGTTCGATCGCAGTCCGATGTTCACCGGCCGGATCGAAGGGGTCGGCCCGCGCTATTGCCCGAGCATCGAAGACAAGGTGCACCGATTCGTCGGCAAAGACTCGCACCAGATCTTTCTCGAGCCGGAAGGACTTGAGACAGTCGAGGTCTATCCGAACGGCATTTCTACGTCATTGCCTTTTTCGGTGCAGATCGACGCAGTTCGATCGATTTATGGGCTGGAAGACGCTGAAATCGTGCGTCCGGGGTATGCCATCGAATATGACTACTTTGATCCCCGTGCGCTCAGGCGATCATTCGAAACCCGCGCCATCTCCGGTCTGTTTTTCGCCGGCCAGATCAACGGGACGACCGGCTATGAAGAGGCGGCCGCCCAAGGTCTTCACGCCGGAATCAACGCAGCTCTGAAAGTGCGGGGCGACGATCCCTGGGTTCCGGCCCGGGACCAGGCTTATCTGGGAGTCCTGATCGACGACCTGACGTCCAAGGGCGTCACGGAGCCGTATCGGATGTTCACGAGTCGAGCGGAATACCGTTTGCAGCTACGCGAAGACAACGCAGACGTTCGGCTGACCGCGGCGGGCCGCAAGCTCGGCTTGGTCGACAACGAGCGCTGGGAGTTGTTTTCTCGAAAATGCGAGATTGTTTCACGTGAAACCACGCGGCTCGCGGCATCGCGCGTCGTTGCGTCGGCACGAGAACCTGGAGAGTTGCGAGGTCGCAGTGCGCTCGAGTTGCTGCGACGCCCCGAGTTCGGCTACGACCAGGTAGCGGCAGTGCCAGGCCTCCTGGGCTCGGTGGTTCCACGTGAAACACTACGCGCCGAGCTCGGCAAGCAGCTCGCCGACCAAGCCATCGAGCAGGTCGAGACTGCCACCCGCTATGCGGGATATGTCGCCAAGCAACAGGCAGACATCGAGCGCGCCGCCAAGGCCGAGTCGACCCTGCTTCCGGACGATTTCGACGTCGATTCCGTCCGGGCGTTGTCGTTCGAGGTGAGGCAGGTACTCAAGGCGCAGCGGCCGGCCACGATCGGTGCCGCGGCTCGGCTACCAGGCCTCACGCCGGCGGCGATCTCGCTATTGCTGGTCCACGTCAAGAAGCATCGGACCCGAAAAGAAGCGACGAAGGTGGGCGAGCCACTGCGGGCCGACGCTTGAGCAGTCGCCGCGGCTCGGCGATCTCCGATCTCGCGCTTGCTGAGCGCATCCGGACTGGCGCAGGCGCGCTTTCAATCGCGTTGGCGAATGGTCAGCTCGATCGCCTCGTCGCGTACCTCCGCCTGATCGAGCGATGGAACGCGACCTACAACCTGACCTCGGTGCGCGATCCGGAGGAGATGGCGACGCAACACGTTGTCGATTGCCTTGCGGCGGTCGTCGCCTTGAATCGCCATCGCGTTGCCGCGCCGACCCGCCGCCTCCTCGACGTCGGCAGCGGAGCAGGGCTGCCCGGGCTCGTCTTTGCGGTCATGCTGCCGGAGGTGGAGGTCGTCTGCGTCGACAGCGTCGGCAAGAAAGCGGCGTTCGTGACCCAGGCGGCCGCCGTCCTCCATGCAGGCAACGCCACCGCTGTTCACGCGCGCGTGGAATCGCTGACAGGGAAGGACTTCGACGTCATCGCCAGCCGTGCCTTCGCCGCACTCGAGGTCTTGGTGGGTTCTACGCGCCATCTGCTCGCCGACAATGGGGAATGGCTCGCGATGAAGGGAAAGATCCCATCTGCGGAAATCCACGGCCTAGTGAACGTCAGAGCTGTAGTCGAGCCTCTCGTCGTCCCCGGCATGACTGCCGAGCGATGCATCGTGTGGATGTCACCGGATTGATAAAAGTGTGCGCACGCTATCAATGATATTCAGGAATCTAGGGACATGATGCGCATCTTTTGCGTCGCTAATCAGAAGGGCGGCGTCGGCAAGACCACCACGACCGTGAACCTGGCCGCCGCACTGGCCCAACTCGGCCGGCGCGTCCTCGTCGTCGACCTCGACCCGCAAGGCAATGCCACCATGGGCTCGGGGGTCGACAAGCGGACGCTCGATCTCAGCGTCTACGACGTCCTGCTCGAGAACGCCGGTATCGCCGAAGTTCGGCAGGCGAGCCCGAAAGGCGGCTACGACGTGGTCGGCGCCAACCGAGAGCTCGCGGGTGCCGAGGTCGAGCTCGTCGGCCTCGATCGCCGCGACAAACGCTTGCGTGGTGCCCTCGCGGCGGTGGCCGACGATCACGACTTCGTCCTCATCGACTGTCCGCCCAGCCTCAGTCTGCTGACGCTCAACGGTCTGTCGAGCGCGCACGGCGTGATCGTGCCGATGCAATGCGAGTACTTTGCGCTCGAGGGGCTGTCGGATCTCGTCAACACGATCAAGCAGGTTCACGCGAACCTGAACCCCGGGCTCGAGGTCATCGGCATCTTGCGCGTGATGTTCGACCCGCGGATCACCTTGCAGACGCACGTCAGCGAGCAACTGAAGGTGCACTTCGGCGACAAGGTCTTCGACGCTGTCATTCCGCGCAACGTCCGCCTGGCCGAGGCGCCGAGCTATGGCATGCCGGGGCTGGTCTTCGATCCCGCCTCCAAAGGCGCACTCGCTTTCCTCGAGTTCGGTCGCGAGATGGCGGCTCGTGCCGACGCGCTGCACGCTGCGCCGGTGCGATGACGCGCGGTGCCGCGGCGAGCGCATTGGCAGGAGCGACCGGGTGGCTGGCGCGAATCGAGGACGCCGGCATCAACGCCAGCGCGCCGCGCGAGCAGCTTTGGCTTGACGGCTGGCTCATCCGCCGTTCGCCGGGAAAGGCGAAGCGCGCGCGCTGCATCCAGCCGGTCGCGCCGGGACGACTCGGCGTCGACGACAAGCTCTCGCAATGCCGGCCGCTCTACGCCGCCGCTGGCCTGCCGCTCTACGTGAGGATCACGCCCTTCGCGCAGCCGCCTGGGCTCGATCGCCACCTCGCGGCGCTCGGCATGGCCAGGACCGACGACAGCCTGGTGATGGCATTGCAGTCGCTCGACGCCATCGACGCACGCGAAGCAGCCAGGTGGAGCTCCGGAAAGGACGAAACCCGGCTCGAGACCGTCGATGCCGCCGCATTCGCCGATTGGGTCGGCTCCGCGCGCGGGTCCTCGCCTGGCGAGCGGGCCGCGCATGCCGACCGCATCGTCCACGCCCCGGTCCCGCATACGGCGGTCGTCGTACGCGACAGTCACGGCATTGCGCTGTCGGGCGGCCAGGTGGCGAGCGAGGGATCGCTCGCCGGCCTCTACGACATCTTCACGATCGACGAGGTGCGCGGCCGCGGGCATGCCGAGCGTGTCTGCCGCCACCTGCTCGAGACCGCGCGGCGCCTCGGCGCGAGCGCCGGCTACCTGCAGGTCGACGCCGCAAACGATCGTGCGAAGAGCATCTACCGTCGGCTCGGATTCCGCGACGCGTACGAGTACCACTATCGGACGCCGACCGCGTCGTCGTGACGGCGCTTTCCGGCGAAGCCCTCCGACGACGCTAGACCAGCCCGGTGGCCTCGTCGATGCCGAGGTGCACGTTCATCGACTGCACGGCGGCGCCGCTCGCCCCTTTGCCAAGGTTGTCGAGCCGGCACATCAGAAGGACCTGCGTTTCGTTGGCGAACACGAACAGCTCGACGCGGTTGGTGCCGTTGCACGCCTGGACGTCGAAGTAGCCACCGTCGACGTTCGCGTCGCGAAGCGGCATGACGCGGACGAATCGCTCGCCGGCGTAGCGCGCCGCGAGCACCGAGCGAATCTGCTCCGCCGTCGTCCCCCGCTTCAGCTCCGAGACATGCAGCGGCACCGCGACCGAGAGCCCGTTCATGAAATTGCCGATGATCGGCATGAACAGAGGGCGCGTCTCGAGCCGGCTGTGCGCCGCCATCTCGGGCAGATGCTTGTGGGCCAGCGACAGCGCGTAGGGCCGCGGCGAGTCGAGCCGCTTGTCGCCGCCGGCTTCGTATTGCGCGATCATCTTCTTGCCGCCGCCCGAGTAGCCGGTGATCGAGGTCGCGCTGAGCGGCGCCGCCGACGACAGCAATCCGGCATCGACGAGCGGGCGCACGAGCAGGATGAAGCCGGTTGCATGGCAGCCGGGATTGGCGATCCGCTTCGAGGCGCGGATGCGCTCGCGCTGGTCCGGGCTCAGCTCCGGCAGGCCGTACGCCCAATCGCTCGCCGTTCGATGGGCGGTGCTCGCGTCGATCAGGCACGTCGACGGGTTCGTCACCAATTGCACCGCTTCCCGCGCCGCCGCGTCAGGCAGGCAGAGGAAGGCGACGTCAGCGGCGTTGAGCAGCTGGGCGCGCTCGCCGGCATCCTTGCGCAGCTCGGGCGCGGCGCGCAGGACCTCGACGTCGCTGCGCTGCGCGAGGTACTCGTGAATACGAAGGCCGGTGGTGCCTTCCTGACCGTCGACGAAAACGCGGGTTGCCATGCTGACGAAAACCGAGCCGGATCGACAGCATAAATCAGAGTGGCCCCTCGCGCCCGCGCCGCCGCTGCCAGCACAATCGCGGCCGATGGTGACGAAGAAACCGAAGGGCCTCGGGATGGGCCTGGAAGCGCTGCTCGGGCCGCGCGTCGTCGAAACCATCGCTGCGCCCGGCGCGCGGGGTGCACCGAACACGCTTTCGCTCGATCGACTCGAGACCGGCCGCTTCCAGCCGCGCACGCGCATGGACGAAGGCGCGCTTTACGAACTGGCGGAGAGCATCAAGGCACAGGGCGTGATGCAGCCGATACTGGTCCGCTCGATCCCAGGCTCGGCCAGCGGCGGCGCGCCGCGCTACGAGATCATCGCCGGCGAGCGCCGCGTTCGCGCCGCCCGCCTCGCTGGGCTCGACGAAGTGCCGGTGCTCGTCCGCGACGTTTCCGACCAGGCCGCGGCGGCGATGGCGCTGATCGAGAACATGCAGCGCGAAGACCTGAATCCGCTCGAGGAGGCGCGCGGCCTGCGCCGGCTGACCGAGGAATTCGGCATGACCCACGAGAGCGCGGCGCGTGCGATCGGCCGCTCGCGCAGCGCAACGACCAACCTGCTGCGCCTCCTCAATCTCAGCGAACCGGTCCAGCAGATGCTCCTCACCGGCGACCTCGAGATGGGCCACGCGCGTGCGCTGCTCGCGCTCGACGGCGCCCGCCAGATCCTCGAGGCCAACGAGATCGTCGCCAAGAAGCTGAGCGTGCGCGAGGCCGAGCAGCGCGTCGGTCGTGCTGCTGCGCCGGCGTCTGCGACCACGCCGGGAGTGCGCGCGAATCGTCAGAAAGGGCGAGATCTCGAGCGCATCGAACAACAACTGTCAGATGCGTTGTCGGCTCCCGTCGTGATCCGCGTGAAGAAGCGCACGCGCCAAGGCGAGGTCGGCGAGATCGCGATCGCGTTCGCGTCGCTCGACGAGCTCAACGGCCTGCTCTCTCGGCTAGGTCACCCCTCGCAATAGCGGGTAGAAGAGAAACTTCACACGCGTGATGCGCTCTTTGCCGAACCTTCGTCAACGCAACCGCATTTCGGCACGTTGCTTGCTAATCCTGCAGACCAAAGGGGAGCAGGCCCTGGAAGACCTCACATCTCGAGGCTTCGCTCGGGCCACGATCGACGAAGCTTGACAACCACCAGCTGATTGCCAAGGAAAGCTCTGATGGCGCCCCGCCGGGCTCCATCAGAACTTCCCCGGAGCGCACGAAGGCCACAAGCCGTCGGCGTCTCCTCGCCGCACAGGAGATCAGCATGGATGTCATCAGCAACTTTGCAGCGCGCTTCGAGCGCAGTCGCGAAGAAGAGCTGTCGATCGAAGAATACCTCGCCGATTGCAAGCGCAACCCGCTCGCCTACGCCACCGCCGCCGAGCGCATTCTCAAGGCGATCGGCGACCCCCAGATGGTCGATACGCGCAACGACCCGCGCATGTCCCGCCTTTTCGCGAACAAGGTCATCAAGATCTATCCCGCGTTCGCCGAGTTCTACGGCATGGAAGACGCGATCGAGCAGGTCGTGAGCTATTTCCGCCACGCCGCCCAGGGCCTGGAAGAGAAGAAACAGATCCTCTATCTGCTCGGGCCTGTCGGCGGCGGCAAGAGCTCGATCGCCGAGCGGCTGAAGCAGCTGATGGAGCATGTTCCGTTCTATGCGATCAAAGGGTCGCCGGTGAACGAGTCGCCGCTCGGCCTGTTCGACCCGACCGAGGACGGCCCGCTGCTCGAGAAGGAATACGGCATCCCGACGCGCTACCTGAACCGGATCCTGAGCCCGTGGGCCGTCAAGCGCCTCGACGAATACGGCGGCGACATCCGCAAGTTCAGGATCGTCAAGCGCCACCCGAGCGTGCTCAAGCAGGTCGGCGTCGCCAAGACCGAGCCGGGCGACGAGAACAACCAGGACATCTCGGCGCTGGTCGGCAAGGTCGACATCCGAAAGCTCGAGACGTTCGCCCAGGACGATCCCGACGCCTACAGCTTCTCCGGCGGCCTGTGCCTGGCCAACCAGGGCCTGCTGGAGTTCGTCGAGATGTTCAAGGCGCCGATCAAGGTGCTGCATCCGCTGCTGACGGCAACGCAGGAAGGCAACTTCAAGGGCACGGAGGGGTTCGGTGCGATTCCGTTCGACGGCATCGTTCTGGCCCACAGCAACGAGAGCGAGTGGAAGACCTTCCGCAACAACAAGAACAACGAGGCCTTCCTCGACCGCATCTACATCGTCAAGATTCCCTACTGCCTGCGCGCCAGCGAAGAGATCAAGATCTACGAGAAGCTGCTGCGCAACTCGTCGCTCGCCGAAGCCGCCTGCGCCCCCGGGACTCTCAAGATGATGAGCCAGTTCGCGATGCTGACGCGCCTGAAGGAGCCCGAGAACTCGTCGCTCTATTCGAAGATGCAGATCTACGACGGCGAGAACCTGAAGGACACCGACCCCCGCGCCAAGAGCTACCAGGAGTACCGCGATTACGCCGGCGTCGACGAAGGCATGAGCGGGATCTCGACCCGCTTCGCGTTCAAGATCCTGTCGAAGGTCTTCAACTTCGACCCGGCCGAGGTCGCCGCCAACCCGGTCCATCTGATGTACGTGCTCGAGCAGCAGATCGAGCGCGAGCAGTTCCCCTCGGAGACCGAGCAGAAGTACCTCGGCTTCATCAAGGAGCATCTGTCGGCGCGCTACGCCGAGTTCATCGGCAAGGAGATCCAGACCGCCTACCTCGAGAGCTACAGCGAATACGGCCAGAACATCTTCGACCGCTACGTCACCTACGCCGACTACTGGATCCAGGATCAGGAGTACCGTGACACCGACACCGGCGAAGTGTTCGACCGCGCCCAGCTGAACTCCGAGCTCGAGAAGATCGAGAAGCCCGCCGGGATCTCGAACCCGAAGGACTTTCGCAACGAGATCGTCAACTTCGTCTTGCGCGCGCGCGCCAGCAACGCTGGCAAGAACCCCGCGTGGACGAGCTACGAGAAGCTGCGCGTGGTGATCGAGAAGAAGATGTTCTCCAACACCGAAGAGCTGTTGCCGGTCATCAGCTTCAATGCCAAGGCGAGCGCCGACGAGGCCAAGAAGCACGAGAACTTCGTCAACCGCATGGTGCAGAAAGGCTACACGCCCAAGCAGGTGCGCCTGCTCTGCGAGTGGTACCTGCGCGTGCGCAAGAGCAGTTGACGAGCCAGACG
>DASXLD010000081.1:0-36181 GCA_036496385.1 Caldimonas sp. | reverse complement strand
CGCCTCGCTCTACGGCCGCTCGCGGATCGCCGACTGGCTGCGCATCATCAACGTCACTATCTCCAACGTGCCCGGCTCGCGCGTTCCGGTCTATCTCTGCGGCGCGAAGATGACCGACTACTACCCGCTGTCGATCGTCGGCCACGGCCTGGCGCTCAACATCACGGTGCAGAGCCACGTCGACAAGATCTGCTTCGGCCTGATCGCGTGCCGTCGCGCCGTGCCCGACGTGCACGAGCTCGGCAACCATCTGCAGCGCGCGATGGCGACCTTGCGCGCGCTCATCGCACCGGCGCTCGCGGCGTCGGCAGCGGCGACGGCCGCGGCGACGGCAGCGAGCGCGCCCGCCGCGCCCGCACGCGCGAAGAGGCGCCGATCGCGCGTCGACGCCAAGCCGGCGCGGCCGCCGCGCAAGCCCAGCCTGCGCGTCGTTCCGCCCAGCGGGCGCCCGGCCAAGCCGCGCAAGACCCGGCCGCTCGCGGCGGCGCGCTGAGGTGTCGCGATGAGGCTCGCTGCCGACGTCGTGGTCGTGATCGTCGCCTTGCTGCATGTCTACTTCCTCGTCCTCGAGATGTTCCTCTGGGACAAGCCGACCGGCCTGAGGACGTTTCGCCACAGCGCCGAAGAAGCCGCGGCGTCGAAGGTGCTCGCCGCCAACCAGGGGCTCTACAACGGCTTTCTCGCCGCCGGACTTTTCTGGGGGCTTTCGCTCGGCGCCGCCGGCACGAGCATCAAGCTGTTTTTCCTCGGCTGCGTGATCGTCGCCGGCGTCTACGGCGCGGCGACCGTCGGCAGGAAGATCCTGTTCGTGCAGGCGCTGCCGGCGGCGGTCGCCCTCGCGCTCGTTCTCGCCGCGTCCTGAGCGCTGGCCGCGCCCGACGCGCTCACGCGAGCGCGCGGCGCACGGCGCGCTAGGACGCTCGGTGCAAACGAATCAGTCCGGCGGCGAGCCCGCGCACGATCTGCAACGCTGGCGCAGGGCGAGGCGCGCGCTCCTCGTCGACGCTGATCGTGCCGCGCTCGGCGCCAAGACCGAGCAGCGCCGCCGCCAGCCAGCTGGCAGCGGCGAACAACGCGACCGCGAGAACCGCCAGGGCGAGAAAGACGACGCCGCTCATCCACGACGGCGCCAGCGTCGAGAACGCGACGCCGGATGCGAACGATGCGCTCGCCGCGCCGCTGCGCGCGCCGCCGCCGAACGAACCGTTGATCGCGATCGAGTAGGCGCCGACCGCGAGGAAGAGCAGGCTCAACTGGGCGAAGCCCATGTCGGAGAGCGTCGACGACAGGCCTTCGAGCATTGACATGGTGCGTCCCCTGATCGGATACGTCGGCAGCAGCGTTGCGGGATTACAAGGGCAAGCTGCATGCGCGGACATCAGTTCCAAGCGGTTCGCGCTGTAGGACTTCTTCGTACTGTCGACGGCCGGTGTGTCAGACCGATGAACGGTAGGCGCAACGCGTTCCACACGCAATTGCGACCCCCGCGAATGCGGTGTCGCGTCAGAACTCGATCCGGCCGCGGCCGCAACGCTTCGCGCGATAGAGCGCCGCGTCGGCGATCTCGACCAGCACGCTGCAGTCGACCGCCGGGCTCGCCACCTGGCTGGCGACGCCGATGCTGACGCCGAGCCAGGCCGACGTCGCCGATGCCCGGTGCTCGATCTTGGCGTCGATCACCTGCTGCCTGCAGCGCTCGGCGACGACGATCGCCGCCTCCAGGTCCGCTCCCGGCAGCAACAGCGCGAACTCCTCGCCGCCGTAGCGCGCGACGAGCTCGCCGCCGCGACGCACCGAATCGCCGACCATCTGGGCGATCTGGCGCAGCACCGTGTCGCCGGCGGGGTGGCCGTAGTGGTCGTTGTATTCCTTGAAGTGATCGACATCGATCATCAGCAGGCCGATCGAGCCGCCGCGGCGCGCGGCGCGCGCCCATTCGGCGCGCAGCGTCTGGTCGAACAGGCGCCGGTTGCCGACCTCGGTCAGCGCGTCGGTCGTCGACAGCCGCGTGAGCTCCTCATTGAGGCGGTGCAGCTCGAGGGCGTTCTTCTTCTTCTCGGTGATGTCCTGGAAGGCGCCGAGCAGGCGCACCGGTCGGCCGTCGTCGCAGACCGCGGCGCCTTGGGCACGCAGCCAGCGCGCACTGCCCTTGGCGGTGACGAACGGCAGCTCGAGGTCCCACGGTGTACCTTCGCGTGCCGCGGCTTCGATCGCGCCCTGCAGCGCAGGCCGTCCCGCGCCGTAGTACTGCATCGTGTCCTCGAGGCGCGGCGAGGGCCCGGGCGGCAGCTCGTGAATGCGGAAGACCTGCTCGCTCCACTCGACGTGCATCGTCGCCAGGTCGAGCTCCCAGCCGCCGATGCTCGCCAGCTCGCCGGTGCGCCGGAGCATCTCGGCGGTGCGGCGCGCCTCGGCCTCGATGCGGATCCGGCGGGTCAGATCCATGTGCGTTCCGGCCATCCGCACCGGCGTGTCGTCGACGTCGCGCTCGACGACCTTGCCGCGGCTCAGCAACCAGACCCAGCGGCCGTCCTTGTGTCGAACGCGAAACTCGCATTCGTAGGCGGCGGTCTCGCGCCGGAAGTGGGCCTCGATGCTCGAGATCAGCCGCTCGGCCTCGTCGCGGTGGACGAGGTTTCGCCACGCGACGCCGCTGTCACCGATCTCGCCCGGTGCGTAGCCGAGCTGGCGGCGCACGACTTCGTTGGAAGTGAAGCGGTCGTTGCGGACGTCCCAGTCCCAGAGGCCAAGGTCGGCACCTTCGAGGGCGAGCTCGAGCTGCTCGGCGTTCTTCCGGCGTTCGCGTTCCGTGCTCGCTTCGAGCAGCGCGTACGATTTGCGGCGCCACTGGCCGCGGTAGAGACCGAACGCGGCGCCGGCGCCGAGGAGGGCGAAGAAGGTCAGGTTCGCAAACGCCTGCTGCCGCCAGGGCGCGAACAGGTCGGGCACCGCGCGGCTGACGGCGATGACGAGCGGCTTGTCCATGTGCAGCGCCGGCGGCGAGATCTGGCTGAGCGCAGTCATGCGCGACTCGTTGGAGCCACCGATCGGGCCGATCACGATCCGCGGCTCGTCGACGTCGTTGCGCTGCCGGCCGATCGCGGCGAACGCCGGTTGCGATTCGCCCTCGACCCGGCGCGGATCTTTCGGCATCGTCACGAACACCTTGCCCTCGCCGTGGCCGAGCGAGACCCACATGTCGGGCGCGTAGAGCACGGAGCGCAACAGGACGCGGAAGTAGTCAGGCTCGAGCGCAGCGGCGACCGCGCCGACGAAGCTGCCGTCGCGGGCATGAATGCTGCGCACGAAGATCACGGTGTAGGTGTCGAGCGGCGTCTTCAGCGGCGGCGCGACGTACAGGGTGTCGACGTCGCCGTCGCGGGCGGCACGGAAGTAGTCGCGGTTGGCGAAGTCGCGGCCGAGCAGCGCATCGACGCTGCTCGCGACGACGTTGCCGTCGGAATCGAGCAGCGCCATCGAGCGCACGCCAGGAATCGCGTCGCTCAGCGCCTTCATCCGCACCGACAGCAACGTCGACACGCTGTGCACAGGGGTCTCGAGGTAGTCCTCGCTGACGATGGTGAGCGCGTGGTTCATCCCTTCGAGCTGCTGGCCGACGTTGTCGTCGACTACGCGCGCCTGAACGCGCAAGCGGTCGCGCTCGGTGGCGTCGAGCGATTCGTGCGCCTTGAACAGCGACCACGCGATCAGCAGGCCGACGACGACGATGCCGAACAGGAGCGCGAGCCATTCGGCAGTGAACTGGCGCGCGAAGCGCGCTTCGTCCTCGTCTTCGATCGCAGGCACCGGGGCGAGCCGCCACGACGCTGCCGGCGCCCGAGCGGCAGCCGGCGCAGCCGTCGGTGGCAACTCGCCGTCGGCGAGGGCGGTGAAGCCCGATTCCGGTGCCATGCTCGTCAGCCTCCGCGCGTCGCGAACAGGCGTGGCCGGGCCGGTGTCCAAACGCAGCGCATGCATGCCTATCGGCAACCCCACGCCGACCTGTAGCGCGCACGAGCGTCCCGCGTGCCGGATTCGCGGCTTGCGGGCTGGATGGATTTACAGTCCGGCACTGCCAACAGCGCCCGCCGTTCTTTCGATGCCTGCACCGAGCCCGCTATCCGCGTCCAGAGCGCCGCTGCTCGGCAGCCTGAACGAGGCGCAGCGCCGCGCCGCCGGCTTCGGCGTCGACGACGGGACGCCTTGCGAGGCGATCGCACCGCTCCTGATCGTTGCCGGCGCCGGCTCGGGCAAGACACTGACGCTCGCGGCGCGGGTCGCCCGGCTCGTCCTTGCCGGCGCCGATCCGACGCGCCTGCTGCTGCTCACGTTTTCGCGCCGCGCGGCGCTCGAGATGGAGCGGCGCGTCGGCCGCGTCCTCCACGACGCGCTCGGCCTGCCGTCGCTGCAGCAGGCGCCGCGGTTGCCGTGGTGCGGCACCTTCCACAGCGTCGGCGCGCGCCTGCTCCGCAGCGTTGCCGTGCAGATCGGGCTCGATCCGTCGTTCACGGTCGACGACCGTGCCGACTCCGAGGACCTGTTGCACCTGCTTCGCCAGCGGCTCGGTCTCGGCAGCGGCACGCGCCGGTTTCCCCAGAAGGGGACTTGCCTCGCGATCTATTCGCGCGCCGTCAACGCACGCAGGTCGCTCGCCGACGTTCTCGGCGAAACCTTCCCGTGGTGCAACGATCATGCCGACGCGCTCGGCCGCCTGTTCGCCGCCTACGTCGCCGAGAAGCAGGCCCAGCGCGTGCTCGACTTCGACGATCTGCTCGTCTGGTGGGCCGAGGCGATGGCCGATGCCGGCGTCGGCGCTGCGCTGCGCGCCCGCTTCGACCACGTGCTGGTCGACGAGTACCAGGACACGAACCGGCTCCAGTCCGAGATCGTCCGAGCGCTGAAGCCGGACGGTCGCGGCCTCACCGTCGTCGGCGACGACGCCCAGTCGATCTACTCGTTTCGCGCTGCCGAAGTTCGCAACATCCTCGATTTCGCCGCCCAGTTCGATCCTCCGGCGACCGTGCTCACGCTCGAGCAGAACTACCGCTCGACGGCGCCGCTGCTGGCGGCCTCGAACGCGGTGATCGCGCTCGCCTCCGAACGCCATGTCAAGCAGCTCTGGAGCGAGCGCAGCGGCAGCGAACGCCCGGCGCTGGTCTGGGTCGACGACGAAGCAGCCGAGGCGGCGTGGGTGGCCGAGCGCGTGCTCGCGCTGCGCGAGTCGGGGCTGGCGCTGAAGAGCCAGGCGGTGCTCTTTCGCAGCAGCAACCACAGCAACGCGCTCGAGCTCGAGCTGGCGCGTCGCGACATCCCGTTCGTCAAGTACGGCGGCTTGAAGTTCCTCGATTCGGCACACGTCAAGGACGTCCTCGCCGTGCTCCGCTTCGCCGCCAACCCGCACGGCCAGCGGGCCGGGCTGCGCGCGCTGCAGCTCGTCCCGGGGATCGGCGCGGTGAGCGCCGAGCGGCTGCTGGCAGCGCTCGCGAGCGCCGGCGATCCGCTCCTGCCGCTGCGCGCATTCGCGCCGCCGGCCGCCGTCGCGCCGGCGTGGGCCGAGTTCGTCGCCGTGTTCGCGGCACTGCGTGGGTCGCAATCGCCGTGGCCCGACGAGCTCGCCGCGGTGGAGCGCTGGTACCTGCCGCTGCTCGAGCGGCGGCACGACGACGCCGCGCCGCGTGCCGCCGATATCGGCCATCTCGTGCGCCTCGCCGGCGGCTATCCGTCGCGCGAGCGATTCCTGACCGAGCTTGCGCTCGACCCGCCGGCGGCGGCGAGCGACGAGTCTGGGCCGCCCGGCCGCGACGAGGACTACCTGATCCTGTCGACGATCCACTCCGCGAAGGGACAGGAGTGGAGCGCGGTCTCGCTGCTGCGCGTCGTCGACGGTTGCCTGCCGTCCGACATGGCGACCGGCAGCGCCGCCGAGGTCGAGGAGGAGCGTCGGCTCCTCTATGTCGCGATGACGCGGGCGCGCCACCACCTGCACCTGCTCGTGCCGCAGCGCTTCTACGTTTCGCAGCAGGCGGCGTTCGGTGACCGCCACGTCTACGGCTCGATCAGCCGCTTCCTGCCGCCGCCATTGCACGGCCTGTTCGAGCACGTCGAGCCGACGAGCGCAGAGCGCGGCAACGCGCCGGCCAGCGCCGCCGCGACGAGCATCGACCTCGGTGCCCGAGTGCGATCGCTCTGGGCCTGATTCGCGGCGCCAGGCGAGCGCACAAACGAGAGGCGGCAGTGCAGGTCGCCCCGCACTGCCGCCGATGACGGGCCGCCGTCATGTCGAAGTCGGCCCGACTCTTGGCGATCTCCGACGTGTCAGTGATGCATCACGCCGCTACGCCTTGTCGACGGCGTCCTTGACTTTCTGCTTGGCATCGCCGTACGTCGCCTGCGTCTTGCCTGCGACCTTCTCCGCGCTGCCCTGGTCGCGCAGATTCGGGTTGCCGACGGCCTTGCCGGCGTTCTCCTTGACGTTGCCCTTGGCCTGCTCGACGCGGCCTTTCACCTGGTCCTTGTTCATGCCTGTCCTCTCGCTAAGTTGCAGTCCGGGTGGCGGGCCTTGCGACGGGGCACCGGCACCCGTCGCCACTGTCGCCGGATCGCCGGGCGCGATCTGTCGGCGCGTGCAGGCGGCCTGCGTAGGAAAGCGTCGATGGCGATGCAGGCGCTAGCCGGAAGGCGTTGGCGTTCAGCGAATCGTGTGCCGCATCGGGTAAGGTCGCGCCCATGCGTTCCGGGCTCGTCGCCAAGGCGCCGCGATTCCTCCACGCCGCCGTCGCGGCCTGGTTGGTCGCCGCGCTGTGCGGCTGCGCCTCGGGGCCGAGCCGCACGCCGTCGATCGATAGCGGCGCCGCACGCGGGACCGACGGGCCGGGCGCCGATCCGCCCGCCGATCTCGCCGGCCGTCCCGATGCCGAGCCGCGCATCGAGCCGATCCGGTCCGGCGGCGCGAACAAGCCTTACCAGGTCGCGGGTCGCAGCTACGTTCCCGAGACGCGCGACGTCCCCTTTCGCGAACGTGGCCTCGCGTCGTGGTACGGCCGCAAGTTCCACGGCCGCATGACCTCCAGCGGCGAGCCCTACGACATGTACGCGATGACCGCGGCGCACCCGACCTTGCCGATTCCGAGCTACGCGCGCATTCGCAACCCGGCCAACGGACGCGAGGTGCTGGTGCGCATCAACGATCGCGGCCCCTTCGTTGTCGGCCGCATCGTCGACCTCAGCTACACCGCGGCGTTGAAGCTCGATCTCTTGCGCGGCGTCGCGCCGGTCGAGCTCGAGCGGATCACCTTCGACGACATCCGCACCGGTGCGTGGCGCCGCGGCGGCAGAGGCGATGTGCCGGGCGACAACGTCGATCCGGCGCCGGCAGTGCTCGCCGCCGCGACCGCGCCGCCGCCTGCGGCCGCAGTCGCGCCTGCCGCAACCGCGCCGGCGGTGGTCGTTCCTGATGCAACGAGCGTGCCCTCGCAAGATGTCGCCTTCGTCGCGACATCGTCTCCGGCTGCCGTCGCCGAGCGCGGCTTCTGGGTCCAGCTCGGCGCCTTTCGCCAGCGCGACGGCGCCGAGAGCTTTCGCCGCCGCGTCGGCGCCGACGCCGAAGCGAACTGGCTCGCGCCGCTGCTGACGATCGTCAGCGACAGCGCGCTCTATCGGGTCCAGGCCGGTCCGTACCGCAGTCGTGACGAGGCCGAGAGCGCCGCGCAGCACGCCCGCGCTTCGCTCGCGATCGTTCCGGTCGTCGTCGAGCGACGATGAGCGTTTCGACACCAGCCGCGTCGCCGCCGCGCCAGGCGATCGTCTTCACCGGTCACATGGTCGATGCACCCGACCGGCCGCTGCCGCGCTTCCCGCCCAGCCTCGTCGATGCGGCGGCGCGGCGGATCGATGCCGCGCTCGCCGAGATCGATGCCGGGCCGCGCGACCTCGCGTTCACGCAAGGCGCCGCTGGCGGCGACTTGCTGTTCGCGGAAGCCTGTCTGGCGCGCGCGGTTCCGCTCCGGTTGCTGCTGCCGCTGGCGGCGAGCGAGTTCGTCGCGCAGTCGCTGCTGCCGGTGATCGACGGCGATGCCTGGCATGCGCGCTTTCGCGCCGTCGTCGCCCGCCTCGAGCGCGCGCCGAGCGAGGCGCCGCAAGTGCTTGGACCCCTCGCTGCCGACGAGGATCCGTTCGTGCGCGGCAACCTCTGGCTGCTCGACAGCGCGCGCGCGGCCGGCGCCCGACGACTGCGCTGCATCTGTCTGTGGGACGGCGGCGGCGGCGACGGGCCCGGCGGCACGCGCCATCTCGTCGAGGCGATCCACGACGCCGGCGGCACCATTTTGCGCATCGACACGCGATCGCTCTGAGCGTCACCAATCGAAGGGATGTCGCGCGGGCGGACCCGGTGCTGCAATCGCACGCGCTGCAACCGAGGCTTGCCTCGGTCGGTCGCGACAACGATGATCGGCTGCGTCGCGACCCGACGACACCCACCACACCCGGAGAAGACCATGGCAAAGAACTCGGCCAAGAAAGCGACGGCGAGCGGCAAGGCAAAGGCGGTCTCGCTGCACATCGGCTTGAACGGCGTCAGCGCCGCCGCCTACTCGGGCTGGGACGGCCCGCTCGCGGCGTGCGAGTTCGACGCCAACGACATGGCCGCGATCGCGGACTCGAAGGGGATGAAGTCGACCGTGCTGCTGACCAAGAAGGCGACCAGGAACGCCGTTCTCGCTGCGATGCGCAGCGCCGCCAAGTCACTCGCCAAGGGCGATCTCTTCTTGCTCACCTATTCGGGCCACGGCGGCCAGGTGCCCGACGTCAGCGGCGACGAGGACGACAAGAAGGACGAAACCTGGTGCCTCTACGATGGCCAGCTGATCGACGATGAGCTGTACTACGAGCTCAGCGGCTTCGCTGCCGGCGTTCGCGTCCTCGTGCTTTCCGACAGCTGCCACAGCGGCACCGTGACGCGCGCGGCACTGATGCCGCCGGCGACGATCCCGTCGCAACGGCCCAAGCTCATGCCCGATTCGGTCGGCATGCGCGTCTATCGCGACCACCAGGAGTTCTACGACAAGCTGCAGCTCGACGTCGCCAAGGCGGCGGGCAAGCGCCCGGTCGATCCGGACGCCGCGATCGCGCAGGTCGCGGCGAGCGGGCGGCTGTCGGCGATCGTCAAGAAGTTCGATCCGGAGGTGATCCTGATCTCCGGCTGCCAGGACAATCAGACGTCGATGGACGGCGAGCACAACGGCGCCTTCACCGAGCAGTTGCTCCGGATCTGGAACCAGGGCACCTTCCAGGGCAACTACGCCAACTTCCACGCTCGCATCCGGGCGCGCATGCCGGCGACGCAGTCACCCAACCTGTTCACGCTCGGCGCGGCCGCCCCCTTCCTCGCCGAGCAACCCTTCACCGTCTGAGCGCGCCGAGCGGCGACGAGAGCGAGAGCGCCGGCGATGCCGGCGGCGAATCCGGCCGAGGAGCGTCCATGGCGAGCGGCAGCACGAACGAGATCACCTTCATCGTCCCGGGCCGGGTGCAGCCGGCGCCGGTCGCGCGCTCGGCGTCCGGCGTCGCCAAGGTCACGGTGCGCGTCGGCACCGAGCGCGGCGGCTCCGAGCCGATCCGCGTGACGGCGCGCCCGGGCGATGACGTCGTCGTCCTAGGCATCGCCAACGGGCCGACGCTCGTCCTCCATCCCGCCGACGCGCGCGACCTGATGCTCGCGCAGAGTGCGACGATGACGCGCGGCGCGCTCGCTTCCGGCAAGCGCGGCACCGGTGAGGCCGGCGCGACCGAGATCCTCGTTCCGGCACAGCTCGGCTGGCCTGGCCTCGAAGCCGAAGCGACGCGCGGCGCGACGCGCGGCTGGATGGGGCAGGTGCTGCTGAACGGCTTCCAGGTGCTGACCGGCATCGGCAAGGATCCGGCCGCCAAGCTCGCGGCGGCGGCGATCACGAAGAAGGTTGACGCCAAGGTCGACGCCGGTGTGTACCGCCTCTCGGCTGATGCGCTCGAGCCGCTGAAAGGCAGCGGCCGCAAGCTCGACGCCGTGCCGCCGGCCGCCGATGGCGCCCCGTTGCTGGTGTTCGTGCACGGAACGTTCTCCGACACCGTCGGCACTTTTGCCAAGCTCTGGACGCTGCACAGCGCGACGGTGCGGCAGCTGTTCGCGCGCTACGGCGATCGCATCTACGGGCTCGACCATCCGACCCTCGGCGTGAGCCCGATCGCCAACGCGTTGACGCTGGTCCGTGCGTTGCCGGCGGGAGCGCGCGTTCATCTGGTGACGCATTCGCGCGGTGGCCTCGTCGCCGAAGTGCTCGTGCGCGCGTGCGCCGGCAAGAGCATCGGCAAGGACGTCCTCGCGCTCTTCGCCGGCGCCGCCTACGAGCAGCACCGCAGCGACCTGAGCGCACTTGTCAAGGAAGCGCAGGCGAAGGCGATCCGCTGCGATCGCGTCGTCCGCGTCGCCTGCCCGGCGCGCGGCACCCTGCTCGCGTCGAAGCGGCTCGACGCCTATCTCTCGATCCTCAACTGGTGCCTCGAGCTCGCCAGCATCCCGATCGTTCCCGAGGTCGTCGACTTCCTGCACGAGGTCGCGCGCCGGCGCGCCGAGCCGGGCGAATTGCCCGGGCTCGAGGCCATGACTCCCGAAAGCCCCGTCGTCGCCTGGCTGAACGGTGCCGGCGATACCGTCCCGGGCGATCTGCGCGTGATCGCCGGCGACATGGAAGGCGACTCGATCGGCTCGTGGGTCAAGACGCTGCTCTCCGACGCCTTCTACTGGACCGACAACGACCTCGTCGTGCAGACCCGCTCGATGTACGGCGGCGCGCCGCGGGAGAACACGGCCAACGGCAGCGGCGCGCGCTTCCTGCTCGACAAGGGCGGCAAGGTCTCGCACTTCAACTACTTCACCAACGAGCGCACGGTGCAGGCGATCACGAGCGCGCTGCTCGACGACGCGCCGACCGACTTCGCGGCGATCGGCCCCCTCTCGTGGGCGGGAGAGGACGCGAGCGGAACGCGCGCCGCGATCGCGGCGCAGCGCTCGCGCGGCGGCGGCGGCGCGGCGGCGGTCGCCGCCGATCGGCCGGCGGTGTTCGTCCTTCCGGGCATCCTCGGCTCGAACCTGAGGAAAGACGGCAGGCGCATCTGGCTCGGCTTTCGCTTTGCCAACAGCCTGCAATCGCTCGCCTGGGATCCGGCGACGGCGGCGAGCGTCGAGCCCGACGGGCCGATCGGCAGCGTCTACGGCGACCTCATCGAGTGCCTCGCCGACAGCCACGAGGTGATCCCATTCGCGTTCGACTGGCGCCGACCGATCGAGGACGAGGCGCGCCGCCTCGCCGACGCGGTCGACGCCGCACTGAACGCGCGCGCCGCCAGCCAGCAGCCGGTGCGCATCCTCGCCCATTCGATGGGCGGCCTCGTCGCCCGGACGATGGCGCTCGAGAAGCCCGCCACCTGGAAGCTGATGATGGCGCGCGACGGCGCCCGCTTCGTCATGCTCGGCACGCCGAACGCCGGCTCGTGGGCGCCGATGCAGACGCTTTCCGGCGACGATACCTTCGGCAACGCGCTCGCCGCGTTCGGCTCGCTGTTCGACAACCGCGGCGCGCGCGACGTCATGGCCGGCATGCCGGGCTTCCTGCAGCTGCAGGCGGCGCTGCTCGATCCGGCGCTCGGCCTCGATCGCAGCGCGACCTGGCAGAAGCTCGCCGACGAAGACCTGAAGCGCCTGCTCGAGCGCAGCCTCTGGCACGACGAGGGCGTGCAGAAGGCGATCTACCAGTGGGGCGCGCCGCCGCAGAACGTGCTCGATCAGTCGGTCGCACTGCGCCGGCGCCTCGACGGGCAGGCCGCGGCCTTCGCTGCCGACGCCGCGAAGACGCTGCTCGTGGTCGGCAAGGCGCCGTTCACGCCGGGCGGCTTCGTCTTCGGCGACAACGGCCTCGAATACACCGATGCCGTCGGCGGCGGCGACGGCCGGGTGCCGCTGACGAGCGCGCTTTTGCCGGGCGTTCGGACCTGGAAGCTCGACGCGACGCACGGCGACTTGCCGACCGTCGCGAAGGCGTTCCAGGCCTATCTCGAGCTGCTCGTCAAGGGCGAGACGGCGCTGCTCGAGCGCTTCGATCTGAACAGCGTCGCCGGCCTGCGCTCGGCAGCGGCACCGCCGTCGGGGGTCGCGCGCAGCCGGCCTTCGCGCGGCGTCCAGCCGTCGCTGCCGCCGTCGACGCCGGCCGACGTGCTCGGCGTGATGCGCATGCGCGCCGGCGGCGACAGTGTGCGCGGCGGCGGCCCGGCGCGCGCGCTGCACGTCTCGGTGCTCAACGGCGACCTCAAGTTCGTTCACCAGCCGCTCGTCGTCGGCCACTATCGCTCGCTCGCGCTGACCGGCACCGAAGGCGTCGTCGACCGTCTTGTCAGCAAGGCGATGAGCCGCTCGCTTGCCGCAGGCCTCTATCCCGACGGCGTCGGCATGCATCAGATCTTCGGCAACGTGCGCAAGGACCCGAACAACGTCCTCGCGATGGCGCGGCCGCTCGCGGTCATCGTCGCCGGCCTCGGCGAGGAGGGCAAGCTGCGCGCGGTCGATCTCGTCTATGCCGTGCGCCAGGCGGTGATCGCCTACGCGCAGCGGCTCGCCGAGAAGGAGGACGGCGTTGCGGCCGAGTTCGAGCTCGCGGCGACGCTGATCGGCAGCGGCGGCACCGGCATCAGCGCCGGTACGTCGGCGCAGCTCGTCGCGCAGGGCGCGTGGGAGGCCAACCAGAAGCTGCACGACAGCGGCTGGCCGCAGGTCGGCCGCCTGATCCTGGTCGAGTTCTATCTCGACCGCGCCAGCGAGGCCTGGCGCGCGCTGCAGGTGCAGGCGACTGCGGCGCCGAGCCAGCTCTCGGTCGTCGGCTTCGTCGAGGCGGGCGCGGGGGCGCTGCGCCGCTCGCTCGATTCGAGCTATCGCGGTGCGTCGTACGACTTCATCAGCGCGACCGTCGGCAAGCCCGAGGACGGCGTGCCAACGATCACCTATACGCTCGACACCAAGCGCGCGCGCACCGAGGTGCGCGCCCAGCAGACGCAGGCGACGCTGGTCCGCGAGCTCGTCGCCAAGGCGTCGAACGACGCCAACCGCGACCCGCAGATCGGCCGCACGTTGTTCGACCTGCTGGTGCCGGCCGAGATGGAGCCCTTCCTCGGCGGCACCAGCGAGATGGTGATCGAGCTCGAGACCGGCACTGCATCGCTGCCGTGGGAAGCGCTCGATTCGCCGTCGTCCGATCTCACCGGCGGCGATCCGCGGCCGTGGGCGATCCGCAGCAAGCTGCTGCGCAAGCTCCGCACGCGCGAGTTCCGTGCCCAGGTGACGGATGCGACCGCCGACGGCAGCATCCTCGTCGTCGGCGAGCCGTTGGTCGACGAGACGATCTATCCACCGCTGCCGGGCGCACGCGCCGAGGCGATCGCGGTGGCGACTCGTCTCACCACCGGCCCGGCCGGCGTCGACGCGGCGCGAGTGCGTGCGCTGACGAGCGGCAACGACGACGCGCGCGACATCATCAACGCGCTCTTCGAGCGGCCGTACCGCGTCGTCCACGTCGCCGGCCACGGTGCCCCGGGCGCCGACGGCGGCGTCGTCCTCTCCGGCGGCACCTATCTCGGCGCCGCCGAGGTGAAGGCGATGCGCGTCGTTCCCGAGCTCGTCTTCCTCAACTGCTGCCACCTCGCTGCGCTCGACGCCAAGGCCGTCCTCGCACCGTTCGATCGTGCCGAGTTCGCGGCGACGATCGCCGAGGCGCTGATCGAGGTCGGCGTGCGCTGCGTCGTCGCTGCCGGCTGGGCGGTCGAGGACAAGCCGGCCGAGATCTTCGCGACGACGTTCTACGACGCGCTGCTCGCCGGCAGCCGCTTCATCGACGCCGTCGCTGCCGCGCGCGGCGCCGCCTGGCGCGCCGGCGACGGCGGCAACACCTGGTCGGCGTACCAGTGCTACGGCGATCCCGGCTGGACCTGGCAGCGCGAGGTCGGCGACGCGCAGCGGCCGAGCGGCTCGCCGAGCGACGAGTTCGCCGGCGTCTCGTCGGCGCCGGCGCTCGCGCTCGCGCTCGAGACGATCGCGGTGCGCCTGCGCTTCGGCGGCGAGGACCCGGCGCAGCAGAAGATCCTCGCCCAGGTGCAGCGCGACAAGATCCGCTTCCTCGAGGAGAAGTTCGGTCCGCTCTGGGGTGCGTGCGGTGCGGTCGCGGAAGCCTTCGGCCTCGCCTATGCCGAAGCGCGCGACGTCGCCAAGGCGATCGACTGGTATCGCACCGCTGTCCGTGCCAGCGACGGCAGCGCATCGTTCAAGGCCGCCGAGGAGCTCGGCAACCAGCTGGCTCGCCGCGGCGAATCGCGCACCGATCTCGTCGCCGGGCGACGCGATGTCGAGGAGGCGATCGCCAGGCTCGCCAAGCTGGTCGAGATCCAGCCGACCGAGGAGCGTGAAGCGCTGCTCGGCTCGGCATACAAGCGGCTGGTGATGATCGAGGGTCGGGCCGATGCGGCGGCGGCCAAGAAACCCGGGCGTCGTGCGGGTCGCACGCGGCGCGCGGCGGCGGTGTCGGGCGAGCGCCTCGTCGCCTTGCGCAACATGGCACTGCACTACGGCAACGCCGAGCGCCTGGCGCGCGAGGCCAACGCCGCCAACCTCTTCTATCCGGCCAAGAACGGCATCAGTGCCGAGCTGCGGCTCGCCTTTCTCGAACGTCGTCCGGCCGAGCTCGCGGTCGACCGCATGCGCTCGGTGCAGGAGTCGCTCGCGCGCGCCGCCAGCGAGAGCCCCGACTTCTGGTCGGTCGTCGGCCAGATCGAGCTCCGCCTCCTCGAGGCGGTCGCCGCGCAGCAGCTCGCCGACCAGTCGGCCACGCTGATTGCCGCGTTCCGCGACCTCAAGGCTCGCGTGCCGGCGCGCTCGATGTGGGATTCGGTCTACTCGGAGGCGCGTTTCACGCTCGAGCCGTACCTGGGCATCGCCAGTGCGATCGAGCAACGCGCCGCCACGGCGCTGCTGGACGCGTTGGCGGCGACGGCAGCGGGCTGAGCGTCAGCGCCGCTCGACCGACCGTCGCGCGCGCGAAGCGCGTGCGCGCGACGGCGCGCGCTTCACGGCACCGGGCGCCGGCGGCAGCATCGAGATCACGTGCTCCGCCATCGGCGAGGGTGTGCGCCCGCGCAGGGTGATCACGCCGGGCAGCGAGAACAGCGGCGGCAGATCCGCGACCGCCAACGCGCGCAGCGCCTTCGCGCCGACCTCGGCCTCGATCGCCCGATGCGGCGAAGCGAGCACCAGGTCGCACGCCAGCGCGGTCGACTTCAGCACCTGGAGGTCGTCGCATTCGAGTGCCAGCGAGATCGCGCCGGACGCCTCGAGGCCGAGCAAGCGGGCAAGCGTGAGTCGCACCTGCTCGGGAAGGCGCACCGCGGCGACGCCGTAGGACCAGACCTGCTTCAGGGCGGCGGGCTTGCGGTCCGGCAACGGGTGCGCGGCGCGCACGTAGAAGCCGCCCGGCTCGGCAGGCAAGGGGCGAATTGAGAACAGCGGGTTGGTCGGCAGATCGCGCGTGTCGGCGACGAAGAATTCGATGTCTTCCTTCAACAGCCGCTCGACGAGCAACTGCCAGTTGCCGACCTGGACCCGGATCGCGACCGCCGGGTGCTGCCGGTGAATCGTGGCCAGCAACGGCGCCAGGAACGTGGCCGCCGGGAACGGCCCGACGCCGAAAGCGACGTCGCCCAGCCGGCGATCGCGGTAGAGGTCGACATCGCGCTCGACACAGCGGCTGTCGAAGACGAGCTGGCGCGCGCGGGCGACGACGAATTCGCCGGCCGGCGTCGCGGCGACGTCGTTGGACCTGCGGTCGAAGAGAAGCAGGCCGAGCTCGGCTTCCGCCGCCTGGATGCTGCGAGTCAGCGCCGGCTGGCTGAGATGGATCTGCTCCGCGGCGCGGACGAAGCTTCTGCAGTCGGCAACAGCGACGACGTGGGCCCAGCGGCGGAGATCCATATGGCGTTCTGGAATGCAGTGACTGCATCGATTATCGCTCAACTATGCATTGGACTAAATGGCTGCGGCACCGAAGAATCCGCAGCCAGGCCACTCCTGAGCAGGAACGGCCATCAGGAGACACCCGTGAATCTGATCCAGAACGCCGTGCTCGTCGCGATCATCCTGGCCTTCGGCGCCCTCGAGATCGCTTCGGGAAGGCACAAGAACTTTCGCGCGACGCCGGACGACACCAAGCTCGAGGCATTCATGTTTCTCTCGCTGCTCGCGGTCTCGCAACCGCTGGCGTTCGCTGCGACCGGGAAGCTCTGCTCGCTCCTGATCCCCGAGCAACGCGGCGCCTGGGCGACGCTGCCGTGGTGGGCGATGACGGCGATCCTGCTCGTCGGCGACGACATGACGCAGTACTGGTGGCACCGCGTCTCGCACACGCCGCTCCTGTGGCCGCTGCACCGCGCCCACCATTCGGCGCACTACATGAGCATCCGCATCACCTACCGCAACAACTTCTTCTACTACCTGATGATGCCGGGGCTCTGGATCTCGGGTGTCCTCATCTATCTCGGCTTCGGCACGATCTACCTCGTCTACATCACGGTCAAGCTCGCCGTCATCCTCGGCGCGCACAGTGCCGTCCGCTGGGACGAGCCGCTGTACCGCGTCGCATCGTTGCGGCCGCTTGCCTGGCTGGTCGAACGCACAGTGTCGACGCCGGCCACGCATTGGGCGCACCACGCGCTCAGCAACGACGACGGCATCGGCCACTACACCGGCAACTTCGGCAACCTGCTGTTCTTCTGGGACGTGCTGTTCCGCACCGCGAAGATCACCCGCCGCTACCCGGCCGCAGTCGGCCTGCCCGACGACCGCGTCTTCGGCAAGGAGCGCTGGTTCGTCGAGATGTTCTACCCGCTGCTGCAGTCGAAGCGGGCGCACTCGACCCTCGTCCACGGCGCGCGCGCCTGGATGCCCGAAGAGCCGGGCAGCCCTGGGTCGGGTCGCCAGCCCGCATGACGCCGGCCGAGGCTAGCGTCCGCCGGTGACTTCGACGATCGAGCCGGTCGTGTAGCTCGAGCGCTCCGAGAGCAGCCAGACGATCGCCTCGCCGACCTCGTCGGCAGTGCCGGCGCGCCGCATCGGCAACTGCGGCGCCATCTGCTCGACGCGACCGGGAGCGCCGCCGGAGGCATGGATGTCGGTCGCGATGATCCCCGGGCGAACGGCGTTGACGCGGATGCCTTCGCCGGCGAGCTCCTTCGCGAGGCCGAGCGTGAAGCTCTCGATCGCCCCCTTCGCCGCCGCGTAGTCGACGTACTGGCCAGCGCCGCCGAGCTTGGCTGCCGCCGACGAGACGTTGACGATCGCGCCGCCGCAGTGCGCGCCCGGCCCGCCGGCGCGCGCCGGCCGCGTCGTCATCCGCACGATCGCCTCGCGCGCGCAGTAGAAGCTGCCGTAGACGTTGATCGCGAACATCCGCTGCAGCCGCTCGACGGCGATCGCGTCGACCCGGCTCGCGAGGTCGACGACGCCGGCGTTGTTGACGAGGCCCGCGAGCGGCGGCAGCGCGCCGTCGAGCGTCGCGAACATCGCTCGCACTTCGGTGTCGCTGGCGACGTCGGCGCGCACGGCGACGGCGCGGCCGCCGGCCTGCACGATCGCGGCGACGACGGCATCGGCGGCGGCAGCGTCGCGCGCGTAGTTGACCGCGACGGCCCAGCCGGCCGCGGCGGCGAGGCGGCACGTCGCGGCGCCGATGCCCCGGCTGCCGCCGGTGACGAGGACGGTGCGCTCGCCGGGCCGCGACTCATTCGTCATCGTCGCCGCCACCGCCCTCGTTGTCGTTGCCGGTGCCGTTCTGCTCCTTCGCCTTCTTGTCGAGGATCGCCTGCATCGGCGCGAGGCCGCCGACGAAGCGATCGACCGTCGTCGGCCTGGCGAGGCGCAGCTGGGGCGGGAACAGATGGTTCATGTACAGCTCCTCGCCCGGGCGGCCGGTGCGCTGCACGTTGAACCAGAGCGAGAGCGCGACGCCGACGACGAAGCCGGTCGCGGCAACGCCGCGCATCAGCCGCCGCCGCGACGGCTCGACCGCGAGCAGGTGGAAGTAGATCGCCGTCGCCGCGGTCGCGTAGACGGCGACGAAGGCGAAGTCGGTGACCCAGGGCCACGAGAACGTGAACGCGAGAAGCGGCGGCACGACCGAGAGGACGAGCAGCGCCAGGCTCGCGGTCGCGAAGACGCGGACATGCCAGCCGAAATGGCTCTGCCTCGTGAAAGTCTTCGACAGCAGCGCCCACAACGTGCACCAGATCGCGCCGCCGGCGATCGTCGTCAGCAGGACCGAGCCGAGATTGCGCGCGAGATCGTCCGGGTCGCTGTCGATCCAGGTGCCGGCGAAGACGAACGCGAGCACGGCAAGCGCGATGCCGAGCGTCGGCAGCCAGCGGCGTTCGGTGGCGACGACCGTGCTCATCGTCTGCTCGGGGCCGAGCGTGTGCCCCGGCAGGCGCAGGCGCAGCTGGGCGCGGCCGATCTGCAGCTCGAGATCGCGGCCGCTGTCGACAAGCCGTCTCGTCGCGCCGCCGGCGACCCGCTCGCGGCCGACGACGAGGCCGTTCTTCGTCTCGCCGGCAGCGAGCACGATCGTCGCCGCTGCACCATCGTCGCCGGCAACGACGTCGATCGTCGCGTGGTGCGCGGCGACGTGCGGGTCGCTGAGGACGATCTCGTTGTCGAGCGCGCGCCCGATCGACACCGGCCACTCGTCGATCCGCCACGACTGGCGGACCAGCCCGTCGCGGTCGATGACCTCGAGCAGCGCCGGCGCCTCGCTTAGTGCGGCTTCACCCATCGGTAGGCGTCGAGATAGTGCCGCGCGAGGCGCTGGGCGTTGGCGAAGCTCACGCCCTGGGCGTCGAAGCGGCCCTGGACGCCGCCCTCGCTCTGGTCGAGCGTGGCGACGAGGACGGCGACGTCGTAGAGCTGCGGCAACTTGCGATACGCGCGCATGCAGACGACGGCGCGCAGCGGCAGGCCGTCGCGGTCGATGTAGTCCTCCTCGCAGCGCGGCTTGGTCTGGTGCTGCGACGAGAGGCGGACGAACGACTCGTTGCGAAAGCTCGCCGAATAGCGCGACGCGAAGCGCAGCGCGCCCAGCTTGGAGCCGTCGTAGCTCTCGTGGCGCAGGCTGATCGTTCCGGTCGTGAAGTCGCCGACGAAGATCCGCGTGTCCATGACGCAATCGGAGCGCTCGAAGTCGAGGCCGCCGGTGTTCGACACCGTGCTCGTCCCCCAGCAACGCATGAAGACATCGGGCGGCACCGGGACGCGATAGCGCGGATGGGTCGCCTCCTTCCAGCCTTGCTGGATGAAGCGGTCGGTGAGCGTCGCCTGGTGCTTGAGCAGCTGCTCGTCGACGATGCCGTAGGCGGGGCCGAGGATCGGCGCCGCGTCCTTGCCGCGCGCGAGGAGCGCGCTCGCGAACTCGGCCGGGACGAGGAAGCTCACCTGCTCGCCGTCGATCCGGCGCGCGACGTTGATGCCGACGACGTGCCCTTCGTCGTCGAGCGCCGGGCCGCCGCTCATTCCCGCCGAGAGCGCGCCGCCGAAGAAGATCTGCGGGTAGAAGCTGCGCCGCACGAGCCCGTTGTAGGTGCCTTGCGTCACCGCGAAGCCGACGTCGAGCGGGTTGCCGAGCGAATAGATGCGCTCGCCCTGCGCGAGCGGCTCGCTCGCCGACCGGAAGGCGAGCGCGTCGAAGTGCCTCGGCGCGCCGTTCGCTCCGCCCGGCGTCGCATCGGTGGCGCGCAGCAGCGCCAGATCGTGCAGGACGTCGAGCTGGAGGATCGTGAGCGGTGCCTCGCGACCGTCGGCGGTGACGTAGACGAGATCGTGCTGCTCGGGCTTGAGCGCCGCCTCGCTGACGACGTGGAAGTTGGTGATGATGTGGCCTTCGGGCGTGACGAAGAACCCCGAGCCGACCGAGGTCTGGCTGGCACGGCCCTTCAGCACGGTGCGGATCTGGACCAGCTGCGAGCGCGCCTGCTCGTAGACCTTTCGCGCCGAGAGCGACACCGGCGAGCCGGCCGGCGCCGCCGCCGGTGCCGTCGGCGCGGCGGCGGCCGGGGGCGGCGCCGAGGCGACGAGGTCGGGAGCCGCTGCGGCCGTCGGCCGCGATTGCGCGTGGACCGGCGATGACGCGATCAGCGCCAGCACCGCCATGGCTCCCCAGCGCCGGGCGCGAACTCTCATTTCGGGCGATTCTACGGACCGCCGTCGGCAGCGGCGGGGCCCGCTGCTACAGTCGTTGTGCGCTGCTCGAGCGCATCGAACGAAGATGGAGAAAGACCTCATGGATCGCCGCCACCTGCTCCGCGCCGCCCTCGCCGGCCCGGCCCTCGTCGTGCTGCCAGCGATCGCCCGCGCCGCGGTCGAGAAGCCCAGGCTGACGATCGCCGTCGGCGGCAAGAACCTGCTGTACTACCTGCCGCTCACGATCGCCGAGACGCGCGGCTACTTCAAGGACGAAGGCCTCGAGGTCACGATCGCCGACTTCGCCGGCGGCTCGCGCGCCCTGCAGGCGCTCGTCGGCGGCAGCGCCGACGTCGTCTCCGGTGCCTTCGAGCACACGATCAACATGCAGGTCAAGGGCCAGCGGCTGCGTGCCTTCGTGCTCCAGGGTCGCGCGCCCCAGATCGTGCTCGGCATCAATCCGAAGACGATGCCCAACTTCAAGTCGGCCGCCGAGCTGAAGGGCAAGAAGCTCGGCGTCACTGCGCCGGGCTCGTCGACCAACGTGCTCGCCAACTTCGTTCTTGCCAAGGTCGGGCTGAAGCCGGGCGATGTCTCGATCATCGGCATCGGCGCCGGCAGCGGCGCGGTCGCTGCGATGCGCTCGGGCCAGATCGACGCGATCTCCAACCTCGATCCGGTGATCACCCAGCTCTCCCGCTCGGGCGACCTGAAGATCATCTCCGACACCCGTGTCGTCGCCGAGGCCGATCGTGTCTTCGGCGGCCCGATGCCGGCCGGATGCCTCTACACGCAGCAGAGCTTCCTCGACAAGAATCCGCAGACTGCGCAGGCGCTCGCCAACGCGATCGTGCGCGCCGACAGGTGGATCCAGGGCGCCGGCGCGAGCGACATCATCAAGGCGGTACCGGAGAGCTATCTGCTCGGCGACCGCGCCGTCTACGTCGACGCGTTCATCGCCGCCAAGGCCGCGCTCTCGCCCAACGGCATGTTCCCGGAAGGCGGTGCCGAGACCGCGCGGCGCGCGCTGGCGAGCATCGATCCGGAGATCGCCCAGGCGAAGATCGACCTGGCGGCGATCTGGACCAACGACTACGTCAAGCGCGCCAACGCGAAGTATCCGAAGGGATGAGGCTGCGCTGACGATGGAGCCGCCCGCACCCGAGCACGGCGCGTGCCGCTGCACCGCAGCGAGGCGCTGACCGACGGCATCTTCGACGACGCTGGAGCAGCGATCGCGCCGCGCTGAGCGATCGAGCGCAGGCCCGGCAGACGTTCGCTGCGGCGCCCGCGCCCGAGCGTCGGCGACACTCAGTCGGCAGTTCGGCCGGCAAGGCGGCCGCCGACGAAAGCTAGACTCCGCGCGCCGCGCCGTCATCGCCGAACCGACGAAACTCGCTTTCATGGACGCGAACGCCGCTGTCAACGCGACGAGACTTTGATCGATACCACTTCTGCAACGCCATCCGCGTCGCCGTCGCGGCCGGTCGAGCCCGCGCTGGCGCTGACCGGCATCACGTGCACGTTCGCCGACCGCACCGACGCGTCGCGGCGCTACACCGCCGTTCGCGACGTGACCCTGGCGGTCGGCGCCGGTGAGTTCGTCTCCGTCGTCGGCCCGACCGGTTGCGGCAAGAGCACGTTGCTCAACGTCGCCGCCGGCTTGCTTGCGCCGAGCGCAGGTGCGGTCGACGTCTTCGGCGAGCGCCTGGACGGCATCAACCGGCGCGCCGGCTACATGTTCCAGGCCGAGAGCCTGATGCCGTGGCGAACGGCGCTGCAGAACGTCGCTGCCGGGCTCGAGTTCCGCGCCAGTGGCGACGCTGTGCCGCGCGCGCACGACTGGCTGAAGCGCGTCGGCCTCGGCGGCTTCGCCGATCGCTATCCGCACCAGCTCTCGGGCGGCATGAGGAAGCGGGTCAGCCTGGCGCAGACGCTGGTGCTCGATCCCGACATCCTGCTCATGGACGAGCCGTTCTCGGCGCTCGACGTGCAGACGCGCCAGCTGATGGAAAACGAGCTGCTCGCGCTCTGGGCCGAACGGCAGAAGGGGGTGCTCTTCATCACCCACGATCTCGATGAGGCGATCGCGATGAGCGACCGCGTCGTCTGTCTCTCCGCCGGCCCGGCATCGCATCCGATCGGCGAGTTCGCGATCGACCTGCCGCGGCCGCGCGACGTCGCCGAGGTGCGCGCGACGCCGCGCTTCGTCGAGCTGCACCGGGCGATCTGGGCGGTGCTGCGCGAAGAGGTCCTGGCGGGCTACCGCCAGCAGCTCGCGGCATGAGCGGCGAGGCCGTGGCGTGACCCGCCTGCGCGCCTGGCAGGCCGGCCTCCTGGTCGCGGTCTTCGTCGTCTGGCATCTGCTGACGACGCCCGGGCTCTTGCCCAACTTCATGTTCGAGAACGACCAACAGGCGGCGTTCTTCTTCGGCGAGCCGATCAAGATCTTCGCCCGCATCTGGGCCTGGTTCGTGACCCGCCACGACATCTACGAGCACCTCGGCGTGACGTTGCTCGAGACCGTGCTCGCGTTCGCGATCGGCTCGACGCTCGGCCTCGCGTTCGGCCTCTGGCTTGCGCTCAGCCCGTTCGCCGGCGCGATTGCCGACCCGTACATCAAGGCGCTGAACAGCATGCCGCGCGTCATCCTGGCGCCGATCTTCGCGGTCTGGTTCGGGCTCGGTGTCGCGAGCAAGGTCGCGCTCGGCGTCACGCTGGTCTTCTTCATCGTCTTCTTCAATGTCTACCAGGGAGTGAAGGAAGTCAGCCCGGTCGTCCTCGCCAATGTGCGCATGCTCGGGGCGACGCAGCGGCAGCTGCTGCGCCACGTCTATTTGCCGAGCGCGACGAGCTGGATGTTCAGCTCGCTGCACACGTCGGTCGGTCTCGCGTTCGTCGGCGCCGTCGTCGGCGAATACCTCGGCTCGTCGCGCGGCGTCGGCTACCTGATCCTGCAGGCCGAGGGCGCGTTCGACATCAATACCGTGATGGCGGGCATCCTCGTCCTCACCGCATTCGCGCTCGCGCTCGACGCCGCCGTCGGCAGGATCGAGCGGCATCTGCTGCGCTGGCAGCCGGCGGCGGCGGAGACCGAAAAGCTCTGAAAAGGAACACGGGTCGGACGCTTCCGACAGCGCGCCCCGTCTTGCGCCGATGGCAGCAAGCTGTGGCCCGCCGTAGCTTCAAGCGACCTCATTGCCGAGATCTGCCATGAACACGAATGCTCGCCTGGCCGCGTTGCTCGGGGTGGCGCTGCTGCTCACTTGTGCCGCCCTCGCCCAGCCGGTCCCGGCAGCGGACGCCGGCGCGCCGCCGTCGCCGCGCGTGCACTCCGTGGCCGGCGTCGAATACCTCAACGGCGGCGCCGGCGAAGAGGCGCGCGCGGCGATCGATGCCCAGCGCGAGGCTTTCCCGCTGCGCCTCGTCTTCAGCGTCGCCGGCGGCGCCTATGTCGTCGCTGACCACGTCGACGTCAACAGCGCGAAGGGCAAGGTCCTCGGCGTCGACAACGCCGGGCCGATGCTGCTGGTCAAGGTGCCACCCGGCGACTACACCGTCGACGCCAGCTACGGCGGCAAGACCGAGCAGCGCAAGGTGCGGATCGGCCGCGACGCCGCCACGGTGAACTGGCGCTGGCCGGAAGAAGCGAGGCGTTGATCGGCGACTGTAGCAACGTCGATCTGGCCGAGGTCGATTCGCCGGGCCGAGGAGCCGATTCCGATCAGAGCCCGCCGCCCCAGCGGTACTGCCAGGCGACGCCGAGCAGGTTGAAGTTGTTGCCCGTGCGTGCCGAGACTCCGCTGCTGGCGTAGAGCTTGACCGAGTGGCGCCGGTCGACCGGCAGCGCCAGCGTCGCGCCCAGCCGCCAGTTCTGCTGCAGGTCGTTCTTCGGCGTGCCGTCGATGCTCGAGCGGCCGCCGGTGAAGTAGGTCGCGTCGAACGAGGTCCACGCGCCCGAGCGGAAGCTGTAGATGACGTGGCCTTGGAATGCGTAGAGCGGGTCCTGCGAACGCGTCGAGCCGCCATAGAAGTTCGTGTTGTCGGTATACAGCGTGACCGCCGCCTGGCCTTCGACCGTCCAGCGGTCGATCGCCTTCGAGATGCCGACCTCGGGCTTGAACGACCAGCGGTGGGTGCCGATGTTGACGAGACGGCTCGGGTCGTACTGCGAGGTCGGTGCGACGACCTGCAGGCTCGCGCCGATGATGAGGTCCTGCCGGTATGCGGCGAAGTCGGCCATCGTCAGTGCCGGCGCGCCGTAGAGGTTGGCCGACAGGCGAAACGCCGAATTGGCGAAGCCGTGGATCGAGCGCTGGACCGGTGCCCCCGTGTAGTCGGCGGTGCCGGAGAGCGAGACATAGGGAACGATGACATCGAACTTGCCGGAGACGCCCCAGAGGTCGAGCACTCGCGCGTACGCGAGCACGGCGATGTTGGTGTCGAGCTGTGCGTCGGTGAGCGGGATCGACGGATCGAGCGAGAGGCCGCCGCTGCTGTGCGCGACGCCGGCGACGAGGAAGTTCACCCCGATCGGGGCATTGGAATAGGCACGCGGCTCGATGTCCTGCGCGCGGGCGCCGCCGCCGCCGCTCGCGAACGCGACGACGGCAAGGACCTTCGCCACGAGCGTGACCGTCTGCGGGAGCAGCCGGCGCTCGAGAAACCGGCGCGCGAACAGACGTGCGTGCCGCTGCACGACCTTGGACAGGACCGGCACCGCTACTTCGACGTCGGCATCGTGAAGTCGGCGCCCTTGGGCGTGCTTTCGGGCCAGCGCTGCATCACCGATTTCTGGCGGGTGTAGAAGCGGACGCCTTCGGCGCCGTAGGCGTGGGTGTCGCCGAACATGCTCGACTTCCAGCCGCCGAAGCCGTGCCAAGCCATCGGCACCGGGATCGGCACGTTGATGCCGACCATGCCGATCTCGACCCGGCGCGCGAACTCGCGCGCGACGTTGCCGTCGCTCGTGAAGCAGGCGACGCCGTTGCCGAACTCGTGTTCGTTGACGAGCTTGAGCGCCGCTTCGAAGTCGGCCACGCGAACGCACGAGAGCACCGGGCCGAAGATCTCTTCCCGGTAGATCTTCATCTGCGGCGTGACGTGATCGAACAGCGTGCCGCCGGTGAAGAAGCCCTTCTCGTGCCCCGGGACGGCAATGCCGCGGCCGTCGGCGGCGAGGGTTGCCCCGTCGGCGACGCCCGAGGCGATGTACGACTCGACCCGCGCCTTCGCGTCGGCGGTGACGAGCGGCCCCATCTCGGCGTCGCTTTCCATGCCGTTCTTGACGACGAGCCGGGTCGCGCGCTTCGCGAGCAGCGGCACGATGCGGTCGGCGATGTCTCCGACCAGCACCGCGACCGAGACCGCCATGCAGCGCTCGCCCGCCGAGCCGAAGGCAGCACCGACCAGCGCATCGACCGCCTGCTCGAGGTTGGCGTCGGGCATCACCACCATGTGGTTCTTGGCGCCACCGAGCGCCTGCACGCGCTTGCCGTGTCTGGCACCGGTCTCGTAGATGTAGCGCGCGATCGGCGTCGAGCCGACGAAGCTCAGCGCCTTGACGTCCTTGTGCGCGAGCAGCGCGTCGACGGCGACCTTGTCGCCTTGGACGACGTTGAAGACGCCTTTCGGCAGCCCGGCCTGCTCGAGCAGCTCGGCCATCAAGACTGACGGCGACGGGTCACGCTCGCTCGGCTTCAGGACGAACGCGTTGCCGCACGCGAGTGCGACCGGATACATCCACATCGGCACCATCACCGGGAAGTTGAACGGCGTGATGCCGGCGACGACGCCGAGCGGCTGGCGCACGGTCCAGTTGTCGATGCCGGTCGAGACCTGCTCGGTGTAGTCGCCCTTGAGCAGGGTCGGGATGCCGCACGCGAACTCGACCACGTCGATGCCGCGCGTGACCTCGCCCTGGGCATCGCTGAACACCTTGCCGTGCTCGGCGGTGATCATCGCGGCGAGCTCGTCGCGGCGCTGGTTGAGAAGACCCAGGAAGGCGTTGAGGATGCGCGCCCGCCGCAGCGGCGGCGTGTCGGCCCACGCCGGCTGCGCCGCCTTCGCGGCGGCGACGGCGGCGTCGACGTCCGCCGCCGAAGCGAGCGCGACGTGGCGCGCGACCGCGCCCGTTGCCGGGTTCATCACCGGCTGGCTGCGCCCGCCGTTGCCGGCGACACGCCGGCCGCCGATGTAGTGGCCGATCTCGGCCGTGCTCGTGAATTGTTCGTTCGCACCCATGGGCAGTCTCCGGTCGGATAGAGGGATCAGCGGCGCCGCGGGTCGAGCTTCGGCTGCGCGGAATCGTCCAGCAGCACGCGCAGCGGCAGCGACGGATTCTTCAGCAATACCGAGTCGGGCGCGTTCCACATCAGCAGCGCCAGCTTGTTGACGATCGCGCGCAGCGAGACGACGTCGCTCGGCCGCCACTCGCGCCGTTGCGGCTCCTCGCAGCAGACCATGCCGTAGGTGCGGTTGTTGAGGACGAAGGCGGCGTCGAGCATCGAGACGACGTTGTTGGCGACGAGGTAGCTCTCGCGCATGGGCTGCAGCTTGGGATCGTTCATCGCATCGACCGCAATGTAGGTGCCGGTGCCGACGAGACCGTTGAAATAGGCGATGAACTCGTCCCGGCGCAGCCGCCGGTCCGACGTGTCGAAGACGCCGTCAGCCGTCTTCGACGCGAGGCAGAGCAGCGTCAGCTTGTCGCCGGCGCCGGCGAACTTCCACATGCTGACGCGCGCGCACTGCAGGCGCGAGAGGATGACGTCGAGCACCGCCGATATCGTCTCGTCGCGCGGCGCGCGGTCGGCGTAGCGGTCACCGAGCAGCTTTTCCAGGCGTGCCGAATCTTCGCGCTGTGGCGTCATGCGGCCTAGTATCCAACAAGCAATCGGGCGTCGCAGACCGCGCGCCCGCGTTGATGGTTATGCTGTGGTCGGACCCGTTGCGCGCGAGGACGCCATGCTGCGAGCCGATGTCACGATCGAGAGCCTCCACCAGCGCCAGGCCGACTGCCTGCCGGGTCGCTTCGGCCTCGTCGTCACCCGCATCGCCGAGGGCGCGCTCGACGCCGAAGTCGCCCTGCTGCCGTGGATGATGGCGCCGAACGGCTTCCTGCATGCCGCGAGCATTCTCCTGCTCGCCGACACCGCTGCCGGCTACGCGAGCATCGCCCATTTGCCGGACGGGGCGAAGAACTTCACGACGATCGAGCTGAAAAGCAATTTCCTCGGCACGGTGCGCGACGGCACGATCCGTACCGAGTGCCGCGCCGAGCATCTCGGGCGGACGACCCACATCTGGTCGTGCGTGGTCCTCGCCGCCGACGGCCGACGGCTCGCTCTCTTCGGCTGCACGCAGCTCGTCCTGTGGTGACGTGATGGCGACGAAGCGTTCGCGGCCAGGGCCTGCCCGCGGCGGCACCGGCACGGTGGCGAGGCCGCTCGGCGAACGCGAGATCGCCGAGCTGCAGGCGTTGCTCGACGCGGTGCCGGCGCCACTCGAGCCGCTCGACATTTGCGCGCTCGACGGCTTTCTGTGCGGCGTCCTGATCCAGCCGGAGCCGGTCGATCCGGCGCGCTGGCTGCCATTCGTCACCGACGTCGACGCGCGGCCGTTGCCGCCGAGCTTCGACGCGCGTCGGATCCATGCGCTCGTGCGTCGGCGCACCGAGGAGCTGCGGCGAGCGATCGAGCGACGCGCCTGGTTCGATCCCTGGGTGTTCGAGGGCGACGCCGATCTCGGCGGCGACGACCCGATCGACCTCGACGACGGCGGCGGCGACGACCCGGGCGATGAGGCGGAGGACAGCGCCGAAGGTGCTGGCGTCGAGGCGATCCTGCCGTGGGTCGCTGGCTGCACGGCTGCGCTGGAGACGTTTCCCGCCTTGCTCGGCACCGACGATGCCGGGCTCACCGCACCGCTCGCGCTCCTCTACCGCCACGTCGGCACCGACACGCTCGACGACGCCGAAGCGTTGCGCGCCGAGATCGGGACTCTGGCGCCGCCGGCCGACCTCGCCGGTGCGGTCGAGGAGCTGGTGCGGGCGATGCTGCTTCTCGCCGACGTCGCCGGCATCCGCAGCGCGCGCTGAGCCGCCGCCGCGAGCAGTGGCTCAGATCGTCAACGGGTCGACGTCGATCGCCCAGCGCAGGATTCGTCTGCCGGCGTCGCCTCGCGCTGCGTGCAGCGCGTCCAGGTGCGGCAGCCACGCGTGCAACATCGCCTGGAGTTGGCGCCGCGACGCCGACTCGACCAGCATCTGCATCCGCTCGACGTCGGCGACACGGGCGACGTCGAGCGGCACGGGTGCATAGACCAGAACGCCGCTGCTCTCGGCGAGCGCGTGCGCCGTGACCGACGCCGCCTCGAGAAAGGCGCGGGCGGCGTCGACCGTCTTCGCTTCGGCGCGCAGCACGGCGAGGTGCGAGAACGGCGGCAGGCCCGCACTCTCGCGCTCTTGCAGCTGGCTGGCCGCAAAGGCCGGGTAGTCGTGGCGGCCGAGGGCCTGGTAGAGCGGATGGCCAGGATGCCAGGTCTGCACCCACATCTCGCTCGTACCACCGTGCGCGGCGTCGCGGCCGGCACGGCCCGCTGCCTGCATCAGCAGCGCGAACAGCCGCTCCGGAGCGCGAAAGTCGCTGCTGAAAAGCGAGGTATCGGGATTGACGGCGGCGACGAGGCCGATGCGGCGGAAGTCGTGCCCCTTGGCAACCATCTGCGTGCCGACCAGGACGTCGACCGCGCCGGCGTGGACGGCGCCGAGCGTCGCCTCGAGCGCGCCTTTCCTTCGCGTGCTGTCGGCGTCGATGCGTGCGATCCGAGCGCCAGGCAGCAGCGAGGCGAGCTGCTCCTCGAGCCGCTCGGTGCCGCGTCCCACGGGCGCGATGTCGGGATTGCCGCAATCGGGGCACTTGCGTGGCACCGGTTCGGCGAGGCCGCAGTGGTGGCAGCGCAGCGTCCGGTCCTGCTTGTGGAAGACGCGCCAGGCGCTGCAGTGCGGACAGCCGCTCAGCCAACCGCAGTCACCGCATTGCAGCACCGGCGCGTAGCCGCGGCGGTTGAGAAAGACGAGGCTCTGGACGCCACTGCCCACGCGCGCCTGCAAGGCAGCGACGAGCTGCGGCGCGAGCCCGGGCGCCGGGGCGGCCGCGGCGAGCCCGGTGGTCGGCCGCGGCAGCTTGGCCATGTCGACGAGTCGCACCGTCGGCCAGGCAGCACCGCCGATCCGCTCGGCGAGGGTCAGCCGCGCGTAGCGGCTCGTCCCGGCGCGCTGCCAGCTTTCGAGCGAGGGCGTCGCCGAGCCGAGCACAACCAGCGCGCCTTCGCGCCGACCGCGCCAGACGGCGAGGTCGCGAGCCGAGTAGCGCGCGCCTTCCTGCTGCTTGTACGACGCGTCGTGCTCCTCGTCGACGACGATCAGCCCGAGCCGCGCGAGCGGGGCGAACACCGCCAGCCGCGTGCCGAGGACGAGATCGGCGAGCCCGAGCTGCGCCGCCAGCCAGCTGCGCAGCCGCTGCGCCGGTGTCAGCCCGCTGTGCAGCGCGACGATGCGGCGGCCGGCGAAGCGGCGCACGAAACGGTCGATCAGCTGCGGCGTCAGGTTGATCTCGGGAACGAGTACGAGCGCCTGCCGACCGGCGGCCAGCGCCAGCTCTGCGCCCCGCAGGTAGACCTCGGTCTTGCCACTTCCGGTCACGCCGTGGAGCAGGGTGGTTGCCGGCGCCGTGCTCGTCATCGCTGCCGCGATCGTCGCGATCGCATGCTCCTGCTCCGGCGTCAGATCGGGCGGCGACTCTGGTGCGTCCGGATCCTCGGCGTCGGCGCCGGCGAAGGATCGACGCAGACGCTCGACGCGATTGGCCAGAGCGTCGCGGCCGAGGCGGCGCAGCTCGGGGGGCAACACCGCGAGCGCGATCTCACCGACGCTGCGCTGGTAGTACGAGGCCGCGAACTCGACCAGCTCGCACCACCCCGGCTCGAGCGCCGGCAATGCATCGCAGACCTCGGCGATCTCGCGAAGATCGCCCGGCGCTTCGTCAGCGGTGTCTTCGCGCCAGGTGAGGCCTGCCACCTCGCGCTTGCCGAGGGGAACGCGAACCAGGAGGCCGGCGGCGAGCGGGTACTGACTCCGATAGCTCAGCGCAGTGGTCAGCGCGGCATGGCGGGGAGCATCGACAAGCACCGGGACGACGCATTCAGGCATCGTTGCATTGCGCGATCGATCGGACCTGGAGCGACTTCAGCCGGAATTCAGCTTCAGGCTGTAAGTTCTTGATTTTCGGCCGCTTTTGATCTTCTCCACCGTGTCTGTGGAAAACTTTGTGGGCAAGACCCGCTGTGCGGGCCGAAATGCTTGTCCTGTCTCGATTCCGGACGCCCTGCACGGTTTCGCGGCAGTCGACGCCTGCCAGCAAAATCAACAACTTAGCGCGTTCGGCTGTTTTCATCATGACGCGTTGCAGCAGAGCCGCCGCGTTTCGTGACAGGATCAAGTCATGGGGATAAGTCAAGCCCTGAGTGCTCACTCACCCGAATTCCGTCACGTCGCGGCAATTCGTGAATTCGATCACGGCCGCGCGCTGTGAAAGGGCGGCGACGCCTGATGCACCGTCTCGACCAGGACCGCGACGCTTTCGGGCGGCGCGTGCTGGCTGATGCCATGGCCGAGATTGAAGACGTGCCCGTTGCCGACGCCATCGACCTCGGCAGTGCCGAAGCTCGCCAAGGCGTGCTCGACCTCGCGCCGGACCACGTCGACACCGGCAAAGAGGACGGCCGGATCGAGATTGCCCTGCAGCGCCACCCCGGCGCCGACACGGCGGCGCGCGCGGCCGAGGTGCACCGTCCAGTCGACGCCGACGACGTCGGCGCCGGAGGCCGCGATCTCCTCGAGCCAGGGTCCGCCGCCCTTGGTGAAGACGATGTGCGGAACGCGCCTGCCCTCGCTCTCGCGCTTCAGCAGGGCGAGGACCTTGCGCGTGTAGGCGAGGCTGAAGGCCTGGAATGCGCCATCGGCGAGCACGCCGCCCCAGCTGTCGAACACCATCACCGCCTGCGCGCCGGCGTCGATCTGCGCATTGAGATACGCGGCGACGGCGTCGGCATTGATCGCGAGAACGCGGTGCAGCAGGTCGGGGCGGTCGTAGAGCATCTTCTTGACGAGCCTGTAGTCGTCGGAGCCCCGGCCTTCGACCATGTAGCAGGCGAGCGTCCAGGGACTGCCGGCGAAGCCGATCAGCGGCACCCGCCCGGCGAGGGCGCGCCGAATCGACGCCACCGCGTCAAAGACGTAGCGCAGCTTGGCCAGGTCGGGAACAGCGAGGCGCGCCACCGCGGCCTCGTCGCGCAGCGGCGCCGCAAAGCGCGGGCCTTCGCCTTCGGCGAACGACAGGCCGAGGCCCATCGCGTCGGGAACGGTGAGGATGTCGCTGAACAGGATCGCGGCGTCGAGGGCGAAGCGGTCGAGGGGCTGCAGGGTCACCTCGGTCGCGAACGCGGGGTTGGTCGCCAGAGCCATGAAGCTGCCGGCGCGGGCGCGCGTCGCCCGGTACTCGGGAAGGTAGCGTCCGGCCTGGCGCATCAGCCACACCGGCGTGTACTCGGTCGGTTGCGACAGGCAGGCGCGCAGGAACGTGTCGTTGGCAAGCGGCGCGGGCATCGGCGGATTGTCGCTGCGCGCGGACCATAATCGCCGCGACCCACCACGCCGAGATCGACACGATGCTCGCCAACGACGTCTTGCACACGGTCGGCAATACGCCGCACATCCGCATCAACCGGCTGTTCGGGGCCCGTCACAACATCTACGTCAAGAGCGAACGCGCCAACCCGGGCGGCTCGATCAAGGACCGGATCGCTGTCGCGATGGTCGAGGCCGCCGAGGCATCGGGGGCGCTGAAGCCGGGCGCGACGATCGTCGAGCCGACCTCCGGCAACACCGGTGTCGGCCTGGCGATGGTGGCCGCCGTCAAGGGCTACCGACTCGTTCTCGTCATGCCCGACAGCATGAGCGTCGAGCGACGCCGGCTGATGCTCGCGTACGGCGCGACCTTCGTGCTGACGCCGCGCGACAAAGGCATGAACGGCTCGATCGCGAAGGCGCAGGAAATTGTCGCGGCGACGCCGGGCGCATGGATGCCGCAGCAGTTCGACAACCCGGCCAACATCGATGTCCACGTGCGTACGACGGCGGAGGAAGTGGCGGCCGATTTCCCGAGCGGCATCGACGCGCTGATCACCGGTGTCGGCACCGGCGGTCACATCACCGGCTGCGCGCAGGTGCTGAAGAAGATGTGGCCGAAGCTGAAGGTGTACGCGGTCGAGCCCGCGGCGTCGCCGGTCATCAGCGGCGGCAAGCCGAGTCCGCATCCGATCCAGGGCATCGGCGCCGGCTTCATCCCGAAGAACCTGCATGTCGACTTGCTCGACGGCGTGATCCTGGTCGAGGCCGAGGCGGCGCGCGAGATGGCGCGCCGTTCGGCACGCGAAGAGGGGCTGCTGGTCGGCATCTCGTCCGGCGCCACGCTGGCCGCGATCGCGCAGAAGCTCCCGGAGATCGCCGCGGGGTCGACGGTCCTCGGCTTCAACTACGACACCGGCGAGCGTTACCTTTCGATCGAAGGCTTCCTCCCCCAGGAATGAAGCCGAAGATCCTCATCGTCGAGGACGAGCCCGGCATCGCCGATACGCTGCAGTACGCACTGCGCACCGAAGGCTTCGAGCCGCACTGGTGCGCGACCGGCGAGGACGCGCTGGCGAACGCACGCGCGGCCGCCCCGGCCCTCGTCATCCTCGACGTCGGCCTGCCCGACGCGAGCGGCTTCGAGATCTTCCGCCGCCTGCGCGAGACGAGCGACGTGCCGGTCGTCTTCCTGACTGCGCGCAGCGACGAGATCGATCGCGTCGTCGGTCTCGAGCTCGGCGCCGACGACTACATCGCCAAGCCGTTTTCGCCGCGCGAGCTCGTGGCACGGGTGCGCGGCGTCCTGCGCCGGACAAGCAAGGCCGCGGCGCCGGCCGCTGCAACGGCGTCGACCGCGAGCGGTCCGATCGTCGTCGACGAGAGCCGCATGCAGGTGCGCTACTACGGCCGCGCGCTCGAGTTGTCGCGCTACGAGTTCGGCCTGTTGAAGACGCTGGCGTCGCGGCCGGGCCATGTCTTCACGCGCGAAGCATTGCTCGATCGCGTCTGGGGCGACGACAGCGACAGCATGGACCGCACCGTCGACGCCCACGTCAAGACGCTGCGAGCCAAGATGAAGGCGATCGCTCCTGGCCAGGAGCCGATCCGGACCTTGCGCGGCAGCGGCTATGCGCTGGCCGAGGATTTGCCGGCGGCGCCGGCGTGAGCGAGAAGAGGGGAGTCGTTCGATGCTGTCGATGCTGCTGAGGAAAGTCGCGTGGCCCGCCGCGCTCCTGCTCGCGTTCGGGACCAGCGCGTCCGCGCAGCCGGCGGCGGCGACGACGACGGCGAGCCCGATCCCGCCGAGCTTTGCGCTGCTATCGCTCGTCGGCGACGAGTTCAGCGTCGTCATGCGACGCGAAGAGATCGGCTCCAACATCGATCCGAACACGCGCCGCGTCTATCCGGTCGCTGCCGCGGTTCTCGATGACATCGCCCTCGACGCCGCCGAAAAGATGCTCAAGCAGTTGCGCCCGGTCTCGCCGGTCGTCCGCTTCTCGATCCGCGATCCACGGCTGTTCGACCTCCAAGGCAAGCTTCTCGAAGACGACGGGGGCCTCCGCGATGCCCTCGCCAAGCTGCTGCGCGAGCAGCAGGCGACGCGGCTCGTGCTCGTCACGAAGTGGCGCGACAACGCCCAGTTCAAGCTGATCGATGGGACGACCGGAACCGGCAAGATCAGCGGTCTCGGCTTCTACGTCGATACGACCTACGTCTACCGGAATCGTGAGACCGGCAATCAGGGCGAAGGCTTCCTCGGCCCGTTCGCGTATCTGACCGTGACGGTCGTCGACACCGCGACGATGAAGCCGATTCGGGCGACCCAGGCGCGCGAATCGGAGATGAACCTGCCGACCGATACCAAGGGTGCCGTGCATGCCTGGGACGCTCTCACCCCGCAAGGCAAGGTCGACGCCCTCGAGCGGGTCCTTCGCCGTGCCGTTGAGAGCGCGACCACGGCTGCCCTTGCCGAGTGACGCACGGTTGCTGACGCGGTCGGCGCAGGCCGCCATCGGCGCGCGATGACCAAGCGCACCCGTATCTTCATCGGCATCCTCGTCGCCTACGCGCTCGGCGTTGCGTTCCTGATGTACCGCCAGCTCGGCGACATCGACCCGCGCTACCGCGAGTCGGCCGAGGATTCGCTGGTCGAGACCGCGCAGCTGATGGCGTCGCTGGTCGAGAACGCGTCGCCCGACGGCACGCTGCACGTCGACGCCCTCGCGCCGCTCTTTCGCACGGTCTACGCGCGCCGCTTCGTCGCCGACATCTACGGCGTCGAGAAGACCCGCGTGGAGTTGCGGATGACGGTCGTCGACCGGCAGGGAACGGTGGTCTTCGACTCGCTGGCGCTGCCCGGCGCGGCCGACGCCGCCGGCGCGGCGGCAGCCGGTGCGTCGGCAGTGGCGTCGCAGGTCGGCGCCGACCACTCGCGCTGGCACGACGTCTTCCTCGCCTTGCGAGGCCGCTACGGTGCGCGCACGACGGCCGACGTCGAAGGCGATCCGCGTACGTCGGTGATGTACGTCGCGGCGCCGATCCTCGACCCGTCGCCGGCCGGTGGCGGCGAGATCATCGGTGCCGTCAGCGTCGGCAAGCCCGTGCAGAGCTTCGGCCAGTTCGTCGAGGCGGCGCGCAGGAAGACGCTCGAGCTCGGCGCGACCTCGGTGGTCGCGGTGCTGCTCCTCGTCGTCATCCTCTCGGTCTGGCTGGTGCGGCCATTCGGCGTCATCTCGGACTATCTGCGCTACGTCCGTGCCGAGCGCAGCTTCTCGCTGCCGCGCCTCGGCCGGCGCGCGCTCGGCGCGTTCGGTGCCGCCTACGACGAGATGCGTGACGCGCTCGCCGGTCGCAACTACGTCGCCGACTACGTACAGACGATGACGCACGAAGTGAAGGGGCCGCTGTCGGCGATCCGTGGCGCCGCCGAGCTGCTGCAGGAGCCGATGGCCGACGCCGACCGCGCACGCTTCGTCGCCAACATCGCGCGCGAGACGCAGCGGATCCAGGAGCTCGTCGACCGCATGATGGAGCTGACCGCGCTCGAGTCGAGGAGGAGCCTCGACCATGCCGCGCCGGTCGCGCTGCGCGCGCTCGCGGTCGAGGTCGCCGCCAGCGCGGCACCGGCGGCACTCGCACGCGGCGTCGCTGTCGACGTCGTGCCGGGCGACGACGATCCGGTGGTCGAGGGCGACGCCTTTCTGCTCCAGCGCGCGCTTGCCAACCTGGTGGACAACGCGATCGACTTCTCGCCCGCGGGCGGCCGCATCTCGATCGCGGTCGCCGCGCATCCGCGCAGTGCCGATCTCGTCGTGCGCGACGAAGGTCCGGGGATCCCCGAGTTCGCCGAGAACAAGGTGTTCGAGAAGTTCTATTCGCTGGCGCGGCCGGCGACGGCGAAGAGGAGCACCGGTCTCGGTCTCTCGTTCGTCAAGGAGATCGTCGAGCTGCATCGCGGCCGGGCGACGCTGAAGAACGACCCCGGCGGCGGCGCGATCGCAACGCTGTCGCTGCCGCTCGTGGATCGCGCCTGAGACCGCGACCGCCGGTGCGGTCTCTGCCGGCGGGCGAGCGGCGTCGAAGGGGTCGACGTGTTGCACACAGCAACCGCTGCGCACAATGCCGCCGATGCGCGCGCCGTCCGACATCCCCGCGCGGCTCGACCGACTGCCCTGGTCGCGCTGGCATTGGCGCATCGTGCT
>DASXLD010000080.1:0-23365 GCA_036496385.1 Caldimonas sp. | reverse complement strand
CGCGGCGACTATCCTCGATCCGATGCCATCAGAAGCGAGCTTGCTGCGCAGGGGATCGTTCTCAAGGACACGCCGCAGGGCACGACCTGGGTGAGGGGCTGACCTTGGCGACCGCTGCGACTGCCGCCGCGCCGACGCTCGTCGCCGAGTTCTGGGACGACGCGTGCAAGCACCTGGTCAAGCGCGACCGGGTGATGAAGAAGCTCATCCCGCGCTTCGCTGACGGCCAGCTCGAGAGCCGCGGCGACGCCTTCACGACCCTTGCACGCTCGATCGTCGGCCAGCAGATCTCGGTCAAGGCGGCGCAGGCGGTATGGGACCGCCTGGTGGCGCTCAGCGCCGGCCCGTCGACCCGCCTGTCGCCGAAGGCGGTGCTCGCGCTCGATGCACCCCAGATCCGCACCGCGGGCCTCTCGGCGCGCAAGGTCGAGTACCTGTGCGATCTCGCCGAGCACTTCCAGTCGGGAGCTGTGCGGCCGGCGCGCTGGCACGACATGGATGACGAGGCCATCATCGAGGAGCTGGTCGGCATCCGCGGCATCGGCCGCTGGACCGCGGAGATGTTCCTGATCTTCCACCTGCTGCGGCCGAACGTCATGCCGCTCGACGATATCGGCCTCATCAAGGGCATCAGCGTCAACTATTTCAGCGGCGAGCCGGTGTCGCGTGCCGAGGCGCGTGAAGTCGGCGACGCCTGGGCACCCTATCGGTCGGTCGCCACTTGGTACATTTGGCGCAGCCTCGACCCGATGCCTGTCGTCTACTGACATGAAGCGCCATTTCCTCGATTTCGAGCAGCCCGTCGCCGAGCTGGAAGCGAAGATCGAGGAGCTGCGCTACGTTCAGAACGAGTCGGCAGTCGACATCTCGGAGGAGATCGACCGGCTCAGCAAGAAGAGCCTGCTCCTCACCAAGGACATCTATTCCGGGCTGACGCCGTGGCAGGTGACGCAGATCGCGCGCCACCCGCAGCGTCCGTACACGCTCGACTACGTCGCCGAGGTGTTCACCGATTTCCAGGAGCTGCACGGCGATCGCGCCTTCGCCGACGACCAGTCGATCGTCGGCGGGCTGGCGCGCTTCAACGGCCGGCCGTGCGTCGTCTTCGGCCACCAGAAGGGGCGCGACACCAAGGAGCGCGCGGCGCGCAACTTCGGCATGTCCCGGCCTGAGGGCTATCGCAAGGCACTGCGCCTGATGAAGGTGGCGGAGAAGTTCGGCTTGCCGGTGTTCTCCTTCGTCGACACCCCCGGCGCGTACCCCGGGATCGGTGCCGAAGAGCGCGGCCAGTCGGAGGCGATCGGTCGCAACATCTTCGAGATGGCGCGGCTCGAGGTGCCGATCATCGTCACCATCATCGGCGAAGGCGGCTCGGGCGGCGCGCTCGCAATCAGCGTCGGCGACCAGCTGCTGATGCTGCAGTACTCGATCTACTCGGTGATCTCGCCCGAAGGCTGTGCCTCGATCCTGTGGAAGACCGCCGAGCGTGCCCCCGAGGCCGCCGAGCAGCTCGGCATCACCGCGCATCGGCTGAAGGCGCTCGGCCTGGTCGACAAGATCGTCACTGAGCCGGTCGGCGGGGCGCATCGCGATTCGAAGCAGATGGCAGCCTTCCTCAAGCGCTCGCTCAACGACGCGCTGCGCCAGGTCAGCGACCTGCCGTTGCGCGACCTCATGCAGCGCCGCTACGAGCGGCTGCAGTCCTACGGTCGTTTCAGCGACACCACGGCGCGCTGACGCCGGCGCAGCGCAGCGGCGCGCGCGCGCAGTCGCCGTCGCCTACAGTGGCGGCCGCGACTCGACGGCGCTTCTCCACGCGGCCACGCACGAGGCAGCGGCGCTCGGCCTCTCGGTGCTCGCGCTGCACGTTCACCACGGCCTGAGCGAACGCGCCGATGCCTGGCTTTCGCATTGCCGGGCGACGTGTCGACGTTGGGCACGCCGTGGCCTGCCGATCGAATTCGCCTGCCGCCGCCTCGACGGCCATCCGCGCGCCGGCGAAAGCGTCGAGGCGTGGGCGCGCGGCGGCCGCTATCGGGCGTTGCGCGAGATGGCGGCCGAGCGGTCTGTCGATCTCGTCCTTCTCGCGCACCACCGGCGCGACCAGGCCGAAACCTTCCTCCTGCAGGCGCTGCGTGGTGGTGGCGCTGCCACCCTTGCAGCGATGCCCCGGCTCGCGCGGCGAGACGGCGTCACCTGGGCGCGGCCGTGGCTCGGCCAACCGCGCGAGGCGATCGAGGCGTATGCGCGACGGCACCGGTTGCGCTGGATCGAGGACGACAGCAACGCGGACGAGCGCTTTGCGCGCAACCGCCTCCGTCTTCGCGTCTGGCCAGCACTCGCGGCCGCGTTCGACGATGCCGAGGTCGCGCTCGCAACGGCGGCGGCGCGCGCCGCCCACGCTTCCGCGCTTCTGGACGAGGTCGGCGCCGGCGACGTCGCGATGCTCGCGAGCGACGACGGGCTCGACCTTGCATCGTGGCAGCGGCTGTCGCTGCCGCGACGGCGCCAGATGCTCGTGTCGTGGCTGCACGCTGCGCTCGCCGGCGCGCCGCCATCGAGCCTGGTCGAGCGGTTGCTGCGCGAGGCGACTGCCGACGGCCATCGCCGCTGGCCCGCCGCCGGCCGCGAGCTGCACAGCTACCGCGGCCGGCTGCAATGCGTGCCGATCGAATCGCACGACGCCGATCCCGGTCGACTCGTCGTCGACCTCAGTCGCCCCGGCATGCACGCGGTCGCAGCGTGGCGAGGCGCGTTCCGGGTCGAATCCGTCGCGAGCGGCGGCATCGCCGTGGCCGATGCGAAGCGGCTGGTGCTGCGCGCGCGCGCGGCCGGCGACAGCTTTCAGGCCGGCCCTCGGCGTCCGGCGCGCAGCCTCAAGCTGCAATACCAGGCGAGCGGCATCGCGCCGGCGCTGCGCCGCGGGCCGATCGTCTGCAGCGAGGACGACGTGCCGGTATTCGTGCCGGGGCTCGGCATCGACGCGCGCTCGGTCGCTCCATCGGGTCAGGCACAGGTAGCGTTCGCCTGGCTGCCCGAGCGCGCCAGCGAGCGGGAGAGCGAACGCGAAGGCTCTCGCTAGAATCCCAAGCCTTGCGCGCGCCGACCGCGCGCCCTCCTGGCCGCCTCGGCGCGCCGATCCCCGATGGCATTGATCGTTCACAAGTACGGCGGCACCTCGATGGGGTCGCCGGAGCGGATCCAGAGCGTCGCCCGCCGCGTCGCGAAGTGGGTCCGGGCCGGCCACCAGCTCGTCGTCGTGCCGTCGGCGATGAGCGGCGAGACCAACCGCCTGCTCGCGCTCGCCAGGCAGCTCGCCCCCGAGACGTCGACGACCGAGGTGCTGCGCGAGCTCGACATGATCGCTGCCACCGGCGAGCAGGTCGCGGTCGGGCTGCTCGCGCTCGCCTTGCATGCCGAGGGCATTCCGGCCGTGAGCTACACGGGCTGGCAGGTGCCGATCGCGACCGACCGTGCCTACACCAAGGCGCGGATCGAGAAGATCGACGACGCCCGCGTGCGCGCCGATCTCGCCGCCGGCAAGGTCGTCGTCATCACGGGGTTCCAGGGCGTCGACGACGACGGCCACGTGACGACGCTCGGCCGCGGCGGCTCCGACACCTCCGCAGTGGCGATCGCGGCGGCGCTGCGTGCCGCCGAATGCCTGATCTACACCGACGTCGACGGCGTCTACACGACCGACCCGCGCATCGTCCACGACGCGCGCAGGCTCAGCACGATCAGCTTCGAGGAAATGCTCGAGATGGCGAGCCTCGGCTCGAAAGTGCTGCAGATCCGCTCGGTCGAGTTCGCCGGCAAGTACCGCGTGCCGCTGCGCGTGCTCTCGAGCTTCACGCCGTGGGACATCGCCATCGACGAGGAAGCCCGCTCGGGCACGCTCATCACTTTCGAGGAAGACGTCAAGATGGAACAAGCCGTCGTGTCCGGGATCGCCTTCAACCGCGACGAAGCCAAGATCAGCCTGATGGGTGTCGCCGACAAGCCCGGTGTCGCGCACATGATCCTCGGGCCCGTCGCCGACGCCAACATCGACGTCGACGTCATCATCCAGAACGTCTCGCACGACGGCCGCACCGACTTCTCGTTCACGGTCCACCGCAACGACTACGCGCGCACGATGGAGCTGATGCGAAGCGCGGTCCTGCCGCAGACCGGCGCCGCGGGGCTGGTCGGCGATGACCGCATCTGCAAGGTCAGCATCGTCGGCATCGGCATGCGCTCGCACGTCGGCGTCGCGAGCAAGATGTTCCGCGCGCTGAGCGAGGAGGGGATCAACATCCAGATGATCACGACCAGCGAGATCAAGACCAGCGTCGTGCTCGACGAGAAGTACATGGAGCTCGCCGTTCGCGCGCTGCACAGAACCTTCGAACTCGACCAGACGCCCGGCAGCCCGGCATAGCGGCGCCGACACGGGGCGTCCAGGGGCGCGGCGCGGGCCCGGAGCGCGCCGGCCGCTTCAGGACTATGCTCGGCGGAGCAAGGGTCCCGCCATGCCGCTGCTGCTCCTGGTGCTTCTGCTGTGGCTCACGCCCGCTGCCGGCGCGAGCGCCACGACGGTCACGGTACTGACCATCGACGGCGCGATCTCGCCTGCCTCGGCCGATTACCTCGCGCGCGGCCTGAAGCGGGCCGCCGACAGCGGCTCGCGCCTGGTCGTCCTGAAGCTCGACACGCCCGGCGGCCTCGACACCGCGATGCGCGACATGATCAAGGGCATCCTCGCGTCGCCCGTCCCGGTCGCGACGTTCGTCGCACCGAGCGGCGCCAGGGCGGCGAGCGCCGGCACCTACATCCTTTATGCCAGCCACGTCGCCGCGATGGCGCCCGGAACCAACCTGGGTGCGGCCTCGCCGGTCCGGATCGGCCTCGGCGGAGACGAGAGCGAACCCGCCGCGCGCCCGTCGCCCGGCGGTTCGGCGCCGGCCGCAGAGCGCGCTGCATCGTCATCGCCGCCGAGCACGATGACCTTGAAGCAGACCCACGATGCATCGGCCTACATCCGCAGCCTCGCGCAACTGCGCGGCCGCAACGCCGAATGGGCCGAGCGGGCGGTGCGCGAGGCGGTGAGCCTGAGCGCCGACGACGCCATGAAGCTGCACGTCGTCGACCTCGTTGCCACCGATGTGAGCGATCTGCTCAAACGGGTGCAGGGACGTCGCGTTTCGGTGAACGGCTCGACCGTGGCGATCGACGTCGCCGGCGCCGAGATCGTTTCATTCGAGCCCGACTGGCGCACCCGGTTGCTGTTCGCGATCGCTTCGCCGAGCCTTGCCCTCATCCTGATGATGCTCGGCATCTACGGCCTGGTGTTCGAGTTCTCCAGCCCCGGCTACGTCCTCCCGGGTGTCGTCGGCGCCATCTGCCTCCTGCTCGGGCTGTTCGCGTTGCAGATGCTGCCGTTCACGTATGCCGGGCTCGGCCTGATCCTCCTCGGCATTGCGTTTCTGGTCGCCGAGGTCTTCGTGCCCTTGTCGGGCGCGCTCGCGGTCGGCGGCCTGGTCGCATTCGTGATCGGTGCGACGATCCTGATCGACACCGAGGCGCTCGGCGACGGCGTCTCGTTGCCGCTGGTGCTGACGATCGCCGGCGCCAGCGCCGTGTTCGTCCTCGTCGTCGTCGGCATGGCGGTGCGGGCGCGCCGGCAGCCCGTGGTGAGCGGAGCGGAAGAGCTCGCCGGCGGCCGCGGCGAAGTGCTCGCCGATTTCACCGGCGAAGGCTGGGCCACGGTCCACGGCGAGACGTGGCGCGTCCGCAGCGCGGTGCCGTTGGCGCATGGCCAGCCGGTGCGCGTGATCGGAATCCAGGGGCTGACCCTGGACGTCGAACCCCTGACGCTCGAAAGGAGCAGGTGATGCTCGGATTCGCATGGCTCGGCTTGCTCGTCCTGCTGGCAGGTCTTTTCGCCGCATCGGTCCGGATCCTGCGCGAATACGAGCGCGGCGTCGTCTTCATGCTCGGCCGCTTCTGGCGGGTCAAGGGGCCGGGACTCGTGCTGCTCATTCCGGCAATCCAGCAGATGGTGAAGGTCGACTTGCGTACCGTCGTCTTCGAGGTGCCGACCCAGGACGTCATTTCACGCGACAACGTCTCGGTCAAGGTCAGCGCCGTCGTCTACCTGCGCGTGATCGACGCTCAGAAGGCGATCATCCAGGTCGAGCATTACCTCATCGCGACCAGCCAGCTGGCGCAGACGACGCTGCGCTCGGTGCTCGGCAAGCACGAACTCGACGACATGCTGGCGGGGCGGGAGAAGCTCAACCTCGACATCCAGCAAGCGCTCGACGCGCAGACCAACTCGTGGGGAATCAAGGTTTCCAACGTCGAGATCAAGCAGGTCGATTTGACTGAATCGATGGTGCGGGCGATCGCCCGCCAGGCCGAAGCGGAGCGCGAGCGGCGCGCCAAGGTGATCCACGCCGAAGGCGAGCTGCAGGCGTCGGAGAAGCTGTTCCAGGCGGCCAGGGTGCTGGCGCAGGAGCCGCAGGCGATCCAGCTCCGCTACCTGGAGACGCTGACCGTGATCGGCGCCGACAAGAACACGACCGTCGTCTTCCCGCTGCCGATGGACCTCCTCGCGCCGTTCCTGTCGGTGCCCAAGCGAGGCGAATGACGCGCGTCGCTCAGCGCGCGTTGCCGATCTTCAGACGCCGCTCGAGCCAGAGGCTGTAGCGCGACATCGCGAAGCTGCCGCCGAAATAGATCGCGGCGACGAAGACATAGCCCTCGATGAAGAAGTCGCGCCAGCGCGGGTCGCCGAGCGCGAGGCGGAGCGACCCGGTCAGGTCGTACATCGAGACCACCGCGACCAGCGAGGTGTCCATGAAGGTCGAGAGCAGGTTGTTGACGAACGCCGGGATGACCGCGACCAGCGCCTGCGGCAGGATCACCGCGCGTTGCGCCTGCCAATAGCGCAGGCCGAGCGACACCGCGGCCTCATGCTGTGCCCGTGACACGCTCTGCAGTCCACCGCGCACCGTCTCGGCCATGTACGCGGCCTGGAACAGGACCAGGCCGATGACGATGCGCCAGAACGGATCGAGGCGCAAGCCGGTCGGAAGCAGCAGCGGCAGCACGAAGGTGGCGACGAACAGCACGGTGATGAGCGGCACCCCGCGCACGAGCTCGATGTAGGCGACCGCGAGCGAGCGCAGCAACGCCAGCGACGAGCGCCGTGCGAGCGCGAGGGCGATTCCGATCGGCGTCGACGCGGTGATGCCGATCAGCGTCAGGATCACCGTCAGCGGCAGGCCGCCCCAGCGATCGGTGCCGACCGGCTCGAGACCGAATGCGCCGCCGAACATCAGCGTGAAGAAGAGCGCGAAGGCGACGACCCAGCCGGCGGCGAGCCAGCGCGCGCCGCGACGCGACCACAGCGCCGGCCATGCGCTCGCGACCAGCATCGCCAGCACCGCAGCCGTTGCCAGTGCCGGCCGCCATTGCTGCTCGAACGGATAGCGGCCGAACACGATCAGGCGCCACTTCTCGGCAACGAAGCCCCAGCACGCTCCGTGCCGCGCCGCCTTGCAGGCCGCATAGTCGGGCGCAGCGACGGCGCGCAGCACGCCCCAGTCGAAGACATGCCAGGCAGCCCAGGCTAGCAGGGCGGCAAGAACGATCGTGACCACGCTCGCGCCAGGACTGAAGAACAGGCGCGCCCGGGCCCGATCGAGGAAGCCCATGCGCCGCGGACCGACCGAGCCGAGGCTGCTCATCGCGGCGGTCGCGGCACTAGCGCGGCGCGCGCGTGACGCGCCGGTTGACCGCGCTCATGATCACCGCGACGACCAGGTTCATGCTCAGGTACACCGCCATGACGATGACGATGACCTCGAGCGCCTGGCCGTTCTGGTTGATCGAGGTGTTGCCGATCGAGACCAGGTCGGGGTAGCCGATCACGACGGCGAGCGACGAGTTCTTGATCAGATTCATGTACTGGCTCGCGAGCGGCGGAATCGCAAGGCGCAGCGCTTGCGGAAAAATCGCGCCGGCGATCGCCTGGCCGCGGGTCATGCCGAGCGCGAGCGCGGCGTGCCATTGCCCCGCCGGAACGGCCTCGGCGCCGGCGCGCACCAGCTCGGCGATCGACGCCGAGGTGAACAGCGACAGGCCGATCCAGAGGGCGAGGAACTCCGGCGTCAACGCAGCGCCGCCGCTGATCAGGAAGCCATCGAGGACGGGCTTCGACCAGCCGAAGATGCTGCCGACCGCGAGCCAGGTCGCGAGCGCGGCGGCAATGCCGCTTGCGATCGCGACCAGGCCGGCGCCGACCTCGAGCCAGCGCCGCGCCGCGTGCAAGCCGAGCAAGGCGCCGATCGCGAACGCGATCAGCGCACAGAGCAGGGCGAGCGCTCCGTCTTGAGGCACCGCGATCTGCAGGCCTTCCTTCGACAGCAGGGCGACGCTACCCACCGACCACGCGGCCGACGATTCGGGCAGCAGCTCGGTGACCAGCAGGTAGATCGCGAGCAGCTGGATCAGGAGTGGAATGTTGCGGAAGACTTCGACGTAGGCGGCGCCGAGCCTGGTCACCAGCGGATGGCGCGCCAGCCGCATCAGGCCGACGGCGACGCCGAGCACGCTCGCCAGCACGATGCCGGCAAACGCGACCCGCAGTGTGTTGCTCATGCCGACCGCGAAGGCACGCAGGTAGCTGTCGCTCGCCGTGTACTCGAACAACAGCTCGCCGATGTTGAAACCGGCCGGGTCGCGCAGAAACGCGAATCCCGACTTGATCTGCCGCGCCTCGAGGTTCGCGCCGACGTTGTGCGCGAGGCCGGCGACGACGGCGACGAGCACCAGCGCGACCGCGCCCTGGACGAGCCAGGCGCGCGCACGCTCGGCGCGACGCCGGGCGCGCCACGCGGCGTCGCCGATCGGTGCCGCCGCCGGGCTCAGCGGATCGGCGGCGCGTACATCAGGCCGCCCTTGGTCCACAGGTTGTTGACGCCGCGCGGCAGGCCGATGGGCGTCTTCGGGCCGAGATTGCGCTCGAAGCTTTCGCCGTAGTTGCCGACCTGCTTGACGATGCGATAGGCCCAGGCAGCGTCGAGGCCGAGCAGCTTGCCGGTATCTTCGGAGACGCCGAGGAAGCGCTGCACGCCGGGATCTTTGTTGGTCGTCTTCTGCTGGTCGACGTTGGCCTGCGTGAGCCCGTCCTCCTCGGCTTCCATCATCGCGAACAGGGTCCAGCGAACGATCTGGAACCACTCGTCGTCGCCGCGTCGCACCGACGGGCCGAGCGGCTCCTTCGAGATCACCTGCGGCAGGATGACGTAGTCGTCGGCGTTCGGCGCCTTGGTGCGCGCGCCGGCGAGGTCGCTCATGTCGGTCGTGTAGACCTGGCAGCGGCCGGCGAAGAACGCGCTCGTGATCGCCTCGGCGGTGTCGAACACGACCGGCTTGTACTTCATCGCGTTGGCGCCGAAGTAGTCGGCGACGTTCTTCTCGCTCGTCGTCCCGGCCTGCACGCAGACGGTGGCGCCGTTCATCTTCTTGGCGCTGTCGATCTTGAGCTTCTTCGGCACCATGAAGCCCTGGCCGTCGAAGTAGTTGATCCCGGTGAAGACGACGCCGAGCGAGGCATCACGGGTCAGCGTCCAGGTGCTGTTGCGCGAGAGCACGTCGATCTCGCCGGCCTGCAGCGACGAGAAGCGCTGCTGCGAATTCAGCGGCACGAATTTCACCTTGCCGGCGTCGCTCAGGACCGCGGCCGCGACGGCGCGACAGAAGTCGACGTCGAGACCGGTCCAGCGGCCCTGGCTGTCGGCGTTCGAGAAACCGGGCCCCGAGGTGTTGACGCCGCACACGAGCTGACCGCGCGCCTTGACGGCATCGAGCGTCTTGCCGGCCTGCGCAGGCAGCGCCCAGGCCGCGGCGGCAACGGCGAGCGCGATCGGAGTCAGGCGGGTGATCGGCATGGGAAGTCTCCTCTGGGTTCTTTGCGAGCTGGCAGTGTAGCGAGGCGACGCCGCGATCCCCGGCATCGATCCCGCCGGCAGCGAGCTGCCGCAGTGGCGCCGCTAGAATCACGGCCGACGGAGCTGTGACCGAGTGGCCGAAGGTGCTCCCCTGCTAAGGGAGTATGTGGGCAAAACCTGCATCGAGGGTTCGAATCCCTCCGGCTCCGCCAGGACACCAGGAGACACGGGGCTCAAAGCCCCCGTTCTGCTGTTCTACCTACCTCTGAACCCATTGGCGCGTGCCTTGGGTTCAGGGACAGGAGTGCCGCATGGATTGGACTGCGTTCGCGATCGTCCTCGCTGCCTTCAGGCGCTCTTTGATGCCGGGCGTCGCGGTGACATAGACGGCGATGGCTGGGTGGTGCCGCCGCCGGCGGGGTGAACCGTCAGACCTGTAGAACCACCAAAGGCGGTTCTGACTCGCGCTCGCCGACGCCGAGGCCGCGGAACGATGCGCCTACGCGGCAGTCGTCCTTGCGAACGCGAGTGCGATCGCCTCGTCAGTCGACATCGCGGCGCCGGCGGCGAGCGCGCGCTCGAACGCGGCGTCGTCGCCAACGGCCGCGCGCGTCGACGCCAGAGCGCGCTCGCGCGTCGCGGGGCTCGCGCCAGGTAACGCGTATCCGATCTCCGCGCACAGCCGGTCCGCGTGTCCGCGCAGCATCGCCGCGCGCGCCGCATCGCTTTCGGCCTCGACGAGGCTGGCGAGCGACTCGCAAGCGTACATCAGCGCGACGCGGTCGCCGGCGTCGCGTGCGATCCCGACGCCCTCGGCGTACAACGCGCGCGCGCCGACGAGGTCGCCACGCCGGACCGCAAGGTCGGCGAGGCCCATGGTGCAGCGCTGGATGCCGAGCGCGTCGCCGAGCTCGCGACGGATCGCCAGGCTCTCCTCGAGGAGGCGACGCGCCTCGGCGTCGTCGTCGCGCTTGATGGCGAAGTCGCTGAGGTTGTCGAGCGTCATCGCGATCCCGCGCCGGTCGCCGATGCGGCGCTTGATCGCCAGGCTCTCCAGGAGCATCGCCGTCGCGCGCTCGAGCTGGCCGTCGTAGTACAGGATGCTGCCGAGGTTGTTCAGCGATTGCGCGATCGGCTGCGGCACACCTTCGGCGCGGCGCAGCTCGAGCGCCTGTTCGAGCAGCGGGAGGCCCTTCGCCACGTCGCCGACCTCCATCGCAACGAGCCCCACGCTCTCGAGGGCGGCCGCCTCCTCGGCGCGGTTGCCCTGGCGGCGACGAATCTCGAGGCTGCGTTCGTGGAAGTCGCGTGCCGCTGGGTAATCGGCCTGGCGAAACGCGAGGATCCCGGCGCCGCGCAGCGCGCGCGCCGTGAGATCCGCATCGGCGTCCGCTGGCGCATGCTCGAGCGCCGCCGCGAGCGCCTGCCGCGCCTCGCGGACGAAGCCGCGCACGTTGAGGAAGGCGTGGCACTCGACCGCGAGCCGCAGCGCGCCCTCGCCGTCACCGCTGGCGAACGCCGAAGCCAGCGCGGCGCGCAGGTTGTCGTGCTCGGCGGCGACGCGTGCCAGCCGCGCCGCCTGGTCCGAGCCGTGCACGTGCGGCCGTTCCGTCGCTAGCAGGTCGAGGCACCAGTCGCGCAGCCGGCGACGGAATGCGGGCTCCTCGCCGCGCTCGGCCAGCCGGTCGCGCGCGTAGTGCGCGACCGTCTCGAGCATCCGGTAGCGGCTTCGCGCGCCGTCGTGGACGACGAGCGACTTGTCGACCAGCGCCCCCAGCACATCGAGCACGTCGGCGGCGTCGAGCGGGTCCCCGGCGCCGACCGCCTCCGCCGCCTCGAGCGTGCAGCCGCCGGCGAAGACCGACAGGCGCGCGAACAGCGCGCGCTCGCGCTCGTCGAGCAGGTCGTGGCTCCAGTCGATCAGCCCGCGCAGCGTGCGCTGGCGCGCCGGCGCCGCGCGCGGCCCGCGATCGAGGATCCGGAAGTGGTCATCGAGACGCGCGGCGATCGCCGCCACCGGCATCGTCGCGACGCGCGCCGCCGCGAGCTCGATCGCGAGCGCGATGCCGTCGAGGCGGCGGCAGATCGAAGCGACCGCCGCCGCGTTCGACGCGTCGAGCACGAACGCCGGCTGCGCCGCGGTGGCGCGCTCGACGAACAGGCGCACGGATTCGGCGTTCACCAGCGTCGGCACGTCGGCGCCTTCGCCGGGCACCACGAGCCCCGGCAGCGCATGCACCGTCTCGCCGGCGACGTGCAGCGGCTCGCGGCTCGTCGCCAGCACCGCGAGCTTCGAGAGCCGCCGCAGAAGCGCGTCGACAAACTTGGCGCAGGCCTCGTCGACGTGCTCGCAGTTGTCGAGCACGAGCAGCGCGCGCCGATCCTCCAGGCGTTCGGCGATCGCGTCGATGACCGAGGTCGAAGCCGACTCGGTGACGCCGAAGGCCGACGCGACCGCTTGCCCGACGAGTGCGCCGTCGCTGAGCGGTGCCAGCTCGACCCAGCCGACGCCGTCGGGGAAGTCGTGCAGCGCCGCGTTCGCGACCTCGATCGCCAGCCTCGTCTTGCCGAGCCCGCCGGTGCCGAGAATCGTCACGAGGCATGCGGACCCGAGCTTGGCCAGCACGTCGGCGCGCTCGGCCTCGCGGCCGACGAACGACGACGGTGTCGGCGGCAGATTGTGCGGCGTCTCTCGCACTGGCCGCCAGCGGCCCGCCTCGAGCACGACGCGCCAGCCCTTGTCGCCGTCGGCAGGGGTCACGAGCGCGGCGACGTCGCCGTCGGCGGCCGCAGCGAAGAGCGCGATCGGATCGCCGATGCCCTTCAGCTGCCAGTGGCCGACGGGCTCGACGCGTGCCGTCACCGGTCCGTCGCCGAGCGCGGCGCGTGCGGCCGCGGTCAGCAGCGTCTGGCCGCCGGCGGCGAGCGCCATCACGCGCGCCGCGACCGGCTTCGCGACACCCTCGACCTCCAGCGGCTTCGCGCCGCGCGCGATGTCGGCGGCCTCGTTCGCGCGCAAACTCACCGGCCCGACGTGCAGGCCCACGCGCGCGCGCAGCCGCGAGTCGATCGCCGCCAGCGCGCGGTGGTAGTCGAGCGCGTAGCCGAGCGCGTCCGCGGCGCACTCGAATAGCAGCAGAAAGCCGTCGCTCTTGTCGATCTCGCGCCCGCGCCAGGCGCCCAGCCGCTCGCGCGCAGCGCGGTCGTGGGCGGTCCACAGCGCGGCCGCCGCGGCGTCGCCTAGCGACTCGGTCAGCCTCGTGCTGTCGACGAGATCGGTCAGAAGTAGGGCGCGTTCGTTGCTCACGGTCCAGGGGCGCGGCTTCGTGGCACGCGACCTCCAGGAGGCTACGCGAGCCGTGGCGTGCGGTCGAGCCCGACATGCACGGACTCAAATAGCGGCACTACGCATCGACGGTCTGTTCATGGCCGAGAGTTTGCCGTTCGGCGAAGGCCGCTCAGACTTCGCCGCCGCCAATGCCGTGACTACCCTGTGATCCGCCACCCGAAGCGGACGCCTCGGCCGCCGAAAAGCCGGACGCTCGCCGTCGAAGCCGGCGAAGGACGCGTTCGCTGAACTCCCGGGAGGTCAACGCTTGCGGTAGTGCGCCAGTGCATGGTCCACGAAAGCCTTCAGCTTAGAAGGCTGCTGACGCCGGCTGGGGTAGTAGAGATAGAACCCGGGAAACGTTGGCGAGAAGTCACTCAATACGCGCTTCAGTCTTTTGGCCCGGATATGCGAAAGCACGAGCTGCTCGAACGTGTACGCCAGCCCGACCCCTTCCAGTGCGGCCTCGATCGAGAACACCGTGTCGCTGATCGTGAGACTGCCGCCGATTTCGTACTCGACGATGCGGTCGTCCACCGTGAGCTCCCACTTGTGGATGGCCCCGCTGCCAGAGAACCGAAATCGCACACAGTTGTGTTGAGCCAGGTCCGAAGGATGTCGCGGAACGCGATGCCGCCTGAAGTAGTCGGGTGCGAACCCCCGTTCGATTCGGGGTCGGCTGGCCGAGCCGGGACTCGCTGCACTAGATGGCGCTGTTCCGCGCATACGGAGTGCTACGAATCCAGAGCGCCTAGGGCATCGCCGGGCGCGGCGCACAATCGCGCCTCACACACCGCTAGGCTCCCGGCGACCTGATCTGGAAGCATCGGCAGCGGGAGAGTCTCCATCTTGATGCGTTCCTGAAGTGCCGAAAATGCGGGCGGGAACACAACGTCGTGTCGCACTCTTCCTCCGCGCAATCGCCGCGGGTCTCGTTGTCGGCGCCATATTCGGGGGCACTACTGGATCTGGGTTCCGCGACGCCCCACTTCCTGGCGCAATGCTCGGCGTCGTGGCGGGCGCGATCAACGCCGTTGCGATCGTCTGCGTGATCTTCGGCGCCGAGATCTTCTTGTCGCCGACGCGCCTCGGTCACGCGCTCGAACGGGTGCCGTTCCTCTTCGCCTTCGCGATGAAGGTGCTCGTCTACGGCGGTGTGATCACGCTTGTCGTCGGAGGAGGGTTCGGTTGGCGAGCCGTCGCCGCAGCACCGATATGGCTCGGCCCCGATCTCGCAGCGGCGATCTCCGCGCATATCCAGACCCCGGTCGCACCAAGGGCGGCACGCACGTTCTTGCTCGTGGGCTTCGCGATCTTCGTGCTCCAGATAGGCCGCCTGGTCGGCGAACGTACCTTGCGCGACATCGTGTTCGGCCGTTATCACCGCTCCCGCATGGAAGAGCGATTCTTCCTGTTCGTCGACATCGCCGGATCGACACCTCTCACCGAACGGATCGGCCCGGAGGCGATCCATCGCTTTCTCGGCGAGGTGTTCCGGCTTGCCTCGGGTCCGATCGACGATCACCGGGGCGACGTCTATCAATACGTCGGCGACGAGGTCGTGATCACGTGGCTGGTGACGGAAGGGAGCACCGACGCTCGACCGGTCGCCTGCTTCTTCGCGATCGAACAGGCGCTTGCTCGGTTCGCGCCCGTTTTCGAGCGAGAGTTCGGTGCGGTTCCGCGCCTCCACGCTGCGCTGCACGCTGGCCCTGTCATCACCGGCGAAGTCGGGGGCAGCAGGCGTGCAATCGTCTATCACGGCGACGTCATGAACACCACGTCACGTCTCGAGCAGGCTACACGAGACCTCGAACGCCAGTCCCTCGTCTCGGGCGACGCGCTGAAGCGGCTCGCGGATCTCGACGGGTTCACGCGTGAGGACCTCGGCCCGCAGCGACTACGGGGCCGCGCCGCGTCGATCCACGTGTACGCGGTCGAGTCCAAGGACTCGACGAACGACGACAGACGAAACGAGCCGAACCGGCTCGCCAAACCATCTTGATTCCTCTCAGGAGGGTCGCTAACCCTTGTTGAGCGCCCGTCCTCTAGGGAGTCAGTTGCCTGGCGCGGATGTCGACTGTCCACTTTGGGACCTTTGGGTCGAGCCCTGTCAGCTTCCGCTGTGGGTCGGGCCCGGACGGTCGACCCGGTGGACTCGTCGCCCGGAACCCGTGCGGGCCATCTCAGATAGTCTATTGCACGCTCTCGCGTCGGAACGTGTCAGGCCTAGAAGCCGCCGTGCTGTTGCCTTCTGGACAAGGCGGGGCAATCGCAAGGCGGCTGACCGCTCTTGTGCGCCCAAACGAACTCTTCAAGTCTCTGCTCAGGGTCGAGTAGAGCCGAGTCGCTCGCTGATCTCGGCGGACCGAGGCAGTCGCCCGTCGATCAGCACCGAAGCCGGCGCTCGACAGCGCCGAGGTCGGCCAGTTGCGAAAGTCCATCGACGCCCACTACTGTGTAGCTCAGGGAGTCGTTCCCTGCATGGCCGCACGCCACTGCATCGCTGTCGCGACGCGCTGGGCATCGCTCGGGTGGTTGTAGAACAGCGCGTACTCAAGTGTCGAAGGCGAAAGCCTGCTCGTGTCGGCATCGTGGATCATGAATTCGGCCATGCCGTGCGGTTCGCGCGATGCGTTGAGGCCGAACATGTCGGCCTGGTGCTCGTAGACGCGCGAGACGGCATTGGCGAGCGGCAACGAAAGAAATCCCCACAGCAGGAACAGACCCCAGAAGAGCGGCAGAGTCGCTATGTCGCCTGAGCCCGACAGGCCCCATGCGGGTCCGAAGCGCGGCACGATCAGGCGCAAGCCGAGGGCAACGAAGGCGAAGCCCACGGCGGCGATCAAGGTGTCACTGACGACCGAGGCGATCACGTGGCCGAGCACGAAGTGGCCGATCTCATGGGCCACTACCATGCGAAGCATCGGATCCCGGGTCTTCGCCAGCGTGGAGTCGTCGACGACGATCCGTGCCGTCGAGCCGAACCCGGAGACGTGTGCGTTCAAGAGCCGCGTCTGGCGCGAAGCGTCGCTCACCACCACCGAGGCATCGATGATTCCGTTGGCGTGGGCGAGTGCCAGGATCTGTAGCTTCTGCGGCCCGTCAGCGAGGGGTCTGAAGCTGTTCGTGAGCGGCTCGATGACGCCAGGCTCCGCGAACGCATAGAGGGCACGCAGCACGAAGTACACGACCACCGCCCACGCGGCCCAGGTCGCCGGCCGGCTTCGAATGATGCGAAAGGTAAGGAGCATTCCGACCACATAGAAGCAGGTGATGACCGCCCAATTCACCAGGTCGTCCGCCAGCCAGGACAGGAACGCCTGGTCCGAGAAGCCGAAGCGATGAGAGAGGACGAAGCGCGCATAGACCTCGACTGGCAGGTTCAGCGCATACAGGGCCACGAAATACTGCAGCGCGACCAGCGTGTCTACGACGAGCGGCCGCTGCGAAACGCTCTGCGCGAGTCGCCGCATGCCTGCCGCAAAGCCCGCGGCGCAGATCGCGATCGTCGCCGCGATTAACGTCAGCAGACGCAGCCCGAAACCGAAGAGGCGAGCGTCGCTGACGACTTCGCCGCGCGCCCTCATCTCAGTGGGAATTCGTGCCAGGTATGCCTCGGTGGCCTGCACCGGATCGAGAGACAGGGCCTGGTACCAGGCGGAATCGACGGCGGCCGTCTGGTCGGCGGGTCTGGCCGGCACAGGATCGGTACCGACCAGCGCACCCCAGCCCAAGGCGGCTGCCGCGACGGCGATGACAATGCCCCACAACACGCCGATGCGCATGGCACTTCAGGCCGACGCCTGTCTGATCGAGGATGCCAAGTATCCCTCCGCCGCGCCGCGACACGCCGGCCAGCCGGCCTGCCTGCTCGAGCCGGAGCGCCAGTTCGCTTCGGCTTCCCCCTGCCTTCATCGCTTCTCTCGGCGAGCAGCCATCGTTCGTTCGCGGCGACTGGTCGCAACAAGGAAGACTCACGAGCGCTGACGACAGCTATGTAGCGCTGGGATTGGAATGGCGGAGGGCAGCTTCGGGTCGATTGGAGCCGAGACGATAGTCGACCAGAAGGGATGAAAGCAGTCGTCGATTCGCAAGCAATGCCACTGCCAGACATCCCCCGGCGCCTCACTGTGCGGCAGTGCAGCGTCGAATCAGTCGTCAAGCTTCCGTGCGTTTGCAAGCACGTTTCGCTTCAGGGGTAGGTAAGGGTAGGATCGTTGGAGCCCCTGGAAAGCCGCGCCGCACTAGCGACATGGATGACTCGGCTCCGCGGACCATGCCTCTGAACCGAGCCCCGCATTTCGTCTGCCCAGATCGGTTTTGCAATTCCGCCCACCGAGAGAGGATCGGCCATGAAGCGCAGGAGCAAGATCACGATTGCGATCGCCGCGGCCGCGCTCGCCGTTGCCACGGCCGTCTACGCTCAGGACAAGTACGCGCTGAGAACGCCGAGCGGAGTCGCGTTCTCCGACTTCAAGGGGTATGAGGACTGGTCGGTGGTCTCCTCCGCTCGGACCGACGAAGTGCTCAAGGTGATCGTCGCCAATCCGATCATGATCAAGGCCTACAAGTCCGGCATTCCGGGCAACGGCCGGCCTTTCCCGGAGGGCTCCAAGAGCGCGAAGCTCCAGTGGAGCTTCAAAAAGAGCACGGAGGCACCCTTCGCCGTCGACGTGCCGAAGGCCTTCACGCAAGCCTTCGTCATGGAAAAGGACAGTGCGAGATTTCCAAAAAGCGGCGGATGGGGGTATGCCTTGTTCAACTACGACGCCGCCTCCGACAAGTTCACGGCAGACCCCAGCCCCTCGGATTGCGGACACACGTGCCACGTGGCCGTGAAGGCGAAGGACTACATCTTCCATCCGTACCAGAAGCGCTGAACCTCGGATGTTGCGGTGTCCTCTGCCGCGCCGGCGGGCTGAACTCGCGAACGAGTCGATCGAAGTCGAGCCGACCGAATTGTGTGCTCGGCGCTGCACGCGCGGATCGCTGCATCGCGCTAGGATGACTCGCGAGAAAGACGAAAGCCACCCTTCGACCGCCCAAGGAAAGGACAAGACATGAAGATTCAGAGAACGGGTTCCGCTCGCTGGAGCGGCGGCATCAAGGATGGGATCGGCGCCATCTCCACCCAAAGCGGCGCACTGACGGACTACCCCTACGGGTTCGCCAGTCGATTCGAAGGCAAGGCCGGCAGCAATCCCGAGGAGCTCCTGGGTGCAGCGCACGCAGCGTGTTTCACGATGGCGCTGTCCCTCATCCTCGGAGAGGCCAAGCTGAAGGCCGACCGGATGGACACGACCGCACAGGTCACGCTCGAGCAGGTCGAGGGCGGATGGTCCATCAGCGCCGTCCATCTCACGCTGCGCGCCGTCGTTCCCGGTGCGCAGGCAGCGACCTTCGCCGAACTTGCCGGCAAGGCAAAGGCGGGCTGCCCGGTATCGAAGGTGCTGAACGCGACGATCACCCTCGACGCGGCACTGGTCGAGTAGGCGCGCGCGCGAAGTAGCCTTCGCAAGCACTCGCGGCGGATGTGTCGCAAGGCGTGCAGCTCGCGACGCGATTTCAGGAGAACGAGATGGCCGTCGAAACCAGGCAGGATCGTCGCCGCTTCCTGGGCGCGGCCGCCATGACCATCGCCGCCGCCGAGCTTGGCGTTGCCGGCTCCGCGAGCGCTCAGCCCGCGGCCAACGCGCCCACGGCGAGCACGACCAAGCCCGGGACGCAGACGTCGTTCGGCTCGCTGAAGCAGGTCGATGCCGGCGTTCTGAACGTCGGCTATGCCGAGGCTGGACCGGCGAGTGGCCCGCCGGTCATCCTGCTGCACGGCTGGCCCTACGACATCCACAGCTTCGTCGATGTCGCGCCGCTGCTCGCGTCGGCGGGCTACCGGGTGCTCGTCCCCTACGTGCGTGGCTACGGCACGACGCGTTTCCTCTCGGCCCAGACGCTTCGCAACGGCCAGCCCTCGGCGGTCGCGCTGGACACGGTCGCCTTCATGGATGCGCTCAAGATCCAGAAGGCCACGCTCGCCGGTTTCGACTGGGGTGCGCGAACGGCCAACATCGTGGCCGCGCTGTGGCCCGAGCGTTGCAAGGCGATGGTGTCGGTGAGCGGCTATCTGATCGGCAGCCAGGCAGGCGGCAAGGTTCCGCTGCCACCACAGGCCGAGCTGCAGTGGTGGTATCAGTACTATTTCGCGACCGAGCGCGGCCGCGAAGGCTACGAGAAATACCGGCACGACTTCGCCAGGCTCATCTGGCAGCTGGCCTCGCCGAAGTGGCAGTTCGACGCTGCAACGTTCGAGCGAAGTGCGGCATCGCTCGACAATCCGGATCACGTCGGCGTCACGATCCACAACTATCGCTGGCGACTCGCGTTGGCAGAAGGCGAGGCCAAGTACGATGAGTTCGAAAAGCGGTTGTCCGCTGCCCCGGTCATCGCGGTACCCACGATCACGCTGGAAGGCGACGCGAACGGTGCGCCGCACCTGGACGCCAGCGCCTACGCGAAGAAATTCTCCGGCAAGTATTCGCACCGGGTCGTCACCGGCGGTATCGGTCACAACCTTCCGCAGGAAGCGCCGCAGGCCTTTGCGCAAGCCGTCATCGACGTCGACGGTTGACCCGTCGAGTGATATCGGCCCCGCGCGCATTCGCCAGGCTCTGAACGACGATGAGGGCATGACATGAGCGCAAGCGATCGTGCTGGCATCTGGCTTGCGGCGGGCGTCAGAACCCCATTCGCGAAGGTCGACGGCGCGCTGGCGAAGCTCGACGCGATCGAGCTCTCCGTCCCGGTCGTGCGCCACATGGTCGACCGTCTGGACGGCGGCAGGCCGGACTTCGTGGTCTGGGGTCAGGTCGTTCCCAACCTCGCGTGGAGCAACATCGCGCGCGAGGTGCTGATGGATGCCGGTGTCGCGCCGACGATCCCGGCGTTCTCCACGATCATGGCCTGCGGGACCAGCATGGTCGGCGCATTCGAGGCCGCAGGAATGATCGATGGCGTCAGTCGCCATCTCGCGCTGGTCGGAGGCGCCGACAGCCTGAGCCGAGTGCAGATCGGCCTCAGCCAGCCACTGTCGGACTGGCTGCGAAAGTTCCAGCAGACGCGGGCGCTCGGCGACAAGGTTGCGCATCTCGCCGACATCCGCATGGCCGACATCAGGCTCTACATCCCGGCCGTGAGCAATCGAACGACCGGCCTCAGCATGGGCGAGCACACCGAGACGACGGCAAGGGAATGGGACATTGCACGCAAGGATCAGGACGAGAGCGCGCTGGAGAGTCATCGGCGTGCGGTCGCAGGCTGGGAACGCGGCTTCTTCGACGATCTCGTCATCCCGGTCGGCGAGCTTCGTCGCGACACGATTCCGCGCAAGGAGACGTCGCTGGAGAAGCTTTCACGATTGCTGCCGGTCTTCGATCGAACCAGCGGGCAGGGCACGTTGACCGCCGGCAATTCGTCCCTCCTGACCGATGGCGCTGCGGCCCTGTGGGTGGCGTCGGCGGCGGGCCTCGAACGACTGCCGGGTGACACGCCGCGCGCCCGACTGATCGACTGGGAGATCGCGTCCGTCGACTTCCGGACCGAGGGCCTCTTGATGGCGCCGGCCTTTGCCATTCCGAGGCTCCTCGCCCGCAATGGGCTGCGCTATGACGACATCGGTCTGTGGGAGATCCACGAGGCCTTCGCAGCCCAGGTGCTGTTCCATATCAAGGCCTTGGAAAGCGCCGAGTTCCTTCGCGACAAGGCGCGTGTCGACCAGCCGATGGGGACGTTTCCGCGCGAGCGAATGAATCCCAATGGCGGCAGCGTTGCCCTTGGCCACCCGTTCGGTGCGACCGGCGCGCGGATCCTCAGCCAGGCGGTGAAAGAGTTGTCGGGCCGTGCTGCAGGCGAGCGCGCCATCGTGAGCATCTGCACGGACGGCGGCCAGGGCACGGTCGCGCTCCTGGAGGCGGCATGAAGGCGAATAGCCGCTTCTTGTCGGCCAGCTGCGCCATGGTCCTGGCCGCGATGGCGTCGGCCGCATGGGCCACGCCCTTCGAGCCCACCGTCGAGACGGTGGCGTCGCCTGACCCTGGCACGGTCAACACGCACATCGTGTTCGCGCGCGATGGCGTGATCCTGATCGACGCGCAACGCGTGTCGAGCGAAGCGGCGCGGGTGATTTCGCGGGTCAGCGAAAGTCGGCTGGCTGTGCTTGCCATCGTCGTGACTCATGCGCATCCGGATCACTACGGCGGCCTGGCGGAGTTGCATCGTGCGTATCCCGACGCACCCATCATCGCCTCGGCGGCGACTGCGGCGGCGATTCGAGGCGACGAGGGCGGCTACATCGCCAAGGCGGCTGCGCGCCTCGGGCGCGACTTCGGCAGTGCCGTTCCGGCGCCCGATCGCCTCGTCGTCGATCGCGAGACCATCGTTCTCGGGGGTGAGGCCTTCCGCTTCGACGAGCTCGGGGAGGGTGAGGCGTCGGCCATGACGGTGGTCGTAATGCCATGGCGCCATCTCCTGTTCGCTGGTGACCTGGTGACCAACGGCGTGACGCCGTTCGTGGTCGAAGGTCGTTCGACAGCATGGCAGAAGCAGCTCGCGGCGGCTGAAGACGCGTATGTCGATGTCGAGCGCATCTATCCGGGGCATGGCCCGTCCCAGGGAGGCACAGACCTCTTTTCGAGGCAGGAGCGCTACCTGCAGGACCTTCGCGACGCGGTTCAGGCCAACGCGGTCGACGGCCGGCTCACCGCGGCGGCCAAGGCAAAGGTCGTCGCGACCATGAAGACGGCGTATCCGGCCGACAAGTCGTCGGTGCAGGCGGGCGATCTTCTCGAGCTCAATGCTGATGCTGTTGCCGATGAGTTGAGGCGGGTCACCGCGGCGCGTGGCGCATCCCTCAGAGAGGCGCAAACCAACTGAGCGAGCCCATTGCCGTGATCGCTTGTCAATGGCGGTATCGGCTGGGTAGGGATTCCGGTCGCATGAGCAGCTACACGCACGGCCTGATGGCATGTATGCAGGCTGCTAGCGCGGCCGCTTCTTTGGCGCACGCTGGCTCGCTGGATCCGGCGACTGTTCTGGCTTCATTCTGGTGATTGCCTCCCGCTTCGTGAGAGAAGCGTTCAGGGCAACGGCCATGGCAGCTTCGCCGCTCAAAAGATCAATCCAGCGCAGCTCCACCTCGGGCCTTCTCTTGCCTTTGCCAGTCAGCCGAATGCCTTCCGGATCGACCGCAACCGTGTAATCCACGCCGTCGACTGTGACTTGCCGCTTGAGTTCTTTGTCGAGGACGGTCGCCACGTGTAGCGTCTTCACTGGGTGAAAGTGGGTACACCAGATTCTGCTCTCGTACTCGAGCGAAAGCTCCAAGAGGTTGACGCAGGCAGGTGGCAGGAACAAGATTCCTGGCGACGAGCGCGCGGAGGCGACATGATCGGACCCGGCGAGATCTTCACCCTGTTTTTCGTCACGCTCGGCCCGCTGAAGGTGCTGGGCCCGTTCACGCTGCAGACGCGCGGCCTGGAGTCGGCGGCGCTGCGCGGCATCGCGCTTCGCGTGTTCGTCCTCTCGCTCATCGCCCTGGCGATGGGCGGCTGGATCGGCCGCTCCCTCGTGCACCAGTGGCACATCTCGACGCCGGCGTTGCTCATCGCGACCGGGATCATATTTTTCCTCGTCGCGCTTTGTGTCGTGCTCCCCTTTCGCCCGACTACGGCCCGCGCGACAACGCCTTCAGCGGCAAGATCGGCTGGGTGCGCGTCGACATCGACGAGGCCGCCAAGGATGACGACCACCTGATCGGTGCCGAGGAGCGATTCAACCTCGTAGTGGCGCGGCAGTAGTGGCAAGGCAAGAGAACGCGGCGCACCCCGGCAGCGCAGCACGCGCTCCTGTGCTCGAGGGCATGGTGCGGATCCCCGGGGGTGCGTTCCTGATGGGATCCGACGTCCACTACCCCGAGGAAGCGCCGGCGCACAAGGTGAGCGTGAACGGGTTCTGGATGGATATCCACGCCGTCACCAACGCCGAGTTCAAGCGCTTCGTCGATGCCACGCACCATGTGACGCTCGCCGAAAAGCCGGCCAAC
>DASXLD010000079.1:0-38657 GCA_036496385.1 Caldimonas sp. | reverse complement strand
CTCGCACATCTGGCACGAGTCGACGCGGGCGTGCGCGAGCATCTGCCGCATGCGCGGGGGCTGTCGGTGCACGAGGCGCTGCAGTGGTGTCGCGGCACGGCCGTGGCCGAGCCCGAGCATGTGGTGCTCGAAGCCGCCGAGCGCTGCGTCGAGCTGCTCGCCGAAGCGCGCGCGCGCGAAGGCGAGCGGCTTGCCGCCGTCCTCGCCGAACGCGTCGCCCATCTGCGTTCGCTGGCCGATGCTGCCGAGCCGCTCGTGCCGGGCGCGGTCGCCCGCATGCAGCAGCGATTCCTCGAGCGCTGGCAGGAAGCGCTCGCCAAGGCGGGCGGCGGGCAATCGGTCACGCGCGAAGCGATCGAGGAGCGTGCGCTCAACGAAGCGGCCGCGGTCGCGATCCGCGTCGATGTCGCCGAGGAGCTCGCGCGCCTGCGTTCGCACCTCGACGAGATCGCCCGTCTGCTCGTGACCGGGGGCGAGATCGGCAAACGCCTCGAGTTCATCATCCAGGAGCTGCTGCGCGAGGCGAACACGCTCGGCTCGAAGTCGTCGTCGATCGAGATGACGACGATCTCGGTCGACATGAAGGTCGCGATCGAGCAGCTGCGCGAGCAGGTGCAAAACGTCGAGTGAGCACTGCGGATGGTCAAGGTCTTCCTCAGCCACCCACCCGACAAGATCGACACCTACTTCGGCACCGAGGCAACTCGAGCCTTGCAGGCGATCGCCGAGGTCCGCTTCAGGCGCGCGCCAGGCGAGCCGTCGACCGATGACCTCATCGACGCCGCGCGCGGCTGCGATGCGGTGATCGCGTATCGGCAGACGCCAGGCGCCGAGACGCTTTTCCGCAGCCTCCCCGAGCTGTTCGCATTCATCCGCTGCGCGGTCGACATCCGAACCGTCGACGTCGCTGCGGCGAGCGCCCACGGCGTCCTCGTGACCCAGGCCAGCCCCGGCTACGTGACCGCGGTCGCCGAGTGGGTCATTGCCGCGATGATCGATCTCGGCCGCGGCATCTCCCGCTATGCGCGGGCATCGCTCGGCAACCGGCCGCTCGCGCCCTTCGTCGGCCGCGAGCTGCGCGGCTCGACGCTCGGCGTGATCGGGCTCGGCCGCATCGGCGGCGCCGTTGCCGATCTCGCGCTGGCGTTCGGGATGCGCGTGCTGGCCGCAACCCCGCAGCCGATCGACCATCGCGGCGGCAGGCTCCGCCAGGTCGGCCTCGACGAGCTGCTCGCTTCGTCCGACTTCGTCGTCTGCCTGGCGCCGGCCAACGCCGAGACCGAGAGGCTGCTCGATGCGGCGGCCTTCGCAACGATGCGCCCGGGTGCCTTCTTCGTCAACGCCGCGCGCGGCGAGCTCGTCGACGACGAAGCGCTCCTCGATGCGCTCGACTCCGGACACCTCGCCGGCTGCGCGCTCGATGTCGGCCGCGCAGCCGACCAGATGCCGGCGCCCGCGCTCGCCGCTCACCCGCTTGTCCTCGCCACGCCGCACATCGGCGGCTTGACGGAGCCCGCGATCGAGCATCAGGCGCTCGAGACGGTTGCACAGCTGACGTCGCTCATTCGCGGCGAGGTTCCGCGCGGCAGCGTCAATGCCGATGCGGCAACGCGATGGCGCCGCTGGTGCAGCGGCAATTTGCCCGCAAACCGGGCGTCATGAGGCGGCCGCGACGAGGCACATCCGTCGGCTCGCCGACGGCCGCCACGTAAACTGACGGGGATTCGGCCCGACGCAATGGACTACCCGGGAAACCTCTACGCCGTCGCCGCTCCGAGCGGCGCGGGCAAGTCGACCCTCGTCAAGGCTCTGCTCGAGCTCGACTCGCATCTCACGCTCTCGATCTCGCACACGACCAGGAAGCCCCGCGGTCAGGACCAGCAGGGCCGCGAGTACCACTTCGTCGACGAGACGACCTTTCGCGGCATGGTCGACCGCGGCGAGTTCGTCGAGTGGGCCGAAGTCCACGGCTATCTCTACGGCACCTCGCGCGCCAGCATCGAGGAGCGGATCACCGGCGGCAGCGACGTGCTGCTCGAGATCGACTGGCAGGGTGCTCTGCAGATCAAGCGGCTCTATCCGAACGCTGTCCTCATCTTCGTGCTGCCGCCGAGCTGGGACGAGCTGCGCCTTCGCCTCGAGCGCCGCGGCGAGGACGACAGCGCGGTGATCGCGAAGCGGATGGACAACGCTCGCGTCGAGGTGGCGAAGGCGAGCCAGTTCGACTTCGTTATAATCAACGCTCTCTTCGAGACGGCGCTTTTCGATCTGAAGGCGATCGTCCATGCGCAGCGGCTCAAATACTCAGCGCTGCGGCGGGCACGGCCCGCGATCTTCGCTGCCCTCGGTCTGCCCTAGCCCGTCGCTCGACCCTTCGTTTCGTCACCGGATTCGCCATGGCCCGCATCACTGTCGAAGACTGCCTCTCCAAGATTCCCAACCGGTTCCAGCTCGTCCTCGCGGCGACGTACCGTGCGCGCATGCTGAGCCAGGGACACGCGCCCAAGGTCGAGACCAAGAACAAGCCGGGTGTCACCGCGCTGCGCGAGATCGCCGCGGGCGAAATCGGCATCGAGATGCTGAAGAAGGTTCCGGTCTAGCGCCGCAGCAGGCTTTTCGTTCCTGCCTTCGCCGGCGGTCGAAGCGACCGCTCGCAAGACCGGCGACGACCGCAGCTCCGCCGGCCTCGATGCCGGCATCCGATCCGCGCTAAATTCGGGCATGGTTGCGCGCAGTTCGACCGCCGTGCCAGGTGCAAAGTCCGCACCTCGCAAGCGCCCGCCTGCGCCGGCGTCGCACCCGCTCAGCCCCGGCGACGCCGCCGCTGCCTCGTTCGCGGCCCTCACCGTCAAGCTCGACTACCTCGACGCCGTCGACATCCGCCGCGTCCGCGACGCCTACCGGTTCGCCGACGAGGCGCACCTCGGCCAGTTTCGCGCCTCGGGCGAGCCGTACATCACGCATCCGATCGCCGTCGCCGGCCTCTGCGCCGACTGGAAGCTCGACGTCCAGGCGATCATGGCCGCGCTGATGCACGACGCGATGGAGGACTGCGGCATCAGCAAGGCCGAGCTGATCGAGCGCTTCGGCGCACCGACCGCCGACCTCGTCGACGGCCTCACCAAGCTGGACAAGCTGCGCTTCTCGACCCGCGAGGAATCGCAGGCCGAGTCGTTCCGCAAAATGCTGCTGGCGATGACGCGCGACGTTCGGGTCATCCTCGTCAAGCTCGCCGACCGGTTGCACAACATGCAGACGATGGAAGCGGTCGACGCCGGCAAGCGGACGCGGATCGCCGCCGAGACACTCGAGATCTACGCTCCGATCGCGCACCGCCTCGGTCTCAACCAGACCTACCGCGAGCTGCAGGAGCTTTCGTTCAAGCATCTGAAGCCATGGCGCGAGGGAGCGCTGTCAAAGGCGGTGCAGAAGGCGCGCGGCTACCGGCGCGACCTCGTCGACCGGATCCAGAGGGACGTCGAGAAGGCGTTCGCCGTCGCCAAGTTGAAAGCGCAGATCTTCGGCCGCGAGAAGACGCTCTATTCGATCTACACCAAGATGCGCGAGAAGCACCTGTCGTTCGCGCAGGTCAACGACATCTTCGGCTTTCGCATCGTCGTGCGCACCCTGCCCGAGTGCTACATGGCGCTCGGCGTCCTCCACCAGCTGATGAAGCCGGTGCCCGGCAGATTCAAGGACTACATCGCCATCCCGAAGGCGAACGGCTACCAGTCGCTGCACACGACGCTGGTCAGCCCGCTCGGCACCGCGGTCGAGTTCCAGATCCGCACCGAGCCGATGCACGCCGTCGCCGAGAAGGGGATCGCTGCGCACTGGCTCTACAAGGAGCACGACGACGGGCCCGCGCAAGGCACGGAGGCGCAGCGCCTCGGCGCGCTCTGGTTGCAGTCGCTGCTCGACATCCAGGACGAGACCCGCGACGCCGGCGAGTTCCTCGAGCACGTCAAGATCGACCTCTACCCCGATGCCGTCTACGTCTTCACGCCGATGTCGAAGATCCTCGCCCTGCCGCGCGGGGCGACGCCGGTCGACTTCGCGTACGCGATCCACACCGACGTCGGCGACCACTGCGTCGCCGCCAACGTCAACGGCGAGCCGGTGCCGCTGCGCGTCGAGCTGAAGAGCGGCGACGTCGTCGAGATCATCGGTGCGCCGAACGCGCGGCCGAACCCCGCCTGGCTCAACTTCGTCGTCACCGGCCGCGCCCGCTCGAAGATCCGGCACTACCTGAAGAACATGGAGCAGGAAGAGTCGCAGGGCCTCGGCGAGAAGATGCTCGCCCAGGCGATGCGCGCCGAGGGGCTCGCCCTGCCGTCCGAAGAGGGTCCCGGCGCGGCGATCTGGCAGCAGTTGTTGCGCTGGACCGGCAACAAGACCCGTGCCGATCTGTTCGTCGACATCGGCGTCGGCCGCAAGATCGCGACCATCGTCGCGACACGGCTCGCGCGCCTGCTCGCCGAGGGCGGCGTGCGCGCCGACGCGCTAGCCCTGACGATGGGCCGCTACGCCGCCCTCGACGACTCGCTGCCCTCGCAAGGATTGGTGCTGATCGACGGCAGCGAAGGCGCGTCGGTCCAGCTCGCGCTCTGCTGCCGGCCGATCCCGGGCGACGCGATCGTCGGCAACCTCGGCCGCGGCGAAGGGCTGACCGTGCACACCGCCGATTGCAGCATCGGCAAGCGCCTCCTCGAGCGCGACAGCGAGCGCTGGATGCGCGTCGATTGGGCCGAGCAGCCGACCCGGTCGTTCGAGACCGCGATCTCGCTCCTGGTCAAGAACGGCAAGGGTGTCCTGGCGCAGGTCGCGTCGGCGGTGAGTCACGCAGAAGCCGACATCACGCACATCGACATGGGCACCGACAAGGCCAGCGAGACGACCGAGCTGAAGCTGCTGCTCAGCGTCCGTGACCGCCTGCATCTGGCCGACGTGATGCGAACGCTGAAGCGCTCGCCCGCGGTGCTGCGGGTCGCGCGCATCAAGCCCTGAGCCGCCGTTCAGGACGACGACGCCGTCGTCGTCGGATAGCGAACCTCGAGGATCTCGATCGTCTCGACGCCGCGCGGCGTCACCAGACGGACCTCGTCGCCGACGCGTGCCTTCAGCAGCGCGCGAGCAATCGGCGCGATCCAGCTCACCTCGCCGCGCGCGCTCTCGGCTTCGTCGACGCCAAGGATGCGGATCGTCCGCTCCTCGCCGTGGTCGCTCGCGAAGCGCACCATGGCGCCGAAGAACACCTGGTCGTTGCCCTGGTGCACGGTCGGGTCGACGACCTCGGCGATATCGAGCCGCTTGGTCAGGAAGCGAATCCTGCGGTCGATCTCGCGCAGCCGCTTCTTGCCGTAAAGGTAGTCGCCGTTTTCCGAGCGGTCGCCGTTCTTCGCCGCCCACGAAACGGTCTCGACGATCTTCGGCCGCTCGTCGTCGAGGAGCGCGATCAGCTCGTCCCGCAAGCGCCCGTAGCCGGCGGCAGTGATGTAGTTCTTGGCGCCCTGCGGAAGGACGGGTGCGTCGGCCTCGGCGTCGTCGTCGTCGCGGTCGACCTCGCGGGTGAAGGCCTTGTTCATGACATGGCAAGATGACCAGCGCACGCTGGCGATCCGATTCTGCCGCGACCCCCATCTCCCTCCCGAAAGGATTCCCATGGCCACCACCCGCCGCGTCGCCGTCATCGTCGGCAGCTTGCGCAAGGAGTCGTTCAGCCGCAAGCTCGCCAAGGCGCTCGTCGCCGCTGCACCGCCGCGGCTTTCGCTCGAGATCGTCGAAATCGGCCAGTTGCCGCTTTACAACCAGGACGACGACGCCCAGCCGCCGCCGCCATCGGCAGCGTTCAAGAAGAAGGTCGCCGAGGCGGACGCGGTTCTCTTCGTGACGCCCGAGTACAACCGCTCGGTCCCCGGTGTCCTGAAGAACGCGATCGACATCGCCTCACGGCCCTACGGTCAAAGCGCGTGGAACGGCAAGCCTGCGGCCGTGGTCTCGATCTCGCCCGGCGCGGTCGGCGGCTTCGGCGCCAACCATCATCTGCGCCAGTCGCTGGTCTTCCTCAATATGCCGACGATGCCGCAGCCCGAGGCCTACATCGGCGGCGCGGGTGACCTGTTCGACGAATCAGGAGCGATCAGGAAGCCGGAGACGAAGCAGTTCGCGGACAAGTTCCTGGCTGCCTTCGCCGAGTGGGTCGAGCGCACGTCACAGAGGCCCGCCTGAGCGGGACGCGGCCGATCGGCCGCGACGGCGTCAAGCCGCGTCGAGCAGCGAAGAACGCACGGCGTCGGAGGCGCCGTAGAAGCGTTGGCGAGGCGGAGATTCTGGCGCGGCTGGCAGGATTCGAACCCACGACCCCTTGGTTCGTAGCCAAGTACTCTATCCAACTGAGCTACAGCCGCCGAGCGTGTGATTGTAGCAGCGCGACCCGTTCAGCCCTGGCGCGCCGCGCTCTCGAAGCACCGTGCAGCGCGGGTCGCATCGCCCTCGCGGGTTGCGAGCTCGGCGAGCGCGATCCAGGCCTTGCGGCGCGTCGTCGCGGGCAACGCAACGTCGCCCGCCGCCTGCTCGAGCAGGGCTCTGGCCTTGCCCCAGAGGCCGCGAGCGGCGAGCGCGCTGCCGGCAGCAAGCGCGATCGCGCCATCGCGCGGCAGCCCCTGCGATGCCGACTCGAGTTGCGGCAGCCACTCGGGACCGATGCCAGCCGTCGCACCGGCGAGGGCCTCGGCGACGACCGAGCGCTCCTCGAGCGCGAGCTCGGAGACCCTGTCCCAGAGCGGTCGTAGCCACGCGCGCGCATCCTCGTCGGCGCCGAGCGCGCTCGCTTGCGACGCCGCCCGGGCCGCGATGAACGGATCGCGCCGATCCGCGGGATCGAATGACAGCCAGAGATGGCGCAACTGGTCGATGTCGTGCACGGCGTCGAGCGCCTCGAACGCGAGCGAGCGAACCAACCCGGCGGCGGCGACATTCGAGAAGCCCTGGTGCTTGATCAGGAGACGCGCGGTCCGCAAGGCCTCCTGCGGCTGGCGGCCGAGGCGTGCCGCCTGCAGCTTCAGCCGCAACGCATGGGTACGCCGCGCGACGCCGTGCGGCAAGGCGTTGAGCAACTCGATCGCACGCGGCGCGTCGCGGTCATCGAGTGCCCATTCGGCGGCAAGCAGACGCGCGCCCTCCTCTGCGGGACGCGCCGCCGGGCTGCGCTGCGAGAGCTCGAACGCACGGCGCAGCTCCTCGTCGCGCAATGCCCGGTTCTGCACGCGGTGCGCACTGCCGGCTGCGAGCAGGTGGCCGAGCACCGTGAACTCGTTGTCCTGCGCGAGCTCCGGCGTTTCGGCCTGGATCGCGAGCGCGCGCTGCGCCGACTTCTGTGCCCGGGCGTAGCGGCCACCGAAGTATTGCGCGAGCGCCTCGCGCAGAGCCGCCTGCCCGGTCCGATCGCGGCGGGCGGTGCGCCACTCGCGCGCACGCCGGGGCAGGCCGATCAGCGAGCCGATCGCCTGGATCACCGCGACGAGCAGGAAGCAGGTGCCGACCAGCATCAGCACGAAAAAGTTGAGCGAAAGATCGAGACGCCACTCGCCCCAGTAAAAGCTCGCCAACCCGTCGTTGGTGCCGAACGTCGTCGCCGCGACGACCGCGACGGCGAACAGCAGGACGAACCAGATCGCGAGGCGCACGCGTTGCTCGATGAATCTAACGCGAGCCGGCGGCGGCCAGGGCCGCGAACGTATCGTCCGGGCGCGCCGGCGCGGCCTGCCGCGCTTGCTGCGCGACCTCGACGAGCAGGTCGAGCGCGATCTGGGTGCGCTTCGAAGAGCGGTCGCAATAGCGCTCGATCGCTCCTGTCACCCAGCGCACGTCAGCGCGGGCCGCGTCGAACTGGCGCGCGAGCAGCGAAAGCCGTGCGTTCAGCAGCCTGAGCTTCAGGTTCTCGCGCAGGAAGAACGCCTGGTCGGGCGCGACGAGCATCGCCTCGGGATGGTCGATGCGCGTGATGCGCACGAGTGAGCGGATCTCGGCCCATGTGCTCTCGGCGATGGTGCGACCCGCCTGGCCGAATCCGCGCGACAACCAGTCGCCGAAACCGGCCGCTGCCGACGACGGCGCCGATGCCGGCACGGCAGCGGCCGCCGCCGACGGGGTGCGCGCCAGGTCGCGGCGCGGCTCGGCGGCCGACAGCAGAGGGAGCTCGTCGACCATGCGGACGACCTCGTCGAGCCGGATCGAAAGCGTCGCGACGTCGGCGACGCTCGCCGCCCTGACGCGAACGAGGTCGCGCGCGATCGCGCGGCGCACCGGCTCGAGGCGTGGCTCGTCGGCACTCGCGAGCCGGTCATCGATCTGCTTCAGCGTGGCGACAATCGGCTCGGCGCTGCCGGTGAGCGAACTGAGCTGCAGTGCAGCGCGCAGAGCCGCATCGCTGTCGGCGACGAGGTTATCGTCGCGCGACCGGGCGACCGACTGGACGAGCGCCTCGAGCTGACCGCGCTGCAGCGCGACTTCATTGAGGCGTGCCTCGAGCAGAGCGGCCTTCGCCGCCGCTTCGCGCGCGCCCTCCTGCGCCTGGCGAGCGACAAGGGTCGCCTCGGTGACGAGCATGGCGCTGTCCTGTTGCCGCTTGACCAGCTCGCGCTCGCTGCTGCGCACGCGCTGGTCGGCCCGCCAGGCGAAGACGATCGCGACGATTGCGAGCAGTGCGAGCACGAGGACGGCGATCCAGAGCAAACGCGTGCCGCGCAGTGGCGTCGGCTCGGCAGCGACAGCGGCAGCCGCGCCCGAAGCCGCTGCGGCGGCGCTCGCAGCGGGCGAGGACGTGAGGGAGTCCGGCGAAGAAGCGAGCTCGCGTTGCTGGGAGGCTGGCGAGGGTGCGTCGTTCACGGTTCGATCGATTGTATGCAGCCGATCACCGCATCGATCGCTGCGCCGGCTTCGCGGACGACGCCGAAGCCGAGCGCGCGTGCACGGGCGGCGATGCGAGGATGCGTCGCGACGGCGCGCGCGCCGCTCCAGCGGCCGCCGCCTGCGGCGCCGGCGAGATTCGCGATCGCTTCCGAGCTGCTGAACAGCCAGACGACGTCGGCGCTCGTCGCGGCAGCCTCGAGCCGCTCGCGCGCGGCACCGGCGAACGTCGGCGCGAGGCGCCGATACGCGCCGATCATCTCGACCCGCGCGCCGCGCTCGACGAGGCGGTCGGCGAGCCAGTCGCGGCCGCCGTCGCCGCGCACGACGAGCACGCGCGCGTTGCGCCAGTCGCGTCCGTGGAGGCGATCCCAGAGCGCCTCGGAATCGAACTGCCCGGCGTCGGCCGGCGGGCTGACGATCGCTGCTGCCGGGCAGCCGGCAGCGCGCAACGCTTCTGCAGTGCCGGCACCCGGCGCGCCGGCATCGACTCCGTCCGGCCACGCCGGGCCGTCCGGGCGAACGGCAAAGAACTGCTCGACCGCATTGGCGCTGACGAAGACGACGAGGCGAAACGTCGCGATCGCCTGCCAGGCTGCGTGGAGCGGGGCAGGATCATCGGCCGCCGCGATCTCGATCAACGGCAGCGACTCGGCGTCGATGCCGCGCTCGCGCAGCCGCTCGACCCAGACCGCCGCTTGCGCGGCCGGGCGCGTGACAAGAACGCGCACGGGCCGCGCCGCGCTCACGCCAGGTCCGGTGCCGCGAGCTGCTCCGCCGCGGCAAGGTACGGCGCTGCCCCGGCCGCGAGCAGCGCCTCGGCGGCGTCGGTGCCGAGCGACTCGGCGACGTGTTCGTCGGCAGCGCGGCCGGCGCTCCGGCTGCGCAACAGCGGCGCCGAGCGATCGGAGGGATTGCCGACCGCGGCATCGAGAACGAGCGTGTCGCCCTGCCAGCGTGCGTGCGCGGCGAGCGGCATGCTGCAGCTGCCGCCGAGCGCCCGCGAGACGGCACGTTCGGCAGTCACCGCCAGACGCGTCGGCATGTCGGTGAACGCCTGCAGACGCGAGAGCAGCGCGCGGGCGTCGGCCCGGGTCTCGATCGCGAGCGCGCCCTGGCCGGCGCACGGCAGCATCTCCGCGGTCTCGAAGCGGGCGCGGATGCGATCGCTGGCGCCAAGGCGGACGAGCCCGGCGGCGGCGAGGACGATCGCGTCGTACTGCCCCTCGTCGAGTTTGCGCAGCCGGGTGTCGAGGTTGCCGCGCAGCGGCTCGATCCGCAGGTCGGGGCGCAGCGCGGCGAGCTGGACGACGCGGCGCAGGCTCGACGTGCCGACGACCGCGCCGGCGGCGAGCGCGGCGAGCGACGCGAAGCGGTTCGAGATCCAGGCATCGCGTGCATCCTCGCGGCGGAGAACAGCGGCGAGCGCGAACCCCGGCGGCAGGTCCATCGGCACGTCCTTCAGCGAGTGGACGGCGATGTCGGCGCGGCGATCGGCGAGTGCAGTCTCGAGCTCCTTGACGAACAAGCCCTTGCCGCCGACCTTCGCCAGCGTGCGATCGGTGATCTGATCGCCCTGGGTCGTCATCGGCAGCAGCGTGACCTCGACGTCACCGGAGCGCATCAGCAACGCCCGGACATGTTCGGCCTGCCAGAGCGCGAGACGGCTTTCGCGCGTCGCGATGACGATCGATTCAGTCATGCCAGTCCCGGCCGGCCGGCGAGAAGGGACCGAGGGTGCCCCGAGGAGGCAGCGAACGAAGCGTGGGTGCGGGCTGTGGCATGCAGGCGCGATCATGCCAGCAGGCACGGCTCCTGCATGATCGCGGCCATGGCCCAGACCGATCGTGATGCCGCGCGTGCGGCGCAGAAGAACCAGCCGCTGGTCGACGACATCCGCCTGCTCGGCAGGATCCTCGGCGACGTCATCCGCGAGCAGGAAGGCGAGGCCGCGTACGAGCGCGTCGAGCGCATCCGCCAGCTCGCCGTCGCCTACCGCCTCAAGCGCGACAAGAGCGCCGGTCGCGACCTCGACCGGCTGCTGACGCGCCTGAGCGGCGAGCGAACGGTCAGCGTGATCCGCGCATTCAGCTATTTCTCGCATCTCGCCAACATCGCCGAAGATCGGCACCACCTGCGCCGCCGCGCCTTCCACGAGCGCCAGGGCCACCTGCAGGAAGGATCGCTGCCGCTGGCGTTCCAGCGGCTGGCGCGGCGCGGCATCGGCGCCGACCGCATCGCGGCGGTACTCGACCGCGCCTTCATCTCGCCGGTGCTCACCGCGCACCCGACCGAGGTCCAGCGCAAGAGCATCCTCGATGCCGAGCGTGCGATCGCCGAGCTGCTGGCGGCACGAGCGCCGGGCTCGAGCGAGCGCGAGCTCGCCGACAACGAGGCGCTGCTGCGGGCGCGCGTCACCCAGCTCTGGCAGACGCGCATGCTGCGAACGGCGAAGCTGACGGTCGAAGACGAGATCGACAACGCGCTCAGCTACTACCGCGCGACGTTCCTGACCCAGATCCCGATCCTCTACCACGACGTCGAGGCGGCGCTGCCGGGCCGCACGGTCGCGAGTTTCTTTCGCATGGGTCAATGGATCGGCGGCGATCGCGACGGCAACCCGTTCGTCGACGCAGCGACGCTGCGCACCGCGTTCGCGCGCCAGGCGGAGACCGCGCTTCGCCACTACCTGACGCAGGTGCACGAGCTCGGTGCCGAGCTTTCGAACTCGGCGACGTTGCAGCCGGTGACGCCGGCGCTCGCCCGCCTCGCCGACGCCTCGGGCGACGGCAGCCCGCACCGTGCCGACGAGCCCTACCGGCGGGCGCTGATCGGCGTCTACGCCCGGCTCGCGACGACGCTGCACGAGCTGACGGGAGCCGAAGCGCTGCGCCACGCGATCGCGCCGCGCGATCCGTATCCGGCAGCGAGCGACTTCCTCGCCGACCTGCGCACGATCGAGACCTCGCTCGTGTCGCATCACGCCGATGCGCTGGTGCGGCCGCGCCTGGCACCGCTGATCCGCGCGGCGCAGGTGTTCGGCTTCCACCTCGCGACGGTCGACCTGCGGCAAAGCTCGGACAAGCACGAGGCGGTCGTCGCCGAGCTGCTCGCCACCGCCCGCATCGAGCCCCGCTACGCCGCGCTCGACGAAGCGGCGAAGCGCACTCTCCTGCTGCGCGTTCTCGACGATGCGCGGCCGCTGCGCGTCGTCGAGAGCGAACGCGCGACCGCGTACAGCGCCGAGAGCTTGAAGGAGCTTGCGATCTTCGAGGCCGCCGCCGAGATGCTCCGCCGCTTCGGCCGCGAGGCATTGCGCCACTGCATCATCTCGCACACCGAGAGCGTCAGCGACCTGCTCGAAGTGCTCGTGCTGCTGAAGGAGGCCGGCCTCGTGCGCGGCACGCTCGACGACGGCGCGACGACGGCGCTGATCGTCTCGCCGCTGTTCGAGACGATCGGCGACCTGCGCAGCGCCGCGCAGATCATGCGCGAGTACTACGCGTTGCCCGGCATCGCCGACCTGGTCCAGCGCTCGGGCGCCGAGCAGGACGTCATGATCGGCTACAGCGACAGCAACAAGGACGGCGGCGCCTTCACGAGCAACTGGGAGCTCTATTGCGCCGAGATCGCGCTGGTCGCGCTTTTCGCGGAGCTCGGCCGCTCGCACCGCATCACGCTGCGCCTCTTCCACGGGCGCGGCGGCACCGTCGGGCGCGGCGGCGGCCCGAGCTACGAGGCGATCCTGGCGCAGCCGCCGGGCACGGTGAACGGCCAGATCCGCCTCACCGAGCAAGGCGAAGTGATCGCGTCGAAGTATGCGCAACCCGAGATCGGCCGCAGGAACCTCGAGACGCTGGTCGCCGCGACACTCGAGGCGACGCTGCTGCAGCCGACGCGATCGGCGCCGCAGAGCTACCTCGACGCGGCCGGGGCGATCAGCGCCGCGAGCATGGCGGCGTACCGCGCGCTCGTCTACGAGACGCCGGGCTTTGCCGACTACTTCTTCAGCGCGACGCCGATCCGCGAGATCGCCGAGCTCAACATCGGCTCGCGGCCGGCGTCGCGCAAAGCCTCGCGTGCGATCGAGGATCTGCGCGCGATCCCGTGGAGCTTCAGCTGGGGCCAGTGCCGCGTCGCCCTGCCGGGTTGGTACGGCTTCGGCCTCGGCATCGAGGCGTTCCTCGGCAGCGGCCGCGGGCGCAGGGCGAGGGTCGCGCTGCTGCAGCGGATGGCACGCGAGTGGCCGTTCTTCGCGACGCTGATCTCGAACCTCGACATGGTGATCGCGAAGAGCGACATGGCGATCGCGGCGCGCTACGCCGCGCTGGCCGACGACCGCAAGGCCGGCCGGCGCATCTTCGCGCGCATCGTGGAGGAGTGGGAGCGCACGAACGCGGCGCTGACGCTTATCACCGGAAGCGCCAACCGGCTCGCCGGCAATGCCGCGCTCGCGCGATCGATCGAGCACCGCTTTCCGTATCTCGACCCGCTCAACCACCTCCAGGTCGAGCTGATGCGACGCTACCGCGCGCGCGCCAAGAACGATCCAGGCACGGAGCGCGTCCAGCGCGGCATCCTGATCTCGATCAACGGCCTCGCGGCGGGGTTGCGCAATACGGGCTAGCCGGCGACGCGCGGCGCGGCGGCCGGCGGCGCGGCGGCCGGCGGCGCGGCAGCAGCCGACGCTGCATCGGCAGCGGCCGATGCTCCGGCGGACGATGCTGCAGAGGCCGGCGGCGCCGCGGCGATGGCCGAAGCCGCAGCGGCCGCGGCATTGACCGTATCGGCCTCGTCGCGACGGCGAAACATCTCGTGCGCCTGGAGCGCGTACGGAGCGATGGGCTTGCCGCTGGCGCTCAACCAGTCGCGCACCGCCTGCACCTCGCCGACGCGGCCCTCGGTCGAAAACCGGGCGAGGAGGCGACGAGCGCCGGCGCAGGAGCCGGGAATGCTCAGGGCGCTTTCGAACGAGATTTCGGGATCGCTTTCGCGCAGCATTGCGTCGCGCGCGAACTGCAGACCGCGAATCGCGTCGACCCGATCCGCGGGCCAACCCAGGCGCCGCCCGAGAGAGGTTCCCATGATGAGGGTCAGCATGGAATTGGAGTGTTCGGCCAATGTCGATGCAGCGCCGTCACAGGCCTGGCGCCGATTCGCATCGGCAAGAGCGGCGACGCTGCAGCTCTTGGTGATCGCCTGGAACCCGGGCGAGGTCAGCGTCATCTTGAGGAAGGCATCGACCGCAAGCAACTCGCTGGCGATGAGATCGACGCCCTGCGCCTTGGCGCGGTCGGCAATCAGACCGGGCACGAAGAGGCTGTCGTCTTCATAGCGAGCCGCAGTGCCGATGCGGTAGAGCGCTTCGTCGATCTGCGCCGCATCGTTGCGCTGCGAGGCGTCTTGCAGGATCTCCAGCCACGGCGCTGCATTGCCGACTGCGAGGAGGGCCCATTGGGCGGAATTCAGCAGCGCGCAACTGCCCGCCGAGGGGTTGAATTTGCAGGCTTGCATCGCCAGCCGGTAGACGCGGGGATCTCGCGTGGTCGAAGCCAGGCTTGCAAGCTGCTCGATCCGGGTGGAAGCGAATTGCCGGTTCTCGTCGCTCGTCGCGCAGTCGGGAGGCTTGCACGATAGCGACAGGGCCGGATCGGCCTCTGCACCGCCGCGCGCCGCGCCGTGCAGTTCCAGAAACGTCGCCAGCGCGATGCCGAGCTCGCCATCGTCCTGCCGCAGCGACTCGAGCAATGCGCGCTGGCTCGCGACGACATCGGGAGCGGAACGCAGTGGCGTGTCGATCGACCCCGACGCATCGGGTTGGACCCAGCCGACGCCGCAGACCTCGATCAGCTCGGTGCCGCTCGCAGTGCTCGTTGCAGGCCCGGTCTCCTCGGGCACTGCCTCGGCGGGCGGCGGCGCCGGAGCGGCCGCCGGCGGCGACGAAACGATCGCGCTCTCGGCCGGAGTGGGCGGGTCGTGACCGGCGGCAGAGAACCATTTCCAGGCGACGATCGCCACCGCGGCGACGACAACCAGCACCGCGACGATCGACCCGAGCGGCCGCTCGGAGGAGCGAGGGTGAGAGGGGCCGCCTGAGGCGTTCACGCTTGCATTCTGGAACCGGCGCGATGCCGAGGCCCGGCCGCGACGGCAACCCCGAGACCCTAGCGGTCGGGAACGACCAGCGCCTCGCGAACGGCCGCCACCTGACGGCGCGAGACCGCGAGCCACTCGTTGACGGGCGCGATGCAGACGCCCCACGCCTCCATGCCGTCGTCGGCGTTCTCGCCGGCGATCGCGCGGCGCTCGAGCGCGCGCACGGCGCGCTTGGCGACGAGCGCGTTGCGGTGGACGCGGAGGAACCGGTCGCCGAGGCGCTCGGCGAGCTCGGCGAGCGAGTCGTCGAGGACGTGCGTGTGCTCCGCGGTGCGCAGGGTCACGTACTTCAGCTCGGCCTTCATGTAGAGGACATCGGAGACCGGGACGCGGATGATGCGGCCGCGGTCGCTGACGACGATCACCGGGCCATCCTCGTCGACCTTGACGGCGCCGCCCGGCTTCACCGGCGCGCCGAGGCGCTGGGCGACGCGACGCAGTGCCGCCTGCAGGCGCTCGCGCTTGACGGGCTTGGTCAGGTAGTCGACCGCTTCGAGATCGAACGCCTGGAGGGCGTGCTCCGGATGCGCCGTCACGAACACGACTGCCGGCGCTGGCGTTCGCGTCCGCAGCTCGGCGGCGAGCTGGGTGCCGTCGCGGCCCGGCATCTGGACGTCGAGCAGCAGCAGATCGCAGCTGCGCGTCGCCAGCCAGACCAGCGCTTGCGCGGCATTGGCCGCCTCGCCGACGACGACAGCGCTCGGCTCGCCGCATTCGGCGACCAGGCTCTTCAGGCGCATTCGCGCCAGCTCCTCGTCGTCGACGACGAGCACGCGTAACGGGGCATCGGACGGATCGGACATCACTTGGGAAGGATCAGCACTCATAGGGGCACCACGATCTGGACTCGAAAGACATCCTGGTCCTGGCGCATCTCGAACTGCGCGGCGACGTCATGCATCAGGCGCAGACGCTCGCGGACGTTCTTCAGCGCCATGCCGTGCCCGGGCCGCGACGGCTCCTTGGGCACGCTGTTGGCGATCGACAGCACGGCGCGGCCTAGCTTGACCTTGGTGCGCACGCGAATGACTCCGCCTTCGATCGACGGCTCGACGCCGTGGCGGACGGCGTTTTCGACCAGCGGCTGCAGGAGCAGCGGCGGCACGCGCGCCGACGCGGCCTGCGGGTCGAGCTCCCAGGCGACGTGCATGCGGCTGCCGAAGCGGATCTGCTCGATGTCGAGGTAGCGGCGTGCCAGGTCGACCTCCTCGCCGAGCGAGACCGACTCGGTGCTCTCGGTGATGGCGACGCGGAACAGCTCGGCGAGATCCTCGAGGACACCCTCGGCCTTCGCCGGGTCGAGCCGCACCAGCGTCAGCGCGGTGTTGAGCGTGTTGAACAGGAAGTGCGGGCGGATGCGCGACTGCAGCTCGGCGAGGCGCGCCGTCGTCTCGGCCGGCAGCGTTGCCTTGGCCATCAGCCGCAGCCAGAGGAAGATCGCCGCCGCCATCGCGGCGCCGGCGAGGGCCGGGCCGGCGCCGAGCAGAGCGGCGAGGCCGGCTCCGGTCGAAGCGTCGGGCAGCAGCAAGGCGATCAGGCGCGAGCCGCCGAACGCGGCGAGCGCACCGAGCGCGACAACGGTTGCCCACTGCGCGGCGACCGGCGCGCGCGCGAGCTGCGCCTTCAGCCCGCAGAGGACGAGCAGCCAGAGCAGCACCGCCGGCAGGGCGACACTCGCGCCGGCCGCAGTCAGCGTGAGCCAGGCGGCGAAGCTGGTGGCGGCGAACACCAGGCCGATCGCCATCACGCCGTGCACGAAGACGAGCGCGCGCAAGACGACGCCGACGTGGCAGACGTCGAACGCGGACTCGGGCCCGCGCCGCGCCGCGCCTTCGGGAGCGACGACGTCGAAGACCGTGTTGCCGAAACCGGTCGTGCGCGGGGCGGTGCCGCCGATGGGCGCTGGCGCGGCCATGTCGATGCTCATCGGCGACGAGACGCCGCCGATAGAATCGCGCACATCCTGAGGTTGCACATCCCCGGGATTGTCGCCAACCGACGCCCCGCCGTGGGGTGCTCTGGCGCCGCCGACGACAGCAATCCGTGCGTTGCGCACGCTCGGCAAGACCCGGGAAGCTCCGAGAGCCATGGCCGCGAACCAATTCGAGAAGAAATCCGAGGCCTGGTCGGCGCGCTTTTCGGAGCCGACGAGCGAGCTCGTGAAGCGATACACGGCCAGCGTCGCATTCGACCAACGCCTCTGGCGCGCCGACATCGCCGGCAGCCTCGCCCACGCGGCGATGCTCGCCGACAAGGGCGTCATCACCGCCGCCGACCTGGCGGCGATTCGCCGCGGCATGGCGACGATCAGCGAGGAGATCGAGCGCGGCACGTTCGCGTGGAAGATCGAACTCGAAGACGTCCACCTCAACATCGAGGCGCGCCTGGTCGAGCTCGCGGGCGACGCCGGCAAGCGCTTGCACACCGGCCGCTCGCGCAACGACCAGGTCGCGACCGACGTGCGGCTGTGGCTACGCGACGAGATCGAAGACATCGGCGCACTGCTCGGCGACCTGCAGCGCGCGCTCGTCGAGCTCGCGGTGCAGCACACCGAGACGGTGATGCCCGGCTTCACGCACCTGCAGGTGGCGCAGCCGGTGTCGTTCGCGCACCACCTGCTCGCGTACGTCGAGATGTTCGCGCGCGACGCCGAGCGGATGACCGAAGTGCGCTCGCGCACCAACCGCCTGCCGCTCGGCGCGGCGGCGCTCGCGGGAACCAGCTTTCCGCTCGACCGCGAGGCGGTCGCGAAGGCGCTGCGCATGGAAGGCGTCTGCCTCAACAGCATCGACGCCGTCAGCGACCGCGACTTCGCGATCGAGTTCACCGCCGCGGCGAGCCTGGCGATGGTGCACGTCTCACGGCTGAGCGAAGAGATCGTGCTGTGGTCGAGCCAGAGCTTCGGCTTCGTCGAGCTCGCCGACCGCTTCTGCACCGGTTCATCGATCATGCCGCAGAAGAAGAACCCCGATGTTGCCGAGCTCGCGCGCGGCAAGACCGGCCGCGTCGCCGGCCACCTGATGGCGCTCCTCATGCTGATGAAGGGCCAGCCGCTCGCCTACAACAAGGACAACCAGGAAGACAAGGAGCCGCTGTTCGACACCGTCGACACGCTGAAGGACACGCTGCGCGTGTTCGCCGAGCTGATCCCGGGCATCGCGGTCAAGGCCGAAGCGATGGAGCGTGCGACGACCCTCGGCTACGCGACCGCGACCGACCTCGCCGACGCGCTCGTCTACAAGGGCGTTCCCTTCCGCGACGCCCACGAAGCCGTGGCGAAAGTCGTCAAGCATGCAATGGCCGAGGGCGTGGGTTTGAGCGAGCTTCCGCTGGCAGTGCTGCAGAGCTTCCACCCCGCGATCGGCGCCGAGGTGCAGAGCGTGCTCGCGCTCAAGGGTTCACTCGCCTCGCGCAACATCCTCGGCGGCACCGCGCCCGAGCAGGTACGCGCGCAGATCGCGCGTCACCGTGCGCGCCTCGGCGCGCCGAAGGCCGCGCCGTCACAGCAGATGCGCTGAGCTCCTCCGACTCACGGCTCATACCTCAATCGTCTAAGGCACGCTGGCCAGGACGTTGGCGATTGGCAGGGACTGATCAAGACTGGACCGATGTGATGGACGACCCGCAGTTCGCTCGCAGTTCATCTCGCCCCGAAGATGGGCTGGCCGAAGCGACCTTGCCTTCTGTCCGATCGCGCTCATGGCCACTTCTCGCAATGTTCGGCTGCATCCTTGCGCTGCAACTGGCCGTCGCCGCGATCAGCATCGATCTGATGTCAGCCGTCCGTGCCTATGCGACGGGCGAGAGCTGGTACACGAAAGGACAGAAGGAAGCGCACGTTCATTTGCTCAACTACGCTCAATCCGCCTCCGAGGAAGACTACAAACGCTTCTTGCTCGCGTTGGCGATCCCAAGAGGCGATCGAATCGCCAGAGAGGCGCTGCAACGCAGCCCACCGAACCCGGAGCTGGCGCAGCGTGGTCTTCTTCAAAGTGGTACGCATCCAGACGACATTCCGGGAGCGATTCGACTGTTCCTCTGGTTTCATCACACTAGGTTGATGTCGGATGCGATCGCGACCTGGACTGAAGGAGATGCTCTGATCGAGCAACTGGCCTTGCTCGCGGCGAGAGCTCACGAAGGTGTGCTCGCAGGCAACTTGAGCGCGCCCGCGATCCAGAATGTTCGTGAGCAAGCCCCGAGGCTGAACGAACGTCTCACCGACCTCGAGATCACCTTCACCAGACAACTGGGCGAGGGAGCGCGACTGGGGCAGCAACTACTCCTCGCCACCAACGTTGCCTTCGCGATAGTCCTCGCGCTGATGGGATCGGCATTCGTTCTTCGAAGTACGCGAGTACAAGCGGCGGCCGAAGAACGGTCTCTGCGGGCACAGCGTGAGCACGTGGAGGCGATGCGCGAGGCAAACGAAAGTCGAAGCATGTTCCTTGCGAAGGTCAGCCACGAGCTGCGTTCGCCGCTTCAGGGGATCGTTTCTGCACTCGATGTCCTCGAGCTGCGCCAAGCGCACTCCACCGCCGAGGAAGGCGAGCTCATTCGCCGGGTTCGGAGATCTTCTCTGCTTCTGAATACGCACCTGAATGACCTCGTCACCCTGGCGAAAGGGCAAGCGGGCCATTTGGAAGTGCGGCCATCGCCATTTGACGCGTGTGCCTTGCTCGAAAGTGTCGCGGCGGCAGCTCATGATTTGGCTGCGGCCAAAGGACTTGAACTGCGGGTTGATACGCCAGACGAACCGATCTTCGCGACTGCGGACAGCGCCCGCATCGATCAGATCCTAACCAATCTGGTCGTTAATTCCATTCGCTATACCGAACGCGGCTTTGTCTATGTAGCGTTGTCGGAGTTCGAGCATGAATCGCAGACACTCCAATTCCGCGTTTCCGACAGTGGCCCTGGAATCGACGCCGAGGTGCTGCCAACGTTGTTCTCACCCGACAGCACGCCCGGACCACATTCCCGAAGGGGAGAGGGATCCGGCATAGGACTGGCCATCGTCCGAACGCTGGTCCGCCTGCTCGATGGATGCATCGATGTCGTTAGCGAGCCCGGGAACGGGACAACGTTCACCTTGCGCGTTCCAGCGACGCTAGTTGCGGGCGACGATCTTGTGGTGCCGGATAGCTCGACCGGGCGGGTACTTGTCGTCGACGATCGAAGCGAGGTTCTGGACGCGCTTACGAGCGTCGTCGAAGAGCTGGGCTTCGAGTGCGATCGTGCGAGGACATCCAAAGCAGCATCTGAGTTGCTATCTTCGCGTCGTTACGACGTTGCTCTTCTGGACCTCGAGATGCCCGGCCGTGGCGGTGCCGAACTCGCTGAAGAAGCGAGGCGAAGTGAAGGCCCGAATCGTCCGACACGGTTCGTGGCGACAAGTGCGGTCGAGGTGGATGAACGTGTCCTCCGCAATTTCGACGCCTGCCTGATGAAGCCCATCGACCATGCCGCCTTGCGGCAGACTTTGTTGGGAATTGGTCGCGGTGGTCGTCCGAGTCAGCCAGGACTGTGGTCCGATTCATGACCGAATCCTAGATCGCGGCGGCCGCTTCTAGTTGGAGGTCGCGGGCCACCATTGCGCCTCGGAAGAGCGGCTCAGCGCAGCGGAACTTCGGTCGCTTCGTAGGCCGCGATCACCGGAGGGTGCGCCGCAAGCCGCGCGACCTGCGCGACGAACTCGCGCGATGCCAGCACGTGAAAGTGCATGAGCAACGCATCGCGGTCCGCCCAGCGCTCGAAGAACACGAGGCGAAGGCCGTCGTTCGCATCGACCGCGACACCATGCTCGAGGCAGCCCGGCTCGGCACGCGAGCGGGCAACGTGTTCGAGGCTCAGGCGGCGCAGCTCGTCGACAGTGTCGAGGCGGGCCTGGATGGAGCCGGTGACGATGACCACATGCGCAGTCTAAGCTTCTTGATCAGACGCCTTCTGCACCTGATGACACAGGTCGTCGACGATTCTCACTTGGGAGTCGACTCGTGTTTCCTGCACCGACAATTGGACGAATGCGTGTTCAGCGCGAATCACAGACGAGGCGCTGCATGCGTGGGCTGGCGCCACGCCGGCGTCGCTCCCGACCGCGACATCTGGCTGACGGCGACGACGGCCTGGGTGCGCGAGCTGACGTTCAGCGATCGCAGCACGGCGGCGACGTGATCCTTGATCGTCTCCACAGACAAGTTGAGAGCACGCGCGATCAGTTTGTTCGACTGCCCGCGCAGGAGCAACGCAAGGACCTCTTTCTGGCGCGGAGTGAGGTCGAGCGAGGCGACGGTTGCCGCGGCGCGATCGCTTTCCAGTCGCTCGTCCCAGTGCGGCGAGGCGCTGCGATGCGACGGCGGCCGCGGTGACGAGCCCGAGCGCATGACCGATGGCGGTAGATAGATGCCCCCCGAAATCACCATCTCGAGCGCGGACACCAGTGCGTCGTTGCTCGTGCACTTGGGAACGAAACCCATCGCACCCAAGTCGATGGCCCGCATCACGTCGTCGCGAGAATCGGATGCCGCGATCACGACGATCGGCAGCGCTGGAGAGGACTGCCTCAGCTCCTCCAAGAGTGCGAAACCATCTTCTTGCCCCAACTGCAGATCGAGCAAGGCCAAGTCGAACTCGCGGCCGGAAGACAGGGCGTCGCGGGCGGCTTGCGAACTGGAGGCAGTCAGCACTTCGACCCGTTCGGCCAACTGCTGCACCAGCGAGCGCATGGCGTGGAGGATCAGAGGATGGTCATCGATCAAGAGCACGTTCATCTGGACTCCCCGGGAACAGTGGTTGTGAGCGAATTGGAGAGGCTCGTGCTCGGGCGAATTGGCGCAGAATGCGCGTGACGCCGCTCCTATTGCCTACAGACTCGCATAAAGAGCAAGGTATTCCTTCTGTTGTGTATCTCTGTTCGCATATCCTAACCATTTGCGACAAGGTCTGAAGCTTGGCGTAAACCCGATGTCAACCGCCGATCTACCGAGATCAGAGCCCGCCGAGGCTGGCTTTCCCCTTGCTGTCACGTGTGTTCGCGGGCTGATGGAGCGGCACGGGCTGCCGAGGTACCGCTGGTCCGCCTGGCTGGCCGAGGCGACGGGCTTGTCGTACTCGCAGGCTCATCGGCGCATGACGGGCGCATCACCGTGGTCGCTCGAAGACCTGGCGAAGGTGGCCGCGCTGTTCGGCGAGACCCTCGCCGATGTCGTCGGCGCAACTCAGCCCGGGTCTTCGGTCCATGGCGTGATGACCGTCGGCTCGGCCCAGATGCCGTGCCGGATGTGGCTTGGAGAAGCGGTCGATCGACTTCAGGCCGCGGGGGCGGTGGTCGCGATCAAGACGTCATCGGGGTGGTCCGCTGTTCCAGCGGGCGAGACGACAGACGAGGTCGTCTACAAGATCGAAAAGCTCGAGGCGCGACCGTTGGCGACAACGCGCAAGGTCGTCGCCGTGCTCGACGACGATCAGGACCTGACCAATTCGATCTGCGCGCACTTTGAAGCGAGCGGATACGACACTAGGCCCTTTTACAAGATTGCCGATCTGCTCGCGAGTGCGGCTGCGCAGAAGTACGACGGCTACGTCATCGACTGGATCGTCGACGAGACCAGCGTTGCGAAGTTGATCGCGGCCCTGCGGGAAAAGGATCCGAGGTCGCCCATCGTCGTGTTGACGGCGCAGGTGATGGCCGGAGTCGTCGAAGAGGCCGACATCGCCGACGCTGTGAAACGCTACGACCTCACGTTCAGTGAAAAGCCCGTTCGCACGTCGATCCTGGAAGCGACGCTGACCAGGGCGATGGCTGCAGTGACAGACTAGCGCGGTCGCGGGCGTGCAGACAGACTGCCGCGATCGCCGATGTCCGCAAGTTCGGACACTGCACCAATGCCTCGAGCTAACGAGCGGTCAATCGTTGCTGATGCGCGGGTCTACCGTGGTGCACGGGCCGCCGCCGTCCTTCAGGATGCGCAGACCGTAGTAGATATCGGGGTTCTTCTTGCCGTGCTTATCGCGCCAGGAATAGGTCGTACCACCCCAGAATTCCTTGTCGAAGTCCTTCTTGTCCTCATCTTTCTTGAAATAGATTCCTCCGTTCTTGTCGAAGACGTAGCCGACTGTCTTGATCGTCCAGTTGAGCGGCAGGTTGTTCTTGCACACGTGCAGCGTATCGGGCACGACGGTGACGGCCGTCTGCAGGCACGCGCCCAGCGTGACCGTCAGCTCGCAAGTGCCTGAGCTGCAATAGGTTGCGTAGTCGTCGTCGCACTGCGCCTTCGTGATCTTCGGAAGGAACTGGTAGGCGACGACAAGCACGAGGGCTGCGAGGCCGGCATACACAACGACCGTCTGGGTCTTCAAGGCGTCCCTCCCGGTTGAACGATGGTTCGCGACCCCGAAGCGGGATCCGCGCGCTGCGGACGTTAGAGGACAAGCTCGAACAGGTCAACGATCGATTCCGACCGCGAGCGGTTCGGCATCCTGCTCTGGCCCGCCATTCTCAAACTTGATGTTGCCCCGGGTCGGCCCTCGCATACAGTCCTGTCGTCCGGTGGAGGGATCGGACGTCAACCATTGCGGAGGTTTCAGTGAAAGGTCTTCAAAGAACAGTGGCAGCCTGCGTGTTGGCCTTGCTTTCCATGGGCGTCATTGCGGCGGACCCGCCGAGCAAGAAGGCGAAGAGGCTGAAAGCGCCACCGATCGTCTATTCGGAGAAGTCTGAGTTCAAGGTCACCGATGAGCAGAAGACGGAGTTCCTGAAGTTCATGGAGCTTCGCTCAGTTCTGTTCACTCCATCCGTCGACCCTTGCCGGCTCCTTCCCGGTGGCGTCGTGTGCCTGATCGATGTGCCAATCATCCTGCTGACGGGCTCGGGCGGAACGCAATATTGCGTAGGGCTGTTTCCCAAAGAGGTCGTATTGGATGGAACCACGAGCGCGAGCACCGAGAGGGTGATCGTCTGGCGGTTGATCCGGCCGGGATCGGCGCCGGCTACCACGACGTTCACGTTCTTCGACGATACGAGCTCTGTCGGCAAGGCCCCCGGCATCGTCATCTTGAGTGACCCCAAGCAGCAGCTTCACGACGGGATTCTCGGCGACGGAACCGGCAGCCCGGACGGGACGAAGTGGCTGATCTGGAACAGGCACAAGGTCGTAAGCAAGGCCGTCTACATCCCTGTCGTCGTGCGCACCGACAACCCGGGCACGCCGTCGGAGGAGGTGTCGGTCTGCGGGACGCCGGACCCGAGGATCGCCAACGACTGACGAGCGGCGCCAGAAGCTCAGCGAACGAGCGGCGCAGCGCCGATGGTCGCGAGCCGGCGGCGCAGCTCGGAGTCCGGACCGCAATCGATCTCGTCGGCGATCCGCCTGGCGCGCTGCATCGCCGCCTCTGCCGCCGCGGGCTCTGAGGCGAGCAGCTCGATCTCGGCGCGATCGCAAAGCAGCAGCGCATGGCTCAGCGGATCGGCGCTCGCCACGAGGAGACTCTCGCCGCGATCAGCCATGTCGCGCGCGTCCTGCATCAAGCCCTGCTTCGCGAGCACGAGCGCCAGATAGCCGCGGATCTGGCCCTCTGCACGACGGTCTGAGGAGGCGATCGCACCCTGCACTGCTTCGTACAGGTGCTGAGCGGCCTCCGCCAGGTGGCCTTCGGCCGTGAGCAGGATGCCGAGATTGCAGAGCACGATGTAGGCGAGGCGCACGTGGCCCACTTCGCGCGCGGTGTTCAGCGCCAGGTCGAACTGGGCACGCGCCTCGGCGTTGCGGCCCTGCTCCTGGTAGAGCAGCCCGAGGTTGCAGCGGCCATTGCCTTCCCAGCGGCGGTCGCCGACTTCGCTGAGGATCGCAAGCGCGCGTTCGTAGTGGCTGCGTGCGTGCTCCAGCTCGCCCAAGGCGTGGTGGATGCCGCCGAGGTTGCCGAGCACCCCCCCTTCGGCGCGCCGATCGCCACGTGCGCTCGCAAGCGCGAGGGCTTGCCAATAGTAGTGGCGTGACTCTGCGAAGCGGGACTGGTATTCCATCACTCGCCCGAGGACGATCAAGGCGGCCGTTTGCAGCGCCTCGTTGCCCTGTGCCAGGCCCAGGCGGTGCGCCTCGCTCAGGCTCGCCAATGCGCCGTCGAGCTCGCCGTCCAGCCCCTGGCGGCTGCCGCGAACGATCAGCAGGCGGGCCGTGCAAATCGGATCCTCTGCTTGCCGTGCGCACCGCAGGCCCTGCTCGACGCGCGGGCGCGCCGAGTCGACATCTCCCAGGGTATCGAGCGCATCGCCGGCGACCCAGTGGAGCCACGCCTGCTCGCCGTCGCTCAGCGCGCTCATCCGCTCGACCAGCGCGGCGAGATCGACGGCTGCGCGGTAAGGGCCGGTCAGCCTGAGCGCCGTCCACGCTGCGACGAGGCAGCCGATCGCCGAGGGTGCGTCGCCCGCCTGCGCAGCTGCACGACATGCGGCGGCGAGGTTGTTGAGCTCGGCGCATCGATTCGCCACCGCGGCGCGCTCATCGAGAGTCGCGAAGTAGCGCCAGTGGCGCGTGCGAGCCTCCGCTTCGCACGCCGGCCCGCTCGCCTCGAATCGTTGCTCGGTCCGAAGGTGCTGGGCGGCATATTCGCGCACGCTTTCCAGGAGGTCGAAGCGCTCGTCGCTGACTTGGCGAACGAAGCTCTTGTCGACGAGCCACTGGACGAGATCGACGACGGATGGCGTGCTGGCGACCGCAGCCACGGCACCGACGACCGCGCCCGCAGATTCGAGGGTGAAGCCGCCCTCGAAGACCGAGAGACGCGCGAGCGCGGCCTTCTCCGATTCGCTGAGCAATTCCCAGGACCAGTCGAACGCCGCCCGCAGGGTCGCCTGACGGTCGCGTCTTCCCGCGTGCGAGAGGAGCACGTCGAATCGATCCTTCATGCGTGAGAGCAAGGTACGCGGCGCCATGACGCGCACGCGCGCGGCGGCGAGCTCGATCGCGAGAGGGAGACCGTCGAGCACCTTGACCAACTGGCCGACGGCGCTCAGATCCTCGGCGCCCGGCCGATAACCCTGGCGCGCCGCATCGGCACGCTTCAGAAACAGCTCGACAGCGTCTTCGCCGTCGAGCGGTGGTACGGCGAGAATCTCCTCGCCGACGATGCCGAGCACCTCCCGCGTCGTGACGATGAACTGCGCGAGAGGAGCGCGTTCGAGCCAGCGGCCGAGGGTTTCTTCCGCATACTTCGCGACCTGCTCGAAGTTGTCGAGCACGACCAGGCACTTGCCGCGGCCGGCGATCGCCCGCCCGAGCTGGGCGACCAGGTCGGACTGACCGAGCGGAACGTCGAGCCCGTGCGCGACGGCGAAAAGGATGCCGTCGACCCCGCGCGCCTGCGAGAGGTCGCAGAACCAAACCCCGCCCGGGCAATCGGCCCGCCGCGTCCAGGCAAAGCGCGTCACCAGTCTGGTCTTGCCAACACCACCCATCCCGAGCACCGAGATGAGTCTGGCATCGGCGTCGACCTTGCTCGCCAGCACCTCCAGCAATGCCTCTCGACCGACGAACGTGTCGCGCTCGGCCGGCAGGCTATGGCGGATGTCCCGCAACGGCTGCCAAAGATCTCCCTGCCGCACGACGCGATGCGCCTTCGCACCGTCAGGCGGGGTCGTGAACCGGCCCCCGTCGTCGACGACTTCGAACAGCTCGATCGGCTCGGCGATCCCGTGCATGAGCCAATGGCCATGCGACCGGATGCGCAGTGGCAACGGCCCCAATGCCCTCCTCGCATGCTCGCTCAGCAAGGTCTGGCCGCCGCCCGCGATCGACATGATTCTGGCAACCATCGGCAGCGCGATGCCATCGACCTCGATCGGCTTGGCGCCACGGGCGACGTCATGCGCGGGGTTGGCGCGCAGGCTGATCGGCCCCAGATGAATTCCGGCCCTCGCCTTGATGCCAAGCGCCTCATCGCGGATCGCGGCGTGGTAGGCAAGCGCATAGCCAAGGGCATCCGATACCGCGTCGAAGAGCAGCAGCATGCCGTCGGTCTTGTCGATCTCGCGGCCGCCCCAGCGAGGAATGAGGTCTCGCGCAAGCCGGTCGTGCGCCGACCAGAGCGCCACCGCGGCGTCTTCCTTGAGCTCTTCCGTGAGCTTCGTGCTGTCGACGATGTCGGTCAGAAGCAGGGCGTGAAGGGCGGCCATGTGGTCGTGCGAAAGGGCGGACGATGATCGAGTGACGCCAGTGTGCTGTCAACGACGGCATCCCGGTCCGGGACGATGGGAGATTTAGGAAGTCTTAGCAACGCCAAAGGACGTTGTAGGGTGCACGCGCCGACAGTCGCGTCATGCCGCACCGAAGCGGTGTGACATCGGACTGCTGGAGATTGCCGTGCTTTGTGATATCCCTTCGAGCGCACCCCGCCGCGAGCTCGCACGCATGCCTCCCGCCCCGGCGCCGCTACCGTCCGCGGCCAAGGGCGAGGCGACGTTCCTTCGCCTCATTGCCGGCGCTCGGTCGGCCGCCGACGTCTTTCCGTCGCGCCTTCATGAGGCATCTCGGGGCAGCGACGTCCGCACAGCAGAGGTCCCTGAGCGGGTTCTCCTGACCTTCCTCTTCACCGACATCGTCGCCTCGACCGAGACCGCCGAGCGACTCGGCGACCACGCATGGTGCAGGCTCCTGATGGAGCACCACGCGATCGTGCGCAGCCAGCTCGCCCGCTTCGGCGGCATCGAGATGGACACCGCTGGCGATGGTTTCTTCGTCGTCTTCGATCGGCCGAGCCGGGCGATGCAGTTCGCCGCGGCAGTCCGCTCTGCGCTCGCCGAGATCGGCCTCGGGATCCGCGTCGGCGTTCACGCCGGCGAATGCGAAATCGCCGGCGGCCGCGCCGAGGGCGTGGCGGTGCACGTCGCTGCGCGGGTCGCGGGGGTGGCGAGCCAGGGCGAGATCCTGGTCTCGAGCACGGTCCGCGACCTGCTCGCCGGCTCGGAGCTTCGCTTCAGCGGCCGCGACGTGCACACCTTCAAAGGGCTCGCCGAGCCGCGCTTCCTGTTTGCGCTCGAGTCCTAGGCGGAGCGGCGGAACAGGCGGAGGTCCGTCCTCAGGCCAGCCGCCCGTGGCACTGCTTGTACTTCTTCCCGCTGCCGCAGGGGCAAGGTTCGTTGCGCCCGACTTTCGCCACGCCCCCCGGCACCGCCGAGCGTGACGACGCCATCGCCGCCGCCACGGCGCCGAGCGCCGCCTGCGCCGCTGCCGACTCGCTGCTGCTGCGGTCCTCCGAGACGCTGCCGTCGTCGTTCGGGTGCGTGTACGTCACGTTGCCGATGTGCTCGGCGCGCTCCTCGATCGCCAGCGCGGCCTCGCGCACTTCTTCTTCCGACTGGATGCGAACGCTCATCAGGATGCGCGTCACGTCCATCTTGACGATGTCGAGCATCTGCGAGAAGAGCTCGAACGCCTCGCGCTTGTATTCCTGCTTCGGGTTCTTCTGCGCGTAGCCGCGCAGGTGGATGCCCTGGCGCAGGTAGTCGAGCGCGGCGAGGTGCTCGCGCCAGTGCTGATCGATCGACTGCAGCAGGATCATGCGCATGAAGGGCGTGAACTGCTCGACGCCGACGCGAGCGACCTTGCCGTCGAACAGCTCGTCCGCGGCCTGCTGCACCTTCTCGACGATGTCCTCGTCGGTGACGGATTCGCTGTTCTCGACCATCGCTGAGAGCGGCACCGTGAGCTGCCATTCCTCGCTCAGCACGCGCTCGAGCGCCTTCAAGTCCCACTGTTCCTCGACGCTCTCGGCCGCAACGTAAGTGCGCACGACGTCTTCCATCGTGCTCTTCCTCAGGCTCGCGATCTGAGCGACGAGGCTCGGTGCCTCGAGGATGTCGTTCCTCTGCTGGTAGATGACCTTGCGCTGGTCGTTGGCGACGTCGTCGTACTCGAGCAGTTGCTTGCGAATGTCGAAGTTCCTCGCCTCGACCTTGCGCTGCGCACCCTCGATCGAGCGCGTCACGATGCCGGCCTCGATCGCCTCGCCCTCGGGCATCTTCAGCCGCTCCATGATCGCGCGCACACGGTCGCCGGCGAAGATGCGCATCAGCGGGTCGTCGAGCGAGAGATAGAAGCGCGAGGAGCCTGGGTCGCCCTGTCGGCCCGAGCGGCCACGCAGCTGGTTGTCGATGCGGCGGCTCTCGTGCCGCTCGGTGGCCACGATGCGCAGCCCGCCTTGCGTCTTCACCGCATCGTGCAGGCCCTGCCACTCGTCGTGGAGCTTCTGCGCGCGGGCGCGCTTGTCCTCGGCGACGATCTGCTCGTCGGCGTCGATGATCTTGATCTGGTTCTCGACGTTGCCGCCGAGCACGATGTCGGTGCCGCGGCCGGCCATGTTGGTCGCGATCGTGATCACGCCGGGGCGGCCGGCCTGGGCGACGATCCCCGCCTCCATCGCGTGCTGCTTGGCGTTGAGCACCTGGTGCGGGAGCTTCGCCTTCTGCAGCAGGCCCGAGATCAGCTCGGAGTTCTCGATCGACGTCGTGCCGACCAGCACCGGCTGGCCGCGCTTGTGGCAGTCGCGGATGTCCTCGATGACGGCGTCGAACTTCTCCTTCGCGGTCTTGTAGACGAGGTCGAGCTCGTCCTGCCTGATCGTCGGCAGGTTGGGCGGGATGACGACGGTCTCGAGGCCGTAGATCTCCTGGAACTCGTAGGCCTCGGTGTCGGCGGTGCCGGTCATTCCCGAAAGCTTGCCGTACATGCGGAAGTAGTTCTGGAACGTGATCGAGGCGAGCGTCTGGTTCTCGCTCTGGATCGGGACGCCCTCCTTCGCCTCGACGGCCTGGTGCAGGCCGTCGCTCCAGCGCCGGCCGACCATCAGGCGCCCGGTGAACTCGTCGACGATGATGACCTCGGGCTTGCCGTCCTCGCCCTTCTGCACGACGTAGTGCTGGTCGCGGTTGTAGAGGTGGCGCGCACGCAGCGCCGCGTACACGTGGTGCATCAGCGTGATGTTGGCCGGGTCGTACAGGCTCGCGCCTTCGACCAGCAGGCCCGCGTCGCGCAGCAGCTGCTCGGCGTTCTCGTGGCCTTCCTCGGTGAGGAAGACCTGGTGCGTCTTCTCGTCGACGGTGAAGTCGCCCGGATCGATCACGCCTTCGCCGGTGCGCAGGTCGAGCTCGCCGATCTGCTTCTTCATCTTCGGCACGACGGCGTTGATGCGAACGTAGAGCTCGGTGTGGTCCTCGGCCTGACCGCTGATGATGAGCGGCGTGCGCGCCTCGTCGATCAGGATCGAGTCGACCTCGTCGACGATCCCGTACGAAAGGCCGCGGGCGACGCGGTCGGCGACGTCCTGCACCATGTTGTCGCGCAGGTAGTCGAAGCCGAACTCGTTGTTGGTGCCGTAGGTGACGTCGGCGGCGTAGGCGGCCTGCTTGTCCGCCTTCGACATCTGCGGCAGGTTGACGCCGACCGAGAGGCCGAGGAAGTTGTAGAGCCGGCCCATCCACTCGGCGTCGCGCCGGGCGAGGTAGTCGTTGACGGTGACGACGTGGACGCCCTTGCCGGTGAGCGAATTGAGGTAGACGGGCAGCGTCGCGACGAGCGTCTTGCCCTCGCCGGTGCGCATCTCGGCGATCTTGCCGGCATTGAGCACCATGCCGCCGATCAGCTGGACGTCGAAGTGGCGCATCTTCAGCGTCCGCTTGCCCGCCTCGCGGACGGCGGCGAACGCCTCGGGCAGGAGCGCGTCGAGCGACTCGCCCTCGGTGTGGCGACCGCGGAACTCCTCGGTCTTGGCGCGCAGCTCGGTGTCGCTGAGCTGCTCGTAGGCGGCCTCGAACGCGTTGACCTTCTGCACGACGTGCCGGTATTGCTTCAGCAGGCGGTCGTTGCGGCTGCCGAAGATCGAGGTGAGTAGCTTGGGCAACATGCGTGGGAGTGGCAAAAGAGGGGACTGGGAGTCCGGGCCGGTCGCCGGCGCAGTGCGGTCCGGCCCGGAGCCGAAGTCGAGGTGCGGCCGGCCGAGGGCAATGCAAGCAGCGCCGGCCGCTCGGCGTGAAAGAGCTTTCAATGTTACCAGCCGACCCTGCGGCTAGACTTCCGCGGTGCGATCCAAGCCGGCTCCATCCGCTGCGGCGATGCCCATCGCCCAGGCGCTGCGGGAAAGTGCCTCGCTCGGCCGCCTCGCCGAGCGCCTTCGCCTCTCGAACTCCCTCTTCGCGGCGGTCGCGCCGGTGCTCCCTTCAGGGCTGGCGACGCAGGTTAGCGCCGGCCCGATCGACGACGAGGGCTGGTCGCTCCTCTGCAGCAATGCCGCCGTCGCGGCGAAGCTGCGCCAGCTCGTCCCGCATCTCCAGCAGCGCCTGAGCGACGCCGGGCAGCCGGTCGCGGCGATCCGCGTCAAGGTGCAGCCGCGTTGAGGGCGCCGCCGGTCGGCGCCCGCACGCCGGCCGGCAGCGGCGGGGAACTTGCCGTGTCGGCCGGGATCGGCTCTCAACCGTTGCCATTGCCATGAACATGAACCGACGCCAGCTCTCCACCGCCCTCATCCTCGCCGGCGTCGCCGGCGCCGCGCCCTTCGTCTCCGCCGCTGCCCAAGGCGCCGGCCCGGTCGAGGGCAAGGACTTCACCAAGGTCGATACACCGCAGCCAAGCACCGTGCCGGCCGGCAAGGTGGAAGTGCTCGAGTTCTTCTCCTACGCCTGCCCGCACTGCAGTGCCTTCGAGCCGGTGCTCGAGGCTTGGGAGAAGCATCTGCCGGCGGAGGCCGTGTTCCGGCGCGTGCCGGTGCCGTTCCTGATGAACGCCGACAATTTCATGCACGCCTACTACGCCCTCGAGACGATCGGCGCGGTCCAGGCGGCGCAGCTGAAGATCTTCCAGGCCATCCACATCGAGCGGCAGCGCCTCGACACGGGCGAGAACATCGCCGCCTTCCTCGCCAAGAACGGCGTCGATGCGAACAAGTTCCTGGCCGCGTTCAAGTCGTTCTCGGTCGCCACTTCGGTGACACGGGCGAAGAAGATGGCCGCCGACTACAAGGTCGAGAGCGTGCCGACGCTCATCGTCGCCGGCCGCTGGATGACGTCGCCGAGCCAGGCCGGGTCGCAGGAGCGCTCGCTCGCGGTCGCCGAGCAACTGGTGCAGCGCGCAGCGGCCAAGTAGGTCGGCGCCTCGGGCGCCGATCCGCTGAGCTCGCTCGGCCGCCATACTTCAAGCGATCTGGCCCTTGGACCACAGGGGCGCAGAAGCAAGGGAGGTCAAGCCATGCGGTTCATCGGCGCGCCGAGACAACCCGAAATAGATCAGTACACGATCAAGTTCCTCGTCGGCGCGATGGCGCTCGCGCTCCCCTTCATCGAGCTGGCTCTCACCCGAGGATCGATCACCTCGATCAGCGCTTCGTTCTGGATCCTGGATCCCGACGTTTGGCCGCGGATCCTGTTCGTGGGCTTCCTGTTCGCCATCTCCGCGTTCCTGCTCGCCTACAACGGTCTTTCGGAAACGGAAATGTGGCTCGGGAAGGTCGCGAGCGCGTCAGCCCTCGGCATCGCGTTCTTCCCATGCGCCTGCGACGACAAGACGCACGAGATCATCGGCGGCGTGCACCTGGCGTCGGCGGCGGCGCTCTTCATCGTGCTGGCGTGGTTCTGCTTGATCTTCATGCGCCGAGCCAAGGCCAAAGGGCATCGCGAAGCTCGATGGCGCGCCGTCATCTACATGTTCTGCGGCTGGGGAATGATCACGTCGGCAGCACTTTTCATCGCTCGAGCGATCACCAAGCAAGAGGTGCTGGCCTTCTGGGGCGAAACCGTCGGCCTCGTCGCGTTCGGGATCTCTTGGTTGACGGCGAGCCGGGTTCTGCCCGTCATCACCGAGCCTTCGGAGCGTCAGCAACTGGTCGTACCGACGTCACGAAAGACCACGCCCGATCCGGCGCTCTGAACGCGCACTCTGTCGACATCGTTGAGCCTGTGGTGCCGGCTGTCCGAATCGAACGGACGACCTTCCGCTTACAAGGCGGGTGCTCTACCAACTGAGCTAAGCCGGCGATCGGCCGCGCGACGCGGGCGAGCGACCGGGGCCGCGGCAGTATAGGTGTGCGTGCCGCGGCGAGGCGCAGCGCGCGGGCGCGCGGCGCGCTATTTCACGCGCTTCAGCGACGGGCGCTTGGGCCCCGGCGGCGGGATCGGCGGCGGCTCCGTCGGCGGCTCGCTCGCCGGCTTCGCCGCCGGCGATGTCGACGATGTCGGCGACGGGCTGAGGGTGAGCGCATTCGCACCCCGGCGCGTCGGCACGGCGGAGCTCCCTGCGAGGCGTGGCCCACGCGGCGATGGCGCGGGCGCATCGTCCCTGTTGCCTTCGGCGGGATCGCTCGAGGTCGTCTCGGCCGGCATCGGGAACGCCATCCCCTGGCCGTTCTCGCGCGCATAGATCGCGATCACATGATCGATCGGCACCGCGATCTCGCGCGAGGTGCCGCCGAAGCGCGCCTTGAACTCGATCAGCTCGTTGCCGAGCTTGAGCGCGCTGGTCGCCTCGAAGCCGACGTTGAGGACGATCTCGTTGTTCTTGACGTATTCCTTCGGCACCCGGACGTGCTCGTCGACGAAGACGGCGATGTACGGCGTGAAGCCGTTGTCGGTGCACCAGTCGTGCAGGGCGCGGATCAGGTAGGGCCGCGTCGACGTGCCGGCGGAGGCGGGAGCGATCGGCGACGTCATGCTCGGCCCCGCTATTTCCGCATCACCTTCTCGGAAGGCGTCAGCGCCTCGATGTAGGCCGGGCGCGAGAAGATGCGCTCGGCGTACTTGAGAAGCGGCACGGCGTTCTTCGACATGTCGATGCCGTAGTAGTCGAGCCGCCACAGGAGCGGCGCGATCGCGACATCGAGCATCGAGAAATCGTCGCCGAGCATGTACTTGTTCTTCAGGAAGATCGGCGCGAGCTGGGTCAGGCGGTCGCGGATCTGCGAGCGCGCCTTCTCGAGCTGCTTGTCGGTTCCCTTGACGCCGCGGCCCTCGAGGACGTTGACGTGGGCGAACAGCTCCTTCTCGAAGTTGAACAGGAACAGCCGCACGCGCGCCCGCGCCACCGGATCGCCCGGCATCAGCTGCGGGTGCGGGAAGCGCTCGTCGATGTACTCGTTGATGATGTGCGACTCGTACAGGATGAGGTCGCGCTCGACGAGGATCGGCACCTCGTTGTACGGATTCATCAGCGCGATGTCCTCCGGCTTCGCGAACAGGTCGACGTCGCGGATCTCGAAGTCCATGCCCTTTTCGAAAAGGACGAAGCGGCAGCGGTGCGAGTACGGGTCGGTGGTTCCGGAATAGAGCACCATCATGGTCGAGAAACTCCCAGGAGACTTGTCAGAAAAAAAACGGAAGGCGAAGCAGGCGCGGTCGCCGGCTTCGCCTCGCGAGCGTGCCGCCGCGGCGGCTGCGGCACTAGCGGACGGTTCTCCAGTACGCCGAGCTCAGCCGCCAGGTGATCACGATGAGCAAGCCGAGAAAGACGAGCACGGCGACGCCGACACGGACGCGGGTCCCCTGCGCCGGCTCGCCGATCCATTGCAGGTACGCGACCAGGTCACCGACGGTGTCGTCGTAGTGCACGTCGTCGAGCGTGCCGGGCGTGATCTGCTCGAAGCCGGCGAAACGGCGCGTCGTCCTGCCCTCTTCGTGCGGATCCTTCACCTCGACGAACTTCGCGCGCCGCTCGCCCTGCAGTTGCCAGAGCGCGTGCGGCATCGCGATGTCGGGATAGGCAAGGTTGTTCCAGCCGGTCGGCCGCGTGTCGTCGCGGTAAAAGGTTCGCCAGAGGGTATAGAGGTAGTCGGCGCCGCTGCCCTTGCCCACCTCGGCGCGCGAGCGCGCGATGACCGAGAGGTCGGGCGGCGCGGCACCGAACCAGTCCTTGGCCTGGCGCGGGTCGATCGTCGCCTTCATCGTGTCGCCGACCTTGTCGGTCGCGAACAGCATGTTCTTCTTGATCTCGTCGTCGGTCAGGCCGATGTCGTGCATGCGGTTGTAGCGCATGTACGAGGCAGAGTGGCAGCCGAGGCAGTAGTTGGTGAAGATGCGCGCGCCGTTCTGCAACGCCGCCATGTCGGTCATCTTGGTGGCCGGAAAACGATCCCAGGGATAGCCGCCTTCGTTCGCCGCCGCCGGAACGAGCGGCAGCGCCAGGCCGAGGACGACCAGCAGTCTGAGCAGGAGTGTGTTCATCGTCGATGGCTCGGCTGCGGTCAGTGGGGAGCGAAGGTGACGCGGTCGGGCACCGGCTTGAAGACGCCCATGCGGCTCCACCACGGCATCAGCAGGAAGAAGCCGAAGTAGACCAGCGTGCCGAGCTGCGAGACATAGTTGCCGGCCGGCGACGGCGGCTGCGAGCCGAGGTAGCCGAGGGCGAGGAAGAAGACGACGAAGACGCCGTAGACGATCCGGTGCCAGCCCGGGCGATAGCGGATCGACTTCACCGGGGAGCGATCGAGCCAGGGCAGGAAGAACAGGATCATCACCGCGCCGCCCATGATGACGACGCCCCAGAACTTGGCGTCGAAGTTCTTGAGCAGGAAGACGGCGATGACCGCCGCGAGCGCGATCGCGACCTTGCCGCCCGAGCGGAAGCCGCCGCGCAGGATCGCGAGCACCGCGGCGACGCCGAGGACGAGGGCGAGGACATTGACCATGATGTCGGTCGTCGCGCGCAGCATCGAGTAGTACGGCGTGAAGTACCAGACCGGGGCGATGTGGGCCGGCGTCTTCAGCGGGTTGGCCTCGATGAAGTTGTTGAACTCGAGGAAGTAGCCGCCGCCCTCGGGGGCGAAGAAGAGCACCGCGCTGAAGATGAACAGGAAGATGCTCACGGCGTAGATGTCGTGCACCGTGTAATACGGATGGAACGGGATGCCGTCGAGCGGGTTGCCCGCGCCGTCCTTCTTCTCCTTGATCTCGACGCCGTCGGGATTGTTGGAGCCGACCTCGTGCAGCGCGATGACATGGGCGGCGACAAGGCCGAGCAGGACCAGCGGAACCGCGATGACGTGGAAGCTGAAGAAGCGGTTCAGCGTCGCGTCGCCGACGACGTAGTCGCCACGGATAAGGAGAGACAGGTCGGGGCCGATGAAGGGAATCGCGGAGAACAGGTTCACGATCACCTGCGCCCCCCAGTAGCTCATCTGGCCCCACGGCAGGAGGTAGCCCATGAACGCCTCCGCCATCAGGCAGAGGAAGATCGCGCAGCCGAACAGCCAGACCAGCTCGCGGGGCTTTCTGTAGCTGCCGTAGATCAGACCCCGCCACATGTGCAGGTAGACGACGATGAAGAACGCCGACGCTCCGGTCGAATGCATGTAGCGCACGAGCCAGCCCCACGGCACGTCGCGCATGATGTATTCGACCGACTCGAACGCCTTGGCGGCGTCCGGCTTGTAGTGCATCGTCAGGAAGATGCCGGTCAGGATCTGGTTGACCAGCACGAGCAGGGCGAGCGAGCCGAAGACGTACCAGATATTGAAGTTCTTCGGCGCGTAGTACTGCGCCATGTGCTCGTTGTAGAGCTTGGTCAGCGGGAAGCGGTTGTCGATCCAAGTCAGGAACTTGCGGCCCGTGCTCGCGCCCGCCGGGGCGGTCTGGAATTCAGCCATTCGTCGGTTTCCTCGAGATGCGCGATCGGGCCATCAGGCTTTGTTCTCTTCGCCGATCAGGATGCGCGTGTCCGAGAGGTACATGTACGGCGGCACCTCGAGGTTGTCGGGCGCAGGCTTGTCCTTGAAGACGCGGCCGGCCATGTCGAAGGTCGAGCCGTGGCAAGGGCAGAGGAAGCCGCCCGGCCAACTATCGGGCAGCGAAGGCTGCGGCCCGGGAGTGAACTTGTCGCCGGGCGAGCATCCGAGATGAGTGCAAATGCCAACGACAACGAGGTACTCGGGCTTGATCGAGCGCCAGTCGTTGCGCGCGAACGCGGGTGTGTCGGAAAAGGTGGTTCGCTCCGACATCGGATCGGCGAGCTCGTTGTCGATCTTCGGCAACTCGGCGAGCTGCTCGGGCGTGCGATGCACGATCCAGACCGGCTTGCCCCGCCATTCGACCGTCATCTGATCGCCCGGCTTCAGGCCGCTGATGTCGGCCTCGACGGGGGCGCCGGCGGCGCGGGCACGTTCGGAAGGCTCGAAGCTGCTGACGAAGGGAACGGCGAGAAAGCCTGCGCCGACGGCGCCAGCGCAGCCCGATGCGATGATCCAGGTCCGCTTGCCGCCGTCGATCTTCTGGTCAGTCATGTTTGTCCTGGCAAGAGTCTCGACGAGACGCGAGAAGTCAACCCGCAATTCTAGCGGACGCGTCAAGCGCGAGCGGCAACGCGGGCCGGCAGCGCCGCCACGGGCCACGGCAGGTGATACTCGGCCGCACCGCCGCCCTCAGGCGGGCATCGATCGGAGGAGATGCAGCATGAGTTTCATGACCGAGTTCAAGGAGTTCGCTTCCAAGGGCAACGTCGTCGACCTCGCGGTCGGCGTCATCATCGGCGCGGCTTTCGCCAAGATCGTCGACTCGCTGGTCAAGGATCTGATCATGCCGGTCGTCGGCCGCATCTTCGGCGGCCTCGATTTCTCGAACTACTTCATCGCCTTGGCGCCGGTACCGACGAACTACAACGGACCGATGACCTACGACGCGCTGACCAAGGCCGGGGTGCCGCTCTTCGCCTACGGCAACTTCCTCACCGTGCTGCTCAACTTCGTGATCCTCGCCTTCATCATCTTCATGATGGTCAAGCAGATCAATCGGCTGCGCCAGGCGACGCCGCCACCGCCGGCCGCGCCCGCCGAGGAGGTCATGCTCCTGCGCGAGATCCGCGATTCCCTGCGCCGCTGAGGCCCCTCGGACCCCGACGCCGCACCGCGGCGGAGCGTGAAGCAGTGCCGCAGTCGCTGCGATCTTTGGCCCCATACTAGGAAAATCTTCGCCCGCTCTCGAGGACATCTGCCTCCCACCGGCCCGACGCAGAGATGAATCTGATCGAACCGCGCGCCCAGGCCACGCTCGACGCAGCGATCCAGCTGATCCGCAACGCCGTCGCATCGGCGGCGATGCGCGTGGCCGAGAGCTTGAACGCGCAGGCGCAAACCGCGATCAAGATCGCCGAGCGCGACCAGCTGATCGTCACGCTGCAGGAGCTGCGCCGCAACCTCGGCTCATACCAGAACGCCTTCCTCGAGGGGCTGCGGGAGAAGGTCACCAAGGAGCTCGCGCCGCGCAGCGACGCCAAGCGCAAGCTCGAGTCGGCCGACTGGCAGACGCTCAGCCTCGTCGACGAGAAGGAAGTCGAGGAGCAGATGAACTTCGTCCGCCTCGGCCAGATGATCTCGCACGAGTGCGAATGGCAGTTGCGCGAGCTCGCCGCCTACATGGGCGCGCTGCTCAACCTCGGCCGCGCCGACGACGAGCGCAATCCGCTGCGGGCCGAGATCGTCGGCGCCGCGCTGCACCGCGGCATCGAGGCGATCTCGGGCGAGCGCGAGAGCCGCCGCATCCTGGCGCGCGAGCTCGGCCATGCGGTCGCCCACGTGATGCCCGGGTGCTACGACGACATCCTGCGTCTGCTCCAGGAGCGCGGCGTACGTCC
>DASXLD010000078.1:0-6237 GCA_036496385.1 Caldimonas sp. | reverse complement strand
GAGGCCTACGTCCCGCAGCGCGACCTCTTCATCGAGAAGGACTCGGCGATCAACGAGCACATCGAGCAGATGCGGCTGTCGGCGACCAAGAGCGTGCTCGAGCGCAGGGACGTGATCGTGGTCGCGTCGGTGAGCGCGATTTACGGCATCGGTGCGCCCGAGGACTACACCGAGATGCGGATGATCATGCGTGTCGGCGACAAGCTCGGCCAGCGCGACGCGATCGCCCACCTGATCCGGATGCAGTACACGCGCAACGAGACCGACTTCTCGCGCGGCACCTTTCGCGTCCGCGGCGACACGATCGACGTATTTCCGGCCGAGCACAGCGAGCTGGCGATCCGGATCGAGTTGTTCGACGACGAGCTCGAATCGCTCATCCTGTTCGATCCGCTCACGGGCAGGATTCGCCAGAAGATCCCGCGCTTCGTAATCTATCCGGCGAGCCACTACGCGACGCCGCGCGGCCGGATCGTCTCGGCGATCGAGACGATCAAGGCGGAGTTGCGCGAGCGGCTCGACGAGCTCGTCAAGGCCGGCAAGCTCGTCGAGGCGCAGCGCCTCGAGCAGCGGACCCGATTCGACCTCGAGATGCTGCAGGAGATCGGCCACTGCAAGGGGATCGAGAACTACAGCCGCCACCTCTCGGGGTCGGCGCCCGGCCAGCCGCCGGCGACGATGGTCGACTACCTGCCGAGAGACGCGCTGATGTTCCTCGACGAGAGCCACGTCATGATCGGCCAGCTCGGCGGCATGTACAACGGCGACCGGGCGCGCAAGACGACGCTCGTCGAATACGGCTTTCGGCTGCCGTCGGCGCTCGACAACCGGCCGCTCAAGTTCGAGGAGTTCGAGGCCAAGATGCGCCAGGCGATCTTCGTTTCGGCGACACCGGCCGACTACGAGAAGCAGCACGCCGGGCAGGTTGTCGAGCAGCTGGTCCGGCCGACCGGGCTGATCGATCCGGTGGTCGAGGTCCGGCCGGCGAACCGCCAGGTCGACGATGTCCTGCAGGAGATCCGCGAGCGCGTCGAGCAGAACGAGCGCGTCCTGATCACGACCCTCACCAAGCGGATGGCCGAGCAGCTCACCGACTACCTCGCCGACAACGGCGTCAAGGTTCGCTACCTGCACAGCGACATCGAGACCGTCGAGCGGGTCGAGATCCTGCGCGACCTGCGCCTGGGCACCTTCGACGTCCTGGTCGGCATCAACCTGCTCCGGGAAGGCCTGGACATTCCCGAGGTCTCGCTGGTCGCGATCCTCGATGCCGACAAGGAAGGGTTCCTGCGCTCCGAGCGCAGCCTGATCCAGACGATCGGCCGGGCGGCACGCAACCTGAACGGCAAGGCGATCCTCTACGCCGACCAGTCGACCGAGTCGATGCGGCTCGCGCTCGACGAGACCGATCGGCGCCGGGCGCGCCAGGTCGCCCACAACCTGGCCGAGGGAATCACGCCGCGCAGCATCAGCAAGCGGGTCAAGGAGATGATCGACGGGATCTACCAGGACAAGACCGCCAAGGACGACCTGAAGGCGGCGCGCCAGGCGGTGGTCGCCGAGGCGCTCTCGGAGAAGGACCTGAGCAAGCGGATCAAGCTGCTCGAGCGGCAGATGCTCGAGCACGCCAAGAACCTCGAGTTCGAGCAGGCAGCGCGGACCCGCGACCAGCTCGCGGCGCTGCGCGAACAGGCGTTCGGCGCCTCGGTGGCGGACCCGATCGGCCCGGTCCCGGCAGGCCCGGCGATGGCGCCCTTGAAGCGGAACTAATCGCCGCAATCTCGACCAAATCAGTCGGCTTCCGCTATACTTGAGCAAATCACTCAGGTTAGGGAAGACGGGTCGTCGGCGCGGCGTTTGCCGGGCCTCGACTGCCGCTGGCAACAGCGTTCCGACACCGGTTTGAGGAGTTTCCCATGCGTCTGACCACCAAAGGCCGATTCGCCGTCACCGCCATGATCGACCTCGCGCTGCGCGAGCATTCCGGTCCCGTGGCGCTGGCCGCGATCAGCGGCAGGCAGCAGATCTCGCTGTCCTACCTCGAGCAGCTGTTCGGGAAGCTCCGTCGGCACGAGCTCGTCGAGAGCACCCGCGGCCCGGGCGGTGGCTATTCGCTCGGCCGCAAGTCCGAGGAGATCACGGTCGCCGACATCATCGTCGCGGTCGACGAGCCGATCGACGCGACCGGCTGCGCCGGCAAGGAAAACTGCATGGGCGACGACGCCGGCCGCTGCATGACGCACGACCTCTGGGCGAGCCTGAACTCGAAGATGATCGAGTTCCTCGACTCGGTCTCGCTCAAGAAGCTGGTCGACGAACAGCTCGCCAAGGGCATCTCGATCGAGGAGCACCCGGTCAAGCGGGCGATCTCGACCCAGCCGGTCGTCAAGCCGATCAAGATCACGGCGCCGAACTCGGTGTTCGCGCTCGGCGCCGCCTTCTCGAAGTAAAGAGAGACCCCAAGCCCCATGACGCCGCATTTCCCCATCTACCTCGACTACGGCGCGACGACGCCGGTGGATCAGCGCGTCGTCGACGCGATGATCCCGTGGTTGCGCGAGCACTTCGGCAACCCGGCGTCGCGCAGCCACGCCTGGGGCTGGGAGGCGGAAGCGGCGGTCGAGAAGGCGCGCGACCAGGTCGCCGAGCTGATCAACGCCGATCCGCGCGAGATCATCTGGACCTCCGGCGCGACCGAGTCTGACAACCTCGCACTGAAGGGCGCAGCACAGTTCTACAAGACGCGCGGCAAGCACCTGGTGACGGTCAAGACCGAGCACAAGGCGGTCCTCGACACGATGCGCGAGCTCGAGCGGCAGGGCTTCGAGGTCACCTACCTCGACGTCCGCGAAGACGGTCTGCTCGACCTCGACCGGCTCAAGGCGGCGCTTCGCCCCGACACGATCCTGGTCTCGGTGATGTTCGTCAACAACGAGATCGGCGTCATCCAGGACATCGCCGCGATCGGCGCGATGTGTCGCGAGCGCGGCATCATCTTCCACGTCGACGCTGCCCAGGCGACCGGCAAGGTAACGATCGATCTGGCCCGGCTGCCGGTCGACCTGATGAGCCTGGCGTCGCACAAGACCTATGGCCCGAAGGGCATCGGTGCGCTCTACGTTCGGCGCAAGCCCCGCGTGCGCATCGAAGCGCAGATGCACGGCGGCGGCCACGAGCGTGGCATGCGCTCGGGAACGCTGCCGACGCACCAGATCGTCGGCATGGGCGAGGCGTTCCGGATCGCGCGCGCGGAGATGGGAACCGAGATCGAGCGCATCCGCATGCTGCACAAGAAGCTGGTCGACGGGCTCGCGGGCATCGAGCAGACGTTCCTGAACGGGCATCCGAGCCAGCGCGTGCCGCACAACGTCAACATGTCGTTCAACTACGTCGAGGGCGAGTCGCTCATCATGGGCGTCAAGGGGATCGCGCTGTCGTCCGGGTCGGCGTGCACGTCGGCGAGCCTCGAGCCGAGCTACGTGCTGCGCGCGCTCGGCCGCAGCGACGAGCTCGCTCACTCGAGCCTGCGGATGACGATCGGCCGCTTCACGACCGAGGAAGAGATCGACTACGTCGTCGCGACGCTGAAGGATCGGGTCGCCAAGCTGCGCGACCTGTCGCCGCTCTGGGACATGTACCAGGAAGGCGTCGACCTCAGCACCATTCAATGGGCGGCGCACTGACGCGGCCCGAAGAGAACAGGGAGATCATCATGGCTTACAGCGATAAGGTCGTAGAGCACTACGAGAACCCGCGCAATGTCGGCTCGTTCGCGAAGGGCGACGAGTCGGTCGGGACCGGCATGGTCGGCGCGCCCGCCTGCGGCGACGTGATGAAGCTGCAGATCAAGGTCAACCCCCAGACCGGCGTCATCGAAGACGCCAAGTTCAAGACCTATGGCTGCGGCTCGGCGATCGCGTCGAGCTCGCTCGTCACCGAATGGGTCAAGGGCAAGTCGCTCGACGAGGCGCTGACGATCAAGAACACGCACATTGCGACCGAGCTCGCGCTGCCGCCGGTCAAGATCCACTGCTCGATCCTCGCCGAGGACGCGATCAAGGCCGCGGTGAGCGACTACAAGGCGAAACATCCCGCGCCGGCGCGCGGCGTCGCCGAGGTGGCCGGCTGACATGTCCGTCACCCTGACCGAGGCCGCTGCCCGTCACGTCACGCGCTATCTGGGCCGGCGCGGCAAGGGCGTCGGCGTTCGCCTGGGCGTCAAGACGACAGGTTGCTCGGGCCTCGCCTACAAGCTCGAATACGCCGACGACTACGCGCCCGAGGACCACGTCTTCGAGGACCGCGGCGTCAAGGTGATCGTCGACCCGAAGAGCCTGCCCTATATCGACGGCACCCAGCTCGACTTCGTGCGCGAAGGTCTGAACGAGGGTTTCAAGTTCGACAACCCGCGCGAGAAGGACCGTTGCGGGTGCGGCGAGTCCTTCCGGGTGTAGTCGGGCGCTACGCTGAGCGCTGGCGGGCCCGCTGCGCGGGCCCTTCTCTTTTGTCTTGCCATGAACCTGGGTGTTGACGACTTCGAGCTGTTCGGTCTGCCGCGCCGATTCGTGCTCGACCGTTCCGAACTCGACGCACGGCGGCGGGCGCTGCAGGCCGAGGTTCATCCGGATCGCTTCGCATCGGCCGATGCCGCGTCGCGCCGCGCCGCGATGCAGTGGGCGGTGCGCGTCAACGAGGCGTACCAGCGGCTCGCCGATCCGGTCCGCCGCGGCGCCTATCTCTGCGAGCTCGCCGGCGTGCCGATCGATGCCGAGGACAACACCGCGATGCCGGCGCCGTTCCTGCGCCAGCAGATGGCGTGGCGCGAGTCGCTCGAAGAGGCAGACTCGCGCGCCGGCGTCGACGCTGTCGAGCGCGAGGTCGGGAGCGAACGGCGGCTGGCCCATGCGCGGCTGGCGGCTGCGCTCGACGAGCGACGCGACCCTGTCGAGGCGGCACGCACGGTGCGCGCGTTGATGTTCATCGAGCGCTTCGTCGCCGATGTCGATCGCCGGCTGGCGGCGTTCGAAGGCTGAGATGGCGCTGCTGCAGATCTCCGAGCCGGGCGCGTCGCCCGAGCCGCACGCCCGGCGCATCGCCGTCGGCATCGACCTCGGGACGACGCACTCGCTGGTCGCGGCCGTTCGCAGCGGCGTCGCCGAATGCCTGCCCGACGCCGGCGGCGAGGTCCTCCTGCCGTCGGCCGTCCGCTATTTGCCTGGCGGCGGCGCCATCGTCGGGCGCGCTGCACTCGCCGTTGCGATCGAGGATCCGAAGAACACGATCGTCTCCGTCAAGCGGCTGATGGGCCGGGGCCTTGACGATCTCGGCGGCGCCGGTCGACTCGCCTACGACTTCGTCGACGATGCCACCGGCATGGTGCGCCTCAGGACCGCAGCCGGCATCAAGTCGCCGGTCGAGGTCTCGGCCGAGATCCTCGCCACCTTGCGCCAGCGCGCCGAGGACACCTTCGACGCCCCTCTCTACGGCGCCGTCGTGACAGTGCCAGCGTACTTCGACGACGCCCAGCGGCAGGCGACCAAGGACGCCGCCGAGCTCGCCGGCCTCGACGTGCTGCGCTTGATCAGCGAGCCGACCGCGGCGTCGATCGCCTATGGTCTCGACAACGCAAGCGAGGGTCTGTACGCGGTCTACGACCTCGGCGGCGGAACGTTCGACATCTCGCTGCTGCGGATGACCAAGGGCGTGTTCGAGGTCGTCGCGACCGGCGGCGATTCGGCGCTCGGCGGCGACGATATCGACGCGGCGCTCGCCGAGTGGGCACTGGCGAAGCTCGGCGTCGTCGCGGCGAGCGCTGGTGAGCGGCGTGCCGCTGCGCTCGCTGCGCGCGCGGCGAAGGAGACGCTCTCGGCCGCGGACCGCGTGCAGTTTCATTGCGACGTCGGCGGCAAGGCGGTCGAGCTGACCGTCGCGCGTGCCGACCTCGAGGCGGTCGCTGGTCCGTTCGTCGCCCGCACCATCGCCGCTGTGCGCGCGGTCGTTCGCGACGCCAAGGTCGGGCGCGACGAGATCGATGGCATCGTCCTCGTCGGCGGTTCGACGCGAATGCCGCTCGTGCGCCAGTCGGTGGAGGAGTTTTTCGGTCGCTCTCCGCTGACCAACCTCGACCCCGATCAGGTCGTCGCGCTCGGCGCCGCACGCCAGGCGGATGCTCTCGCCGGCAACGCCGGCGCCGGCGACCTGCTGCTGCTCGATGTCGTGCCGCTGTCGCTCGGAATC
>DASXLD010000077.1:0-47226 GCA_036496385.1 Caldimonas sp. | reverse complement strand
GTGCTGGCCAGCAGGCCGAAAGCCGCTGGCGGGGGAGCGGTCACGGTGCGGAGAGTCACGGCTTGTCGGACATGGTGATGTGATGCATCATAAGCTAGTGAACAATATCTGACCAGCGTCCGCGAGCTGCGACGCGCGAGGGTTTTCCCGGCCGGCGCGCACGCGATCGCGGCCCACGACAGGAACGACATGACGAAACTTCTTCAGGGCCAGGTCGCCCTCGTCACCGGCGGCGGCCGAGGCATCGGCCGAGGCATCGCCCTGGCCCTCGCCGAAGCAGGCGCCAGGGTCGTGGTCAACGATCTTGGCGCCTCGCTCGATGGCCAGACCGGCGGCGAGAGCCCGGCCGCGGAGGTGGCTTCGACGATCCGGGCGAGCGGCGGCGAGGCGGTCGTCGATGGCGGTTCGGTCGCCGACTGGAACGCCGCGCATCGCATGGTCGCGGCCGCGGTCGACACCTTCGGCCGGATCGACATCGTGGTCAACAACGCCGGAATTCTTCGCGACGCGATGTTCCACAAGATGAGCGAGCCGGAGTTCGACGACGTGATCGGCGTCCATCTCAAGGGCAGCTTCAACGTCAGCCGCGCCGCCGCGCCGCACTTCAAGGGGCAGGCCAGCGGCTGCTACGTGCACATGACCTCGACCTCGGGCCTGATCGGCAACTACGGCCAGGCCAACTACAGCGCCGCCAAGCTCGGCATCGCCGCGCTCTCGAAATCGATCGCTCTCGACATGAGCCGATTCGGGGTGCGCTCGAACGCGGTCGCGCCGTTCGCCTGGACGCGCATGATCGATTCGATTCCCGCCGAGACGCCGGAGCAACAGAAGCGGGTCGACGGCCTGAAGAAGCTCGTCCCGGAAAAGGTTGCGCCCTTCGTCGTCGGCCTGTGCGCGCCTGGCGCCCGCGACGTCACCGGGCAGATCTTCGGCGTGCGCAACAACGAGATCTTCCTGTTCAGCCAGCCGCGACCGATCCGCAACGCGCACAACAGCGCCGGCTGGACGCCCGAGAGCGTCCTCGAGACGGCGTTGCCGATGCTTCGTGCGGGCTTCTTCGATCTCGATCGCTCGAGCGACGTGTTCACCTGGGATCCCGTATAGCAATACAATATACGCATCCTTACAGTAAAGAGTCGGCTTGACGACGCCGGCCGCTGCCATGGCCGCCGACCCGCATTCGACCGACTGGGAGCTCCGGCTCGGCTTCCTCATCCACGACGTCTCGCGCCTGCGCCGCAGCGCTTTCGATCGCTGCCTGAAGCCGCTCAACGTGACCCGCTCGCAGTGGTGGGTCCTGGCCTACCTGTCGCGCGAGGACGGCATGACGCAATCGCAGCTCGCCGAGGAGCTCGATCTCGGCAAGGTCGCGGTCGGCGGCTTGATCGACCGGCTCGAGAAGTCCGGGCTGCTGCGCCGCGAGGCCGATGCGACCGACCGTCGCGTCAACCGCGTGTTTCTCGAACCGAAGAGCAAGCAGCTGATTGCCAGGATGCGCAAGGTCAGTCACAAGATGAACACGCAGATCCTCGACGGCCTGGCCGATGAACGCCTGGAGCTCGCCGCGACGACGCTCGGCGCGATGAAGCGAAACCTGCTCGGCTACCTGAAAGTCACGGAGGCCTGAGCGCCAGTGGACGAGCGCTGGAGGCTGGAGACCCACATGGTGCTGAACGAAGACCGGCAAGCCCTGCAGCAGGCCGCTCGCCGCTTCGCGCGCGAACGCCTGCTGCCTGACTACCAGAAGCGTGAGAAGGCAGCCGTGCTCGACCGCGATCTGGTCGCCGAGCTCGGCCGCCTCGGCCTCGTCGGCTTGGACTTGCCGGAGGCGCTCGGCGGGATGGGCGCCGACGCGCTCACCACCGGCATCGTGATCGAGGAGCTGGCTTACGGCGACTTCAACGTCGCCGCGGTGCCGCTGGGCATCTCGCTGAACGGTGCGATCCTGGTCCAGCACGCGCAGCCGGAGATTCAGCGGGCCTGGGTGCCGCGCATGACGGCGGGGCAGGCGGTGATCGCCATCTGCCTGACCGAGCCGCGTGGTGGCTCCGATGCCGGCAACCTGCAGCTGAAGGCGCGGCGCGACGGCGACGGCTACGTCATCAACGGCGAGAAGACCTCGATCACTTTCGCCGACAGCGCCGACGCCTTCCTGGTGTTCGCCCGCACGGGGACGGCGGACGAGGGCGCCAAGGGTGTCAGTGCCTTCCTCGTCCCGCGCGATGCGAAGGGGATCAGCACGACCCGCTTCGACGACGTCGGCAGCGCCATCATCGGCCGCGGATCCGTGTTCTTCGACGACGTACACGTGCCCGCCAACCACCGCCTGGGCGAAGAAGGGAAGGGCTTCACGCAGGTGATGCAAGGCTTCGACTACAGCCGCGCCCTGATCGGGCTGCAATGCGTCGGCACGGCCCAGGCATCGCTCGACGAGGCTTGGGCCTACGCCACGGAGCGCGAGGCCTTCGGTCGGCCGATCGGGCAGTTCCAAGGCGTGAGCTTCCCGCTGGCCGAGGGCGAATCGCAGATCGCCGCCGTGCGCCAGCTCTGCTACCACGCGCTCGCTCTGCGCGACGCCGGCTTGCCGCACACCGCCGAAGCGGCGATGTGCAAGTGGATGGGGCCGCGCAACGCCTTCGACGTCATCCACCAGTGCCTGCTGACCTTCGGCCACTACGGCTGGAGCAAGGACCTGCCGCACCAGCAGCGCCTGCGCGATGTCATGGGGCTGGAGATCGGCGACGGTACCGCGCAAGTGATGAAGATGATCGTCGCTCGCGAACGCATCGGCCGCGCGGCGGTGCAGTACTGAACTGAACGGGAGCCCGGCCATGCCTTACCAGTCGGTTTTCCGCGACGACAGCTTCGCCGGCCAGACGATGATCGTCACCGGCGGAGGCAGCGGCATCGGCCGCTGCACCGCGCACGAGCTGGCGTCGCTCGGCGCCCACGTGGCGCTGGTCGGGCGCACCGCCGAGAAGCTCGAGCGCGTCCGGACCGAGATCGGCGAGGACGGCGGCAGCGCCAGCGCGCACGTGTGCGACATCCGCGATGAGGCTGTCGTCGGCCTGACCATCGACGCCGTGCTGCAGGCCCGGGGCCGCCTCGACGGCCTGGTCAACAACGCCGGCGGCCAATACCGCACGGCGATGAAGACGATCTCGACCAAGGGCTTCGAGGCGGTGCTGCGCAGCAACCTGACCGGCGGCTTCGTCTTCATGCGCGAGGCCTACAACCGCTGGATGGAGGCGAACGGCGGCGCGATCGTCAACATCATTGCCGACATCTGGCACGGCTGGCCCGACTTCGCCCACTCCGGCGCTGCCCGTGGCGGCATGCTCACGCTCAGCGAGACGGCGGCGTGCGAGTGGGCGGCCGCGGGCGTGCGCGTCAACACGGTCGCGCCGGGCGGCATCGCTTCGAGCGGCTTCGATACCTATTCACCCGAAGCGAAGGCGAAGATCCTCGAGTTCCCGCCCACGGTACCGCTGCAGCGCTTCGGAACCGAGGCCGAGGTCTCGGCCACGATCGTCTTCCTGCTTTCGCCCGCGGCGGCGTACATCACGGGCACATGCGTGCGCGTCGACGGCGGCACACCGAACGCGAGGGGCACCTGGAAGCTCGCGCCGAGCGAGCGCAGCCGGCCTTTCCAGGGCTTTCACCGTGCCGAGTTGCCCGAGCTGATGAAGTCCGGAAAGAGGAGCCCCGCCCGATGACCTCGACCCCTTCGATCCGCCTCGAGTCTCAGGACGGCTTGGCGCTTGTCAACCTGGCGCAGCCGGCGCGCGGCAATCCGATCGACGGCGACTTCGCCCGCGACTTCCGTCAGATCGTTTCGGACCTCTACGACACTCGGGGCCTGCGCGCCGTGCTGCTGCGCGCCGACGGCGCGAATTTCAGCTTCGGCGGAGACCTGAAAGCGTTCTATCCCGTGCGCGGCGAACTCGCGCCGCTGGTCCGCCGCTGGACCGCTGACCTGCATATGGGGCTGCAGCGCGTCTGGCATCTGCCTGTGCCGATCGTCGTGGCGGTGCAGGGCTTTGCGATGGGCGGGGGCGTGGCGCTGCTCGCCGGTTGCGACCTGGTCATCGCCGGCGCGTCCGCGAAGTTCGGTTCGGCCTTCGCGCAGCTCGGATTCAGTTGCGATTCCGGATCGAGCAGCACGATGAGCGCGCGCATGGGGCCGGCGCGAGCGCGCCGCTTCGTCCTGTTCGCTGAGGTGCTGAAGAGCGACGAGGCGCTCGCCGCCGGACTCGTCGACCGCGTCGTCCCCGATGACCGGCTTCAGGCCGAGGCGCTCGAGATCGCCTCGGGCCTGGCGCGGGGTCCGACCCGCGCCTATGGCGAGATCAAGCGTCTCTTTCTTCGCGCCGGGTCGGCGCAGCTCGAATCGCAGTTGGAAGACGAGGCGCACACCTTGGCGCACATCTCTGCGACGGCGGACGCGCAGGAGGGCGTGGCGGCGATGGCCGAAAGGCGCAAGCCGGTTTTTCGAGGCGAGTGAGGGCGGATCAGTAAGCGTGGATCGGCTCGCGCGATGCTCTTGATCGCGCCCAGGACATATCGAATCTCCGCCGAAGGATCCTCTCGTGGCTCTTGCGGAAGTCCTGTGTCGAAAGCTCCCGTACTCGAGACTCAGGGCCCACCGTCGTCCCGGCGCCATCGATGCCCGTTCGCCGGGCCCAACAGATTTCGCGATGGACACCGTTCACCGCCCCGCGGACGCCAGCACCGTTGCCGGCGCGTCCGGGTACGCGTAGTTGGCCACGAGGTCGACGGTGCCGAACGTGACGAGGATGGAGACGACGAAAGCGAAGACGCGGGCCTTGACCGAGGTGTTCATCAGGTTCTCCGTAGGACGTGCACCGGGGTGCGTTGCGAACGGGATGAACTGTCTGCTTCGGCGCCGATGGCGTCTTGAACGGGCCTGAAACGCGCCCTGAATCGTTCTGAAGGCGTGCGGCCGGGCGCCACGCCGCGGGTGTCAGGCGCTGTCGGCCAGAACCAGACGGGCCGCCAGCACGTCGGCCGAGCCGAGGCCGTCGAGCGCGGCGCAGAGCGCGCGCAGCCGCTGCCTGGTGCCCGCGCTGCGCGCGTGATCGGCAGGCAGGCGAAGCATCGATACCAATGCTCGGATCTCGAGTGCCGCGGCGCCCTGCGTACGCGCGAGCTCGGCGGCGTCGTGCAGACCGTCGGCAGCGGCCGCCACGTCGATGCGCCCGACCTGCAGCATCGTTTCGGCAGCCAGCCGTTGCAACTCGGAGCGTTGCCAGCCGACCCGCGTGCGTTCTGCCAACACGAGCCCTTGCTGCAGCAGGTCGAGCGCGCGTTCCGGGGCGCCCGCCCGAAGGTGCGCGCGCGCGGTGAATGCGAGGACCGCCGGCGCGAAGCCGACCGGCCCGCGCGCGAGCTGCGCTTCGACGCCGGACTCGGCCATCGCAATGCCGCTGCCGGTGTTGCCCTTCGCGCACAGCGCCATGCCGAGACCGGCACGGCCGACGCCGACCCACTGCGCGATACCGTGGCGTTCGCAGAACGCCAGCAGCTCCTCGTTCTCCGCACCGGCGCGGTCGGCGTCGCCAAGCTCGTGCGAGAGGACCGAGCGGAACAGCAGCGCGATCGAGGTCGTGAGCGTCTGGTCAAGCTCGCGCGCGATCGACCGGCCCTCGTCAAGGAGCTGGCGGCACTCGTCGGCGCGGCCCATCGCGCAGGCCGCCGAGGCGCCGAAGCCGTGCGCGCAGACGTACGGGTCGTGGCCGCCGTAGACGTGCTTGTGGTGGCGGTGGCGCGCCGGGTCGAACAGGCGAAGACCCTCGCGCGTGTCGGCGCGCGCCTCGGCGAACTGGCCGAGGAAGAGGCGGTTGGTCCAGCGCGAGTGATGCGCCTGGAGCAGGTAGCCGTCGTCGGCGAGCGTGCGACCGAGATCGACGAGCTCCTCCGATCGCCGCGTCGCCGCGACCAGCTCGCCGCGCGTGTTCTTGAACAGCCAGTCGCCCCACTTCGCCGCGAAGCGATCGCCCGTCGTGCCGGTCGTCTCAGCGAGCTCGCAGGCGCGCGCGTAGTTGTCGCCCGCCTCAGCCGCGCCGAAGCCCATGCGCGCCAGCAACGCCGGTCCAACGGCGACGCGCAGGCGAAGCTCCTTGGCGTCCCGTTCCGCCGACGGCGCCATTCGCGCGATCTGCTCGAGTCCGGCGCGAAGGTCCGCGATCGCTTCCTCGTACGCCGATCGCGCCAGCGCGAGCTCGCCGGCCTGCTGCCAATATGGCACGGCTTCCGCCGACATGGCGGCGCGGCCGAAGTGGTGGGCGGCAAGCTCGGGGCGGGCCTGCAGCACCTGCGCGAAACACTCGACGTAGGCCTCGGCGACCCGTCGATGGTGGCGCAGCCGGCTCTGCTTCAGCAGCGTGTCGTATGCCGCCTCCTGGAGAAGCGCGTGCTTGAATCGGTATTGCGCGCGCGGCGGCATCCCGCTCTGCTGCACGATGTCGGCGCCGGTGAGGACGCCGAGCTCCGCTTCCAGCTCCGCTTCGCTCATGTCGCAGACGGTGCTCAGCAGCGGGAAGTCGAATTCGCGCCCGAGCACCGACGCGAGCTGCGCCACGGCCTTCGCCGAGCCAAGCCGGTCGAGCCGCGCCATCAGCGAATCGCGCAGCGTGGTCGGGACCTGCAGCAGGCCCGACACGTCGTCGGCCACCTGCAGCGCGCCGTCGCGCTCGATAAGGATCCCGGCGGCCAGGATGGCCTTCGTGAGCTCCTCGACGAACAGTGGCACGCCGTCGGTACGCCGCACAATCTCCTCCGCGATCGTGGCCGGCAGCTCGCGCCCGTCCGTGAACTCGCGCGCGATCGACATCACCTCGGCGGCCGGCAGCTTGGCGAGCGCGATCGACGACATGTGCGCTCGCCAGGGCCAGGGCGGAACGAACTCCAGCCTGAACGTCAGCACGAGCAGGACCGGCGCATCGGCGATCCGCTCGAGGAGCATGCCGACGAGATCGCGCGACGACGGGTCCGCCCAGTGCAGATCCTCGACCACCAGCACGATCGGATACGTTCTCGCCCCCGAGAGAAGCCATGCATTCAGCGCTTCCAGCGTGCGTTGCCGGCGCTGCAGCGGCGTCAGGTCCACGGGCCGGCGGCCGAAAACGTCCGGATCACCCGGCGCGAGCAGCGAGCAGATCAACGTCTGGCCGATGTCGTCGTCGACGCCAGCAGCGGCGAGCATTTGCACCAGCGCGCGCTGGCGATCCGCCACGTTCGACGCGACGCCGGCCTCGATCGTGCGGTCGAGAAGATCGATGAACGGCCGCAGCGCGTTGTTGGCGTGGAACGGCGAGCAGCGCACCGCGCGCCACGCGTCGCCTTCCGGCGCGATGCGCGCCCGCAATCCGGCGAGCAGGCGCGACTTGCCGATGCCGGCCTCGCCCGAAACGAGGACCGCCTGCCCGCGGCCGCTCCGGGCGAGGTTCCACCGTTGCAGCAGCTGCTCGAGTTCCGCGGCGCGACCCACGAGCGGCGTGAGATCGCGGCCGGCCTCCCAGTCGGGCGCCACGTCCGAACCGCTCTCGACCGCGAACAACGGCGCCGACGCGGTGATCGCGCTCGACGACGGCACGTGCAGTTCGCGCACCATGAACTGCGGACCGAGCAGGCGGCGCGTGGCGGCCGTGATGCAGACCGAGCCGGGAGCGGCCTGCGCGCCGATGCGCGCGGCGAGATCCTGCGTCTCGCCGACCGCGAGATCCATCTTCGCGTGATCCGGGTCGCGCGCATCGATCACGACCAGACCGGTGTGCACGCCGACCCGTGACTGGATCGCGCGCTCGCCCCGCCGCTCGCGATCGGCGTTCAACGTGCGAATCGCCGCGACCAGCGACAAGCCGGCCAGCACCGCCCGCTCGGCGTCGTTGTCGTGCGCCTCCGGATAGCCGAACCCGGCGAGGACGCCGTGGCCGAGCGACTGGTGCACGTGGCCACCGTACGCCTCGACGCATTCGTCCGCGACGCGCTGGTAGCCGTGCAGGACCTCGCGCGCGGCCTCGGGGTCGATCCCGCCCGCCTGCGCACCGGCACCGACCAGCTCGGCGAAGAGGACCGTCAGCTGGCGTCGTTCGCCGCCCGGAACGGCGATCGGCGACGGCGGCGCGAGGACCGCCGGCGCCTGCGGCTCCGCCGGCGTTTCTCGGCGGGTTCCGCCGGCGGGCGCGCGCTCCACGATGTCGTCGAGCGTGGCCGTGAATTGATATCCCCGGCCCGGGATCGTCGCGATCGCCTGCGGCCCGAGCACCTTGCGGAGCCTGCTGATGTGCACCTGCAGGTTGTTTTCCTCGACCACCAACCCGTGCCAGACCCGGTCCAGCAGTTCGGCCTTGGTGACCAGACCGTCGCGGTGCTCGATCAGGAACTGCAGCACTTCGAACGCGCGTGCGCCGAGCACGACCGGCTGGTGTTCCTCCCTGAGCTGTCGTGTGCCGGGATCCAGCTCGAAGCGCCCGAAGCGGTACGTGACGGTCACGAGGATGGCAGTACAGGCAGAGGAGTGCGGGAGCGGTCTTAGTTTACGTGCGCGGGCGTGGGGCGCCGTCCCTCGGTCGCGGCGCAAGGCGCCCGCGATGCTGGAACGAAAGGTGCCACGCCGGAGCCACGATGCCCGCCACCGCTGCCGCCACCCTGAAGTCCATCCACACGACGGCGACGTGTCGGCCAGTGCAAGGAGATGACAGGCGACGAGCGAGCCGCGTGCGAACGCGACATCAAGGCCGACGCGAAGAAGCACCACCAAGGCTCGCACGCGACCGCACAGGCACCAGCGGCGAGCGCCGCTCGCTGACGCGGCCGAGCCCGCGGCAGCGCCGGCGAACGCCGACGCCCGAGTCGAGAACGTCGTCAGCGCGACGCCGTCCGCGTCGTTCCCGGCAGCGCGTAAGCGATCACGTAGTCGCCCTCGGGCGTCTCCATGAAGTGGTGCCCCGCGGCGACGATGACGAGGTACTCGCGGCCGCCTTCGGAGTAGACCATCGGCGTGGCCTGACCGCCGGCCGGCAGCACGTCGTTCCACACCGTCTTGCCGGTCGAGAGGTCGATCGCGCGGATCATGTTGTCGGTCGCGGCAGCGACGAAGGCGAGACCGCCTGCGGTGACGACAGGGCCGCCGTTGTTCGGCGTCCCGATTTCGATGTCGAGCATCGAGTGGATGCCGAACGGCCCGTTCGCACGCGCCGTCCCGAGCGGCCGGTCCCACAGCGTCTTGCCGGTCTTCAGATCGAACGCCTGGACGCCGCCGTACGGCGGCTCCTTGCACATCATTCCGGTGCCATGGAGGCGCCATCCCGCGTTGACGTGGATCGCGTCTGGCAGGCCGAGCTGCGGGTCCTTGGCGATCGTGCTCTCGGGCGCGGGCGGCCCGTCGCCGCGTGCCTTGTAGCCTTCGCGATCGGCCTCGGCCCGCGGCACGAGACGGTCAAAGTTCGGCATGTCGTTGTAGTTGGCGACGACGATGCCGTGAACCGGATCGACCGCAAGGCTGCCCCAGTCGGAGCCGCCGTTGTAGCCGGGGTACTCGATGTAGTTCGCCTTGCTGGTCGGCGGCGTGAACTCGCCCAGATAGCTCGCGCCGCGAAACTCGATCCGGCAGATCATCTGGTCGATCGGCGAGATGCCCCACATGTCGCGCTCGCGCAGGTCGGCCTTGCGCAGCGTGTGGTACGTCGAATGCGGCTGCGTGGCCGTGCGCATCGCCGGCTCGTCGCCGCCCTGCGGCGCCGGACGCTCCTCGACGCCGGTGAGCGGCTTGCCGGTGCGCCGATCGAGCACGTAGACCTCGCCCTGCTTGCTCGAGAGCAGGATCGCTGGCACGTTGCCGCCTGCCGACGGAAAGTCGATCAGCGACGGCTGCGAGCCGAGGTCGTAGTCCCAGACGTCGTGGTGCACGGTCTGGAACCGCCAGCGGGGCTTGCCGGTCGTCGCGTCGAGCGCGACGAGCGACGACGAGACGGCGAGCTCGGCCGGACGCCGCGAAGCGCTCAGGTAGTCGCCGGCTGAGTTGCCCATCGGCACGTAGACGAGGCCGAGCGCCTCGTCGCCGACCGAGGTCGTCCAACTGTTCGGCGTTCCGCGCGTGTAGATCTTGCCCGGCGGCGGGGGCGCGGTCACGTCGGGCTGCATCACGTCCCATGCCCAGCGCGGCGCACCGGTCACGGCGTCGAAGCCGAGGATCACGCCCGATGCGGCGTCGCGCCGCTGGTTGTCGAGCACCTGGTGGCCGACGACGACGACGCCGCGGACGATCGTCGGAACCGAGGTGATGGAGACGTAGCCAGGCCGGACCTCGCCCATGCCCTTCTTGACGTCGACCTGGCCGTGCTCGCCGAAGCCTTCGCACGGCCTGCCGGTCGCGGCATCGACCACGACGAGGCGCGCATCGAGCGTTCCTTCGAGAACGCGGGTCGCACACTCGCCGCTCGCGCCCTGCACGGTGTAGTACGCGACGCCGCGGCACGCAGCCGTGTACGGGATCGCCTTGTCGTCGACATTGGGGTCGAAGCGCCAGCGCTCTTTGCCCGTGCTCGCGTCGAGCGAGATCAGGATGTTGCGCGCCGAACAGAGGTAGACGCTGTCCCCGACCTTGACCGGAGTCGTCTCGGCGCCCCAACCCTTCTTCGGCAGGTCGCCGGTACGGTACACCCAGGCGCGCTGCAGCGAGCCGACGTTGTGGCCGTCGATCTGCGCCAGCGAGCTGTAGCGCAGGCCCTGGTGGGCGCCCCCGTACGCAGGCCAGTCGTTTCCGGTTGCGCCCGACGCCGCGGCCGCAGGCGCGGCGCTCGCGACCGGCGTCTCGCCGTAGCGCGTCGGGCCGAAGATGTAGAAGGGGGCGATGAGCGCATAGGCGACCACGACGACGCAGGCGATCGCCCACGTTGCTGCGGTGCCGCGCCGTGACGGCCGGTCGAGGCGCGGCAGTAGCAGCGCGACGAAAAAGCCGAGCACGATCAGCAGACCGAGCCGTGGCACCCACGCCCAGTAGTCGGTTCCCGACTCCCACAGCGTCCACAATGCCGTCCCGGCGACAATGACGCCATACAGCCATGCGCCCGCGGACCGCCCTGCCACAAGCAGGCAGCCGGAGAGGACGAGAGCGATGCCCGCGAGCAGGTAGTACCACGAGCCGCCGCGCGCCGCGAGCACGATGCCGCCGACCAGCAGCACGATGCCGAGCAGCGCGACCAGGAAGCCGAGCACGCGCGCCGGCCAGGAACCCGGAAAGGTTCGACGGCGATTACCCGACGTGTCGGGATCGAAAAGTTCTGGAGTGCGGGCCATGGCCATCTCCTGCCGCGGGGGCAGCATTGCCGGATGACCGAATCTGGCAATACGCGGGCCTGCAACGCCGCGAGATACCGCGACTGGCTCGACCGTCGCAGTACAGCCTGATCCAGACATTCGCACCCCAAGTTCGACCTATGTTTTGCGGCCGCAAGCGGTCGCCGATGTGATCGCCAAGGCGGCGACATCGGTGGCGAAGTAATAGCATCGAGCCGCCGCCCACCGACGGTCGTGGCGGCGGATCTCCCGATTTGTCACTCGTTCGGGCCCATCCCCTGTGTCGGCCGTCTTCTCGTTCGGGGTTGAGCGAATCCCACCACTGCGAGAGAAGAGAGCATCACATGCACCCGAGACGCACCTTTATCTCCGTCCCGGCTACCGACACTGTCGTCGCGGAGCGATTGAATGGCACGCCCAGTGTGGCCGGCGTTGAGGCGGAAAGTGTCGACTCGTCCGCGCATGGCGAATGGCTGCTCGACGAGGCGCTGGACGAGACCTTCCCCGCGAGTGACCCGATCTCGCCTTCGATCGGCGCCCTCCGCTGACGATGCATTGCGCGAGAGGGCCTCGGCGTCCGAGGCCGTGGCGCGGGTTGCAGAACCGGTGACCGCGTCTGCGCCCTTCGAGGTCAGCCGGCTTGGCTACGAGCGCGGTATTCCCCCGGTGGTGCTCCGAACCAACGCATACAGGCGCGGAAAAAGTTGCTCTGGTCCGAGTAACCCAAGAGATAAGCGATCTCCAACAGGGCTACCTTCGTTTGCGCGAGGTACTGCTGCGCCAACTCTCGTCGCGTCGCATCGACGAGGTCGCTGAACGACGTCTCCTCTTCTGCCAACCGCCGCTTCAACGTACGATCACTGAGAAAGAGGTCGCTCGCGATGTCGGCGCGACGAGGATCACCGTCATGCAGCCTTCTTACGATCGCTTCATGAGCCTTGAACGATGTGCGTGGACTTCTCAGCTGATGCAGCGCCGTCAGGGCAACTCTATCGTGAAGCTCCGCGAGCTCTGGAATCGCAGTGGGGAGATTCGAAAGTAGATCCTGCTCGGCGACGCAGAAGCCGTTGAACGACTGCTCAAACATCGATGGAGCCTGAAACGCTTCGTCGTAGGGTCGTATGTCTTCCGGCGCCGGGAAGGTTGACCAGGCCAAGAGTGGTCGAAGGCGACGGCCCGTCATCCAGCGACAAAACTTCAGGAGCGTGAATACTGCGTACTCGGAGCGCTGGCGCGGTACCGGAGTAGATCCACCCAGCAGATCCACGCGGACGAAGCGCCCGCCCTCGCCTGGGGCCATCGATATGGAGGCCGCATCACTCACCAGCCGAAGGTAGCGAATCAAGCGCTCCAGACCCGTGAGGAGGTTCGGACTGGACATCATCGCGTAGCCCACGACGCCATAGTGGCCGGGGTCGACCGCATGGGGGTTTGCGAGCGCGACAGCCGGGTTACAGGCTCGCTTCGCTGCCAGGCTCCAGAGAAGGTTGACGTTGTCGGTAGGCCAGCGACGCTCGGCGTCGTGAAGCGCATCCAGATCCATTCCGGCATCGGCAAACAACGACGCCACATCCAGCCCTTGTGCAGCCAGGGTATCTGCAACTCCGCGAAGCCAGGCGGCCGATGTGGTGCGCGACTCCATATCCTTTCGGTCCGGAAGCTGAATTGGATCTACCCTCTTGCGGCAGGGTCAGTCGCTTGAAAAAATGCGTCGCGTCAAGAAGTCGGTCGGTTGACGTCCTTGGGTCAAGCTAAGGACCGGAAGGCCAGTAAATTGGCATCCTGCGGCCAATGATCGCGCATCCCGCACCTCCTAGGATCGACTCGCACGGATTTCAGGAGTCGAAGGTGTCGAATACGATCGAGCGATCCGAGCTATCGCGCCGCCAACTGCTTTTGGGGAGCGCCGGAGCCATGGCCTCCACCTTTCCATTTTCAGCAGTCGCTGCAACCCAGGCGCCATCGCGCCTCTCTCATGAAGGGACTCAGGAAATGAGCTACGTCACGACGAAAGACGGCGTTCAGATCTACTACAAACACTGGGGCAAGGGCCAGCCCATCGTGTTCAGCCACGGCTGGCCGCTGTCGGCCGACGACTGGGACGCGCAGATGCTCTTCTTCCTCAAGCAGGGCTACCGCGTCATCGCCCACGACCGCCGCGGCCACGGACGCTCATCTCAGCCGGGCGACGGGCACGACATGGATCACTACGCCGACGACCTTGCGGCGTTGACCGCGCACCTGGACCTCAAGGGTGCGGTGCATGTCGGCCACTCGACCGGTGGTGGCGAAGTCGTGCACTACATCTCGCGCCATGGCGAAGGGCGCGTCTCGAAGGCCGTGCTCATCAGCGCGGTGCCGCCGCTGATGGTGAAGACCGCGACCAACCCCGCCGGGCTCCCGAAGGACGTGTTCGACGGATTCCAGGCGGCACTGGCGGCCAATCGCGCGCAGTTCTACTACGACGTCCCTGCCGGTCCCTTCTACGGCTATAACCGCCCGGGCGCGAAGGCCGCACAAGGCGTGATCTGGAACTGGTGGCGTCAAGGAATGATGGGCGGCGCCAAGGCTCACTACGACGGCATCGTCGCCTTCTCGCAAACGGACTTCACGGAAGACCTGAAGAAGGTCACCGTGCCTGTCCTGGTGATGCACGGTGACGATGATCAGATCGTGCCGTACGCCGATTCGGCGCCGCTGTCGGCGAAGTTGCTGCGCAACAGCACGTTGAAGACCTACAAAGGCTTCCCGCACGGCATGCCGACCACGAATGCCGACACGATCAACGCTGACATGCTCGCCTTCTTGAAGGGTGCAGCCTGACCGTTCTCCTCGGCGTCGGCTACGGTCGGCCCCGGAGCGGGCGTAGGCGCGCGTCGCCAGCGCCGACATTGATGAGACGGGTGGCCTCCGGCGACGTTGGGACAACGGAGGAAGCATGCTTGGACTATCGACGCTCGGTCTCTTCCACACGGTCGTCGGACTGATCGCATTGGGCTACGGCGCCGCTACGCTGGTGCGCTACCAGTTCATCACACCCCACACGCGTCCTGGCCGGATCTATCTCTGGGCGACGTTCGTGACTGCGGCGACCGGCCTTGGCATCTTCGCGCATGGCCACTTCGGCAATGCGCACGTGTTGTCGCTGATGACCCTTGCCGCTCTCGCCGTCGGTACCCTTGCGTCCTACTCGTCGTGGCTTGGGCGCGCGTCCGAATACGTGCAGGCGTTCGGGTTCTCATCGACCGTCTTTCTTCACCTGATTCCCGGTGTGACGGAAACGGCAACCCGGTTGCCGCGGGGAGGGCCGTGGTTGGCGTCTCCCGATGCCCCGGAGCTGAAGATCTTCGCCGGCGTCCTCTTGCTGGGGCTGCTCCTTGGCCTCGCGCTCCAGTTCCGCCTTCTTCACCTGGCCCGACGGTCGGGTGTGACGCTTCAGGCGCAGCGGACTGTGAAGCCACCACAATTTGTTGGTGGCGTTAGCTAGTTGCGGCAATGGCCGTTCCGACAGCGGCGCGGCGAATGCACTTTGCTCTCTCCACCCGTTCGACGCCACCGGATCCGACCACAAGACTTCCCATGTTGAACCGCCCGCTGCCGTGAATGGATGCTTTGCGATATCCATAGAGGCAGGCGTCAGCCTCTCATCCGCGTCACAGGCGCTGCATCGACCACCACATCCGCGCGGCCGATAGGCGTCCTCGCAGCAAGCAAGTCGATTCTGGTTCGCTCGGCTACGTCGCCTGTACCGAGAGTTCCGGCCGACCAACGCGAGCTCGCCATAGCCCCGAAACGATCGCCTTCAGCGAGGCCGAGACGATGTCCGAATCCATCCCCGCACCGAACAGGACCCGTTCCCCGACGAGCAGTTCGAGGTAGGCGATGGCCTGGGCACTCGAGCCGTCGCCGATCGAGTGCTCGTGGTAGTCAAGAACGCGAATGCTCTCGTCGCACGCCCGTGCGAGACCCTCGACAAATGCATCGATCGGGCCATTGCCCGTCCCGACGATCGCCAGGTCCCGTCCGTCCAGCAGCACCTGCGCCGAAAATTGCACGATTCCCTTGGGCCCGGATTCGACTTCCTTGATCAGTCGGCGGCGCGGTGCCGGAATCGTTTTGAGGCCGTACTCGCGTTCGAAGATGTCGAAGATGTCCTGGGCGGTGAATTCTTTGCCGTCCGCGTCCATCGCGGCTTGTACGACCTGACTGAACTCGATCTGCAGCCGACGCGGAAGCTCGAGACCGAACTCGCTTTGCAGCAGGAAGGAGATGCCTCCCTTGCCGGATTGGCTGTTGACACGGATGACCGCCTCGTAGCTCCGCCCGAGGTCCTTCGGATCTAGAGGAAGGTAGGGCATCTCCCAGATGTCGCCTTCACGGCGGGCCGCAAACGCCTTCTTGATCGCGTCCTGGTGCGAACCCGAGAACGACGTGTAGACGAGATCGCCGGCGTACGGGTGACGCGGGTGCACGGGCAGCTGGTTGCAATATTCAACCGCGCGCCGGACCTCGTCGATGTCGGAGAAGTCGAGCCCTGGGTCCACGCCTTGCGAATACATGTTCAGCGCGACGTTCGCCAGATCCAGATTCCCGGTGCGCTCGCCATTGCCGAACAGGCAGCCCTCGAGCCGATCGGCTCCCGCCATGATCGCGAACTCCCCGGCCGCGGTGCCGGTGCCGCGGTCGTTGTGAGGATGGATCGACAGGACGATGCTGTCACGGCGAGCCAGGTGCCGGTGCATCCACTCGATCATGTCGGCAAAGATGTTGGGGGTCGAATGCTCGACGGTCGACGGCAGGTTGACGATGCACTTGCGTTTCGGGGTCGGCTGCCAGACCTCCGTCACGGCGTCCACGACGCGCTTGCTGAACGAGAGCTCCGTTCCCGAGAACATCTCGGGCGAGTACTCGAAGGTCCAGTCCGTCCCGGGCTGTTCGGCTGCGAGCTCGGTGAAGAGGCGGGCCTGGCTCGTGGCCAGTTCCACGATGCCGTCGTCGTCCAGTCCGAGAACGACCTTGCGCATCACCGGCGAAGTCGCGTTGTAGAGGTGCACGATCGCGCGCCTGGCACCGTGCAAAGCTTCGAAGGTGCGGCGGATGAGCGGCTCGCGCGCCTGCGTGAGGACCTGGATGGTCACGTCTCCGGGAACGAGCTGCTCATCGATAAGCTTGCGGACGAAATCGAACTCGATCTGCGACGACGAAGGAAAGCCGACCTCGATTTCCTTGAAGCCGATCCGGACGAGGGTGTCGAACATGCGCAGCTTGCGCGCGATGTTCATGGGCTCGATCAAGGCCTGGTTGCCATCCCGCAGGTCCACGCTGCACCAGATCGGTGGCCGCGTGATCACGGCGTCGGGCCAGCGGCGATCTGTGAGGCCCACTGGGGCGAACGGACGGTATTTGGTGCTCGGATTCTTCAGCATGGATCAGATCCTCGGCGTTGGGCGTTTCCTGCGGCCCCAAATGCAAACGGCCCGCTGCAGGTGCAAACGGGCCGTTGATGGTGTGGGTTGCTTGCGCGCGCTACCGTCTCCGCCCGATGGTGGATGAAAGAAGTCGCGCAAGCAGTCGCATGGCTGGGTTATAGCATGGCTAAACGCAAAGCGGGGTCGCGTTTTGTGGGCGGCAAATCACGTCGACTCTGATTGCTTGGCTTACTACGCGTCAGAGATCCGGGAAGCTGGGCGCCGATACGTCGGTTCGACACACCAACTCGTTTTTCAGGTTCGATACCCGCATTCTTTTCGTGGCTGGGAGTCACCATCTATTTGACACCTGAGGCAAACCTTGCGTCCATGACGAACTCGGGCTCCCTCCCGGAGCTCAGTCACAGGCATCTGAACGAATGAAGCGGAACGTCGTGACGATGGGCGAGTCGTTCTTCTCCGGCTTCGATCCTGCTGAGCTCCCGTAGTCTCTCGAGCGTAGGATTCGCCATGGTCGAAGACCTCAGCGGTGTCCAAGTTTGCGAGCGCTACGACTGCGACCCGGCCCTGCCGCTGGTGCCTGCCTTTTCGCGCGTCGTGCTCGCGATGTTGGACCAGTGACGTGACGCCGCTGATGCCTAACCTGTCCGCCGGTGGCGCCTTCCACGAGGCCGTCGTGCGTCGACCATGGCCAAAGTAACCCGATGAGTGAAGAGACGGAGATCCTCTCAGGATCTTGCCTTTGCGGCAGTGTCTCGTTCGAGGTTCGCTCTCCATTCCTGCGGTTCGCCTACTGCCATTGCAGCCGCTGCCGCAAGGCCAGTGGCACCGGTCACTCGACGAATCTCTACTGCGCACCGGAGCGGTCTTCCTGGTTAGACGGCAAGGATCTCATCGTTCGCCAAGCTACCGCAGTGGTGGCCGTAGGCGATGGCGATTTCTTCAAGCTCTCAACCGGCTCTTACGTCACCTCGCTCGAGATGGCAGGGTGCTCGGTGACGGTGAATGCCGCCGATGCGGCGATGCTGGCTCTCTGGGACGCGCCGGTGCATGCGCCGACCTTGCGCTGGGGCTGTTGAAAGCCGCTACTGCGCCGCAGGGGCGCGCCAGAATCCGCATCTGTCTCACGCCCTGGGGCTACCCGGCTCTGCCGCTCAGTGAGAGACCCCGATCACGTTCCGAACGATCGGATAGATGTGGTTCTGCCAACGGCGGCCGCTGAAAACGCCGTAGTGGCCAACGTTCGGCTGCACGTAGTGCGTGCGCAGATACGGCCGGAGCCGCGGCGTCAGGTCCTGCGCAGCGAGGGTCTGGCCGATGGCGCAGATGTCGTCGCGTTCGCCCTCGACGGTGAGCAGCGCGGTGCGGCGGATCGTGCTGGGGTCGACCGCACGGCCGCGCAGGGTAAGCCGGCCGAGCGGCAGGGCGTGCTCCTGGAACACCAGCCGCACGGTCTCCAGGTAGAACTCTGCGGAGAGGTCGCTGACGGCCATGTACTCGGCGTAGAAGCCGCGGATGGCATCGGCCGCGGCGGTCTCGCCGTCGGCCACGTGATGGAAGTACTTCCGGACAGCCGCCTTGTGGCGATCGGGGTTCATCGACACGAACGCGGCAAGCTGCAGGAAGCCGGGGTAAACCCGGCGACCCGCCCCGACGAAGCGCCACGGCACTGGGCTGATCAGGTTCCTCTCGAACCACTCGATCGACTTGCTGGTGGCGAGCTGGTTCACCACCGTCGGCCCGATTCGGCAGTCGATCGGCCCCGCCATCAGCGTGAGGCTGGCCGGCTGCGCCGGGTGGTCCTCCTCGGCCATCAGTGCCGTGGCGGCGAGCGCCGCCACGCACGGCTGACAGATCGCGAGGATGTGCGCCTGCGGCCCGAGCGCCGCGGTGAAGTCGATGAGGTGCTCGATGTACTCGTCGAGCCCGAAGCGGCCCGCCGAAGCCGGCACGTCGCGAACGTTGTGCCAGTCGGTGACGTAGACGTCGTGATCGCGCAGCATCGTGCGGACGGTGTCGCGCAAGAGCGTCGCGAAGTGGCCCGACATGGGCGCGGCGACGAGGACGCGCGGCTCGTCGCGGGCGCCGACCTTGCGGAAGCGCCGCAGCGTCGCGAACGGCGTCGACGCCGTCACTTCCTCGACCACTTCGCGCTCGACGCCGTTGCTGCGGACCGAGGCGATGCCCCAGTCGGGCCGCCGGTGCGTGACTTCGCCGAGCGCCAGCGTTTGCCAGGCGGCGGCAAGGCAAGGCCCCCAGCCGGTGCCGGCGACGACCCGGGACCCCAGCACCGGCGCCAGGGCCCGGCCGAACGCCCGGGTTGGCCAGACGGCGTCAACGTGCGCTTGGTAGGCGGCGTACATCATGCGGAGCGGAAGTGCATGACGGGCGACGAGCAACTTGCACGCCAGCGACGGTGCCTGGCATGTGCTTTGCGTCATCCGACCTCGCCCGCTCGCCCGTCATGCCCTCCGTCGCCGCCTCGCCCCGCGTCCGCAAGTCGAGTCCTGCTGTCGCCAAGTCACGGCGGCCGGCTCGCGCCATCGCGCGTCCGACGCTCACGCTGTCCAGCAAGAACTACTCGTCGTGGTCGCTGCGCGGCTGGCTCATGGCCCGCTTCGCCGGCCTCGACTTCGACGAGGTCATGGTCTCGCCGGACGATGCCGATGCGCGCAAGGAACTGCTCCTGCTGGCACCCTCGATCCGCGTGCCGTGTCTGTCCCACGAGGGCGCGAAGGTCTGGAACACGTTGGCCATCGCGCAGTACCTGAGCGAGATCCGACCCGACGCCGGTCTCATGCCCGACGACCGCATCGCCCGCGCGCACTGCCGTTCGGTCAGCGGCGAGATGAACTCCGGCTTCGCCAACCTGCGCGCGTCGCTGCCGATGAACCTCAAGGGCCATTTTCCGAAGCACCGCGTGTGGGGCGGCGCCCAGCCGGACATCGAACGCATTCTCGAGATCTGGACCGAGTGTCTCGCCACCTATGGCGGCCCGTTCCTGTTCGGCAAGCGCCGCGGCATGGCCGACGCCATGTTCGCGCCGGTCGTCACCCGCTTCCTCACTTACGACGTGCCGCTCGACGCGGCCAGCAGGCGCTACTGCGAAACCGTCATGGCCATGCCGGAGATGCAGGAGTGGCTCGCCGCCGCCAGGGCCGAGCCCGACGATATCGCCGAGCTCGACATGGAGTTCTGATCGCGCGTGCGGGCCGGCCGCCTAGGCAGCCTCCGCAGCCGCGGCCACAGGCCACGGCGCGGGCTCGGGCACGCAGGCGGGTGCGTTCATGTCGATCGTGGTGAAGTCGGCGGGCCCGACGATCTCCAGGTACTCCATGTCAAACGAGTAGTCGTACAGGAAGTGCACGATGCCCGGGCGCTGGTGCACGCAGTCGCCGGCGGCGACGAGGGTTTCCTGGTCTTCGTACATGAATTTGGCCCAGCCCTTGAGCATGACGACGATGTGGAAGCCCGCTTCATGGCGGTGCCACCCGGTGCCCCGTTCCGGGGCGACGTTCGCCTTCACCAGTTGCGCAATGACCTTTCCGTGCGTGGCTGCAGCGATGCCGAGGTCCCGGTAGAGGAAGAAATCGCGCAGGCCGTCGCTGCGCCAGGTCGTGTCGCCGGGCTTGACATGGCTGAACTCAGTGCTCGAATCGACGGCGATGTTTGGCATGGCAAGTCCTGCATGACGACGATGTCGCGGCGGCACGCATAAACCGTTCCGCGCGTGGGCGTCGTGGCGGTGGGAACAAGGCTTCATCAGACGGTCGTCGCGCCCGGAAGACGGCGATGGATAGCCTAGTCAAGCGCGCAGTCCACTGCTTCGGCCAGGCTCGCCAGCTGTCGTTCCGAGGCGACTGCTCATGGCCGCATTGGGTTCGCACGGCTTTGCGCTGGCCGTACTCCGCCAGGGCGCGACTGCTGGTCCAAGAGCCGTCGCCACCCTCTGTCATCCGAACAGTCGGAAACAGTCGGCGTCAGCTTCTCCGCATCATTCAACTGACTTCAAGGCGCTTGCCAGGGCAGCGAGATGCTAGTCCACTGAACCAGAAGAATTGGCGGTGATGCGCTTTGACGGGTCGGCGTACTTCCACTTCAACGGTTTGGGGTCTTTGTTGTACTGGCGGATGTATCGCATGAGCTTCTTGTCGAGGTCTTTGGGTGAAGTGAAGATGCCGCGCGCGATCATGTCGCGCTGGATTCGGGCGAACCAGTTCTCCACTTGGTTGAGCCAGGACGAGTACGTCGGGGTGTAGTGAATATGCACGCGAGGATGCTTGGCGAGGAACGTGTCGACGAGTTCGGTCTTGTGGCTGCTGACGTTGTCGCAGATGACGCGAATTTCGCGCCGCCGCGACTGGCTGGCGACGATGTCTTCCAAGAAGGCGACGAACTGCTCGCTGGTGTGACGCGAGGCGGTCTTGCCCAGCACTTCTCCGGTGGCGGTGTTCAGTGCTGCGAACAGGCTGAGGGTGCCGTTTCTCTTGTATTCGAAGCCGTGGCTCTCGGCGCGGCCCGGCGACAGCGGCAGCATCCGATCCTTGCGGTCGAGCGCCTGGATCGCGGTCTTCTCGTCCACGCAGAACACGGCCGCGTGCGCCGGCGGGTTCAGGTACAGACCTATCACGTCGGCCGCCTTGGTCTCGAAGTCCGGGTCGTTGGACACCATGTGGGTGTCGAGCCGGTGCGGTCGAACGCCGTGTTTGCGCCAGACCCTGCACCGAGTGGATCTCTCGCGCGTCTGTGAACGAGAAGATTCCTCAATGTCCCCTTTGCATTCAGACAGACCGCCATCCGGGATGCGACGGCAAAACCGCGCCCCATTCATGGACAGCGTCGGGATGCTGATCACCCAATGCCTCCGATGCGCAGCGCCAGATACCCCGCCGCGATAGCCAGAGTGACAAGCGTGACGGGGACGCCGATGCGCGCATGGCCGCGCCAATCGATCGCGATTCCACGCCGCGCAGCGGCATCAATCACGATAACGTTGGCGATGCTGCCGACGATAAACAGGTTGCCGGCCAACGTGCTGACCAGTGCCAGCGTCGGCCCCGCCAGCGAATGCGCGGCACTTGGCAGCAGCAACATGACAGCGGGCACGTTGGAAACGATGTTCGACAACACCAGTGTTGCGCCGAACAGCGGCCCCAGGTGATCCAACGGCAGTCCATGGGTGGCCAGATCGGCGACCACTGCGGCGGGAAGCCCCGTCTTCTGCAAAGCGTGATTGACTACGAACAACCCCATAAACAGCACCAGCAGTTCCCAGTCCACCAGCCCGAGCATGCGCCGGGAGTGCAGCTTACGGCTCGTCAGCAACACACCGGCGCCGGTGAGAGCGACCACCTCGCGTGGCCACGGCGCGAACAGGAAGCAGGCGACGATGATCGATGCGACCAACAGGCCTTTCCACGTCTGCCAGCGATCGAGTGGTGTGACCTCTTCGCGCGCCCCGCTGGCACTCGATGGCGCAGCCTGGCCCGATAGGCGGCCCCGAGTCTGGCCAACGATCAGCGCCCATGTAGCGATCAGCCCGGCTATCACCGGCACCGCGGCATCGCGCAGATAGCCGGCAAAGGACAACTGAAGGGTCTGGCCGATGAGCATGTTCTGCGGGTTGCCGATCAAAGTGGCAGCCGATCCGATGTTCGAGGCACAGGCGAGCGCGAGAAGGAAGGGCACGGGATCGAGCCGTCGGGCGCGGCAGGCGTCGATCAGTACCGGCGCGATCGCGAGGCACACGATGTCGTTACTGAAGACCGCGGCCAGGCCGGCGGTCGCGAAGATCAAGGCGCCCAAGAGCAAAGGCGGCGCCAACGGCAGCGCGGCGAGTCTCAGCGTCACCCAATCGTAGAAGCCACCCAGGCGCATCTGCGCCGACAGCACCATGAACGCGAAGAGCAGGATCACCGTGGGTAGGTGAATCGCCAGGGCCGCTTCCTCCAGACTCAGCGCTTCCGTGCCGATCAGCGCGATCGCGCCGAGTAGCGCCACGCCGGTTCGATCCAACTGCAGGAATGGCAGACCACCGAGGACCATTCCGAGGTAGACGACCATGAAGATGGCGACGGTGATTCCGGACATGTCATCGAGCGCGCTGCGCGATACGCATGCTGCCATGCCTGTGCGCGGCGCTCGGCTGAAATCTCACCCTGTTGCGCTGACGATGGCCCAGGCGCCTCAGCTCAGCGAGGAGGTCGAGACCGAAGCTGTGTTCGAGCATTCGCGCAACCACCACGGGAGCCTCCCGACGGCATTGAGCCAGTGCACCGCACACGGGGCGTGCAGGACCACTTCGAAACTTCGGATCGGTCACCCAGCGCAGCAAATCCGCGACGATGCTCGAGAAGGAAGATGTCGACCTTTCGTTCTCGGTCACCACGGCCATGGCTTCGTGAGCTAGCGGCCGGACCTCGGGGCCGCATGATTTCATCGCGCGGCGCCGCAGGCCCTCAGATCTTGATCAGGCCATCCTGGGCTCGATCAAGTTCAGCGTGCCGATGCAGAACTAACGCACGCCCCTAAGTGCGCCGAAGCGCTGCAGGAAGGCCGGCAGCGCCTGCGGGTTGATGCAATGCGGCGGCAGCTCGCCGCGCAGCAGGCTCGCCACGGCCCGCGCTGCGCCCTCGCCCATGCGACGCATGCTGTCGTCGGTGATGCCGGCCACGTGCGGCGTGACCAGCACGTTGGGCATCGACCACAGCGGATGCCCGCCCGGTAACGGCTGGGGGTCGAAGACGTCGAGCGCGGCGCCGCCGAGGTGCCCGCCGCGCAGCGCCTCGACCAAGGCGTCGGTATCGATCACCGGGCCGCGCGCGACATTGACGATACAGGCACCCGGACGCAGTTGCGCCAGCTCAAGCCCGCCGATGAGGCCACGTGTCCGCTCCGTCAGCGGGCAGGCCAGCACGAGGTAGTCACTGGCGGCCAGCAGTGCCTGTAACGACGCTGCCGGCTCCACCCATGGCGGCGCGTCGGCCGACAGGCCGCGACGAGTGTAGGCTTGCACCCGCATCGACAGGCCTTCGGCGCACAGCCGCGCGACGGCTTGGCCGACGTGGCCGTAGCCGACCAGCCCAAGCGACCTGCCGGCGAGCTCGGAGCCTGCGTCGGCCAGCCGACGCGCGGCCTGCCATCCGGCGCTGCGCAGAGTGGTGTCCAGGGTGGCGCTGCGGCGCGCCAGCTGCAGCAGCTTCAGCAGCACATGCTCGGCCACGCTCACGGCGTTGACGCCCGGCACGTTGGCGACGAGCACGCCGTGCGCACTGGCCATGTCGACCGGGATCATGTCCACCCCCGCGCCGTGGCGAACGGCGCCGATCAGCCGCGGTGCCGCTGTGAAGATGTCCTCAGGTAGCAACGCGCGCACGACGATCACGTCGCAGCCGCGGGCCTCGCGGCGCAATGTCTCGGCGTCGGTGTCGGCGGCAACCGCCACCTCGCCCAGCGTGGCGAGTTGTCGTTCGGCCTGCGGATGAATCGCCTGGGTGAGCAGGATCCGGGGCATGCGCGCGGGTGGGTTGCGGCGGCCAGAGTTTGCCGACGGCTGTGCCGCTCAGCGCCGGGCAGCGCGCCGAGCGCCCGGACGAGGCGCGGCCGCACCTGCGCGCCGGACGGCTGCCTTGGCCGTGGCCATCGGGGCGCCTTTGGCTGCGCCATCCTCGTCGGCAAAGAACAGGCGGAAGTAGGCGTCGACACCCTTCAGGTGCCGGCGCAGGATCCGTCCACCTGCCTCGGCATCGTGCGCCTCGATCGCGCGGTAGAGCTGCCGATGCTGCCTGTGCGAACGCTGGCTCTGCCCCCTAGCCTGAAAGTAGGTCTCGCGGCGCTTGCGCGACATCAGGTAGAAAACGTTGATGAACCGCAGCAGCACGTCGTTGTGCGTGGCGGCGACGATGGCCTTGTGGAACTCGGCGTCCAGGTCGGCCAATGTGCCGCCGGAAGCCATCGCCGCTTCGCTCTGGTCCAGGATCGCCCGCAGGCGCTGCAGATCCTCTGGGGTGCGGCGCAGGCAGGCGAGGCGCAGCGCCTCGCTTTCGAGCACGCTGCGCAGCTCCACCGACTGCGCCACCTCGGCCGCCGACAGTGGCGTGTTGGTTTCGGCGAACAGCACCATCGCCTCGATGCTGCGCGCGGCGCCATAGGGCTGCAGATAGATGCCGGACTTGGGCCGGCTTTCGATGATGCGCAGCGTGTCTAGCCGGATCAGCGCCTCACGTACCGCGCCGCGACTCATGCCGAACTCGGCCGCCAAGTCGCGTTCGGAAGGGAGCTTGTCACCCGGCTCGAAGCCGCGCTCGCGGATCAGCTGCAGCAGCTTGGCGGTCTGGTCCAGGCCTTCCATGGCGATGCGCTTCAGTGCTTGCGGTGGAGATTGACGAAGTCCTCGCGGACGGTGATTCCCAGCCCTGGCCGTTCGGGAATCTCCAGCATGCCGTCCTCGATCTTGAAGCGCTCGTCGACCAGGTCGTGGATCATCGGGTTGGCGCCGAGCGAGTACTCCAGAATGTGCGCGGCCGGGCAGGCCGCTGCGAAATGCAGGCCGGCGGCGAAGGCTGGCGCGCCGGCCCACAGGTGCGGCGCGACGCGCAGGTTCGCGGCGGCGGCCATGGCGCCGATCCGCATTGCCTCGGAGATGCCGCCGCAGATCGCAAGGTCGGGCTGCAGCACGTCGGCGGCGCCCAATTCGATCAGGTCGCGAAAGTCGAAGCGGGTGCAGTCGCTTTCGCCGCTGGCGATCGGGATATGGGTCGCGCGCCGCACCTCGGCCAAGCCGCGTTTGTCGTCGGCGGTGACCGGCTCCTCGAACCAGGCGAGCTGGCAGTCGCGCACCAGGTAGCAGAACTGCCGCGCCTCGGACACGGTGAAGCTGCCGTGGGCATCGCACATCAGCTCGATCCCGGGCCCGAGCGCGGCCCGCGCCGCGATCACGCGTTCGGCCGAGGCTGCGGGCGAGCCGTCGAAGACGCCGATGCGCATCTTCACGGCCTTGAAGCCACCTTTGGCGACGTAACTGGCGAGCTGCGCACCGATGCCGGCGGCGTCGGCCCAGCCGCCCGACGCGTAGGCCGGCATGCGCTCGGCGCGGCGCCCGCCGAGCAACTGCCACACCGGCACGCCGAGCGATTTGCCGAGCAGGTCCCACAACGCGATGTCGATGCCCGAGATCGCCGAGACCGAGGCGCCGCGCCGGCTCATGGCCGGGAACACGTGGCCCCGGGTCAGCGCGTAGTGGGCGCGCGTGCCGTTGTACAGCTGCTCCCAGATCGCGGTGATCTGGCGCGCGTCGCGACCGAGCAGCAGCGGTGCGAACTCCTGGTTGATCAGCGCGCACACGCCGTGATAGTCGCCGCTGCTGCCGGCCGAGACCTTGGCTTCGCCCCAGCCGATCAGGCCGCCGTCGGTGTCGATGCGCACCAGCGCGGTGTCGAAGGTGGCGGCGCGGCCGAAGTCGCTGACATGCTGCTGTGCCGCCGGGATCGGCACCTGCAGCCAGCAGGCCTCGACGCGGGTGATCTTCATCGCGGTGCGCTTAACGCGGCGCAGCGAACTGACGGTACGGCTCGGGCCGGAACCAGCGCTCGCGTGCCGCATAGCGTCGCTGCGGCTCGATGGCCGGCTCGGCCTCGCCCTCGGCGGCGGCGTGGAAGGTCAGTTCGAGCTGCACGCCGTTCGGGTCGTAGACGAACAGTTGCCACAGCGGCGTGGCCGGCACGAGGTTCTCGCGGTATTCGAGACCGAAGCGCTCGAACCGCGCCTTGAAGGCGGCGTAGCCCTGGCACACGATCGACACATGATCGACCGCGCCGCTGCCGTCGAGCACGCGGCCGTCGGGCTCGCGTGCCGCGTCGCCGCCGTAGAGGTGAATGGTCGGCTCCGTGTCGACCTGCGCGGGGCGCAGCCATGCGCCTGGAAAGCCGATCGGCGGCCGCGGCGCCACCACCATGCCGAGCACCTCGGTATAGAAGCGGACGCTGGCGTCGAGGTTGGCAGTCCTGATGGCCGTGTGGAACAGCTTGCCGAACAGCATCGAGGCCTCCGTCGTGTGATCGTGGACTCAGATCAGCGGTCGCAGCACCGTGACCGACTGCTGATAGAGCCCGGTGTAGAACTTGTCCGAGAGCAGGTTCGAGCCGTGGTCGATGATGAATTTCATCTGCTCCGGCGTGACGTCGACCGGATTCGTCTCGACCTGGTCGCCATAGGGGCTGGCCGGCGTGCGGTCGATGGTGGCGACGAATTCCAGCGTCAGCGCCCCGTCGTAGCCGACGCTCTTGATGGTCTCGACGATGGCGCGGAAGTCGAGCGTGCCCATGCCCGGCGCGAAGCGGTTGTTGTCGGCGATGTGGATGTCGTAGATGCGGCCTTTGCATTTGCGGAAGGCGCCGAGGATGTCGCTTTCTTCGATGTTCATGTGGAACAGGTCAAGGCAGACGCCGCAGTTCGGGCCGACCGCATCGGCCAGGGCGAGCGCCTGATCGCCGCGGTTGATGAGATAGGTCTCGAAGCGGTTCAGCGGCTCGATGGCGATGCGGATGCCGGCCTTCTCGGCATGCGCATAGACCTCCTTGATGCCTTCCACCAGCCACGCCCATTCCTGGTCGGGCGTGCCGTCGGCCACCACCTTGCCGACCGTGGCAGGCACCATCGTGATGATCTGGCCGTCGAGCTCTTTCGCCAGCGTGACCACGCGCTTCATGTAGTCGACGGTCTTCTCGCGTTGCGCGACATTGGTGGAGGCGAGGTTGCGTTCGCCCAGCGTCAGCGTGACCGAGCCCCAGCACTTGCGGCCGTTGTCGGCGAGGAGCTTGCGCACCTCCTTCGGGTCGTACTGGTCGGGCTCGCCCGAGATCTCGAGCGCGTCGACGCCGGTCTCGCGCATGCGCTCGATCGTGCGCTTGATGGATTCCGGGCGCATCCAGTTGTGGGTGGCGATGTGCATGGTCGTCTCCTTTTCGGCAGTGAGGTCAGAGCGGTCGCAGGTTGCGACCGGACAGCGGGTCGAAGAAGTGCAGTCGTGGCTGGGCGAAGGCGATGCGCACCGGCTGGTTCAGCGCGGTCGGCGTCTTGGCCGGCACCGTGGCGCGCAGCCGGTGGCCGCCGGCCTCGATCACCGCGATGATCTCGGCGCCGTGGTTCTCGGCACCGTAGATCGAGCCGGCGATGCCCTCGTCGGCAACCAGCGCGATGTCCTCCGGCCGGATGCCCAGGCGCACGCGGCCGTCGGCGGGCAGCAGCGGCGCCACCGTCTCGCGCGTCGCCGCGTCCAGGTCGAAGGCCAGCGCACCGTTGTGCACGCGGCCGCGCGCCAGATCGATCTGCACATCGAGCAGGTTGATCGCCGGCGAGCCGACGAAGGAGGCGACGAAGGCATTCGCCGGGGCGTTGTAGATCTGCGCCGGCGTGCCCACCTGTACCAGCTGCCCGCCGTCGAGCACGCCGATGCGGTCGGCCATGCTCATCGCCTCGACCTGGTCATGGGTGACGAAGATCAAGGTCGTTCCCAGGCGCTGCTGCAGGCCCTTGAGCTCGGCGCGCAGCAGCTCGCGCAGCTTGGCGTCCAGGTTGGACAGCGGCTCGTCCATCAGGAAGACGCGCGGCTCGCGCACGATCGCGCGGCCGATCGACACCCGTTGCATCTCACCGCCGGACAGCCGGTCGGTGCGGCGGTCGAGCAGATGGCCGATGCGCACCGTCGCGGCGGCCTTGCGCACCCGCTCGTCGATCTGCTGCGCAGTGAACTTGCGCAGCTTCGACTTCAGCGGGAAGGCCAGGTTCTCCCCTACCGTGTAGTTCGGGTACAGCGAATATTGCTGGAACACCAGCGCCACGTCGCGCTGCGCCGCACTCCATTCGTCGACACGCTCGCCGGCAATGTGGATCTCGCCCTGGTCGGGCCGCTCGAGCCCGGCGATGCAGCGCAAGGTGGTGGTCTTGCCGGCGCCGGTCGGCCCGAGCAGTACGAAGAACTCGCGGTCGCGGATGTCGAGCGTCAGCTCCTGCACCGCAGCCACGGTGCCGAAGCGTTTGCCCAGCCTGCGCAGGGAGATCGCGGCCATTTCTTGTCAGGCCGCCGCGTGCAGCGAACGGCCGCTGCGCTTGTCGAAGAAGTGCGTGCGCGCGCCGTCGAGGCTGAGCCACACCGGCTGGCCCTGCGAGCGCACCAGCTGGCTCGTCGTGCGCGCACGGAGGCTCTGCTCGCCCACGGAAATATCGACGATGTCGTAGGCGCCCAGCGGCTCGACCAGCTGCACCTCGGCGCGCACGAGTCCGGGCGAGGGCTGCAGCCGCACGCCCACCGCCTCGGGGCGGATGCCCAGCGCCAGGTCCTGCGCGGCCGATGGCGCGGCCTGCAGCTGCTGGCGCAGTGCCGGCTCTCGCAGCACGAAGGGTTCGGCGATGCCGGGCAGCCGCACCCGCACATGGTCGTCGGCAAGCTCGCAGTGGCAGTCGGCGACGTTCATGATCGGGCTGCCGACGAACTGGGCGACGAACAGGTTGGCCGGCTCGTCGTACACCGCGTCCGGGTTGTCGTACTGCTGCAGGACGCCGTCGTTCATGATGCCGATCTTGTCGGCCATGGCCATTGCCTCGACCTGGTCGTGCGTCACGTAGACCGTGGTCGAGTCGTTGTCGACGTGCAGCCGACGCAGTTCGGTGCGCATCTGCTCGCGCAGCTTGGCGTCGAGCGCGCCGATCGGTTCGTCCATCAGCATCGCCGACGGCCGCCGCACCAGCGCGCGGCCGATGGTCACCCGCTGCATGTCGCCGCCGGCGAGCGCCGAGGGCCGCTTCTTCAGCAAGTGCTCGATGCGCAGCACCTTGGCCACCGCGGCGACCTGCTCGCGCACCTGTGCGTCAGGCGTGCCGGCGGCGCGCAGCGGGAAGGCGATGTTGTCGAAAGCGCTCAGGTGCGGATACAGCGAATACAGCTGGAACACGAACGCCGTGTCGCGCTGCTGCGGCGGCAGCTGGTCCACGCGTCGTCCACCGATGCGGATTTCGCCCGCGTCGATGCTCTCGAGCCCGGCCACTGCGCGCAGCGTGGTGGTCTTGCCGCAGCCCGACGGCCCGAGCAGCACGACGAACTCGCCGTGCCGGATGTGCAGGTTGAGTTTGCGGATCACGTGGTTGGCGCCGAAGTACTTGTCGGCGTCGATGATCTGGATGTCGGCCATGTCAGGGTCGATCGGGTGCCGACGGCGACGCGATGCGCGAGAACACGTTGAACGCCACCAGCCCGACGATGATGGTCAGGATGCTGTAGCGATGGAGAAACTCGCTCCAGGGCTGGCACAGGAAGACGATGCCGAGCAGCATCGCCGCCATGCTGGTCATCTCGAGTCGGCGCGCGTGACGGGCGAGCATGACGGCCTCAGCGACGGATCGCGCCGAAGGTCACGCCGCGCAGCAGGTGCCCGCGCAACAGGAAGGTGAACAGCGTCACCGGGATCAGGAACAGCACGCTGCCGGCGGCGATGACGGTCCAGTCGGTGAGGCCCGAGCCGAGCTGCGACGGTATGTACGGCGGCGCGGTCTGGGCGTCGCGGTTGGTCATCATCAGGGCGAACGCATACTCGTTCCACGCCGTGATGAAGCAGAACACCGCGGTGGCGGCGATGCCGGTGGTGGCCTGCGGCAGCACGATCTTCAGGAACGCCTCCATCCGCGTGTAGCCGTCGACCAGCGCCGCCTCCTCGTACTCCTTGGGAATCTCGTCGATGAAGCCCTTCATCAGCCAGACCGAGAACGACAGGTTGAACGCGGTGTAGAGAATGATCAGACCGATGTGGGTATCGACCAGCCCGACGACGCGATACATCAGGAACATCGGGATCGCCACCACCACCGCCGGCAACATGCGCGTGGAGAGGATGAAGAACAGCCAGTCGTCCTCGCCCGGCATCTTGAAGCGAGAGAAGCCATAGGCGGTGATCGTCCCCATCGCCACCGCCAGAAAGGTGCTGGAGACCGCGATGACGATGCTGTTGAGGAAGCGCGAGAGATAGCCCGAGCTTTCGATCTGGCCCTTGTCGTCCTTGATGAAACGGTCGCCGCCCTCCATCACCAGCTTTTCCCACCACGGGGCCTTCGCATACTCGGCCTCGTCGCGCGCCCCGCGCTCCTGGACACGGGCAGTGAAGAGCTTGATGAAGGGCGTGATCTGGGGCTTGAAGAACACCGTCGGCGGCACGGTCGATGCATCGGCACGTGCCTTGAACGCGGTCGACGCGATCCAGTACAGCGGAATCATGCTGACCACCAGCATCAGCAGCGCGAGCGCGATCGCGGCGCGATTGAGCCAGTGTGACGCGCGGGACTGGACGACGGCCATGATCTATCGCGCCTTCAGGCGATTGAGGTACTTCACGTACACGTTGGTGATCGCCAGCACCGCCAGCAGCATGAGGTAGGCGAGGGCGCACGAGCGGCCGGTCTGCCACTCGAGGAACGCCATCTTGTAGAGCCGGATCGCCACCAGCTCGGTCTCGTCCATGCTCGTCATCACGTAAGCGATGTCGAAGGTCTTGAAAGCCTCCATCGTGCGGAAGATGACGGCGATCAGCAGCAACGGCGCCACCAATGGCAGCGTGATGCGGCGGAAGACGAACCAGCGCGAGGCGCGGTCGATCGCCGCGGCTTCGTAGAGCGAGGGCGGGATCGCCGACAACCCGGCCAGAGAGAGCAGCATCACGAACGGCGACCACATCCAGATATCGGTGATCGCCACGGCGTACAGCGCCCAGTCGGGATTCGACAACCACTCCTTGCCATCGGTGAACAGCAGGTAGTTGACGATGCCCCAGGACGGGTTGTAGAGCAGCTGCCAGAACAGCCCGACGACGGCCATGCACATCATCATCGGCAGCATCATCATCGTCGTCAGCAGGCCCTTGCCCGGGATCGGGCGGTTCATCAGCAGCGCGGCGCCGAAGCCGACGATCACCTGGCCGGCCACCGAGACGACGACGTACTTCGCGGTCAGGGAGAAGTTGTTCCAGATGTTCTCGTCTGCCAGCAGCTCGCGGTAGTTCTGCAGGCCCACCCAGTGCGCCGGGTCGTTCATCGACGCGCGGTAGTCGGTGAATGAGTAGCCCAGCGAGTACAGCAGCGGGAAGATGTTGAAGACGATCAGGAAGATCAGCGTCGGGATGATGAACCAGTTGCGGATCGCCAGATCGCTCATGCCGCGCCGAGCGGTTGCCGGGGTGCTGCGATCGGATGGGATTGCGATGGCCATGGACGGGTTCTGTGATCGGCTGGCCGCGGTTCACGGCCGGACGCCGCGGTCCGGTCGGTGCACAGGCAGAGCAGGAGCCGAGGGTGCAGGCGGCCGCACACCGCGCCGATGGCGCGCGGAACGAGCGTCCGGGGCCGGGCCCGGCACGCTCATCCGTGCGGTCGGGCTACTTGGCGTGCCCGTACTTCTTGAAGGTCGCCGCCCAGTCCTTTTCCAGACCGTTCATCGCTTCCGCGGCGGTGCCCTTGCCGCCGACCACGAAGGGATGCCAGCGCTTGTTCGCCGCCGTCAGCAGCTCCGCGTACTCGGGCACGGCCCAGAAGTCCTTGACCATGAACATCGACTGGTAGAAGGCCTCGTTGTAGGGCGTGGCCTTGCGGAAGGCGTCGGACTTCAGGATCGCGGCGTTGCAGGTGTAGCCGCCGAGCTCGGCCCACTTCTTCTGCACGTCCTCGCGAACGAACCACTCGAGGAACTTCATCGAAGCTTCCTTGTTCTTCGAGTAGCTCACGATCGAGATGCCCTGTCCGCCGAGTGCCGCGAACTGCTTGCCGGTCGGGCCCTTGGGCATCGCGAAGTAGCCGGTCTGCTTGGCGTACTTGTTGGTCGACGGATTGGCCAGCGCCGGAAAGAAGGCGAAGAAGTTCATGCTCATCGCCGCCAGGCCCTCGGTCATCGCCTGGTTGGCTTCCTGAAAGAAGGTCTTGCCCCAGTCCGGCGGCGTGTAGCCATAGAGCTTCTTGTAGAAAGCCAGCGCCTCGACGTTCTCCTTCGAGTTGATGATGCCGGCAACCTGGTTCGTCGCGAAGTTGCCGAGCTCTCCGCCGAAGCTGAAGATCACATTCTCGACGCCCATCGCGAGCGCGTCGTAGCTGTTGTCGGTGTAGATCGTCAGGCCGTAGCGCTTTTCCTTCGGCCGATGGAAGAATTCGGCGATGTCGGCGAGCTCGTTCCAGGTCTTGGGCACGCCGAGGTCGTACTTGTACTTGGCCTTGAACGCGGCCATCTCTTTCGGATCCTCGAACCAGTCCTTGCGGTAGGCGAAGCCGGTGGCGTCGCCCTCGAGCGGAATGGCCCAGTACTTGCCGCTGTTGCCCGGGTATTCGGCGTAGCCCTTGACGGTGGCCGGCGCCATCGTCTCGCCGACCTTGTACTTCTTGAAGAAGTCGGTCAGCTCGACGTAGTGGCCGCCGGTCGAGCCCGCACCCAGCCACTGCGAATCGCCGACCACCATGTCGTAGGCGGAGCCCTTGGCGTTGAACTCCTTGAAGGCCTTGGTCTGGAAGTCCGGCCACGGCGTCGTCTCGACCGCGACCTTGACGCCGGTCTGCTTCTCGTAGTCCTTGACCAGTTCCTGGAGGTAGTTGGCCGGATCCCATTGGGCCCACAGGATCGTCAGCTTGCCCTGCGCCGCGGCGAGGGGTACCGCGGCGATCAGCGTCGCTCCCGCCAACAGCCTCGAAAGTGTTTTCAGCATGCATGTCTCCTTGTTCGGCGTCGTAGGCCCGCGGCCCGCGCCATGTTCGTCGTCATCCATCGAACCTGGTCTGACCAGATCAGGATACCGTCGCCGGCCGGGCGCTGTCAACTGGTCGGACCAGAGATTGACAGGGCATCGAATGTGGCGCGATCATCGCCTCTCCGAACCGCTCTGGTCGGACCAGCAGGCTTGCCGGGAACGACCCAGGCGCGGCCCATTCGACACAGGAGACCCGCATGAAGACCATCAAGGGACCGGCCATCTTCCTGGCCCAGTTCGCCGGCGACGCCGCGCCGTTCGACAATCTCGACTCGATCGCGCGGTGGGCCGCCGGCCTGGGCTACAAGGGGGTGCAGATTCCGAGCTGGGACGGCCGGCTGTTCGACCTCGAAAAGGCGGCCAAGAGCAAGACCTACTGCGAAGAGGTCAAGGGCACGCTGGCGAAGCACGGTCTGCAGATCACCGAGCTGTCGACGCACCTGCAGGGTCAGCTGGTCGCGGTGCACCCGGCCTACGACGCCGGCTTCGACGGCTTCGCTGCCGAAGGGGTGCGCGGCGACCCGGTCAAGCGCCAGCAATGGGCGGTGCAGCAGTTGCTCTTCGCCGCCAAGGCGTCGGCCAACCTGGGGTTGACGGCGCACGCAAGCTTCTCCGGCGCGCTGGCCTGGCCCTACATGTACTCCTGGCCGCCGCGTCCGGCCGGGCTGATCGAGACGGCCTTCGACGAGCTCGCCAAGCGCTGGCGGCCGATCCTCGACGCCTTCGACGAAGCCGGCGTCGACGTGTGCTACGAGATCCACCCGGGCGAGGACCTGCACGACGGCGTCAGCTACGAGATGTTCCTGGAGCGCGTCGGCAACCATCCGCGCGCCTGCCTGCTGTACGACCCGAGCCACTTCGTGCTGCAGCAGCTGAACTACCTCGACTACATCGACATCTATCACGAGCGCATCAAGGTCTTCCACGTCAAGGACGCCGAATTCAACCCGACCGGCCGGCAGGGCGTGTATGGCGGCTTCCAGTCGTGGGTCAATCGCGCCGGGCGCTTTCGCTCGCTCGGCGACGGGCAGGTCGACTTCGGCGCGATCTTCTCCAAGATGGCCGCGTACGACTTCCCGGGCTGGGCGGTGCTCGAATGGGAGTGTTGCCTGAAGCACCCTGAAGACGGTGCGCGCGAAGGCGCGACCTTCATCGCCGACCACATCATCCGCGTCGCGGACCGTGCGTTCGACGATTTCGCCGGCGGCGGCGTCGACCTGGCGGCGAACAAGAAGATGCTCGGCATCGCCTGAGCCGGAGACGCACATGACGATCGAAGGCGTTAGCAGCGTCGCCGCGCCGCGGCGCATCCGCCTGGGCATGGTCGGCGGTGGCCAGGGCGCGTTCATCGGCGGGGTGCACCGCATGGCGGCGCGGCTCGACGACCGCTACGAGCTGGTCGCCGGTGCGCTCTCGTCCGACGCGGCGCGGGCCAGCGCGAGCGCGGCCGAGCTGCATCTCGCGCCCGAGCGCAGCTACGCCGACTATGCCGACATGGCGCGCCGCGAGGCGGCACGTGAGGACGGCATCGACGTCGTCGCCATCGTCACGCCGAACCATCTGCACGGACGGATTGCGAGCGCCTTTCTCGACGCCGGCATCGACGTGATCTGCGACAAGCCGATGACGACGACGCTCGCCGAGGCGCTCGCGCTCGTCGCCAAGGTGCGCGCGACGCAGCGCCTGTTCGCGCTGACGCACAACTACAGCGGCTATCCGATGGTGCGCCAGGCGCGCGAGATGGTGGCGGCGGGCGAGCTCGGCGAGCTGCGCGTGATCCAGGCCGAGTACCCGCAGGACTGGCTCAGCACCGATCTGGAGTCGACCGGCCAGAAGCAGGCCTCGTGGCGGGTCGATCCGGCGATCGCCGGCGCGGGCGGCTCGCTCGGCGACATCGGCAGTCACGCCGAGCACCTGGCGCGGTTCATCAGCGGCCTGGAGCTGGCGCAGGTCAGCGCCGATCTGCAAACCTTCGTGCCGGGCCGCCGGCTCGACGACAACTGCCATGTGCTGCTGCGCTACACGAACGGCGCGCGCGGCATGCTCTGGTCGAGCCAGGTCGCGCCCGGCAACGAGAATGCGCTGCGCGTGCGCGTCTACGGCAGCAAGGCCGGCCTCGCGTTCTCGCAGGAGCACCCCAACCAGCTCTGGTTCACACCGCTCGGCGGCCGACCGCAGCTGATCACGCGCGGAGGGCCGGGTGCCGGCGCCGCGGCGGCGCGCGCCACCCGCATCCCTGCCGGACATCCCGAGGGATACCTCGAAGGCTTCGCCCAGCTCTACCGCGACGTGGCCGAACAGATCCAGGCGCGACGGGAGCAGCGCGCGCCCGATCCGCTGGCCTGCTGGGTGCCGAGCGCCGAGGACGGTGCGCGAGGCATGAAGTTCATCGAGGCCGTGGTCGAGTCGAGTCGAGCCGACGGACGCTGGGTCGACGCGCGACTGTCCCCCTAGCTGCTGCATCCGGATGGACATCGGCATCGACATCGGCACGTCCGAGGTCAAGGCGCTGCTGCTCGACGATGCCCAAGGCGTCGTCGCCACCGCTCATGCGCCGTTGCCGTTCTCGCGCCCGCAACCGCTGTGGTCGGAGCAGGATCCGCATGACTGGTGGACGGCCACGCTTGCTGCGCTCGACCAGCTGCGCGCGGCGCAGCCCGCCGCGTATGCCGCCGTGCGCGGCATCGGCCTGTCGGGACAGATGCACGGCGCGACGCTGCTCGACGCCCGGGACCAGGTGCTGCGCCCGGCGATCCTGTGGAACGACGGCCGCAGCGCCGCGCAATGCACCGAGTTCGAACGGCGCGAGCCTGCCAGCCGCCGCATCTCGGGCAACATCGCGATGCCGGGCTTCACGGCACCCAAGCTGCTGTGGGTGCGCGAGCACGAGCCCGAGGTTTTCGCCGCAGTCCGGCGCGTGCTGTTGCCCAAGGACTACGTGCGATTGCAGCTCACCGGCGAAGCGGTGTCCGACATGTCCGATGCTGCCGGCACGCTGTGGCTCGACGTGGCGGCGCGGCGCTGGTCGGAGGCCTTGCTGGCCGCGACCGGTCTCGACACGACGCACATGCCTCGCCTGGTCGAGGGCAGCGAGGCGGGCGGCAGGCTGCGCCCCGCAGTCGCGGCCGAGCTCGGCCTCGCCGCCTCGGCGATCGTTGCCGGCGGCGCGGGCGACAACGCCGCCAGCGCCGCCGGCATCGGCGTCGCGGCGCCGGGCACGGCCTTCCTGTCGCTCGGCACCTCCGGCGTCTATTTCGTCGCCAACGCCGCCTTCTCACCCGCACCCGAACTTGCGGTGCACGCCTTCTGCCACTGCTTTCCCGACACCTGGCACCAGATGAGCGTGATGCTGTCGGCCGCCAGCTGCCTGACCTGGCTGCGCGGCCTGACGCACGCCGACACCGAAGCGCAACTCGTCGCCGAGGCGCAGGCCGCGGGCGATGACGACCAGCGTCCGATCTTCCTGCCCTACTTGTCGGGTGAGCGCACGCCCCACAACGACCCGCGAGCGAGGGGCGTGTTCTTCGGCATGAGCCACGACACGACCCGGGCGCAGCTCGCGCGGGCAGTGCTGGAGGGCGTGGCCTTCGCGTTCGTCGATGGTCAGGATGCGCTGCTCGCCGGCGGCGCGCGCATCGATCGCGTGTCGCTGGTTGGCGGCGGAGCGCGCAGCGCGTTGTGGGCGCAGATTCTCGCCGACACGCTGGGGCGCCCGCTCGAGCGGCACGAAGGCTCGGAGGTCGGCGCGGCGCTCGGCGCGGCGCGGCTGGCGCGTCTCGCGCGCGGCAGCGAGAGCGTGGCCGAGGTCTGCTTCGCGCCGCCGTTGCTCGATCGCTTCGAGCCCGATGCGGCCCGCCACGAAAGGTTGTCGCATCGCCTGACACGATTTCGCCAGCTCTACCGCACGCTTGCGCCGCAGATGCACGCCGCTTGACCGCGCATTCCCACTTCAGGCCACCATCATGACGAGCAGCTACTTCTCCAGCCTTGAGCCCATCCGCTTCGCCGGACCGACCTCGACCGCCGACATCGCCTTTCGCCACTACGAGCCCGACCGCATCGTGCTCGGCAAGCGCATGGAAGACCAGTTGCGCTTCGCCGTCTGCTACTGGCACAGCTTTGCCTGGAACGGCTTCGACGTGTTCGGCTACGACGGCAGCTTCGAGCGTCCCTGGCATCGCATGGCCGACCCCTGGGAGGCGGCGCTGGCCAAGGCCGACGCGGCGTTCGACTTCTTCACCCGCCTGGGTGCGCCGTTCTACTGCTTCCACGACCGCGACGTGGCGCCCGAAGGCAGCACTCCGAAGGAGTCGGTCGAGCTCTTCCGGCGCATGGTCGACGTGCTTGCGCGCAAGCAACAGGACAGCGGCATGAAGCTGCTCTGGGGCACCGCCAACCTGTTCAGCCACCGCCGCTTCATCGCTGGCGCGGCCACCAATCCCAATCCCGAGGTCTTCGCACTCGCCGCGCTACAGGTCAAGGAGGCGATGGAAGCGACGCTGCGGCTCGGCGGCGAGAACTACGTGCTCTGGGGCGGCCGCGAGGGCTACGAGACGCTGCTCAATACCGACATCAAGCAGGAGCTGGCGCAGCTCGGCCGCTTCATGCAGATGGTGGTCGAGCACAAGCACAAGATCGGCTTCAAGGGGACGATCCTGATCGAGCCCAAGCCGCGCGAGCCGACCAAGCACCAGTACGACTTCGATGTCGCGACCGTGTTCGGCTTCCTGCAGAAGCACGGGCTCGAGAAGGAGATCAAGGTCAACATCGAGGCCAACCACGCGACGCTCGCCGGCCACAGCTTCGAGCACGAGATCGCGACCGCGCAGGCCCTGGGTATCTTCGGCTCGATCGACATGAACCGCGGCGACATGCAGTGCGGCTGGGACACCGACCAGTTCCCGAACAACCTCGCCGAGATGGCGCTCGCGATGTACACCATCCAGCGCGGCGGCGGCTTCACCACTGGAGGCCTGAACTTCGACGCCAAGGTGCGCCGGCCCTCGATCGATGCGGCGGACATGTTCCATGGCCACGTCGGCGCGATGGACCTGTGTGCGCGGGCGCTGCTCGCCGCCGAGCAGATGATCACGGACGGCGGCCACGCTCGCTTCCTCGCTGACCGCTACGCCGGCTGGCGCGGGCCGGTCGGCGAGCGCTGGCTGGGGCAGGGCAGCACGCTGCAGGACGCCGCGGCCCACGCGCTCGAGCGCAATGTCGACGAGCGGCCGGTGTCGGGTCAGCAGGAGCGGCTCGAGAACTGGTTCAACCGTTTCGGCGGCTGACGCTCCCGGGAGCTTCCGATGGGCACGCCGGGCGACTCTCTTGCGGCCTACGTTGTCGGCAGCTTCGACACCAAGGGCGAGGAGCTCGGCTTCATCGCGGCGCGCATCCGCGACCAGGGCGTGGCCGCGGTGACGGTCGATGTCTCGACCTCGAGCGCCGCGGCGCGAGGCTGCGATGTCTCGAACGCCGAGGTCGCGGCGGCGCATCCCGGCGGTGTGCGGGCGGTCTTCAGCGGCGAGCGCGGCAGCGCGGTCGGGGCGATGGCGCAGGCGCTCGTCGCGTTCCTGCTCGAGCGCACGGCTGCGATCGGCGGCGTGATCGGCGCCGGCGGCTCCGGCGCTGCCGCGCTGCTCTCGCCGGCGCTGCAGGCGCTGCCGGTGGGCTGCCCCAAGTTGCTCGTGTGCACGCTCGCCTCGGGCGACGTGCGCGCCTTCGTCGGCAGCGCCGACATCATGATGCTGTACCCGGTCGTCGACGTGTCCGGGCTGAACCGCATCTCGCGGCAGGTGCTGGCCAACGCCGCGCACGCGATCGCCGGCATGGTGCGAGCGTGGCAGCCGGCGTCGGCCGACGCGCTGCCCGCGATCGGGCTGACGATGTTCGGCGTCACCACGCCCTGCGTGCAGGCCGCCACCGCGCTGCTCGAGGCCGACCACGACTGCATCGTCTTCCACGCCACCGGCACCGGCGGGCAGTCGATGGAGAAGCTCGTCGCGTCGGGTCTGCTGGCAGCGGTGCTCGACCTGACGACCACCGAGGTCGCCGACGAGCTGGTCGGAGGCGTGCTGTCCGCCGGCCCGCAGAGGCTGGACGTGTTTGGCACGTCCGGCATCCCGTACGTCGGCTCGGTCGGCGCGCTCGACATGGTGAACTTCTGGGCGCTCGACACCGTCCCTTCGATCTTCGCCTCGCGCCGGCTGCACTGCCACAGCGCGCAGGTCACGCTGATGCGCACCACAGCCGACGAGAACGCTCGCTTCGGCGCCTGGATCGCGGCCAAGCTCAACCGCATGGCCGGACCGGTGCGCTTTCTGCTTCCGCTGGGTGGGTTGTCGGCGCTCGACGCGCCGGGCCAGCCGTTCTGGGACCCGCAGGCCGATGCGGCGCTCTTCGATGCGCTGCGCCGCGATGTGCGGCAGACCGATAGACGCCGCCTTGTCGACGTTCCCGCGCACATCAACGACCCCGCCTTCGCGGCCGAAGCCGTGCGCCAATTGCTGGAGATCGCGCCATGACCGAGACCGTCGCCCGACGCCGCGCCGAGTTGCTGACGCGCCTGCGCGCCAAGATTGTCCGCGGCGAGGCCGTCGTCGGCGGCGGCGCCGGCACGGGCCTGTCGGCCAAATGCGAGGAGGCCGGCGGCATCGACCTGATCGTGATCTACAACTCGGGCCGCTATCGCATGGCCGGGCGCGGCTCGCTCGCCGGTCTGATGGCCTACGGCAACGCGAACGAGATCGTGCTCGACATGGCACGCGAGGTGTTGCCCGTGGTCCGGCACACGCCCGTGCTCGCCGGCGTCAACGGCACCGACCCCTTCGTGCTGTGGGACGACTACTTCGACCGCCTCGAGCGCCTGGGCTTCGCCGGCGTGCAGAACTTTCCGACGATGGGCCTGTTCGACGGCCAGATGCGCCAGCAGCTCGAAGAGACGGGCATGGGCTACGGCCTCGAAGTCGAGATGATCGCCCGCGCGCACGCGCGCGGCATGCTGACGACGCCGTACGTCTTCAACCCGAGCGAGGCGGTGCAGATGGCCGAGGCCGGCGCCGACATCATCGTCGTGCACATGGGGCTGACGGCAGGCGGCAACATCGGCGCGGCGACCGCGCCATCGCTCGATGCCTCGGTGAGGCTTTTCAACGACTGCGAAGCCGCGGTGTGCGCGGTGCGCGACGACGTCATCATGATCTGCCACGGCGGTCCGATCGCCGAGCCCGAGCACGCCGCGCACATGCTCGCGCACTGTCCGGGCTGCCATGGCTTCTACGGCGCGTCGAGCATGGAGCGGCTGCCCACCGAGCGGGCGCTGACCGAGCACACTCGGCGCTTTACCGGCCTGCGCATCACGCCACGCGGCGCGCGCTGACCGATCAACCCCCCTTCAACGAACCCACCGCCCCGGAGACACCCCGATGACCACCACACTGCCACCGCAAGCCACCGCCTTCCACCGCATGCAACAGCTGATGTCGGCGTCCCCGGTGCCGTCGATCTCGACCGAGCTGCTCACCACGGCCGACGGCGAACTCAACCGCGAGCTCAACGCCTTCCTCTTCGACCCGCCGTCCGATCCCGGCCTGCTGCGGGGCAAGCGAATCGCCATCTGCTGCACCAATGGCGTCGAGGAAGTGGAGATCCTGGGGTCCCAGCGCTGGCTGACCGAGCAAGGCGCCACGGTGCACATCGTCTCGCCGCGCATCGGCGAGTTCGACTCCACGCTCGGCCTGCGCTTCCCGCCGCAGTGCGCGACCCACGTTTTGGCGATCCGCCTGATGGAGAACGCCGGCTGGCTGAAGATCGACCACTACACCGACGAGGCGAGCGCCGCCGACTACGACGCGATCCTGCTGCCCGGCGGCTGCTGGAACCCCGACGCGTTGCGTATGGACCCGCATGCGCGTGCCCTGGTGCGCGCGATGGACGAGGCCGGCAAGCCGACCTGCGCGATCTGCCACGGCCAGTGGGTGATGGTGAGCGCCAAGATCCTCAAGGGTCGTCGCGCCACCGCGGTGTGGAACATCCAGATCGACCTCGAGAACGCAGGCGCGACGGTGCTCGACGAGCCCTGCGTCGTCGACGGTAACCTGATCACGGCGCGCTTTCCGTACGACCTGCCGCGGTTGATTCGAGCGATGGTGGAGCAGCTCACGGCCCCGTAGCGGGCGTCGGCAGACGGCAGCGCGGGGCCGCCGCGGCGGCCATGGGCCGCCGATCACCCGTTGCCGGTGAGTGTCGGCGTCAGACTAGCTTGCCGGACTGACAGCTGACGTTTGGACCTGTCGTTCGTCGTCTTCCAAGGCGTCCCTCCGCCATCCGATAGCACACGTAGGCAACCGGCTGCCCTGTCCTGAAGTGACGCTTACCGCAGCTGCTCGACGCCTATCCAAAACTCGAGCGGGTCGAGGTTGAAGACGTCGCAATCCTCGACCCCGTCGTCGGCGATGCGGTCGACGACGACGAATTGGGTTGGCTGCTCGATCGCGATCAGCGGGTGGTGCCAGGTCCCACGCGCGTAGTTCACGCCTTGCCCGCCGGTCGCGACGAACGCGCGCAACCCGTCGAGGCGCGGGCTAGTGCGCCCTTCGCAGACGACGACGAGCCAGTGCGCGGCGGCGAGCGGAATGAACGCTTGGCTGCCGCGCGCATGGCGCTCCAGGCATTGCAGGCGAAACGGCAACGGTCGCGGCTCCGCTCGCACGATGCTGATCGCCGCGTGGCCGCCGCGCGCCGCCTCTACCCGCGCGAGATCGTGGCGCCGCCAAGCCGTTCCGCCGTTGATCGCGTGACCTGCGCCGTGGGGGCGATCATCGCCAGGCTCGATCACGTCGCCCGATGCGCGGAACGCCGCGGCCGTCAGCGGCTCCGCCACGAGCACGCGCCGCGCGGCCGGCTGCACGCTCACCGCGGCCACGCGCGCTCCACCGCGCACGGCGGCAGCTCCGGCGGATACAGCGCCTCAAGTGCCGACGACAGCGCCAGCACGCCGACGTCGTCAAGATGCCGCCCCATGATCTGCAACCCGATCGGCAGCCCCTCGCTCGTACGCCCGACCGTGACCGACGCTGTCGGCAACCCTGTAAAGTTGCCGAGTGCCGAGAATGCGAGCCACGCCGTTCCCGTGACGGCTTGGCCGTCGATCGTCGCCGGTCCTTCGCGACCGAGCTCAAACGCGGCGCTCCCGGTCGTCGGCGTGAGCAGGAAATCGTGGTCCGCCATGAAGCGCCAGGTGCGATTGACGACGCGCTTGCGCTCCATCGTCGCGGTGGTGAACTCGTCGGCGGTCCACGCGCGCTCGACGAGGCGGCCGAGCCAGCCTTCGAGGACGATGCCCTGGTCGCGCGCCATGCGCTTCATGCCGGCGCGATCGGTGTCGAGCGCGACGATCGTCTCGAACGCCGCACCGATGTCGCCGATTCCCGGGTCCTCGTGCACCAGCGTCGCGCCGAGCGCGTCGGCGAGGCGCTCCGCCGCTGCGGCCGTCGCCGCGCGGAGCTCGGCGTCGACGGTCGCGTGGCCGAGGTCGGCGCTGTAGGCGAGGCGCGTGCCGCGCAGAGCGGCGGCCGGTCGCACGGTCCAATCGGCCACCTCCGCAGGCAGCGACGCGCGATCGCACGGCGTCGGCCCGACGAGCACCGAAAGCGCGAGCGCCGCGTCGGCGACGGTGCGCGTCATCGGCCCGATGTGCTCGAGCGATTCCCAGCTCGAGATGCCCGGGTGGCGCTCGTCACGGCAGCCCGGGTAGACGGGAACGCGCCCCCACGAGGGCTTGATGCCGTAGATGCCGCAGAGCGCCGCCGGAACGCGAACCGAGCCGCCGCCGTCGCTGCCGATCGCGAGCGGCACGACGTTCGCGGCGACCGCGGCCGCCGAGCCGGCGCTCGAGCCGCCCGACGTGCGCTCAAGGTTCCACGGGTTGCGCGTCGACGGGAAAAGCGAGTTGTGGCCGAACGCGCCGTAGCCGAACTCGGACGTGTTGGTCTTGCCGACGATCACCGCGCCCGCCGCGCGCAGCCGCTCGACGACGACGTCGTCCTCGTCGGGCACGTGTCGTGCATAGAGCCGCGAGCCGAACGTCGTGCGCACGCCGCGCGTGCAGACGAGATCCTTGATCGCGACCGGCACGCCGGCGAGCGCGCCGACCGGCTCGCCGCGCCCGACGGCGGCGTCGACCGCGCGAGCCGCTTCGCGCGCGCCCGCTTCGTCGAGCGTGCAGAACGCGTGCAGGCGACCGTCGAGGGAGGCGATGCGGGCGAGGGCGTCGTCGAGGACCGCCTCTGCGGTGGTGCGGCCGGCGCGCACCGCTGCCGCGATCGGTGCGATCGTCCCCGTGGCGGTGCGCTCGGCGCCATCATTCGTCATTGTCATGGTGCATTCCCTCGGTTCCGATTGCTCGCCTTGCAATTCACCGGCAACCGTGACTATATTTCAAGTGACGTGATTGGTACTCTACTTGCTTGTGTGCGCTCGACGGCGCACCGCCCGTCCGTCGCAACCTCGGAGGACCCCGCCATGTCTCGCATCTCGCTCTCGCGCCGTCGCGCCACCGCGCTTCTCGGCGCCACTGCCGCGCTTTCCGTCTTCGCCGTCGCCGGCCCGGCTGCCGCCGCCGATCCGCTCACCGTCGGCGTCCTTCTGCCCGGCTCGCGCAGCGACAAGGGCTGGATGGAATCGGCGTACGACGGCCTCATGGCCGCGGAGAAGAAGCACGGCGACAAGATCAAGGTGCAGCTGATCGAGAACGTCAGCAACGCCGACTGGGAGCAGGCGTTCAACGCGCTGGCGCAGAAGAACCAGCTCGTGATCGGCGCCGCCGGCCAGGTGCAGACCGCGGAGATGAAGGTCGCGCGGCGCTTCCCGAAGGTGAAGTTCTCGCTCATCGGCGGCAACAAGACCGCCGACATGCCGGCCAACTTCGCCGGCTACGACGTCAAGCAGGCCGAGATCGCCTACGTCGCCGGCGTCGCCGCCGGCATGCTCTCGAAGAACGGCGCGATCAGCTACATCGGCGGCATCGAGGTGCCGCCGATCGTCAACGCCGGAACCGAGTTCAAGAACGGCGCGATGTCGGTCAACCCGAACATCAAGTACTTCCAGAACTTCACCGGCGACTTCGACGACGTCGCCAAGGCGAAGGAAGCGACGCTGGCCGCGATCGCGCAGGGCGCCGACATCCACTACCACATCCTCAACCTCGGCCTGCGCGGCATGGAGCAGGCGGCCAAGGAGAAAGGGACGCACATCATCGGCAGCTACACCGACCGTTGCGGCACCGACCAGCTCTACGTCGGCTACAGCATCACCGGCATCGGCTACATGCTGCAGTACGCGATCGACCAGGCGCTCGCCGGCGAATGGAAGCCGGGCTACAAGGCGTTCGGCCTGGCGATGGGTCCGCAGGCGTCGGGCATGGTCGTCTGCAACGCGTCGCCCGAGGTGAAGAAGAAGCTCCTCGAGACCGAGCAGGCGATCCGCGCCGGCAAGATCAAGACGCTGGAAGGCTGATGCCCGAAGCGGCGGCGCGCGAGACGCTGCTCGCGATCGACGGCGTCGGCAAGCGCTTCGGCGATCTCGCCGCGCTCGACGACGTTTCGCTCGAGATCGCCGCCGGCGAGATCCACGGCCTGCTCGGCGAGAACGGCGCCGGCAAGTCGACGCTGTGCAACATCGTCTTCGGCGTCCATCGCGCCGACGCTGGTGCGATGCGGCTCGGCGGCGCGCCGTATCGGCCGGGCGGGCCGGCCGACGCGCTCGCCGCCGGCGTCGCGATGGTGCACCAGCACTTCAGCCTCGTCGGCGATCTCAGCGTCGTCGACAACCTGCTGCTCGGCCAGGCGCGCGGGTTCCTCCGTCGCGGCGAATTCGCCGCCGAGGTCGCGCGGCTGTCGGAGACCTTCGGCCTCGCGCTTCGGCCGCAGGCGATCGTCCAGGACCTCTCGGTCGGCGAGCGCCAGCGCGTCGAGATCGTCAAGTGCCTGATGCGGCGGCCGCGGCTCCTCGTCCTCGACGAGCCGACCGCCGTGCTGCTGCCCGACGAGATCGACGGCCTGCTGCGGGTCTGCGAGCGCGTCGCTGCGAGCGGCTGCGGCATCGTCCTCGTGACGCACAAGCTCGCCGAGATCCGGCGCACGGCGCACCGCGTCACGGTGCTGCGCCACGGCCACGTCGTCGCTCGGTCCGACGCGCCCGCCGACGAGATCGACCGCCTCGTGCGGGCGATGATCCAGCGCGACCTCGCCGGCGCCGCGCCGGCACTGCGCGCTGCGGTGGGCAGCGACGTCCGTACGAACGGCGCCGCCGCTGCGGCGACGCAGGACGCCGGCGCGGCCGGCGTCGATCCGCCGGCCGAGGTGGTGTTGCGCGTCGAAGGCCTCGGCCTGCGCGACGCCGACGGCGTGCCGCTCCTCGACGGCATCGCGTTCACCGTGCGTCGCGGCGAGATCGTCGGCATCGCCGGCGTCGAGGGCAACGGCCAGAGCGAGCTCGTCGCAGTGCTGTCCGGCGCGACCGCGGCGACCGCGGGCGGGTTTCACGTCGACGACGCGCCGATGTCCGATCGCGCGCCAAAGGCGCTCACCGCGGCCGGCGTCGGCGTCGTCCCGGAGGACCGCCACCGCGAGGGATCGGTGCCGGCGATGTCGCTCGCGTTGAACCTCGCGCTGAGCACGCTGCAGCGCTTCCGGCGCTGGGGCCTCGTCGACCGCGCCGCGCTCGCCGGCGAGGCGCGCGAGCGCATGCGCGCGTTCGACATCCGCGCGGCAGGCCCGGACGTGCCGTTCGCGTCGCTTTCGGGCGGTAACCAGCAAAAGGCCGTGCTTGCGCGCGAGCTGTCGCTGCCGGGCCTGCGCCTACTCGTCGCCGCGCAGCCGACGCGCGGCCTCGACGTCGGCGCGGTCGAGGCGATCTACGCGCAGATCCGCGCCGCCGCCGATCGCGGCGTCGCCGTGCTGCTCGCGTCGTCGGAGCTCGACGAGCTGCTCGCCGTCGCCGACCGGCTGCTCGTCATGTACCGCGGCCGCGTGATGGGCGAATGCGCCGCGAGCCAAGAGAGCCGCCCGCGTATCGGCGCGTGGATGGCAGGGCACGCGGCATGACGGCGCTCGCGGCCGCGCGACCGACGCTCAGCGCATGGCGCTCGGAGCTCTGGGTGCCGGTCGGCGCCGTCGTCGTCGCGCTGCTCGGCGGCCTCGCGCTCGTCGCCGCGGCCGGCGTTTCGCTGCCCGCGGCGATCGCGGCGTTCGCCGACGGCGCGTGGGGCTCGGCCTACGCGGTCGGCGCATCGCTCAATCGCGCGGTCGCGCTCGGTTTCGTCGGCCTCGGCTTCATCGTCGCGCACCGCGCCAACCTCACCAACGTCGGCGGCGAAGGCCAGATCGCGATGGGCGGCATCGTCAGCACGGCGCTCTGCCTCTACGGCGGCGCCACGAGCCTGCCGGGGCCGCTCACCTGGGTCGTGCCGCTCGTCGGGGCAGCGGTCGCCGGCGGCGTCTGGGGCAGCATCGCCGGCGTGCTCAAGGTGCGGATCGGCACCAATGAAGTCATCAGCACGCTGCTGCTCTCGTTCATCGGCGTCTGGGCGCTCTACGGCTGCGTGCAGTCGACGCACCTGCTGCGCCAGCCGATGACCGACAGCGCGACGCTGCCGGAGTCGCTCGAGGTGCCGGCGGCGACGCAGGTGCCGCCGCTCGCTCCCGGCCTCGACATGC
>DASXLD010000076.1:0-14607 GCA_036496385.1 Caldimonas sp. | reverse complement strand
ATGAGTTCACGCCCGGTGGCAATCACATGGCCAACACCTGGCAAGGCGAGTTTCCGCATCAGAACCTGGGCACGGATGGCTTCACGCGCACGTCGCCCGTGACGGCGTTCCCGCCGAACGGCTACGGCGTGTACGACATGATCGGCAACGTCTGGGAGTGGACGTCGGACTGGTACGCCGGGCAGTCCGTCGGCGCCCACACCTGCTGCGGCGGCGCTGACCGCGGCGGCCACCGCCACGTCGACGACCGCGAGCAGAGCATCGACCCGCGCGATCCCGCGCGCGTCCCGCGCAAGGTCATGAAGGGCGGCTCCCACCTGTGCGCGCCGGACTACTGCCAGCGCTACCGCCCGGCCGCGCGCATGGCGCAACCGATCGACACTTCGACCTGCCACCTGGGCTTTCGCTGCATCGTGCGCGATCGATGACCTCGACTACCGGCTCGGCGCGCCAGCACGCCGGATCGCGGAGATCAACAGCTCGCTCGAGACCGGCTTCTCGATCCATGCGACACAGCCCATCGACAAAGCCTGTGCCGCGCCGTCGCGTCTAACGTTCCCGAGATGAAGATGATTGGGATCGGACGCCGCGACAGGAAGATTGCGGTTCCCAGTTCCAGGCCCGAGATCCTGCCGGCGAGGTCGATGACGACACAAGACGCCTTGCCTTCGTCGAGAGTCTTGAGGTACTGCCCCGCCGACATGAACATGCAGACCCGGTACCCACGGGCCGACAAAACCCGGCCCGGCTCCCGGAGCAGATAGGCGTCGTCGTCCACGATGTCGACAACGGCGAGAGGCGTTGACATTGGAAGAGGAGCGCTCCATTAGCGTCGCAGGCCGCCACCTCTCGCTCGCAGCACCCTGTGCCGGCACGCCAAGCGTGGTTAGAAGGCGGGGATAATCTGTCAATAGCGCCTGCCCTTAAAGCGAGTTCGCATCATGTCCATCCGCCGTTCGATGCTGGTCGTTTGTCTCGCGGCAGCGGCGTTTCCCGCTTCGGCACAGTCGCAGTTGTACGGGACGACCAAAGGCACCCCGTCGGAGCTCTTCGACGACGAAGACAGGCGCCTCTTCCGCGAAGCGACCAAGAAGGCGTTGGACGAAGCGGCCGTCGACGAGGTCGTGCGGTGGCAAAATCCCAAGACCGAGAGCCACGGTGAGTTGAAGGTCCTCAGCACTTTCGAGTGGAAGAAGGCCCCGTGTCGCAAGATCCGCGTCTCGAACCAGGCGCGCACGCGCAAGGCGACCAGCGATTTCAACCTCTGCCGCATTGGCGAGAAGTGGAAGCTCGTCAGCCCCTCCCAGCTGACGAAGACCAACTGAGATCCTCGACCGAGCTGGCGCAGCTGGCGGTCCGGCCCTACGACCCGGCGCTGGAAGTCGGCGATGCCGGAGCGGTACGTTGTCGAGTCCACGAACGGGCGTGGGTGCCTTGGACTCTGAACGACTGCTCTCCGCGCCCCACTTGCGCTGACTGAACGGCTGGATCGGGTCGGAAGTTCCCATTCGCGGCCAACGGAAGCTGCCACTGGCGGTCGCCTACATAGGGCTGGCTTGCGTCACGCCTTCGATCTCCAACGCATGGCAGGTTCCGAAGTAGAGCAGCCGGACGCCTGGTCGGAGGACGAACGACAGCTTGCGCCGCAGCAGACGCTCGGCCGCCGAAACCGACTGACCGTGACTAGTCTGAAGCCGACGTTCACCGTTAATGTGACCTGCCCCTGCTAATTCGGGCCAATCATTCCTGGACGACGGCTCGGTTGGGGACGGGGTGATGCTGCTGCTGGAACTCGAGCGGCGTCAAGTAGTTCAGGCTGCTGTGCGGCCGGATGGCGTTGAAGTGAAGGCGCCAGGTTTCGATGACGACCTTGGCCTCGGCGCGCGATCGGAACCACTCGACGCTCAGGCATTCGTCGCGCAGCTTGCCGTTGAAGCTCTCGTCGTTGGCGTTCTGCCAGGGCTTGCCCGGATCGATCAAGGCCGTGCCGATGCCGGCCTGGGCCAGCCACTCGAGGACTGCCAGGCTGACGAACTCCGGGCCGTTGTCCGAGCGCAGGAAGAGCGGAGCGCCGTGCTGGCTGATGAGGCGCGAGAGCACCTCGATCACGCGCTTGGAGCGGATCGAGCCCGCGACGTCGATCGCCAGGCACTCGCGGGTGAACTCGTCGATGATCGTCAGGCACTTGAGCTGCTGGCCATTGGCACAAGAGTCGAAGACGAAGTCGTAGGCCCAGATGAAGTTCGCGCCGGCTGCCGGCAGCGGTCGGGGTCGACCGGTGGCGATGCGCCGCTTGGGTCGGCGCCGCGGCAGTTGCAGGCCGGCCTGGCGCCACAACCGGTGAGCCCGGTGCCAGCCGAGCTGGTGTCCCTGGCGCTTCAAGAAGATGCGGATCCTCCGGTAGCCATAGCGCGGGTACTGCGACGAGAGCTGCCGCATCGCTTCGATCACCGGTCGGTCCTTTGCCGGCAGACGCAGCTCGTAGCTCAGCGTGGAGCGTGCAATGTCGAGCAGCCCGCAGGGCTTACCACTTTCGATGGTTGATCTCCTTGAGAACATCGATGGCGAGCTCGCGCTCGGCCAAGAGCTTAGAGCGTGTGCGGGACCTTGTTGCCGCGCCGCGTGACGTCGTCGCGCACCTTGCTCACACAGAGGCATTGCAGGGAATCCAAGGGTGACGCTCTGCCGCAGCGCTGAAGCCGGCCCGATCGACCACGAGGACGCGGTCGCGTCGGTCAGCTGCCGTGCCCTTTCGTCGCGGCCTGGGCCGACCGCAGGCTGCTGAGCTGCGACTGCGCGAGCGTCGCGTAGAGCGGCGGGCTGATGAGGCGCGACAGGAGGCTCGCGATCAGGGCGCAGGCCATCAAGCTCAGCACCATTGCATGGCCGTCGATCATCTCCATCACGATGATGAACGCGGTCAGCGGCGCCTGCGTGGTCGCGGCCAGGAACGCGACCATGCCGAGGGCGATCAGGGCGGCGTGGTCGGCAGGGTTGACGAGCAGCGCGACGTCGCTGCCGATGCCGGCGCCGATCGCGAGCGAAGGCGCGAACAGCCCGCCCGGCACGCCGCTCCAGATGGTCATCCAGGTGGCGGTCAACTTGCCGAATGCGTAGACGACGGGCGCGCTTTGCGTTCCTTCCAGCAGGCCGCGGGTGTAGCCATAGCCGCTGCCCGAGGTCGCGCCGTGCGTCGCGACGGCGGTGGCGGCGACCATCAGCCCGCACGCGGCGGCGAACCACAGCGGATGCTGCGCGCGCCAGGTGCTGATGCGCTCGCCGCCGCCAGCCAGCGAGCGCAGCAGCAGGCGCGAGAAGAGGCCGCCGACGATGCCGCTGATCAGCGTGACGGCGACGCCCGGGCCGAACAGCGACCAGCCGATCGACGGTACCTGGATGACGCCGAAGTAGGTCGAGTTGCCGTAGACCGAGACGGCCATCAGGCCGGCGAGCACGATCGCCGCGACCAGCAGGCCGCTCGAACGCTGCTCGGGGCGTCGCGACAGCTCCTCGATCGCGAACATCACGCCGGCCAGCGGCGCGTTGAAGGTCGCGGCGATGCCCGCCGCGCCGCCGGCGATGAGAAGGCCGTGCTCGGAGACGGCGCTGCGCTCCGGCAGCCAGCGACGCACGCTGTGCAAGACGCCGGCGGCGATCTGCACCGAAGGCCCTTCGCGCCCGATCGACAGGCCCGCGAGCAAGCCCCAGGAGACGATGAGCATCTTGGCCGCGGCCAGGCGCAGCGACACGAACCAGTGGACTTCGGCCGGCGTGACGGTGGTGTCGAGCGCGGCCATCACCTGCGGAATGCCCGAGCCCGCCGCACTGGCCGCGAATCGCCGGGTCGCCCAGACGGCCAGCGCGGTCGCCGGCGGCATCAGGAGCAGCGGCACCCACCAGCCGAAGGCGGCGAGGCGCTGGAAGGTCGAGAAGGCCACATCGGTCAGCCACGTGAAGACGACGATCGTCAGGCCGGCCAGCGCCGCGAACGCGAGGACGAGCGAACGCGTGATCCAGGGCCGCCAGTCGCTGAACTCGCGCCGAACGACTTTCAGGGGATGGTCGTGGGAGTTCACGGCAGGCTAGGCGGCGGCCAGCGCTTCGACCGCCGGCTCGCGCGCCAGCACCGGCCGCAATGCCGCGCCGGTGTGGCTCGTCGCGATCGCGACGAGCCGCTCCGGATCGGCCTCGGCGACGACCGCGCCACCGGCGACGCCCCCTTCGGGCCCGAGGTCGATGACCCAATCCGCTTCGGCAATCACATCCAGGTCGTGCTCGATCACCACCACGCTGTGCCCGCCATCGACCAGCCGATGCAGCACCCGGATCAGGCGCTCCACGTCCGCCATGTGCAGCCCCACCGTCGGCTCGTCGAGCACGTACAGCGTGTGCGGAACCTTGTTGCCGCGCCTGCCCACGTCGTCTCTGACTTTGCTCAGCTCGGTGACGAGCTTGATGCGCTGCGCCTCGCCGCCCGAGAGCGTCGGTGACGGCTGGCCGAGCGTGAGGTAGCCGAGGCCGACGTCCTTGAGCAGCTGCAGCGGGTGGGCGATGTTGGGCATCGAGGCGAAGAAGTCGACCGCCTCGTCGACCTCCATCTTCAGAACGTCGCCGATGCTCTTGCCGCGCCAGCTCACGGCAAGAGTCTCGGCGTTGAAGCGCTCGCCGTGGCAGACGTCGCACGGCAGCTTCACGTCGGGCAGGAAGCTCATCTCGATCGTCTTCACGCCCTGCCCTTCGCAGCCCGGGCAGCGGCCTTCGCCGGTGTTGAAGGAAAAGCGCGCCGGCGCGTAGCCGCGCGCCTTCGATTCGAGCGTCTCGGCGAAGAGCTTGCGGATCGTGTCCCAGAAGCCGATGTAGGTCGCCGGGCACGAGCGCGGCGTCTTGCCGATCGGCGTCTGGTCGACCTCGAGCACGCGGTCGATCCAGCCCCAGCCGTCGATCTTCTCGCAGCCCTGCCAATTGGGCCGCCCGCCGCGCGTGTTGATGAACTGCAGGTTCGTGAGCAGCACGTCGCGCGCGAGCGTCGACTTGCCCGAGCCGCTGACGCCGGTGACCGCGACCAGGCGCTTGAGCGGGATGTCGACCGTGATCTCCTGCAGGTTGTGCAGCGTCGCGCCGACGATCGTGAGCAGCGCGTTGCTCGCGCTCTCGCGCCGGTCGGTCGCCGCCGTCACCGGCGCGCACGGGCGCCGCGGCTGCAGCGGATGGACGAGCGGGTGGGCGAGGAAGCGGCCAGTCACCGAATCGGCGCGCGAGGCGAGTTCGCTCGCGCTGCCGGTCGCGACCAGCGTGCCGCCGCGCTTGCCGGCGCCCGGGCCGATGTCGATGATGTGGTCGGCGCGCCGGATCGTTTCTTCGTCGTGCTCGACGACGACGAGCGTGTTGCCCTTGTCGGCGAGCTTGCCGAGCGCATCGAGCAGGATCGCGTTGTCGCGCGAGTGCAGGCCGATCGTCGGCTCGTCGAGCACGTAGCAGACGCCCTGCAGGTTCGAGCCGAGCTGCGCCGCGAGGCGGATCCGCTGCGCTTCGCCGCCCGAGAGCGTCGGCGCGGCGCGGTCGAGCGTCAGGTAGCCGAGGCCCACTTCCTCGAGGAACTCGAGCCGGCTCTTGATCTCGCTGACGACGTCGCGCGCGATCTCGGCGTCGCGGCCCGTGAGCTGCAGCGTCTCGACCCACTTCCTCGCGTCGGTCACCGACCACTGCGCGATCCAGGCGATCGAGTGGTCCTCGAACGTGACCTTGCGCGAGACCGGGTTCAGCCGCGTGCCGGCGCACTCGGGGCACGGCTCGTCGACGACGCCTTCGACCTCGCTCTCCTCGCTTGGGAAGCTCTGCTCGCGGCCGCGGTCGTCGTCGTCGCGGATCGAGTCGTCGTAGGCCTTGCGCTGCTCGCGCGTCAGCTTCAGGCCGGTGCCGACGCAGAGCGTGCACCAGCCGTGCTTGCTGTTGTAGCTGAACATGCGCGGGTCGAGCTCGGGGTAGCTCTTGCCGCAGGTCGGGCAGGCGCGCTTGGTCGAGAACACCTTGACCGCACCGACCTTTCTCGTCGGCGTGCCGGCGAGCATCGATGCGCGCAGCCCGGTGAGCGGCGCGAGCAGGTGCATCACGCCCTTGCCGATGTCGAGCGCTTTGGTGAGCAGCTCGCGCAGCTCGCCTTCGTTCTCGGCGCTGACGACGAGGTCGCCCACCGGCAGCTCGAGCGTGTGCTCCCTGAAGCGGTCGAGGCGCGGCCACGGGTCGACCTTCATGAACTCGCCGTCGACGCGCAGGTGCGTGTGGCCGCGCGCCTTCGCCCACTTGGCGAGGTCGGTGTAGACGCCCTTGCGCGCCACGACCAACGGCGCGAGCAGGCCGACGTGCTCGCCGGCGTGGTCGCGCAGGATCTGCGCGGCGATGCTCTCGGCGCTTTGCGGCTGCACGGGCGATCCGTCGGCGACGCAATGCTGGACGCCGAGCTTGACGTAGAGCAGGCGCAGGAAGTGCCAGACCTCGGTCGTCGTCGCGACCGTGCTCTTGCGCCCGCCGCGCGAGAGGCGCTGCTCGATCGCCACCGTCGGCGGAATGCCGTAGACCGCGTCGACCTCGGGCCGGCCCGCCGGCTGGACGATCGAGCGCGCGTAGGCGTTGAGCGATTCGAGATAGCGGCGCTGGCCTTCGTTGAAGAGGATGTCGAACGCGAGCGTCGACTTGCCGGACCCGGAGACGCCGGTGACGACGCTGAATTTGCCCCGCGGAATGGCGACGTCGAGCGACTTCAGGTTGTGCTCGCGTGCGTTGACGATGCGGATCGACTCGTCGACCGCGAGCCGCGCCCGCACCGGCTTCAGCAAATACTGCAGCGGCGCGCCCTCCTCGACCGCGGCGCCTTCGAAGCCGAGCGCGCGGTCGTAGTCGCGCAGCGCCTTCGCGGTGTGCGAGCTGGCGTGGCGCTTGATGTCTTCCGGCGTCCCGGTCGCGACGACCTCGCCGCCGGCGTCGCCGCCTTCGGGGCCGAGGTCGATCAGCCAGTCGCTGGCGCGGATGACGTCGAGGTTGTGCTCGATGACGACGATCGAGTGGCCGGCTTCGAGGAGCTTCCGGAACGAGCGCATCAGCTTGGCGATGTCGTCGAAGTGCAGGCCCGTCGTCGGCTCGTCGAACAGGAACAGCGTTCCCTTCTTCGCGACCGGCTGGCGCGAGGCGCTCCGGCCCTGCGCCGCCTGGGCGAGAAAGCCGGCGAGCTTGAGGCGCTGCGCCTCGCCGCCCGAGAGCGTCGGCACCGGCTGGCCGAGCTTGACGTACTCGAGGCCGACGTCGACGATCGGCTGCAGCAGGCGGACGACCTCGCGGTCGTCGCGGAAGAGCGCGACCGCCTCGGCGACGGTGAGCTCGAGGACGTCGGCGACGGAGAGCTCGCGAGCGATGGTGCCCCCACGCTCACTGCGTTCGCTGCCCCCCGTGGGGGCGCCGCTGGCCTTGGGGCGGCCCGGCGCCCAGCGGTCGCCGGGCATCCTGCGATCGATCTTGACGTCGAGGATCTCGGCACGGAACCTGCGGCCGTCGCAGTCGGGGCAGCGCAGGTAGACGTCGGAGAGGAACTGCATCTCGACGTGCTCGAAGCCCGAGCCGCCGCACGTCGGGCAGCGGCCGTTGCCGGCGTTGAAGCTGAACATGCCGGCGCCGTAGCCGCGCTGCACCGCCATCGACTCGCCGGCGAAGATCTTGCGGATCTCGTCGAACGCGCCGACGTAGCTCGCCGGGTTCGAGCGCGCCGTCTTGCCGATCGGGCTCTGGTCAACGAACACCGCCTCGCCGAGCCGCTCGGCGCCGAGCAGGGCGTCGTGCGCGCCCGGCGTCTCGGTCGCCTTGCCGAAGTGGCGTTGCAGCGCGGGGAACAGCACGTCCTGCATCAGCGTGCTCTTGCCCGATCCGGAGACGCCGGTGACGCAGACGAGGTGGTGGAGCGGGATCTCGACCGTGACGCCCTTCAGGTTGTGGTCACGCGCGCCCTGCACGATCAGGCGCGGCGTCGCTTCGCTCACGAGCCGCTTGATCCCCATCGCGACCTGCTTCCTCGCCCCGAGGTAGGCGCCGGTCAGCGTGTCGGCGCTCTTGATCGCCTCGGGGGTGCCGTCGAAGACGATCCTGCCGCCGCGCTCGCCCGGGCCCGGGCCCATGTCGATCAGGCGGTCGGCGGCGAGCATCACGGCCGGATCGTGCTCGACGACGACGAGCGTGTTGCCGGCGTCGCGCAGGCGGTGCATGGCCTCGACGATGCGGCCCATGTCGCGCGGGTGCAGGCCGATCGACGGCTCGTCGAGGACGAACATCGTGTTGACGAGCGAGGTGCCGAGCGCGGTCGTCAGGTTGATGCGCTGCACCTCGCCGCCCGAGAGGGTGCGGCTCTGGCGGTCGAGCGTGAGGTAGCCGATGCCGACGTCGCACAGGTAGCGCAGGCGCGTCCGCACTTCGTCGAGCAGCAGCTTGAGCGCCTCGTCGAGCAGGGTCGACGGCAGCGAGAGGGTGTCGAAGAAGCGCCGGATGCGGTCGATCGGCAGCATCATCAGGTCGTGCACGGTGAGGCCGGGCAGCGCTTCGAGCTGCTCTCGCGACCACCTGGCGCCGATCGGGAGGAAGCGCTTTGCCGGCGCCATCACGGCATCGGCGTCTTCCTGGGTGCCGAGGCGCCAGAGCAGCGCCTCGAGCTTCAGCCGCGCACCGCCGCACGCGGGGCACGGCGTGTAGCTGCGGTACTTCGAGAGCAGCACGCGGATGTGCATCTTGTACGCCTTCGACTCGAGATAGCCGAAGAAGCGCTTGACGCCGTACCACTGCTGGTTCCACTTGCCGTTCCAGCTCGGCGAGCCGTCGATCACCCAGGCGCGCTGCGCGTCGGTGAGCTGCGACCACGCGGTGTCGCGCGGGATGCCGGCCTCGCCGGCGTACTTCATCAGGTCGTCCTGGCACTCCTGCCAGGCGGGCGTCTGGATCGTCTTGATCGCGCCGTTGCGCAGCGTCTTGCGATGGTCGGGAATGACGAGGCCGAGGTCGACGCCGATGACGCGGCCGAAGCCCCGGCACGTCTCGCACGCGCCGACCGCGGAGTTGAACGAGAACAGCGCCGGCTGCGGGTCGGCGTAGCGGCAGTCGCTGTCGGGGCAGTGCAGGCCGGTCGAGTAGCGCCAGAGCTCGTCGGCTGCCGCGATCTCGCCTTCGGCTGCGGGCGCGACGACGTAGACGTTGACGCGGCCGCCGCCGCGCTTCAGCGCCGTCTCGATCGCCTCGATCGCGCGCACCTTCTCGGTCGCCTGGATGCGGAAGCGATCGGCGACGACGTCGAGCACCTTGCGCGGGCCGGTCGGCGAAGCGACCTCGCGCTCGGCGTGGACGCGCGTGAAGCCGCTCGCGGCGAGCCACTGCTCGATCTCTTCGGCGCTCGTGTCGGCGGGAAGCTCGACCGGGAAGGTGACGATCAGGCGCGGCTCTTCTGTCGGCGCGGCATCGCCCATGCCGTCGGCCGCTGCGGGGCGCGGTGCGGTGCGGTCCATCAGCTCGGCGTAGATCGTCTCCGGCGAGTCGTGGCGGACGCGCTTCGCGGTCTCCTTGTCGAACAGCTCGGCGGCGCGCGCGAACAGCAGCTTGAGGTGATCGTTCAGCTCGGTCATCGTGCCGACCGTCGAGCGCGAGCTGCGGACCGGGTTGGTCTGGTCGATCGCGATCGCCGGCGGCACGCCCTCGACCTTGTCGACCGCGGGCCGGTCCATCCGCTCGAGGAACTGGCGCGCGTAGGCGCTGAACGTCTCGACGTAGCGGCGCTGGCCTTCGGCGTAGAGCGTGTCGAACACCAGGCTCGACTTGCCCGACCCGCTCGGCCCCGTCACCACCGTCATCTCGCCGGTGCGGATGTCGAGGTCGAGGTTCTTGAGGTTGTGCTGTCGGGCTCCGCGGATGCGGATGACGCCGGAGGTCATGGAGGGTCCTGTCGCGAGCGAGCCGAGCATTCTAGGGAGGCGCGGCGATGCGCACGCGCGTCGCGCGCGATGGCCCGGCGCGGCGCAAGGGCGAAGCCCGGGCAGCGTCGTGGGTACCGGGAAAGCCATTCCGGCGGGCCTCGCTAGACTCGGTTTTTTCCGCCAACAGGAGCAAGCGATGAGCTACGTCGACAACATCGTCATCCCGGTCCCGAAGGCCAATCTCGACACGTACCGCAAGATGTCGGAGAAGTCGGCCGCGGTCTGGAAGGAGCACGGCGCGCTGCAGTACTTCGAGGCGGTCGCCGACGATGTCAAGCCCGGCAAGGTCACCTCGTTCCCGCAGGCGGTGCAGCTGAAGGACGACGAGACCGTGTGCGTCTCGTGGATCGTCTACAAGTCGCGCGAGGACCGCGACAAGATCATGGCCAAGGTCATGGCCGATCCGCGCCTCGCCGACATGATGCACGGCTCGGCGATGCCGTTCGACGGCAAGCGCATGTTCTGGGGCGGCTTCCAGACGATCACCGAGAGCTGATGAAGATCGAATTCGTCTCCGACGTCGCCTGCCCGTGGTGCGCGGTCGGCCTCTGGTCGCTCGACCGTGCGCTCGAGCGCATCGACGGCGAGATTCCGGTCGAGCTTCGCTTCGAGCCGTTCGAGCTGAACCCGTCGATGCCGCCCGAGGGCGAGGACGCGGCCGAGTACATCGCGCGCAAGTACGGCCGGCCGCCCGAGCAGCTCGCGCAGACGCGCGCCGTCCTGACCGAGCGCGGCGCCGCGGTCGGCTTCGCCTTCGGCGACCGGCAGCGCATCTGGAACACCTTCGACGCCCATCGCCTGCTGCACTGGGCCGGGCTCGAGGCCGGCGACGGCCAGTCGAAGCTCAAGCACGCGCTGCTCGCCGCGTACCACGCGCGCGCCGAGAACCCGAGCGATCGCGAGGTGCTGCTGCGCGCCGTCGCCGATGCCGGGCTCGACGTCGAGCGTGCCGGCGCGATCCTCGATTCCGACGACTACGGCGCCGCGGTCCGCGCCCGCGAGCGCCACTGGCAGCAGCTCGGCATCCATTCGGTGCCTGCTGCCATCGTGAACGGCAGGCACCTGATCTCGGGCGGCCAGCCGCCGGAGGTCTTCGAGCAAGCGCTGCGCCAGATCGCCGCCGCAGAGCGTTAGAGTCGCAGGGCCGACGGCAATCACTGCCGTCGGTCCTTCGCTCATGCTGATCGCGCTGTCCGTCCTGCTCGGCATTCTCGGCCTCGCCGCCGCCGTCTCGGCGTTCCTGGCGCTGCTTCGCGCCCGCCTCTTCCGCTTCGTCTTTCGCGCCCTCGCCGCGCTGATGCTGCTCGCCGCCGGCTCGGTGCTCGGCTTCGTCTCGCTCGGCATCCAGGGCATGCGGGCGCTGACGAACGAGGAGATCGCGGCGCGGATCCATGTCGCCCCGACCGCGCCCCAGCGCTACGAGGCGACGCTGACCTTCCCCGACGGCCGCGTCGAGCGCTACGACCTCGCCGGCGACGACATCTACATCGACGGCCACATCGTCAAGTGGACGTCGCTCGGCAACATGCTCGGCCTGCAGACGTCGTACCGGCTCGACCGCATCTCGGGCCGCTACCGCGCGCTCGAGCAGGAGAACACGATGCCGCGCACGATCTACGCGATCGGCACGCCGTCGTTCATCGACCTCGTCGCGCTCGGCAGCAGGCTGCCGCTGGCCGACTTCTTCGACGCCGAGTACGGCTCGGCGACCTACATTCCGGTCAGCGGCCCGGCCGACCTCGAGCTGAAGGTGTCGACGAGCGGGCTGCTGCTGCGCAACGTCGCCCAGCCGATCGTCGTGCCGAAGAGCTGAGCACTGGCTCGCGGCGGCGCTCAGCGTCGCGACGGCCGGCCTGTCGCCGCCTCCGGCGCCCCGGCCATGATGGCGGCGAGCAGGCCGGCGCCTTCGTCGCGCAGGAACTCCTTGAACGCCTGCGCCACCGGCGGCAGCCGCTTCAGGCGCCGGTGCACCACGTACCAGCGCTGCACCCGCGGCAGGCCGCGCACGTCGAGGATGACGAGGCTCTTCGTCCGCAGCTCCTGAGCGACGGTGTGAGCCGAGAGATAGCCGATCCCGAGCCCGGCGATGACGGCCTGCTTGAGCGTCTCGGTGCTGGTGATCTCGAGCGCGACGCGCAGCCGGTCGAGATGCGGCCCGAACGCTTCCTGCATGCTCTGCCAGGTGTCCGAGCCCTTCTCGCGGACGACGAAGGGCTCGCGGACGAGCCGCCGCATGTCGATCCGCGCCTTGCCGGCGAGCGGGTGCGCTGGCGGCGCGATGACGACGAACGGATGCGGCGCGAACGGCTCGCTGACCATCTCCTCGTCCGCCGGCGGCCTGGCCATGATCGCGAGATCGGTCAGGTTGGCGGCGAGGTGCGCCAGCAGGCCACCGCGGTTGTGGACCGTGAAGTTGAGCGTCACGCCCTGATGGCGGCCGATGAACTCCACCAGCAGGCGCGGCAGGAAATAGTCGCCGGCACTGATCGCCGCGACGTTGAGGCGGCCGCCCGAGACGCCCTTGTGCTGCGTCATGGCGTGCTCAGCGACCTCGAACTGCTCGATGATCGAGCGCACGATGCCGAGCAGGTCGGCGCCGGCGGCGGTGAGGTGCGTCTTCTTGCCGACCTGCTCGAAGAGCGCGACGCCGGCATGCTCCTCGAGCTTTCGGATCTGGCCCGAGACGGCCGGCTGCGTCAGGTGCAATTCCTCGGCGGCGCGGGCGAAGCTCAGGTGGCGCGCGACCGCCGCGAACACCTTCAGCTGGCGCAGCGTCGCGTGCTTCACGCAGGCGCCGCCGCGCCGCCGCTCACAGGCGGCCGCGGACGGTGTCGATCGCTTCGGCGAGAAAGCCGCTGTCGTAGGCCTGGAGCAGGTGCGGGTGGTTGGCCTCGATGTAGGCCAGGACGCAGTTGCGGTCGCCGGCGCACGCCTTCAGCTCGCGATAGGTGCCGGCGTCCCAGTACCACTCGAGGCCGAGCTCGCTGAAGGCCCGGTTGTAGGTGCCACGTTCGGCCTCGGAACGGGTGTCGAGGCCTTGCGGATCGGGGCTGCGTTGCATGCGAGTCTCCTGGCCGTCGGGTTGCGACCCGGCCATTCTTCAGCGCTTGCACCATCAACGCCAGTCAGAAGTTTCTTGGCAGATCATCAGCGATCGCTGATGGATGGGCGAGGACGGTCTGCGCGCTACAGCAATCCTGCCCCTCGTGCCCACTGGTACTTGGCGCCGAGCACAGCGACCGGGATCTCGGTCGAATACGCATAGGCCGGGATGCCGTGCTCGTACAGATACTGCGCCGCTTCCTCGACCTGGACGTCGCCGGCGAGCGACGCCACCATCGGCTTCACGATTCCCTTGGCGAGCATCTCCTCGCGCGCCTCGACCATGATCCTGGCGAACACCATCGGCGGCGTCACGATCGTGTGCCAGTAGCCGAGGATGAGCGCATGGATGCGCTCGTCGGAGAGGCCGAGCAGGACCGTGTTCTTGTAGGTCTGCGGCGGCTCGCCGCCGGTGATGTCGACCGGGTTGCCGGCGGCACCGAACGGCGGGATGAACTTGCGAAATGCCGCGTCGAGATCGGCCGGCATCGGCATCAGCTTCAGGCCCTGGTCGACACAGGCATCGGAGAGCAGGACGCCCGAGCCGCCGGCGCCGGTGATGATGACGATGTTCTCGCCCTTGGGCGTCGGCAGGATCGGCACGCCGCGTGCGAAGTCGAGCAGGTCGCGCAGCGACTTGGCGCGGATCACGCCCGACTGGCGCAGCACGTCGTCGTAGATCTTGTCGTTGCCGGCCAGCGCGCCGGTATGCGAGCTCGCCGCCTTCGCCCCGGCCGCCGTGCGGCCGGCCTTGAGCATGATGACGGGCTTTTGCTTCGAGACCCGCTTGGCGACCTCGGCGAAGGCGCGGCCGTCCTTCAGATCCTCGCAGTGCTGCGCGATCACCTTGGTGTTCGGGTCCTGCTCGAAGAAGAGGAGCAGGTCGTCCTCGTCGATGTCCGACTTGTTGCCGAGGCCGACGATCGCCGAGACGCCCATCTTGGCCGAGCGCGAGAAGCCGATGATCGCCATGCCGATGCCGCCCGACTGCGACGACAGCGCCGCCGAGCCCTTGACGTCGTAGGCGGTGCAGAACGTGGCGCACAGGTGGGCCGGCGTGTAGTAGAAGCCGTAGATGTTCGGCCCCATGAGGCGGATGTTGTACTTGCGGCCGATCTCGACCAGCTCGGCCTGGCCCTCGTGGTTGCCGGTCTCGGCGAAGCCCGACGGGATCAGCACGGCGCCGGCGATCTTCTTCTCGCCGCACTCGATCAACGCCCCGGCGACGAGCTTGGCGGGAATCGCGAACACGGCGGTGTCGATCTCGCCCGGCACGTCTTTCACGCTCTTGAACGCCTTGTAGCCCATGATCTCGGCCGCCTTCGGATGGATCGGATAGATCTGGCCCTTGTAGCCGCCGTTGATGAGGTTCTTCATCACCGAGTTGCCGATCTTGCCGGTCTCGTCGGAGGCGCCGATCACTGCCACCGCCTTCGGCTGCATGATGCGGTTCATCGACTTGACGACGTCGGCCTCGGCGGGCCGATAGCGCGCCGGCTTCTGGTGGAAG
>DASXLD010000075.1:0-1865 GCA_036496385.1 Caldimonas sp. | reverse complement strand
GGTCAAGGTCGGCACCATCCAGCCGGCGATCGAGCCCGATTACGCGAGCGTCGCGCCGGAAATCAAGAAAGAACTCGCGGCCGATCGCGCGCGCAACCAGGTCTCGGACCTGCGCAACAAGATGGAAGACGAGCGCGGCGGCGGCGCCAACGTGGTCGACGCCGCGCAGAAGCTCGGACTGACGGCCGTCACCATCGACGCTGTCGGCCGCTCGGGCCGGGCGCCGAGCGGTCAGCCCGTCAGCATTCCGCAGGGCCTCGAACTGGTCGCACCGGCCTTCAACAGCGACGTCGGCGTCGACAATGATGCGATCTCCTATCGCGGCGGCTATGTCTGGTATGACGTGCTCGGCGTCACGCCGCCGCGCGAACGCGCGCTCGACGAGGTCAAGGACCAGGTCGAGGCGCGCTGGCGCGACGACCAGGTCTCGAGCCGGCTACAGACGAAGGCGGCTGAGATGGTGCCGAAGCTGTCGCAAGGCGGCAGCCTCGCGGATGAGGCAACGGCCGCGGGCGTCAAGGTCGAGACCTCAACCGGCTTCAAGCGCGAGGATTCGCCGGCCGGCGTGCCCTCCGGCGCGACTACCGCTGCGTTCCGGACCGCGAAGGACGGCTACGGCCAGACGCCGGGGCCCAACAACGAGTGGATCGTGTTCCGCGTCACCGAGGTCACCGTGCCGCCGATCGATCTCGCCGCCGACGACATGAAGAAGCTCAGAGATCAGCTCACGCGCGGCATGAGCGACGAGCAGGTTGCGCAATATGTCGCAAGGCTCGAAAAGGATATCGGCACGACAGTCAACGAGGCCGGCTTCGCGCAAGTGACCGGGGCGAACAACAACTAAGCGTGTGGGGATGGACGACCTCAAATCGATCATTGGCAAAGTCGCGACCGGCGCCACGCTGTCGCGCGAGGAAGCCGCGTCCGCCTTCGACAGCCTGATGTCGGGCGAGGCCACGCCCTCGCAGATGGGCGGGCTTCTGATGGCGCTGCGGGTTCGCGGCGAGACCGTCGAGGAAATCACGGGCGCGGTCTCGGCGATGCGCTCCAAGATGCTGCGGGTCACGGCGCCGCCCGAGGCGGTCGACATCGTCGGCACCGGCGGCGACGGCTCCGGCTCGGTCAATGTCTCGACCTGCGCGTCGTTCATCGTTGCAGGCACGGGCGTTCCTGTTGCCAAGCATGGCAACCGCGCGCTGTCGTCGCGCTCGGGCGCCGCCGACGTGCTGGCCTCGCTCGGTGTCAAAATCGACCTGAGGCCAGAGCAGGTCGGCCGCTGCGTCAAGGAGGCCGGGATCGGTTTCATGTTCGCGCCGTCCCATCATCCCGCGATGAAGAATGTCGGTCCCACCCGCGCCGAGCTCGCGACACGAACGATCTTCAACCTGCTCGGGCCCCTGTCCAATCCGGCCGGCGTCAAACGGCAGATGGTCGGCGTGTTCTCGCGGCAATGGGTGCAGCCGCTGGCGCAGGTCCTGAAGAATCTTGGCGCGGAGTCGATCTGGGTGGTGCACGGTTCGGACGGGCTCGACGAGATCACCCTCACCGGGCCGACCTTTGTCGCTGCGCTCGAGAACGGCAATGTCCGTAGCTTCGAGGTCAACCCGGAGGACGCCGGTCTTGCGCGCGTCGGCGGAGAAGCGCTGAAAGGCGGCGATGCCGATGCCAATGCGGTAGCGCTGCAATCGGTGCTTGATGGCAAGCCGAGCGCCTATCGCGACGTTGCTCTGCTCAACGCTGCCGCGGCCCTGATCGTGGCCGGCAAGGCCAAAGATCTCAGGGAAGGCGTCGCGCTCGGCACCAAATCGCTCGACAGCGGCGCAGCGGCAGCGCGACTGAAGCACCTCGTCGCGGTCTCCAACGGC
>DASXLD010000074.1:0-10507 GCA_036496385.1 Caldimonas sp. | reverse complement strand
CCGAGGCCACCCTCGGCTTTCGCGTGGCACCGCTGGACCCCAGCGACCGCCGCATGGCGATCGCGATCTACCAGGGCGTCTACGACAGCGAGCTCGGCAGCGCCGCCGAGCGCCGCGCTGCGCTGCGCGGCCTCGTCTTCGTCACCCTGCAGATGGACGCCCAGCTCGCCGGCGTCGCCGGCAAGGTCCCGGCGTATCTGCGGCTGTGCGTCGTCGACTCCGATCCGCTCGCCGGCCGCCGCCGCCTCGCCGGCCGGCCCGGTTGCGAAAACGAGCGTACCGGGCTCGGCCACGAGTACCCGCTCGTCTTCGCCGGCAGGCAATGGGATCTGCGCGGCAGCGCCGAGCCCGACGAGGTACCGGGCGGCACAAACCGCAGCACCTGGACCATCGCTGCCGTCGGCCTGCTCTCGGCGGCGATGCTCGGCGCCTCGCTTCTGATCACGACCGGGCGGACGCGACGGATCGAGAGCGCGGTCCGCGAGCGAACGGCGGCGTTGCGCGCCGAAGTCGCCGATCGCCACGTCGCGGAGAGCGCGCTGCGGGCGAGCGAGCAGCGCTTCCGCAACATCCTCGACAACGTGCCGATCGGCGTCGTGTACACCGACCTCACCGGGCGCGTCATCCAGGCAAATCCGCGCTACTGCGAGCTGACCGGCTACGACGAGCGCGAGCTGAGTCGCCTCAGCCCCGAGGCCCTGACGCATCCCGAGGATCTGGCCAACGACCAGCTGCTGACGGCACAGCTTGTCGCCGGCGAGATCCCCATGTACCGGCGCCACAAGCGCTGCCTGAACCGCGCCGGCGAAGTCGTCTGGGTGCGCTCGACGGTCTCGTTGCTGCGCGACCCGAGCAACGAGCCGTGGCGGATCGTCGGCGTCGTCGAGGACATCACCGAGCACCTGCGCCTCGAGGAAGCCGAGCGGGCCCGCGAGGCGGCCGAGCTCTCGAATCGCGCCAAGAGCGACTTCCTCTCGCGCATGAGCCACGAGCTGCGAACGCCGCTCAACGCCATGCTCGGCTTCGCCCAGCTGCTCGAGATCGACCGCCGCCACCCGCTCACGGCCGGGCAGCGGCCGTGGGTCTCGCAGATTCAGCAGGCCGGCTGGCACCTGCTGGAGATGATCAACGACGTCCTCGACCTGTCGCGCATCGACTCGGGCAACCTGCGCCTGCAGACGGCGACGCTCGAGCTCGGCGAGCTGGTCCAGGCGACGACCGCGCTCGTGGCCAGCGACGCCGTCAAGCGAGGCGTCCGCATCAGCCAGGAGCTGGCGCCGGAGGCGTCGGCGATCCTCGGCGACGCGACGCGCGTCAAGCAGATTCTCACCAACCTCCTGAGCAACGCCGTCAAGTACAACATCGACAACGGCCGTGTCCATATCGCCAGCCGGCTCGCAGCGCCCGACGTCGTCGAGGTCTCGGTGACCGACACCGGGATGGGGATGACGCCGGAGCAGATGGACGAGCTGTTCCGGCCGTTCAATCGTCTCGGCCGCGAGCGGACGGCGCTCCAGGGCACCGGCATCGGCCTCGTCATCAGCCGCCGCCTTGCCGAGCTGATGGGCGGATCGATCCGGGTCAAGAGCGTCCCCGGTGAGGGCTCGTCGTTCATCCTCAAGCTGCCGAAGGCGATCGATCCGGACACGATCCCGTCGTCGCTCGACGACGACTTCGCTGCCCTCGCCGCCGACTACCACCGCCGGATCGTGCTCTACATCGAGGACAACGAGACCAACGTCGAAGTCATGCGCGGCATCCTGGCGCAGCGAGCGCAGGTCCAGATGGAGGTCGCGATGACCGGCCTGGGCGGCCTGGCCTCGGTGCGCGAGCGGGCGCCGCACCTGATCCTGCTCGATATGCACCTGCCCGACATGAGCGGGCTCGACCTCCTGCGCCACCTGAAGGCCGATCCGGCGACCTCGCCGATCCCGGTCATCGTCGTCTCGGCCGACGCCACCGCGCAGCAGGTCGATGCCGCCCTCGACGCCGGCGCCGTCCGCTATCTGACCAAGCCGGTCGGCGTCAACGAGCTCCTCTCGACCGTCGACGACCTGCTCGAGCGGATGGACACCGGCTTCAGCTGAGCCGGGAGCCGCATTTGCCGGCTGGCCGTGCACTGATAGGCACCTCCCATCGCCACGATTGCGCATCTCTTAGCACTCTCGGCGGCCGACTGCTAATATGGGCGGAACCGAAATAGCCCGGAAGGGTCTTATTCCGACATGAACGCTTCCTCCCCGAACGCCCTGGTCCTGCGGGATCCGTGGGCGCTGGTTCCTTCGCTCGGCAACCTCGACGCCTACATCGGCGCCGTCAACCGGGTGCCTCTCCTGACGCAGGAAGAGGAGACCGAGTTCGCGCGCCGCCTGCGCGACGACGGTGACGTCGCCGCCGCCGGCCGGCTCGTCGTTTCGCACCTGCGTCTGGTCGTCTCGATCTCGCGCAAGTACCTCGGCTACGGCCTGCCGCACGGCGACTTGATCCAGGAAGGCAACATCGGCTTGATGAAGGCCGTCAAGCGCTTCGACCCCGATCAGGGCGTGCGCCTGGTCAGCTACGCCATGCACTGGATCAAGGCCGAGATCCACGAGTACATCCTGAAGAACTGGCGGATGGTCAAGGTCGCGACGACCAAGGCCCAGCGCAAGCTCTTCTTCAACCTGCGCTCGATGAAGCAGAGCCTGAAGAACGACGCCGGCGACGAAGACACGCACCGCGCGTCGCTGACGCAGGGCGAGGTCGACACGCTGGCGAGGACCCTCAACGTCAAGCGCGAGGAAGTCCTCGAGATGGAGACCCGGCTCTCGGGCGGTGACATCGCGCTCGAGCCGCAGAACGACGACGGCGAGGAGAGCTACGCGCCGATCGCGTACTTGGCCGACGACGCCAACGAGCCGACGCGCGTCATCGAAGGCAAGGGCCGCGATTGGCTCGCCGGCGACGGCATTGCCCTGGCGCTCGACGCGCTTGACGCTCGCAGCCGCCGGATCGTCGAAGAGCGCTGGCTGAAGGTCAACGACGACAGCTCGGGCGGCATGACGCTGCACGACCTGGCGGGCGAGTACGGCGTCAGCGCCGAGCGGATCCGCCAGATCGAAGTCGCCGCCATGAAGAAGATGCGCAAAGCCTTGGCGCATGCGGCCTAGGCCGCATGCACGGCCCCGATGGGGCCGTTTTCGTCTCTAGCCGGCGACGAGCTGCTTGATGTCGGCGGCCAGAATCGTCGGGTCGCCACCGTAGGGGACGAAGAGTCGGACGCGGCCGGCGGCGTCGAAGACGAACGATGCGGCGCTGTGGTCCATCGTGTAGCTGCCCGGGGTCTTGCCCGGCGCCTTGGCGTAGAAGACCTTGAACTCCTTGGCCGCCGCGGCCGTCTGCTCGGCGTCACCTCGCAAGGCGACGACGCCGGGCCCGAAGTTGGCGACGTAGGCCTTCAGAACCGCCGGCGTGTCGCGCTCGGGATCGATCGTCACGAACACGGTCTGCAGGCGGTCGCCATCGGCGCCGAGCAGCGTGCGGACCTGCGCCAGCTCGGCCATCGTCGTCGGGCAGACATCGGGGCACTGCGTGTAGCCGAAAAAGACGACCGTGACCTTGCCCTTCCAGTCGGCGAGGCTGCGCGGCTTGCCGTCGGCATCGGGCAAATCGAGACGGCGCGCGAACTCGGCGCCGGTGATGTCGGTGAAGTGGAAAGTCGGCTTCGACGCGGCGCCGGTCAAGCGATCGCAGCCGCCGAGGAGCAGGAGCCCCCCGAGGCTGCCAAGCACAAACGCGCGTCGCGTCGCGGTCGTCATGCGAGCAGCGGCCAGAGATAGTGGTCGACCAGGAGGGCGGCGAAGAGCAGCGTCAGGTGGACGATCGAGAAGCGGAAGGTGCGGCGCGCCAATGCGTCCGAGTAGCGCCGCCACAGCCGCCACGCGTAGCCGCTGAACATCGCGCCGAGGACGATCGCCGCAGCGAGATAGATTCCCCCGCTCATGCCGGCGACGAACGGCAGCAGCGTCGCCGCGAACAGCACCAGCGTGTAGAGAAGCACATGCAGCCGCGTGAACGCCGAACCGTGCGTCACCGGCAGCATCGGCAACCCGGCGCGACGGTAGTCCTCGGCGCGATAGAGCGCGAGCGCCCAGAAATGCGGCGGTGTCCAGACGAAGATGATCAGGCACAGGATGAGCGCCTCGGGGCCGACCTCGCCTCGCATCGCTGCCCAGCCGAGCACCGGCGGCATCGCGCCCGAAGCGCCGCCGATGACGATGTTCTGCGGCGTCAGCGGCTTCAGCACCAAGGTATAGACGATCGCATAGCCGACGAAGGTCGCGAGCGTGAGCCACATCGTCAGCGCGTTGACGGCGAACCAGAGGATCGCCCCGCCGGCGGTGGCGAGCGCGGCCGAGAAGACGAGCGCCTGCAGCGAGGTCAGCTCGCCGGTCGCCGTCGCCCGCCACGCGGTGCGCCGCATCCGCGCATCGATGTGCTGCTCGACCAGGCAGTTGAACGCCGCCGCCGCCGCAGCGACGAGCCAGATGCCGGCGACCGCGGCGAGCGCGAGCCTCCAGTCGGGCACGCCCGGCGTCGCAAGCAGCATGCCGATCAGGGCGCAAAAGACGATCAGCTGCACCACCCGAGGCTTGGTCAGCGAATGGAACTGGCGCAGCTTGGTGGTGAGCGAAACGCTCCGGGGAGCGGTTGGCGCGACGATGTCCGACATGGGCCGATCCTAGTCCGCTAGCCGACGAGCGCGGGCGACCCGCCGGCGACCGTGGCCGTCATGGCACGGCGACGCGCGCTGCGGACGAGCAGCACGGTCAGCATGACGACGAGCGCTGCGGCACCGCCCGTGTGCGCGATCGCCGCCGCGAGCGGCCAGCCGAGCAGGACGTTGCCGAGGCCGCTCGCTGCCTGCCATGCGGCGACCGCGAGCAAGCCGAATGCCCAGGGCCGCGTCGTCGCTCCCGCGGCATGCAGGCGCCAGGCGAGCGCGACCAGTGCCGGCAGCAACATCAACGCGCCGATGCGATGCGCCATGTGGATCGCCGTCAACGCGGCGAACGGCAGATAGCCGGAGCCGCCGCTCTCGCCGAGCGGCCGCATGACGACGAAGCCCTCGGCCGCGTCCATCACCGGCCACCAGCTGCCCTGGCAAGTCGGGAAGTCGCGACAGGCGAGCACGGCGTAGTTGCTGCTGACCCAGCCGCCGAGGGCGACCTGCACGACGGTCAGCGCAGCGACGGCGACCAGCCCGGCGCGCAGCGCTGGCGCGAGCGCAACCACGCGCGGCGCGTAGTGCTCGGCCTGGATCGCGAGCAATGCGAGCAGGCCGAAGCCGGCAAGCAGATGAAGGGTGACGATCGCCGGATAGAGCCGCAGCGTCACCGTGAGCGCGCCGAACGCGCCCTGGACGCAGATCCAGAGCAGCGTCCACGCCGGCCAGCGCGCGCTGATCCGCCCCGCGCTGCGGCGTGACTCGCGAATCGCCATCACGAGCAGAGCGATGACGAGGATGCCGATCGCCGTCGCCGCATAGCGATGCAGCATCTCGATCCACGCCTTGGTGACCGTGACGGCGCCGGTCGGCACCGCGGCCTCGGCAGCGGCGATATGCGCACTGGCGCCGATCGGGCTCGCGTGGCCGTAGCAGCCGGGCCAGTCGGGGCAGCCGAGCCCGGAGTCGCTCAGTCGCGTGAACGCGCCGAGCAGGACGAGATCGAAGGCGAGGAAGAAGACGAGCCAGGCAAACGCCTGCAGCCGCAGTGCCGGCGCCTCGCCTTTGCGGCGCCGCCAGACCCACACGATCGGGATCAGCGCGAGCAGCGTACCGACGGCGATCACGCCGAGCAGGGGCGCGAGATCGTAAGCTGGGACCGCGGCGTTCATCGTCTCATCGGCCCGGACGATCCCAGCCGGCCGAGGCGCTGAGCAGCTTGTCGAGGTCGCGCTTCAGGCGGCCCGGGTCGGCCGCGGCCGGAACGCGCAGCATCCATTCGCCGTGCGGATCGACGAGGTAGAGGTGGTCTTCGAGCTCGTGGCCGGCCGCCGGGGCGAGCCAGCCGAGCAGCGCGGCGCGCGACGTGCGCAGCACCGTCGTCGGTGGGAAGGCCGTCTGCTGCGCCTCGGCCGTCGCCGCGATCGCGCGCAAGGTCTCGGGCCGTGGCAGCACCTTGTCGTCGACGAGCCAGACCTTGTCGACGCGATCCTGGTTCGCGCCGAGCGCGGCGTGCAGCTGCCGCTGCAGCCAGAGGTGGTGCTCGCAGCGCGCGTCGCAGGCGCCACCGGCGACGACCACCACGAGCCATTGGCCGCGAAGAGTCGCCGGTGCGACGGCAGCGCCGGCGAGATCGGCGAGCGGCAGCGATGCGGGGATCGGCCGCGTCGGCACGATCAGCTCGCCGTAGTTGGTGCGCGCCTGCGGGCGGACGACGAAGTAGGCAAAGTACGAGGCGATGACCGGCGCCGCGCAGATGATCAGGACGAGCACCATCGTCCAACGACCGCGCTCGGTACGACGCAGCGCCGCCACCTCGCGCGGCGACGGCAGCGAATGCACGCTCAGGTTGACGAGGAGCGCCGAATCAGGACTTGCCGGGGCGGATGAATCGATGCCAGACATAGAGGAAGGCGATGCCCGCCGCGATTGCGAACCACTGGACCGCATAGCCGTAGTGCTTCTGCACGTCGGCCGCCGGCGCCGACCAGTGGCGCACGAGCCCGTCGGCCGCCGCGCCAGGGGTCTCTCGCTGCACCACCGAGAGCGGCAACAGATCGAGGCCGGTTTCGCGCGCGAACGAGACGACGTCGAGATTTTGCCGGATCGGGCCGCTCGCGGCGCCGTCGAACTCGAACAGCCGTGCCGGCCGCGGGGCCACGGTTCCAGCGACGGTGACGATGCCGGTCGGCGTCTCGAATGCCGGCAGCACGCTGCGATCGGTGAAGCTGCGCGGCAGCCAGCCGCGCTGGACCAGCGCCGTGCCCGGCCCCGGGGTGAGGGCGAGCGGCGTGACGACGAAGAAGCCGACCTTGCCGTCCATCTGCCGGTTGTCGAGAAACACGGTGCGCTCGGCGATCCAGCGCCCGTGAAGGACGACGGCACGCTGCTGCTGCGCCGCCGCCGCCGCCGATGTGTGGGCGAGGTCAGCGGCGGTTAGCGCGGGCTCGCTGGCGCGCGCCACGAGGCTCGATTGCAAGGCGATCTTCTGGTCGGCGCGGTCGAGCTGCCAGACGCCCAGACGCGCGGCCAGGACGATCCCGGCGAGCGTCGCGAGGTTGACGACGAGACGGCGCCGGCGCGACCCGACCCGGCGTTCCCGCGACGGCGCGGCATCGGAGCTCACGAGCGCCGCGGTCCGGCGTCATCGCGGCGCCGGCGACCATAATCGACCACGATGCACGTGCTCATCGGCATTGCCTTCGCCGTCATCCTCGGCGCCCTCGCGTGGGCGGGCGTCGCGATGCTGCGCGGCGGTCGCGCGGAGGGATCGAAGGGCGGCGACATGATGCGCGCGCTCGCGGTGCGCATCGCGGTCTCGGTGCTGCTGTTCGCCTGCCTCATCATCGCCTGGTCGCTCGGCTGGATCCATCCGACCGGCGTTCCCCTCGGCCACTGAGCCGCCCCTTTGGTCGAGGGGCAGCGAGCGAAGCGAGCGTGGCGGCCCGGGCCGACGCCGGGCCGCTCCCAAGGCGGCCCGCGCCCCCTCGGGGGGCAGACGAAGTGAGCGTGGCGGCCTCTTCCTACAACCAGTAGACGACGACGTAGAGGCCGAGCCAGACGACGTCGACGAAGTGCCAGTACCACGCCGCGCCCTCGAAGCCGAAGTGGCGCTCGGACGTGAAGTGCCCGCGCATGATGCGGATGGTGATGAACAGCAACATCGTCATGCCGACGAACACGTGGAAGCCGTGGAAGCCGGTCAGCATGAAGAACGTCGAGCCGTAGACGCCCGAGCTCAGCTTCAGGTTGAGCTCGCTGTACGCATGGCCGTACTCGTACGCCTGAAAGCCCAGGAAGGCCAGGCCGAGCAGGACGGTCAGCCACATGAAGACGACCGCGCGGGCGCGGTGGTTCGCGATCAGCGCGTGATGAGCGATCGTCACCGTCACCCCCGAGCTCAGCAGGATCGCCGTGTTCAGGGTCGGGATCGGCCACGGGCCCATCGTCGCGAACGGCTCGATGATCCCCGCGGGCGATGCGGTGAAGCCCGGCGCTGCGCTCGGCCACACGGCCTTGAAGTCGGGCCACAGGACGGCGTTGTCGAGACCGCCGAGCTCGGGCACCGAATACGAGCGGATCCAGTACAGCGCGCCGAAGAAGGCGCCGAAGAACATCACCTCCGAGAAGATGAACCAGCTCATGCTCCAGCGAAACGAGACGTCGACCTTCTTGCCGTAGGCACCGCCCTCGCTCTCGCCGATCGCCTGCCGGAACCACTGCTGCAGCACGAATGCCAGGACGACGAAGCCGGCGGTGAGGATCCACTTGCCCCACTCGTTGCCGTTGACCCACTGGCTCGCGCCGAAGATGATGAGCAGGAGGCCGAATGCCGTCGATGCCGGGTGGCGCGAGGGCGCGGGAACGAAGTAGTAGGGCTGGCTGCCCGCCGGTGTCACTGCCGACATCTGGTGCTCTCCTGCAAATTCAGAAATGCTCGCGGCCCGCTCATGCAGCGACGCCGCTCTTGATCACCCACTGGACGAGCATGAACAGCATGCCCACGAACACCGCGGCGACGATGACGCCGGCGATGACGACGTGGAGCGGATTCAGCTCGGTCACGTCGCGCTCCAGATCCTTCGACTTGCGCACGCCGAAGAACGACCAGAGCACCGCGAGCAGCGTCCTGCCGAGCGACACTTTCCGGCGCCGCTCGCGCTTCTTCGCGTCGACCTCCTGACCGCCGCTGCCGATCTCGCTCACGATGCGCCGGCTCCGGGCGGCTCGGCCGGCGTCTTGCCGCCGGCCTCGAAGAAGGTGTACGACAAGGTGATCGTACGCACGTCTTTCGGCAGCTTGCGGTCGACGACGAAGACGACCGGCCACTGCTTCGACTCGCCCGCCTTCAACACCTGCTCGGTGAAGCAGAAGCACTCGAGCTTCTTGAAGTGCGCCATCGCCGATGCCGGCGCGTAGCTCGGGATGGCCTGCGCGCGCATCGTGCGGTCCTGACGGTTGCGGAACTCGTACATCACCGTCGTCACCTCGCCGGGATGGACGTCGACGCTGGCCTGCGCCGGCTTGAAGTCCCACGGGCCGCGAGCGTTGGCGTCGAACTCGATCCTCACCGTGCGGCCGAGGTCGACCTGCGGGTTGGCCGGCGCGTCCGCACCGCTCTGCACCTCGGAGCGCGCGAGCACGTTGGTGCCGAGGACGTCGCAGATCGTGCGGTAGATCGGCACCATCGCATAGCCGAACGCGAACATCAGCGCGGCGACAACGGCGAGCTTGGTGACCATGCGCCGGTTGTCGGCATTGACGCCCGCGCCACGAGAAGACGGAGCAGAAGGCATGTCAGCCGAAGAAGGCGCTCTTGGCGATGAAGCCGAGGAAAAAGACGATCGCGATCGACGCCAGGATCAGCGCCAACCGCACGTTCGCCTTCCTCTGCCGGTCGTCGGTCATCGCGGGGCGGATCAAGCGTGCGCAGGCGCGCCGCCCGCTGCGTCGCGGTGTGGCGCCGTGGCCGCGCCGATGATCTTGGTGCCGGCGGCGTTGAGTTGCGGCGGCGTCTCGAAGGTATGGAACGGCGCCGGCGACGGCACCTCCCACTCGAGCCCCTCGGCGGCTTCCCACGGCTGCTGCGGCGCTTTCTCGCCCTTGCCGCGCAGCATCGGCAGCACGACCGCGAAGAAGAAGTAGACCTGCGACAGGCCGAAGCCGTATGCGCCGATCGACGCGACCATGTTGAAGTCGGTGAACTGCATCGGATAGTCGGCATAGCGGCGCGGCATGCCGGCAAGGCCGAGGAAGTGCATCGGGAAGAAGGTGACGTTGAAGAAGATCAGCGACGTCCAGAAGTGGATCTTGCCGCGCGCCTCGTTGTACATGACACCGGTCCACTTCGGCGACCAGTAGTAGTAGCCGGCGAACATGCCGAACAGCGACCCGGCGACCAGCACGTAGTGGAAGTGGGCGACGACGTAGTAGGTGTCCTGCAGCTGGATGTCGATCGGCGCCATCGCCAGGATGAGGCCGGTGAAGCCGCCCATCGTGAAGACGAAGATGAAGCCGACCGCCCAGAGCATCGGCGTCTCGAAGGTCATCGAGCCGCGCCACATGGTCGCGATCCAGTTGAAGACCTTCACGCCCGTCGGCACCGCGATCAGCATCGTCGCGTACATGAAGAAGAGCTGGCCCGTGACCGGCATGCCGGTCGTGAACATGTGGTGCGCCCAGACGATGAACGACAGGATCGCGATCGACGCCGTCGCGTAGACCATCGAGGTGTAGCCGAACAGGCGTTTCCTCGCGAACGCCGGGATGACCGCGCTGATGATCCCGAACGCCGGCAGGATC
>DASXLD010000073.1:0-6972 GCA_036496385.1 Caldimonas sp. | reverse complement strand
GGGATCTTGCCGGTGAAGTGCACGCGCGAGAGGTCGATGCGGCCGTCGAGCTCCTTGAGCAGCCGCGCGCGGTAGGTTTCGCCCGCCGGCAGCTTGGCCGAGTAGCTTACCTCGTCGCCGCCTACGATGACGATGCGCGCCTTCGGCCGCCGTTGCTGAATTTCCGGGATGGCGCGCATGAACACGTGAAAACCTCGATAGGGTTCGAGGTTTCGCGCGACGTAGGTGACGATCTCTTCGTCTGCGAAATTTCCGAGGGAAATCGCATCGGTGTCGATACCGTCGTGGACCACGCTCATCCGCGAGCGATGTCCCGGCGAGAACTGCCGCGCCTGCCACTCGGTCGGCGCCATGCCCCAGTCGGCGGCGTCGAGCGACATGAGCAGCGGCGCGTTCATGACGCGCAGGCGCAGGAGGCTCTCGCGGCTCGCAGGGAATTCGGCATCGAAGCCGACGTCCCCGCCGCTCGCGCGGTAGAAGAACTCGCAGTAAAGCAGGACCCGGGCCTCGGGGAAGATCTCTTTCAGGAACAGCGCCTCGCCCCAGCCGATGTGGGCGAAGACCACGTCAGGGCGGAAGCCGGCGCGCCGGATCTGCGCCGCGGCCGCGGCTACCACCCTGCCCCGCTGGATCGCGCGCACGACCGGGGCCTCGAAGCCCTGGTATTTCTCTTCCTGCAACGAATATCCAAGCGTGTGGACGCCGGGTATGCGCCGCTGATTCAGCAGATTCTTCTTTTCCCCCAGACCCACCACCTGATGCCCATGGCGAGCGAGGTGGCCGGCAAGATGCCGGTACTGCCCGGGGAAGTTCTGGTGGACGAAAAGCGCCCGCATCAGAGCGGCTCGCGCATGGCGCGGCGCAGATAGCTCGTCACCGGCGCGAAGAGATAGTCGAAGGTCGTGCGCTGGTCGGTGCGGACGAATACCTCGGCGGGCATGCCGGCCTGCAGGCGCAGACCGTCCTGCTCCAGGCGATCGGGCGGCACGTCCACATGCACGACGTAGTACGCCTGGCCGTTCTGCTGCTCGACCATGCGATCGCCCGAGACGTAGCTCACCTTTCCCTCGACGAGCGGCGTGGTGCGCTGCTTATAGGCAGTGAGCCGCACGTCCGCGGCGGATCCCGGCCGCACGTAGTTGATGTCCTCGGGCCGGATGCGCGCCTCGATGATCAGGCGCTTGTCCTCCGGCACGATCTCCATCAGCACGTCGCGCGGGCCGACCACCGCGCCCTGGCTGAACACCTTGAGACCGACGACCTCCCCCGAGACCGGCGCCAGGATGCGCTGGCGCTCCGAGGCGTCGCGCGAGGGCCGGATGCGCTCCTCGAGGTCGAACATCTTCGCGCTCGCCTCCTTCAGCTCGTCGGCGGCCGCCTGCGCGTAGCTGTTCTTCATCGACAGGATGCGCAGCTCGAGCTCCGCAGCGCGCTGGCGCGCCTTCGAGATCTCGGCGCGGTGCTCGCCATGGCGCGCCTCGTACTCGGCGACCGCGCGCTGCAGCGTGAGCACGCGCGTCTTTTGCACGTAGCCCTGGCTGAGGAGCGTCTCGTTGGAGGCGAGCTCCTCCTTCTGCAGCTTGAGCGCGCGCTCCTCCGCGCCGAGCTGCTCCTCCAGTGCGCGCGATTCGGTGGCGGTCTCGGCGATCTGCTTGCGCAGCATCGCGATCTGCGTCTCGATGGCGTCGCGCCGCGCGCGGAACAGCGTCGTCTCGCGCTCAAGCTGCTCGGCGATCTTCGGTTCGCTTTTTTTTCTCGACGCTAAATCCGAAGGAAACACCGGTTTCGCGAGGAAAGCGCGCTCGGCCTCGAGGCGCGCCGCTTTGGCCCGCTCGGCGTCGAGCTGGGTGCGCAGCATATCGAGCTGCGCGTCGATGCGCACGTCCTCGAGCAGAACCAGCTCCTGTCCCTGCTTGACGTGCTCGCCGTCGCGGACGCGCACCGCGCGCACAGTGCCGCCTTCCTGGTGCTGCACGACTTTGCGGTTCAGGTCGACTTTGACGAACCCGGGCGCGATGACCGCACCCGAGAGCGGCGCCATCGCCGCCCAGCCCACGAGCAGCAGGCCGAGGATCGCAAGCACCGCGGTCCCCGCCTGCGCAAGCGGCCGATAGTTGAGTGCGGCGTCGAGATTCATGCCGCGCGAGTGACCTTCGGCATGATCTCCCCGCGAAAACCGAAAGCCTCCACAACACCTTCGCGCAAGACCAGGATGCGGTCGGCTGCCGCCAGCAGCGATGGACGGTGCGCGATGACGATGGTGGTGACGCCGTCTTCTTTCAGACCGGCGAGGGTGCGCACCAGCGCCTGGTCGCCATCGTGGTCGAGGTTGGCGTTCGGCTCATCGAGGATCACCAGCCGCGGGTCGCCGTAGAGCGCGCGCGCGAGCGCGATGCGCTGGCGCTGGCCGGGCGAGAGAGACTGGCCGCCCTCGCCCACCTCGGTGTCGTAGCCCTTGGCGAGGCGCAGGACCAGCTCGTGCACGTGGGCACGCTGCGCGGCGCGGATCACCGCCGCGGCGTCGGGCTCGCCGAGGCGCGCGATGTTCTCCGCCACCGTGCCGCCGAAGAGCTCGACGTCCTGCGGCAGGTAGCCCAGATGCGGGCCCAGCTTTTCGCGCGGCCAGGCGGCGACGTCGGCGCCGTCGAGGCGCACCGCGCCGCTCGCCGGACGCCACAGCCCGACCAGCAGCCGCGCGAGCGTCGACTTGCCGGCTGCGCTGGGGCCGATGATGCCGAGCGACTCGCCGGCCGCGAGCGCGAACGACGCATTGCGGACCACCGCGCGACCCCCGGCGAAGCCGAAGGTGACGGCCTCGACCTTGAGATTGCCGCGCGGCGCGGGAAGCTCGGTGTGCTCGGCCGGCTGCGTCTTGCCCAGCAGCTCGTCGAGCCGCCGCCAGGCGCTTCGCGCGTCGACCAGGCTGCGCCAGCCGGCGACCAGCGATTCCACCGGCGCCAGCGCGCGCCCGAGGAGGATGGTGGTCGCGATCATCACGCCGGAGGTCGCCTCCTGGTGCACCACCAGCCACGCACCCGTCGCGAGCATCGCGGTCTGGATCACCTGGCGCGCGAAGCGGGTGCCGCCGGAGAAGCGCGCCGCCACCCGGCCGGCCGCGAGCTGCTCGGCCAGGACCGCGTCGTTGAGCGACGTCCAGCGCCGCGTCAGCGCGGGCAGCATGCCGAGCGCCGCCACCACCTCGGCGTTGCGGCTGCCGGCGTCGATGAAGCGCCCCGCGCGCCGCGCCGCCACCTGCGCCCGCTCGAGCGGCACGCGCGCGAAGCGCTCGTTCAGCCAGGCAAGCAGGCACATGGTGGCGGCGCCGGTCAGCGCGATCGCTCCAAGTAGCGGGTGGAACAGGAACACGATGGCGAGAAAGATGGGCAGCCACGGCGCATCGAAGAGCGACAGCACGCCGCTGCCGGTGAAGAAGGCCCGCAGCGTCGCCACGTCGCGCAGCGACCCGGCGAACTCGGGGCCGGCGCTCTTGCGCAGCAGCCGGTCGAGCACGCCGGGCCCCAGCGTCCGGTCGAGCACCATGCCCGCGGCGCCGAGAAGGCGCATGCGCACCGCGTCGAGGAGCGCCATCGCCACCAGCGCCATGAGCGCCGCCACGGTCAGCGTGAGCAGTGTCTCTTCGCTGCGGCTGGTGATCGCCCGGTCGAACACCTGCAGCATGTACAGCGGCGGCACCAGCAGCAGCGCGTTGATCGCGAGGCTGAACAGCGCCGCCCAGGCAAAGTACGGCCGCAGCCTCGAGACCAGCTCGCGCATAGCTGTCAGCTTCCGGCCGTCAGGTTACGGTCAGATCGGTCGCCGCCACCGCCGGATGGCCCGTCAGCGTGGCGACGAGCTGCGCCGCCCCGCCGCCGTTGCCGTCGGCGTCGTAGTACAGGTTGCCGGTGGTCGTGTCGTAGACGACCCGGTCGGTGGCGTCGTGCCCGGACGTCGCCCCGGCGCCCGCGAAGAAGCGCGCGTCGCCCGCGGCGAAGCCGCCCGCCGCGCCGATCGCCGCGAAACCGGCATCGTCGAAGGCGATATGGTCCGTGCCGGAGACGAAGTCGGTGATGCTGTCCGCGTTCGCCGCGCCGGATTCGCCGAAGACGAAGAAGTCGCCTTCGGTGCCGCCCACCAGCGTGTCGTTGCCCGCGCCGCCGGCAAGCGTATCGTTCCCGCCGCGGCCCTCCAGGTCGTTCTTACCGCTGTTGCCGGTCATGGAGTTCGCCAGGCTGTTGCCTACGCTGCTCGTGTTCGCCGTACCCGTGTAGACGATGTTCTCGATCGCCGATGGCAGCGCGAAGCTCGCCGCGGCCATGATCGTGTCGTTGCCGCCGGAATCCTGGATCACGTCGCCCGCGGTGACGAAGTAGGTGTCGTTCCCGCCGAGGCCGTTCATCGTATCGGCGCCGCCGAGCCCGTCGATCGTGTCGTTGCCCGCCGTACCGGTGAGGCTGTCGTTGCCGCTCGTGCCGGTGATCGTGCCGCCGCCTCCGCCGCCGCCACCGCCACCGCCACCACCGCCGCTGCCGTTGACGATCGCGATATCGGTCGCTACCAGCGTCGGCGCGCCGGTGAGCGTGCCGATGCGCTGCGCCGCTCCTGCGCCACTACCGTCTGCGTCGTACCAGAGGTTGCCCGTCGAAGTGTCGTAGACCACGCGGTCGTCGGCGTCATGTCCGCCGGTCGCGCCCGCCGCGGCAAAGAACCGCACGTCGCCCGCCGCGAAGTTGCCCGATGCGCCCGAGCTCGGATGGAAATTGCCGTCGAGCATGATCTTGTCCGTGCCAGACACCATGTCGACGATGCGGTCGGCGTTCGCTGCGCCCGGCGCGACGTCGAAGAGGAACGTATCGGCGCCGGTGCCGCCAGCGAGCGTATCGAATCCGGTTCCTCCGGAGAGCGTGTCGTTGCCGGCGTCGCCGCCCAGGTCGTCGTTGCCGCCGCCGCCTGTCATCAGGTCATTCCCGCCGAGGTCCTCGGGATGGTCGAAGCCTTGATCGCCGTCGAGAGTGTCGTTGCCGGCTCCGCCGGTCAGCGTGTCGTTGCCAAGATAGCCGCCGAGGTAATCGCCCGAGGCGTTTGCAAACATGGCGTCGTTGAACTCGCTGCCCTGCGCACGTTCGATATTCGTGAACGCGACGTGGTCTGCCGCCGATTCGCCGCCTCCGGTCACCGTTCCATTGCGGAAATCGACGGTGAGGGCGCTGTTCCCTTCGAACAGCAGCCAGTCGATGCCGCCGCCGCCGTCGACCGAATCTGCGCCATAGGCGAGCGAGCTGCCGGAGTTATCGCCTTGAAAGGTGAAGAAATCCGAGCCGGCGCCGCCGATCAGGGTGTCGTCGCCGCCGAGGCCGGCGAGAAATGCATTGCCGGGCCCCTGGTCGGTGATCACGTTGGCAAGCTGGTTGCCCTTGACGTCGATGCCGAATCCGCCGTCGTAGCCGGTCGCCGTCAGGTTCTCGACCTGGTCGGAGAGGAAGTAGCTGGTCGACGTGACGATCTCATCGTTGCCGCCGCCGCTTTGCTCCGTTACGACATCGTTCGGGTCATCGACGCTGAACGTGTCGTTTCCGGCGCCGCCCACCATGCTGTCGACGCCCGTGCCGCCGTCGAGAAAGTCGTTGCCCCCCAGGCCTTGCAGCGTGTCATTGCCCGCCAGGCCCAACATCGTGTCGTCGCCGGCGGTGCCAACTAGATTGTCGTTTCCGCTCGTGCCTGTGATCGTGCTGCCCCCGCCGCCTCCGCCGCTGCCGTTGACGATCGCGATGTCGGTCGCGACCAGCGTCGGCGCACCCGTGACGGTGCCAATGCGCTGCGCCGCACCCGAACCGCTGCCGTCCGCGTCGTACCAAAGTTGCCCCGACGTCGTGTCGTAGATGACGCGGTCGTCCGCGTCGTGGCCGCCGGCCGCTCCCGCCGCCGCGAAGAAGCGCGCGTCGCCCGCTGTAAAGTTGCCCGACGCGCCAGCGTCTGGATGGAAATTGCCGTCGAGGACGATCTTGTCCGATCCGGAGGTGAAGTCGAAGATCCGGTCGGCGTTGGCCGCGCCAGGCGCGACGTCGAAGAGAAACTGGTCCGCGCCCGCGCCGCTGACGAGCGTGTCGAACCCGGCCCCGCCGGAGAGGGTGTCGTTGCCATCCCCGCCGACGAGCGAATCGGCGCCGTCGCCGCCGCGGAGGAAGTCGTTCCCCGCAGCGAACGTCGGATCGTCGCCATTCAGCACGTCGTCCCCGGCGCCGCCGTCGATCGAGTCGTCGCCGGCGTTTCCCCCCAGCGTGTCGTTGCCACCCAGGCCGATGATCGTGTCGTTGCCGAAGAACCCGTCGATCGAGTTGGCTGCGTCGCTTCCCCGGATGCTGTCCGCCGAGCTGCTGCCCTGAAGGTTCTCGACATTCACGATGGTGCCGTTCACCGCGCCGCGGGGGTCGGCGATGCTGTAGGTGCCGGCGGCCAGGTCGACCGTCAGCGCCGCGGTGCTGCTGACCCCTTCGGTGCTGAAGCCGACGAAGTCGATCCCCGCGCCGCCGTCGATCGAATCGTTGCCCGGAGGCGTGTCGAAATCGGCGTTGGCGGTGTCGATGACGAACAAGTCATCGCCCGCGCCGCCGAGCAATGTGTCGTTACCGCCGCGACCCTGAAGGATGTCATTGCCGTCCCCGCCGGAGAGCAGGTCATTCCCTTGCTGCGCGGAGTCGAGCGGATCGCCCTGGAGCAGGTCATCGCCGGCGAGGCCTTCCAACGTGTCATTGCCGTCGCCGCCGGTCAGCGTGTCGTTTTCGGCGGTGCCAACGAGGTGCTGGTCGCCGCCGCCATCCGTACCGCCGCTGCCGTTGACGATGGCGATGTCCGACGCGACGAGTGCCGGCGCGCCGGTGAGCGTGCCGATGCGCTGAGCTGCGCCGGACCCGCTGCCGTCGGCGTCGTACCAGAGCTGCCCCGACGTCGTGTCGTAGATGACGCGGTCGTCCGCGT
>DASXLD010000072.1:0-1625 GCA_036496385.1 Caldimonas sp. | reverse complement strand
GTCGACAAGGTCGTCTACACGCCGATCGTCGACTCGACGGTGCGCCTCGCCAACCTGCGCTCGGGCCAGTTCGACATCATCGAGCGCGTCGCGCCGGCGGATATCGAAAAGCTCTCGCACGACAAGAACCTGAAGATCGCGCGCATCACCGAGATCGGCTACCAGGGCATCACGATCAACGTCGGCAAGAGCGAGCAGGCGCAGAAGAACCCGCTCGGCAAGGACGCGAAGGTGCGCGAGGCATTCGAGCTCGCGCTCGACCGTCCGGGGATCGTCCAGGTCGTGATGGACAACGAGGCGACCGTCGGCAACCAGTGGGTCGCGCCCGGCAATGCCTTCTACGCCAAGAACGTCCCCGTGCCCAAGCGCGACATCGCGCGCGCGAAGGCGTTGCTGAAGGAGGCGGGCGTTCCGAATCCGACCTTCACGCTGGTGACGCCGACGACCTCGGACGCGCAGCGCCTCGCGCTCGTCGTCCAGGCGATGACGCGCGAGGCGGGCTTCAACGTCAAGATCCAGTCGACCGAGTTCGCGACCTCGCTCAACATGGCCGACAAGGGCGACTTCGAAGCCTATGTCCTCGCCTGGAGCGGCCGCGCCGACCCCGACGGCAACCTCTACAGCTTCGACGCCTGCAAGCAGCCGCTCAACTACGCCGGCTACTGCATCCCCGAGGTCGACGAGCTGCTCAACCGCTCGCGAAGCGAGCGCGACCCGGCAGAGCGCAAGAAGATCTACGAGCAGATCGCGGCGCGCGTCCTCAAGGACCGGCCGATCGTCTATCTCTACCACCGCAACTGGCTCTGGGCCTACAACGCGAAGCTGAGCGGGATGCGCAGCATTCCGGACGGGCTGTTGCGCGTCACGGGGTTGAAGATGAATCCATCATGACGCGCCGGTCGAGGAGCCTGTTGCCCGGCCGCGCTTTCGCCGGCTCGATCCCCGGCCGCTGAATCGCGATGCTCGAGTTCCTCGTCAAGCGCATCGCGACGATCGTCCCGACGCTCGTCTTCGTCTCGATGCTGATCTTCGGCCTGCAGCAGTTGCTGCCGGGCGATCCGGCGCTGATCCTCGCCGGCGAGGAGCGCGATGCGAACGTGGTCGCCTACCTGCACAAGAAGCTGCACCTCGACGATCCGCTGCCGGTGCGCTACGGTTACTGGGTCGGCGGCGTCCTGCGGGGCGACCTCGGCGAATCGGTGCGAACGCAGCAGCCGGTGCTCGACCTCGTCGTCCAGAAGCTGCCGGTGACGGTCGAGCTCGCGCTGCTCGCGATGCTGATCGCGCTCGCGATCGGCATCCCGGCCGGCATCGTCTCGGCGGTCGGCCGCGGCACGGCTTGGGACGCCGCGGCCAACGCGTTCGCACTCTGGGGGTTGTCGACGCCGAACTTCTGGCTCGGCATCCTCATGATCCTGCTCTTCTCGGTGCAGCTCGGCTGGCTGCCGGCGTCGGGCTACGTCAGCCCCTTCGTCAGCCTGCGCGACAACCTGGCGGCGATGATCATGCCGGCGTTCGTGCTCGGCAACGCGATCGCCGCGGTCCTGATGCGGCACACGCGCAGCGCCATGCTGCAGGTCCTCTCGGCCGACTACGTGCGCACGGCGCGCGCCAAGGGCCTCTCG
>DASXLD010000071.1:0-104653 GCA_036496385.1 Caldimonas sp. | reverse complement strand
GGCTCGATGCGCGACGCGCAGTCGCTCGCGGATCAGGCGATCGCGTTCGGCAGCGGCCGGATCGAGGAAGCCGGCGTTCGCCAGATGCTCGGTGCGGTCGACCGTAGCCATGCGATCCGTTGCATCGAGGCGGTCGCGGCGCGCGACGGCGCCGCGCTGCTGGCGGCCATCGACGGCCTGCGCGAGCTCGGACTGTCCGCCGCCGGGGCGCTCGAGGAGATCGCGACCCTGCTGCAGGACATGGCGGTCGTGCAGGCCGTTCCGGGTGCTGCGGACGAAAGCGATCCCGAGCGCGCCGAAGCGGGCCGGCTCGCCACGCTGCTGCCCGCCGACGAAACCCAGCTCTTCTACAGCGTCGTTCTTGCCGGTCGCGCCGAGCTGCCGCTTGCGCCCGACGAATACAGCGGGCTCGTCATGGTGCTGCTGCGAATGCTCGCCTTCGCACCGCCCGACCGGCCCGGCGCGTCGACGACTCCGGGCCCGGCCTCGGTGCCGGCGCCGCGCGCGAGCCCGACGACCGCGCGCGGCGTGCCGGCGATCGCAGCGCCGGCCGCGGCGGTCCCGACCGCCGCACTCGCGCTGGCGTCGCCTGCGGCCCACGAGCGCGATCGGCCGCAGATCGAAGGCACCCGGGCGGCCGATCTCTGGTGCGCGCTCGCGCAGCGCCTCGCGGCGGCCGGCGCCATTGCCGCGATGGTGCGCGAGCTGGCGATGCAGGCCGAATGCGTCCGCATCGTCGATGCCGGCGCCGAGCAGGTCTGGCATCTGCGCGTCGAGCGCGAGAACCTGCGCACGCCGGCATTGCGCGAGCGCCTGCAGTCGGCGGCGAGCGAGGCCGAGGGCCGTGTCGTTCGGCTCGAGATCGACGCCGCCGCTGGCGGGGACACGCCGGCGGCGCGCGATGCCGTCGAGCGCGATCGCCGCCAGGCCGAGGCCGAGCACGCGATCGAGCAGGATCCGCTGGTCCGTGCGTTGATGGCGCAGTACAAGACCGCCCGCATCGTTCCCGGATCGGTCAAGCCGCAGCCCGGGCCAGCGCCGTGAAGCACGCCTTCGCGCGGCACCCGTTCAAAGGAGCACAGAGATGATGAAGGGTCAGCTGGCCGGCCTGATGAAGCAGGCGCAGGCGATGCAGGAGAACCTCAAGAAGGCGCAGGACGAGCTGGCGACCATCGAGGTCGAGGGCCAGTCGGGAGCCGGTCTGGTCAAGGTGACGATGACGTGCAAGCACGACGTCAAGCGGATCGCGATCGACCCGAGCCTGCTCGGTGACGACAAGGAGATGCTGGAGGATCTCGTCGCTGCCGCCTTCAATGACGGCATCCGGCGCGCCGAAGAGGTGAGCCAGGAAAAGATGGGCAAGCTCACCGCCGGCATGCCGCTGCCGCCGGGCATGAAGCTGCCGTTCTAGTGCCCGCGATTGGCCGCTGAACCGTCTCTCGAAGGTCTGGTCGAGGCGCTCCGGCGCCTGCCCGGTGTCGGCGTCAAGTCCGCGCAGCGGATGGCGTGGCACCTGCTCCAGCACGACCGCGAGGGCGCGCGCCGGATCGCGACTGCGCTCGAGGACGCGGTCGCGCGCATTCGCCATTGCGCACGCTGCCACACCTTCACCGAGGCCGAGGTGTGCAGCATCTGCCTCGACCCGTCGCGCGATCTCCGCCAGCTCGCCGTCGTCGAGACGCCTGCCGACCAGGCCGCACTCGAGCGCACCGGCAGCTACCGGGGCCTGTACTTCGTGCTGATGGGACGCCTCAGCCCGCTCGATGGCGTCGGGCCGTCAGAGATCGGCGCGCGCCAGCTCCTCGACCGCGCCAACGACGGCCGCGTCGAGGAAGTGATCATCGCCACCAACTTCACCGCGGAGGGCGAGGCCACGGCGCACGTTCTCGCCGAGGCGCTCGGCTCACGCGGGGTCCGCGTCACCCGGCTCGCGCGCGGCGTTCCGGTCGGCAGCGAGCTCGAATACGTCGATCTGGGGACGATCGCCCACGCCTTCTTCGACCGCCGCTGACGTGCGGCGTCGCCTGGGCTCAGTTGTTCGCGACCGCGACGTGCTTCTGCGCGCCCGCGCTCTTGGTCGCCTTGCTGGGCGCGGCAGCGGGCTGGGCGCTCTTGCGATGCTTGCTGTGCGCGACGCGGGTGCCATGATCGTTGGTGGCGATGTGCGTCGACGCCGGCGCAGCGGCCTTGTGACCTTTCGGCGCGACGTAGACGACGATCGTCTGGCCCGGCGCGAACCGGGCGCCGGTGCCGACATCGTTCCATTGCGCGACCTGGCTCGCGCCGATGCGGTAGCGGTGCGCGATCGATTCGACGCTGTCCTGCTTGCCGGCGCGCAGCGACACCTTGCGCAGCAGCGGCGAATCGGGCGCGAGCACCATCGTCGCGTTGTCGGCGACCGTGCTCGAGACATCGGCGACGCTGGTTCCGTGGCGCGGCACGAGCAACGTCGAGCCCGCCTTGATGACCATTCGCGCCGGGATGTGGTTGACCTCGCGCAGCCCGTCTTCGTCCATGCCGACCGCGCGCGCAGCCTCGGCCGGCTTCATGCTCTTCGGCGCGACCCAGGTGGTCCATGTCGACAGCGGGCCGCGGTAGAGCGGCAGCTCGCGGACGAACCGGTTCGCGTTGTCGTACGGCAGCAGAACCTGCGGCGTTCCGGCGGCGAGGATGACGGGGCGATTCATCTGCGGGTTGAGGAACTGGAACTCCTCGACCGGCATGTCGGCGAGCTTGATCGCGAGCGCGACGTCGATGTCGTGCTCGATCGGCACGCTCAGGAAGTAGGGGTGGTTGTAGAGCGGCGGCAGCTGCAGGTTGAAGTCCGCCGGACGACGGACGATGTTCTTGACCGCCTGCAGCTTCGGCACGTAGCCCTGCGTCTCGGCAGGCATATGCAGGCTCTGGTAGTCCGTCGGCAGGCCCTTCTTCTGGTTCTTCGCGATCGCCCGCTGGACGCTTCCCTCGCCCCAGTTGTAGGCCGCGAGCGCGAGGTGCCAGTCGCCGAACATGCCGTACAGCTTCTGCAGGTAGTCGAGCGCGGCACGGGTCGATGCCAGGACGTCGCGGCGGTCGTCGCGGAAGGCGTTCTGCTTGAGCTCGAAGTTGCGGCCGGTCGACGGGATGAACTGCCACATCCCTGAGGCGCGCGCGACCGACATCGCCTGCGGGTTGTAGGCGCTCTCGATGAAAGGAAGCAGCGCCAGCTCGGTCGGCATGCTGCGCTTGTCGAGCTCCTCGACGATGTAGAACAGGTAGCGGCTGCCACGCTCGGTCATGCGCGCGACGTAGTCGGGCCTTGACGCGTACCAGCGCTCGCGGTCGCGAACGAGCTCGCTGTCGAGGTCGGACATCGCGAAGCCACGACGGACACGATCCCAGAGATCGACCCGCGCGGCGCGCTCGTCGAGATCGAGGTGGACATCGGGACGGACCGGGTCGACGGGAACCGGCGCCGCGACCGTTTCTTCGCCGCCATCGACGGCAGCCGACGCTGTCGCCGCGGAGGCCGCAATCTCCGCGCCCTTCGCGGCATCCAGCGTCGCTGGCGCTGCGGCGACTGCGACCGGTGCTTCGGGTGCCTGGCCGGCGCTCGGCGGCCAGGGCGCCGACGCGCAGCCCGCGAGGAACACGATCGGCAGCGCGAGCCGGAGCAGGGTTCGCGCCGCCACCGGGGGCCGCGTGTCGGTTCGGGTCGTCATCGGAACTCGTTCTTCCAGGTTCGCAGGGCGGCGAGCACATCGCTGCCGCTTTCGCTCGCGGCGCCGTGGGCGCGCGCCGCTGCGATCACCACGGGCTCGCCGCAGCGCATGAACGGATTGATGCGCCGCTCGCGTCCGATCGTCGACGGCAACGTCGGCTTGCCGGCGGCGCGAAGTTCCTCGCAGCGCCTTCTGTGGGCGGCGACGTCGTCGTTGTCGGGCTCGACCGCATGCGCGAACTTGAGGTTTGCGAGCGTGTATTCGTGACCGCAGCAGACGCGGGTCGAATCGGGGAGCTCGGCGAGCTTGGAGAGAGATCCGTACATCTGTTCCGCCGTACCTTCGAAGAGCTTGCCGCAGCCGGCGGAGAACAGGGTATCGCCGCAGAAGACGATCGGCTCGCCAGCCCCGGCGCGGCTGACGTAAGCGATGTGTCCGGCGGTGTGGGCCGGGATATCGAGCACTTCGAACGTGAGGCCGAGCGCTTCTGCGGTGTGACCTTCCTCACGACCGATGCTCGGTTGCGGGACGCGCTCGTGCGCCGGGGCGTACACCGGGCCGCGCAGGCGCGGCCGCAGCGCATCGACGCCGCCGCAATGATCGGCGTGGTGGTGGGTCACTAGAATCGCCGCCAATTCGAGCCGACGGGCATCGAGCGCATCGGCCACCGGCCCCGGCTCGCCCGGATCGACGACGATCGCGCGGGCGCCGTCGTCGATCATCCAGATGTAGTTGTCGGTGAACGCGGGCAGGGCGGTCAGGTTCATGACGGAAGCGGCGATCATACAGTTGCCCCAATGGCTGCGGTCCCCCGTGGGCCAGGTTCTCCTCGAGTGGGAGCGGCGCCATCTCGACCGCGCCGTTGCCGACGTGTTCGGGTTCCACGCGCTGCAACTCGGGTTGCCCCAGCTCGATGCCTTGCAGGCGAACCGCATGCCGCATCGTTGGCTCGCCGTCGAGTCGGCCGGCGACAATGAGCCTCCGCCGAGCGAAGTCGAAGCGCAGCCGGGAACGCCGGGCGGGCCTATCGCCGAAGGCCCTTGCGGTCGCGCCTGGGTCGCCACGACGCCGAGCCTGCGCTGCCACTTCGATGCCTTGCCGTTCGCCGCCGGCACGCTCGACCTCGTCATCCTGCCGCACGCCCTCGAGCTCGCTCGTGATCCCCATCTCACTTTGCGCGAAGTCGAGCGCGTCCTCGTTCCCGAAGGTCGCGCCATCATCGTCGGCTTCAATCCGGCGAGCCTGTGGGGAGTGCGTCAGCGCCTCGGGCGGCTGCGCCGCCGGATCGCACCGGGCTCGTCCCCTGAACTGTTCCTGCCGCACGCGGGCGAGTTCGTCGGCTATCGGCGCCTGCGCGACTGGCTGCGCCTGCTCAGCTTCGAGGTCGAGGCGGGTCGCTTCGGCTGCTACGTGCCGCCGGTGCGATCGAGCCGCTGGCTGGCGCGGTTCGCGTGGATGGAGCGCGCCGGTGAGCACTGGTGGCCAGTGTTCGGCGCGCTTTACTACATCGTTGCCGTGAAGCGGGTGCGCGGCATGCGCCTGGTCGGCCTGATCCGCAACGACGCGCGCCCGAAGGCACACGCAGCTCCAGCGCCGGTCGCGGTCACGCAGCACAAGACTCGCGCCACCGCGGAGATCGACGACGGCGGAGCGATCGGTCGATGAAATGGACTGCCTACACGGACGGCGCCTGCGCGCCCACCAATCCCGGGCCCGCCGGCTGGGGCGCCGTGGTCATCGCTCCTGACGGCGACGAGGTCGACCATTTCGGATTCATCGGCCCCGGCACGAACCAGATCGCCGAGCTGACGGCGGCGGTCGAAGGGCTCGAGCTCGTCCCTGCCGGCGCCGAGGTCGAGCTCGTGTCCGACAGCCAGTACGTGCTGAAAGGTCTCACCGAATGGCGATCGAGCTGGGAACGCAAAGGCTTTCGCAATTCGAAGGGCGACCCGGTCGCGAACCAGGCGTTGTGGAAGCGCCTGTTCGCGCTCGCCGACGCGCGTCGTGTCAGCGTGCGCTGGGTGCGTGGCCACAACGGCGATCGCTGCAATGAGAAGGCCGACGCGCTCGCCAACAAGGCGCTCGCCCTGAAGACGCGCAGCGACGCCTGAGCAGCCGGGGCGCGAGCCCGGCAGTCGCCGCTCTCAGGGCAGACTGCGCTCGACCTCGAGCAGCTGGAAGCGGGCGAGGGCGAGGTTGGTGCGGTGCTTCTCGAGCAAGGCCACCAGCACGAGGTCGGCGTGGCGCTGCAGGGCGCGGATCAGGACATGGCGCGATCCGGCGGTGGTGATGATCTCGTCGATCGGATCGGCGAGGCCGATCGTCTGCGCCGCGGCGCGTTGGCTGGCAAGCACCTGGGCACACGCGGCCGCGGCGTGCTCCATGTCGATCGCCTGCGGGTCGCGCGCTTCGTGGGCGAGGACCAGCCCGGTCGCAGCATCGACCAGGGCGCAGCCGAGCAGGCCGTCGAGCTTGCGCAGGCTGGCGAGCGCCAGGCGGCCGCGCGCCGCGTCGAGGACGCCATGGCCGGTCGCCGCAGCGACGGCGGCCGCGGCAGCTTCGGCCTCGGCCGGCCTTGCGCTCGCGATCCCCTTCGGATCGAGCTCGCCGACCTTGATCGGAAAATCACTCGTGCCGAGCATCGGCGAGACGGCCGTCGGGTCCCAGCCCGGCTCCAGCTTGGCCTCGTTCCAGACGTTGAGCATCGCGTTCCAGACCGACGACGCGCCCGTCATCGGCTCGCTGACGATGTGCACGTGCAAGCGCTCGGGCCAGGCGATCGCGTGCACCTTGTCGTCGATCCAGGCGGCGTTCGGCGGCAGCTGGAAGAGCAGGTGGGCGCAGCGCCACGTCGCAAGGCTGGTCGCGTGACGCAGCGACGCCAGCAACGCGTCGATCGCGTGCGGCTGCATCGGGCCGATGATGACCGCGGTCATCTGGCTGCGCTCCATCAGCGCGACCGGAATCTCGGCGTTCTCGGGGCCCGGCGCGCGCACGTCGGCGTGGAAGATGCGCAGGGTGTCCTCGTTGCGGCGCACCAGCGTCGTCCGCTCGATCATCGCGATCGTGCGCAGCGTCGTGTGCTCGCGCAGGTGGAGCTTCTCGATCGGCCGGCCGCCGGCGTCGGACAGCGCCTTGACGACCGACGAAGCCCAGACGCCGACCGGGTCGAGCAACGTGATCATCGACGTCGCCGTCTCGAGGTCGGCGCGCGTCGTCGCGAAGTGCTCGCGGATCGCCTGCGCCGGCGAGCCGGTGACGACGAGATCGCTGACGTGGCGGTCGATGATCTGACCGCGCTCGTTCACCTCGGTGGCGATGCTCTCCATGATCGCCGTGGCCGCGAAGTCGGGGCTGCTGTTGACGACCTGGGTCTCTTCGAAATCGGAAGCCTTCGACTTCGCGTCGCGCGCCGCCCGCAAATCTCCGAAGAGCGATGTCAGCATGGCTGCTCCTGATGCCGGACGATGCCGTTCATGGCGTCGTACGCTGCAGCGAGTCTAGGCGGGTCAGGAAGCTACGTTCTGTTACAGCCGACACACGGCAGAAGCGAGCCGATGGCCGGCCGCGGCCTGCCGACGCCCGCTAGAGCTTCTTGACGCGGCCGGAGCCGACGATGGCCACCTGGGGGGTCGCCGCGCCGCTGTAGTAGACGTCGCCGCTGCCCGCAATCGACGCCTTCAGCGCGTTGTCGGCGTGGACGCGGGCGTCGCCGCTGCCGGCCATCGCCACCGTGACGTCGCCGGCGGCGAGCCGTTCGGCGTCGCAGTGGCCGCTGCCGCCGATGTTCACCGCGAGGTTGCGAGCCTGGCCGTCGGCGCGAAAGCTGCCGCTGCCGCCGATCGAGACCGCGAGCTCGCCGACGTCGAGGCCGGCGAGGCCGATCGAGCCGGAGCCGCCGATCGCGGCCTGGAGCTTCGTCGTCTTGATCGACTTGCCGTCGATGCTTCCGGAGCCGCCGATGGCAACCCGCTCGAGGCGGACGAAATCGACGGTGACGATGATCGGCGTGCGCGGCTCGACGCGCGCGTTCCTGACGAGGTCGATCTGGAGGGTTCGCTCATCGCCGCTGCCACGCACTCTGGTCTCGATCAGCGGCAGGACGTTGTCGTCGGCGACGATCTCGATCGCCTCGCGGCTTCCGGGGCGCAGCACGACGGCGAACGGTCCGCCGACGGCGACGCCGATGAAGGCGCCGACGTCGCGGCGCTCGGTCTTGGCGACTCCGGAACCGCGCACGGTGTCGGCGGCGAGCGCCCATGGCGATGCGCCGACGGCGACGAGCGCGGCCAAGGCGAGGAAGGGACGGCGGACGAAGGTCATCGTGTGCTCCTGAGCGGAAAGCGGCTGCCATGGTCGGTCGGGGCGCAGCGTAGCGCCAGCGCGGAGCGACGGACTGCGCCGGCGACGGGCCGCGCTGCAGCGGCGCGCGACGAACGAAGAGCCGCTCGACCGCCGTGCGGCCGGCCCGCTCCGCTGCCGCGTCTACGATAGAGGCTTGCCGCGCACCGCGCAGATCCGCGCCTTCGTCTTCATGAGTACCTTCGCAGCCCCGCTGTCGCCCTCGCGTCGAAGCGACGCCGCCGTGATGGGGCTGGTCGGCCTCGCGCACTGCGTCAGCCACTTCAGCCAGCTGCTGCTGCCGCCGCTCTTCCCGTGGCTGAAGGATGCGTTCCACGCCAGCTATGCGGAGCTCGGCCTCCTGCTGACGGTGTTCTTCGTCGTCTCGTGCTCGGTCCAGGCGTTGTCGGGCTTCGTCGTCGACCGCTTCGGGCCGCGGCCGATCCTGTTCGGCGGCATCGCCCTGCTCGCCGTCGCGGCGTTCGGCTTCGCCGCCAGCACGAGCTACGCGATGCTGGTCGGCTTCGCGATCGTTGCCGGCCTCGGCAACGGCGTCTTCCACCCGGTCGACTACACGCTGCTCAACCGCAAGATCCACGCCTCGCGGCTCGGCCACGCGTTCAGCGTCCACGGCATCACCGGCAGTCTCGGCTGGGCGCTCGCGCCGGCGATGCTGGTGCCGATCGCGCTCGCGTTCTCCTGGCGCGTCGCCCTGGCCTCGGCCGGCGTGCTCGCGCTCGTCGTCCTCGGCGTTCTGATGGTCAACCGATCACGGCTGACGATCGAGATGACGAGCGCTGCGGCACCGAAGGCGACCAAGACGCGAGCCAGCGGAGCGGCGAGCTTCGGCTTCCTCGTCATCCCCGCGGTATGGATGTGCTTCGGCTTCTTCTTCCTCTACGCCGTCGTGCTCGGCGGCATCCAGGCGTTCGCTCCCGAGGCGGCGCGCCTGCTGCATGCGGTGCCGACGCGCTGGGCGGCGATGTGCCTCACCTTCTACATGGTCGCCAGCGCCGGCGGCATGGTGATCGGAGGCTTTCTCGCCGCCGATCCGTCGCGCTGCGAGCGGATCGTCGCGATCGGCTTCTCGGTCGCGGCGGCGATCGCGCTCACGATCGGCTATGCACCGCTCGCGCCGCTCGCCGTGCCCGCCCTGTTCGCGTTGATGGGCGCGGCCGCCGGCATCGCCGGGCCGTCGCGGGACCTCATCGTCAAGCGCGCTGCGCCCGAGAATGCGACCGGTCGGGTCTATGGCGTCGTCTACTCCGGTCTCGACATCGGCCAGGCGTTCGCGCCGCTCGTCTTCGGCCCGCTGCTCGACATGCAACGGCCGGCCGATGTCTGGCTCGGTATCGCGATCGCGCAGGCGCTCATGATCACGACGGCCATCAACGTCCACAAAGCGCGGCGCACGGCGCTAGCGCCGGCCGCCGCCTAGCGCGCTCGCACGCGGCCACTCAAACGCACGAGCGGTGCCGCTCGATGCACGTCCGCAGCACTTCGTCGTCGGGCCGCCTCCACCAGTTCTCGCTCGAGAAGATCTCGACCTCGCTGTAGCCGGCGAATCCGGCCTGCTCGACCCAGCCGCGAATGCGTGGGATGTCGATCACGCCGTCGCCCATCATGCCGCGGTCGTTGAGCAGGTCCTTCGTCGGCACGAGCCAGTCGCAGACATGGAACGCGAGCAGGCGCTCGCGACCGGCGCGCGCAATCTGCGCCTCGAGCTTGGGATCCCACCAGACGTGATAGACGTCGACCGCGACGCCGAGGGCGGCACGCCGCACTTCCTCGACGCCGGGAGTGCCGCCAGGCGCCGGGTCGATCGCATCGCAGAGGTCGAGCGCGTGCTCGAGCGTGTTGACGCACGCGCGGTCGGCGGCGTACATCGGATGCAGCGGCTCGATCGCGAGCGGCATCGCGGCGGCACGCGCGTGCTCGAGCGTCGCGGCGACGCCGTCGTGGACATCGGCGCGCGCGGCAAACAGGTCTTTCGACTGCGGCGCTCCGTCGAGCGCACCCGGCAGGCTGCCGACGACGAGGACGAGGCAGGCGGCGTCGAACGCACGCGCCTCGTCGATCGCGCGCCGGTTGTCGTCGAGCGCGCGCTTCCTGCCCGCGGCATCCATGGCCGGGAACATGCCGCCCCGGCAATAGCCCGAGAGCGCGAGGCCGTGCTCGCGGACGAGCCCGGCCGTGCGCTCGACGCCGATTGCATGGACCTGGTCTCGCCAAGGCGAGATCGCGCCGATGCCGTGGCGAGCGCACGCCGCGATGATGCGGTCCAGCGTGCCGGCGCCGCGCAGCGTCGCGGTGTTGATCGAGAGCCAGCGGTGGTCGGCCGAGAAGTCGCGCACGCCCCGAATTCCTCAGCCGTCGACGCCGTGCAGCGCCAGCAGCTGGCGCATCCGCGTCGTCGCCAGCTCCGGCTGCTCGAGCAGCCCGGCCGCGTCGGCAAGCCGGAACGCGTCGGCGAAATGGAGCAGCGAACGTGCGCTCTGCTGGCCGCCGACCATCGCGAAGTGGCGCTGGTGGCCGTTCAGCCAGGCGAGAAAGACGATGCCGGTCTTGTAGAAGCGCGTCGGCGCCCGAAAGATGTGGCGCGACAGCGGCACCGTCGGCGCGAGGATGGCCTGAAAGCGATCGACGTCGCCGGCGGCGAGCGCAGCGAGCGCGGCACTCGCAGCGGGCGCGATGGCGTCGAAGATGCCGAGCAGGGCGTCGCTGTGCTGCCGGTTCGCGGCCGCGCCGATGCCGTCGCCGGCGATCAGCTCGGCGTAGTTGAAGTCGTCGCCGGTGTACATGCGGACGCCCTCGGGCAGCCGTCGCCGCATCGCGATCTCGCGGTCCTTGTCGAGGAGCGAGATCTTGATGCCGTCGACCTTGCCCGGATTGGCCGCGATGACGCCGAGCGCAACATCCATCGCACGGTCGATCGCGTCGCCGCCCGCGCCTTCGCTGCCGAGCCAGTAGCCCGCCAGCGCCGGGTCGAACATCTCGCCGAGCCAGTGCAGGATGACCGGCTGGCGCGACTGCATCAGGACGCGGTCGTAGACGCGCTCGTAGTCGGCCGGGGTCTTCGCGATGCGGGCGAGGGCGCGGCTCGCCATCACGATCAGGCGGCCGCCGTGCTTCTCGATCGCCGCCATCTGCTCTTCGTAGGCGTGAATCACGTCGTCGACGTCGGTCGCGGCGGCGGGGTCGAGGTGGTCGGTGCCGCAACCGCAGGCGACGAGCGCGCCCGGAACGTCGCGCGCCGCGGCCAGGCTTTTCTCGATGAGCTCGAGCGACGTCGGCCAGTCGAGGCCCATGCCGCGCTGCGCGGTGTCCATCGCCTCGGCGACGCCGAGGCCGAGCCGCCAGAGGCGCTGGCGATACGCGATCGTCGCGTCCCAGTCGATCCTGGCGTCGAGCGAGGGATCGCCGGTCGCCAGCGGGTCGGCGACGACGTGTGCCGCCGAGTAGGCGATGCGCGTGAACGGCAGCGTCGGCGCCGCCGCGGTCGCGAACGGCGCAGCGTCGCGCAACATGTACGACTCGAGGCGGCCGTTCGCGGCGGGCAGCTTCAGCGTCAGCGGAGCGGCCATGTCATCGTCTTTTAGAGCGCGAGCGGCGCGACGTCGATCCAGCGCCGCTCCTTCCAGCTCGCGAGCGCGGCCTCGACGAGCTGCACGCCCTTGGCGCCTTCGCCGAGAGTCCATCGGTACGGCTCGTCGTCGACGACATGGCGGATGAAGTGCTCCCACTGGATCTTGAAGCCGTTGTCGTAGGCGATCGAGTCGGGGATCTCCTGCCACTGGTCGAAGAAGTTCATCGGCTGCCTGACGTCGGGGTTCCAGACCGGCCGCGGCGTCGCGACCTTCGATTGCGCGCGGCAGTCGTGCAGGCCGGCGACCGCCGAGCCCTCGGTGCCGTCGACGTGGAAGGTGACGAGGTCGTCGCGCCGCACCCGCGTCGCCCACGACATGGTGAGCTGCGCGATCACCGGCTCGCCGCCGAAGCCCTTGAGCTGCACCGTCGCGTAGGCAGCGTCGTCGGCGCTGGCCGGGTACGGCTTGCCGTTCTCGTCCCAGCGCGTCGGGAGGTGGGTCGCGCCGAGGCACGAGATCGACTGCACCTCGCCGAACAGGTTGTCGAGCACATAGCGCCAATGGCACATCATGTCGAGGATCATTCCGCCGCCGTCTTCGGCGCGGTAGTTCCACGACGGCCGTTGGATCGGCTGCAGGTCGCCCTCGAACACCCAGTAGCCGAACTCGAGCCGAAGCGAGAGCATGCGGCCGAAGAAGCCGGCGCGGCGCAGCATGTCGAGCTTGCGCAGGCCCGGCAGGAAGAGCTTGTCCTGCACCGCGCCGTGCTTGAGGCCCGACGCCTGCGCCACGCGCGCGATCTCGACCGCCTCGTTGAGGTTGGTCGCGATCGGCTTCTCGCAGTAGACGTGCTTGCCGGCGCCGAGCGCGCGCGCGAGCAACTGCGGCCGCATCTGCGTCGTGCCGGCGTCGAAGAAGATCGCGTCCTCGCGGCTGGCGAGCGCGGCGTCGAGATTGGTCCCCCAGCGATGGATGCCGTGGGTGCGCGCGAGCGCCTCGACCTTCTCGGCGTTGCGTCCGATCAGCAGCGGATCGGGCATCACGCGGTCGCCGTTCGCGAGCAGAACGCCGCCTTGCTCGCGGATCGCGCAGATCGAGCGGATGAGATGCTGGTTCATCCCCATCCGGCCGGTGACGCCGTGCATGATGAGGCCGAGTCGTCGAGTTGCCATGGCTGAAGTCTCGTGATCAGGACGTGAGCGATTCGCGCAGGCCGCGCAGATAGCCGGCGGCGAACGCCGCGGCCGACGGACCATCGGGAACGTAGTCAAAGGGCTCGACGGCGACAGTGCCGTCGTAGCCGTGGCGCGCCAGCGCCGCCAGGATCGGACCGAAGCGCATCTCGCCCTGGCCCGGGGCGCGCCGGTTCGGGTCGTTCACCTGGATGTGGCCGATGAGCCCGGTCGGCAGCCAGCGCTCGATCAGCTCGGCCACCGGCAGCGGTTCGCTCGCGCCGGCGGCGCTGCAGTCGATCATCGTCCGCAGCGCCGGGCTGGCGATCTCGCGAACGATCTCGGCGGCCTCGCCGATCGTGTTGACGAGCGAGGTCTCGCGCCGCGCGAGGGGCTCGATGCAATAGACGACGCCGTGCTCGGCGGCGACGCCGGCGACCGCGGCGAGGAAGTCGATCAGCCGCGCGCGCGCCGTCGCCGCGGTCTCGCCGGGCGCGATCTGGCGCTGCTTCGGCGAGCCATGGACGAGCACGCTGCCGCCGAGTTCGCTGCAGAGCGCGACCAGTCGCGTCACGACCTCGAGCGTGCGCGCGCGCAGGGCCGGATCGGGATCGGTGACCGACAGTCCCGGCGGCGCGACGAGCAGCCAGTGCAGGCCGGTGACGACGAGCCCGGCCGCCTCGACGACGCGGCGGATGCGCGCCGCCCCGGCGGCGTCGATTCGCTCGGGCGCGTCGGCGAGCGTGAACGGCGCGATCTCGAGCCCGTCGTAGCCGAGCGCGGCCGCGACCTCGCACTGCCGCTCGAGCGGCATGCCGGCGAGCACCTCGTTGCAGAGCGCGAGCCTCATGCCGGATCGCCTCGGCGGGCGCGGCCGAAAGCGGCGCGGACGGCATTGCCGGCGCGGCCGGTGACGGCGCGCACCGCCTGCTTGAACGCCGGGATGTAGAGCAGCAGCGTGAAGATCACGACGATCGCGAACGCGGCGCTGATCGGCCGGGTGAAGAACGGCGCGATGCTGCCGTCCGAGAGCACGAGCCCGCGCCTGAGGCTCTTGTCGAGCAGCGGCCCGAGCACGAGGCCGAGCACGAACGGCGCCATCTGGTAGCCGCGCCGGCGCAGGAAGAAGGCGCCGATGCCGATCACGAGCATGGCATAGATGTCGAACAGGCGCGACGCGTTGGCGAACGCGCCGACCGTGCAGAGCAGGAAGATCACCGGCATCAGCACCGTGTGGCGAATGCGCAGCACGACCAGCAGCGGCTTCACCAGGAAGAGGCCGAAGATCAGGATCGAGATCGTCGCCAGCGACGTCATCGCAACCACTTCGTAGACGAAGTGCGGGTGCGTGATCATCATCATCGGGCCCGGCTGAATGCCATGGATGATCATCGCGGCCATCAGCACCGCCGACGGCGCCGAGCCCGGGATGCCGAGCGCGAGCGCCGGGATGATGTGCCCCGGTATCGACGACATGTCGCCCGTCTCGGCCGCCATCAACCCGTCGATCGAGCCCTTGCCGAAGAGCTCTTTCTCCTTCGTCGTCGCCTTCGCGGCGGCGTACGACATCCAGGCGCCGGCGTCCTCGCCGACGCCCGGCAGGAGGCCGGTCAGCACGCCGATCGCACCCGAGCGCAGGACGGTGCGCCAGTACTTCGCCACCTCGCGAAAGCGCGGCAGCACCGAGTCCTTCAGCTCGATGAGCTTCTGCTCGGCCGGGTCGGCGAGCGTCGTCAGGACTTCGGCGAGGCCGAACGCGCCGACCAGCGCTGGGATCAGCGCGATCCCGCCGGCGAGCTGGTCCCAGCCGAAGGTGAAGCGGTCGTAGGCGTAGATGCCTTCCTGGCCGATCTGGGCGACGAACAGGCCGAGTGCGCCCATCAGCCAGCCCTTGATCGGGTCGTCGCCGACGATCGAGCCCGAGATGACGACGCCGAACAGGGCGAGCCAGAAGAATTCGAAGGCGCCGAAGGAGAGCGCGACCTCGGCGAGCGATGGCGTGAACGCCGCCAGGCAGATGACGCCGAACAGCGTTCCGGTGAACGCGCCCGAGGTGGCGATGCCGATCGCGCGGCCCGCTTCGCCGCGCTGGGCGAGGGCGAAGCCGTCGGCGCACGACGCGGCGTTGGCAGCCGTGCCCGGGATGTTGAGCAGGATCGCCGTGCGCGAGCCGCCGTAGAGCGCGCCGACGTAGGAGCAGATCAACACCAGGATCGCGTCGTTGGCCGGAAGCTTGATCGTGATCGTCGTCAGCAGTGCGATGACGAGCGTCGCCGACAGTCCGGGCAGGATGCCGACGACGATGCCGAGCAGGGCGCCGCCGAGGCCGAGCCCGATCGACGTCGGGTTGAGGAACCCGAGGTAGGCGTGGCCGAGATCGGCGAGACCGCTGAACATCGTGATCGGCGCCGCCGTTCAGGGCAGGCGCACCAGGAACAGCTCCTGGAACACGAACGTGATGATGACGCCCGAGCCGATGCCGACCGCGGCGGCGAACGCGACGTCGCGCCAGCCGAGCGCGCGACCGAGGCGTGCACGTTGCGGCGCCTGCAGGATGAGGATCGAGGCGATCGCGTAGATCGCCGCGGCGAGCCAGAACGGCAGGCCGTGGCCGACCAGGCCGACCGCGAAGACGACGATCAGGGCAACGACGGTCGCAAGTCGCTGCGCAACGCCGGCTGCGCGCGGGGCAGCCGGCGTCTCGAGCGCGCCGCGCCGCCAGCTGCGCACCGCGAGCACGGTGGCGAGCAGCAGCATCGCGATCCCCAGCAGGCCCGGCACGAGGCCCGGCACGGTGTACTTGTTGATGCCTTGCTGCTCGAGCCGGTCCATCGTGATCGAGCCGACGAGGACCAGGCCGCCGAGCAGCAGCCAACCGAGCGCGTCGTGCAGCTCGGCACGCGGGCTCGGCGCCGGCTCGACGGCGGCCGTCTCGGCTGAGGTCGCCACGATCGTTCCCGGCTCAGGGCTTGGCAATGCCGACCGTGTCCGGCGAGACCTTGGCCTTGCCGCTGTTGAAGAGGAGCCACGCGTTCGCCTGCACGGCCGGGAAGACCGCCGTCTGCGCGGCCTCGCCCCACGACGGCGCAAACAGCGCGCCGCGGCTGGCGGCGTACTTCTTGATCGCCTCGCTCTTCGAGATGTTCTCGGCCCAGATCTTCTCGAGCGTCTTGACGACGTCGTCCGGCACTCCCTTCGGGAGGAAGATGCCGAAGTAGTTGGCTGGCGCCGAAAAGCCCGAGATCGTGTTCGCCAACGCCGGGATCGTGCCGTAGCCGTCGAGCTCGAGCGGCTTGTCGCTCACCGTCGCCAGCGGACGCAGGCGCTTGCCGCGAATCATGTCGGCCTGCTCGACCGCGAGCTGCGTCGTCACCTCGGCTTCGCCGGCGACGGTGGCGACGACGGCCGGGTTGCCGCCGTCGTAGGTGACGTGACGGTAGGTGACGCCGGTCGCCTTCGCGATCAGCTCCATCGCGTTGTGGCCCGCCGAAGTGACGCCAGCGGTCGCGACCGAGATCTTGCCGGGGTTGGCCTTCATCGCGTCGAGCAGCTGCTTGGCGTTCTGGTACGGCGTGCTCGGATTGACGCCGATCACCTGGATGTTGGCGACGCTGAGGAAGAGGTGCCAGTCCCTGATGCCGGCGTTGAGCGAGCCGAGCGTCTGGTAGGTGCCGAGGTCCTGCGCCGCGCCCGCGGTCCAGGTGTAGCCGTCCTTGGCGGCGTCCATCGCGCTCTTGGTGCCGATCGAGCCGGAAGCGCCGGGCTGGTTGACGATGACGATCGTCTGGCCGAGCACCTTCTCGAGCTCGGCGGCAGTGATGCGCGTGATCTGGTCGGTCGAGCCGCCGGCTGCCCACGGCACGATCAGGTTGATCGGCCGGGTTGGCTTCCAGTTCTGCGCCGCTGCGGCGCCGGCAGCACAGGCGAGGATCGCCGCGAGGGCGAGGCGGAAAAGGCGAGCCGGGGTCTTCATCGTTGTCTCCTGGGAATCGAGCGGGATGCGATGGCGGAAGTCGGCGCGGTCCGCGCCCTGGCATGGACCGGCGGCGCAGTGACGTAGCCCTGGACGAGCGCGCACATGTGGGCGAGGCGCGCGTCCTGCGCCTCGGCAGTCATCAGCTCGTGGCCGAAGACCGTCGACAGCGTGTGGTGGTTCGAGAGATAGAAATAGGCGAGGCCGGCGATCGAGATGTAGAGCTGCATCGGATCGATCCCCTTCCTGAGCGCGCCGCTGCGTTCGCCGCGCGCGAGCACGCCGGCGAGCGCCTCGATCAGCGGCGAGTTCATCTGCCGGATCCGGCGCGAGCGCTTGAGGTGGCCGGCGCGCTGCATGTTCTCGCTGTTGAGCAGGGCGAGGAATTCGGGGTGTGCGAGGTAGTAGCGCCACGTGAACGCGACCAGCGCGAGGATCGCCTGCAGCGGGTCGCTGGCCTCGAGATGCAGCTCGCGCTCGGCGACGCGGATGTCGGCATAGGTCTGCTCTAGAACGGCGAGGAAGAGCTCCGCCTTGGCGGCGAAGTAGTAGTAGATGAGCTTCTTGTTGACGCCGCTGCGCTCGGCGATCGCCTCCATGCGGGCGCCGCCGAAGCCGTGCGCCGCGAACTCGAGCATGGCCGCGCGCAGGATTTCATCGCGCGTCCGGTCGGCGTCGCGCGAGCGGAATTCGACGACGGTGCCGGCAGCCATCCGCCATAATTCACCGTTTGGTGAATTAGAGCCATGCGGGATAACCCGCGGCGACGATCGAGGCGCGACGGCAACCTCGTCCATCGCGAACGCGCACCGTATGCTCGACACCTGCCGCCCGCCGCCGCCCCGCCCATGCCTTCCGTTTCTTCGCGCCCAGCCGGCCACGCCCTCGTCGAGGCGCTGATCGCGCAGGGGGCGACGACCGCGTTCGGCGTCCCCGGCGAGAGCTTCCTCGCCGCCCTCGACGGCTTCTACGAGCATCGCTCGGCGATCCGCTTCGTCAGCTGTCGCCACGAAGGCGGCGCGAGCAACATGGCCGAGGCGCAGGGCAAGCTCGGCGGCCACCCGGGGCTGTGCTTCGTGACGCGCGGCCCCGGCGCCAGCAATGCCGCGATCGGCCTCCACACCGCGTTCCAGGATTCGACGCCGATGATTCTCTTCATCGGCCAGGTCGCGAGCCATCAGCGCGACCGCGAAGCCTTCCAGGAAGTCGACTACCGCCACATGTTCGGGCCGGGAACGCTCGGCTTCGCGAAGTGGGTCGGCGAGATCCACGACCCCGACCGCGTCCCCGAATACGTTGCGCGTGCCTTCCACGTCGCGCTGCAGGGGCGCCCGGGCCCGGTCGTCCTCGCGCTGCCCGAAGACATGCTGCGCGCGGCGACGAGCGCGCCGGTGTTGCCGCGCGTCGAGCCGGCGCTCGCGGCGCCACCGGCCGCCGCGATCGCGCGCCTCGGCGGCCTGCTCGCGGCTGCCGAGCACCCGTTCGTGATCGTCGGCGGCAGCGGCTGGACCGCCGCTGCGTGCGAGGCGCTCGAGCGCTTCGCCGAGCGCTGGCAGCTGCCGGTCGGCTGCGCGTTCCGCTTCCAGGACGTGTTCGACAACCGCCATCTGAACTACGCCGGCGACGTCGGCATCGGCATCAACCCCAAGCTCGCGGCACGGATCGAAGCTGCCGACCTCGTGCTCGCGATCGGTGCTCGCCTGGGCGAGATGACGACCGGCGGCTACGAGCTGCTGGTGCCGCCGCGGCCGACCCAAAGGCTCGTCCACGTCCACGCCGGCGCCGAGGAGCTCGGGCGTGTCTATGCCGCCGACCTGCTCGTCAACGCGTCGATGGCGTGCATCGCTCCTGCTCTGGCGGCGCTCGCGCCGACGGCGACGATTCGCTGGCGCGCGTGGACCGAAGCGGCGCGTGCCGACTACGACGCCAACGGCGTGTCGATGCCGGTCGCACCGCTCGACATGGCCGAAGTCGTGCGGGCGATCGATCGTCATGTCGGTCACGACACCGTGTTCACCAACGGCGCCGGCAACTTCGCCGGCTGGCTGCACCGCTTCCATCGCTATGCAGGGCTGCGTCACGCCGGCCGGACGCAGCTCGCGCCGACGTCGGGGGCGATGGGCTACGGCCTGCCCGCGGCGATCGCAGCCGCCTTGCTCGAGCCGCGGCGCACGGTCGTGAACCTTGCCGGCGACGGCGATTTCCTGATGACCGCGCAGGAGATGGCGACGGCGGTCGCGTATGGAGTCAAGCGGCTGGTGTCGATCGTCGTCGACAACGGCAGCTACGGCACGATCCGCATGCACCAGGAGCGCGAATATCCAGGCCGTGTTTCGGGATCCGACCTCGGCAATCCGGATTTCGCAGCGCTCGCACGCTCGTTCGGCTGGTGGGCCGCCGACCGCGTCGACCGGACGGCGGATTTCGAGCCGGCGTTCGTCGCCGCGCTCGCGTCCGGCCGACCGGCATTGATCCACGTTCGCCTGCCGACCGACGTGATCACGAGCCGGACGACGCTGGCAGCGATCCGCAAGAAGGCCGAGGCGCGGCGCGACGCCGACAGCACGCCATCGGCGAGCTAGGGCCTGCCGTCACTGCCGCAGGCGGGCGCGATCGAGCGCTCGCTGGTCGCAGCGTCTACTCGGGGCGAACGACCTCGAGCAGGCGGTCGAGGCCGCCGTCGTCGATGGCGACGGCCGCCGCAGCGCGGACCAACGGCTTGGCGTGGAAGGCGACCGATAGGCCAGCCGCGGTCATCATCGGCAAGTCGTTGGCACCATCGCCGACCGCGATCGCGCGCGCCGGCTCGATGCCGACCGCGGCGCAGGTCTCGAGCAGCATCTTCAGCTTCTCGGCGCCGTCGCAGATGTCGCCCCAGGGCTGGTCCACCAGCCGGCCCGTCAGTGCGCCGTCATCGATCTCCAGCACGTTGCTGCGCGTGAAGTCGATGCCGAGCCGGTCGCGCACGCGGTCGCTGAAGAAGGTGAAGCCGCCGGAGACGAGCAGCGTCTTCAGCCCGGCAGCCTTGGACATCGCGACCAGGCGCTCGGCGCCCGGGTTCAGGCGCAGCCGCTCGCTGTAGACGCGCTCGAGCGCAGTTGCCGGAACGCCGCGCAGCAAGGCGACGCGCCGGCGCAGGCTCTCCTTGTAGTCGGCGATCTCGCCGCGCATCGCCGCCGCGGTGATCGCCGCCACCTCGGTCTTCCTGCCGGCCATCGCGGCGATCTCGTCGACGCACTCGATCGAGATCAGCGTCGAGTCCATGTCGAACGCGATCAGGCCGAAGTCGGCCAGGCGAAGCGGTGGCACGACGCCGCGGACGACGAGCCCGGGCGCGAATACGCGCTCGCCGTCACGCCTCATGTCCTTCATGCCGCCTCCAACACCTTCGGCGTGCCGAGCGAGCGCAGCATGTCGCGGACGAGCTGGACGCGCTCGCGCACCGTCTTCGCGCCGACCTCGATCCGCAGCTTGTCGTTGCCGGCGAGCTTGACGAAGCGGTTCTTCTGCACCAGCTCGATGATCCGCGCCGGGTCGATCGGCGGGCTCGGCGCGAAGGTGATCGTCGTCACGCTCTCGCCGGCGTCGATCCTCGCGACGCCGTAGCTTTTCGCGAGGACGCGCAGGCGGTGCACGTCGAACAGCGCCTGCGCCTGCGGCGGGAGCTTGCCGAAGCGGTCGGTGATCTCCTCGAGCATGGCGTCGATCTGCTCGGTCCTGCTCGCGCTGGCGAGCCGCTTGTAGAGCGACAGGCGGATATGGACGTCGCCGCAGTAGGCGTCGGGCAGCAGCGCCGGTGCGTGCAGGTTGATCTCGGTGACCGCCGACAGCGGCGCCAGCAGATCGGGCTCGCGGCCGTTCTTCAGCGACCGTACGGCTTCGGCGAGCATGTCGTTGTAGAGCTGGAAGCCCACTTCCATCATGTTGCCGCTCTGGTTCTCGCCGAGCACCTCGCCGGCGCCACGGATCTCGAGGTCGTGCATCGCGAGATAGAAGCCCGAGCCGAGCTCTTCCATCTGCTGGATCGCCTCGAGGCGCTGCGCCGCCGCCTTCGACAGGCCCTCGACGTCCGGCACCATCAGGTAGGCGTACGCCTGGTGATGCGAGCGGCCGACGCGGCCGCGCAGCTGGTGCAGCTGGGCGAGGCCGAACTTGTCGGCGCGGCTGATGACGATCGTGTTCGCGCTCGGCACGTCGATGCCGGTCTCGATGATCGTCGAGCAGAGCAGGACGCTGTGGCGCTGGGCGACGAAGTCGCGCATCACGCGCTCGAGCTCGCGCTCGGGCATCTGGCCGTGGGCGACGGCGATCCGCGCCTCGGGGACGAGCGCCTGCAGCGTCTCCCTGCGGTGCTCGATCGTCTGCACGTCGTTGTGGAGGAAGTAGATCTGGCCGCCGCGCTTCAGCTCGCGCAGCACCGCCTCGCGGATCGTGCTCGACCCTTCGGCGCGAACGAAGGTCTTGATCGCCAGCCGCCGCTCGGGCGCGGTCGCGATCACCGAGAGGTCGCGCAGGCCTTCGAGCGCCATGCCGAGGGTGCGCGGGATCGGCGTCGCCGTCAGCGTCAGCACGTCGACCTCGGCGCGCAGCGCCTTCATCTGCTCCTTGTGGCGGACGCCGAAGCGATGCTCCTCGTCGATCACGAGCAGGCCCAGGCGATTGAACTTGACGTCGGCCGAGAGCAGCTTGTGGGTGCCGACGACGATGTCGATCGTGCCGTCGGCGAGCCCTTCGAGGGCGACCTTGACTTCCTTCGGCGAGCGGAAGCGCGACAGCTCGGCGACCTTGACGGGCCATTTGCCGAAGCGGTCGGCGATGTTCTGGTGGTGCTGCTCGGCGAGCAGCGTCGTCGGCGCCAGGATCGCGACCTGCTTGCCGCCGGTGACGGCGACGAACGCAGCGCGCAGCGCCACCTCGGTCTTGCCGAAGCCGACGTCGCCGCAGATCAGGCGGTCCATCGGCCGCGGCGAGACCATGTCCTGGATCACGGCGTGGATCGCGGCGTGCTGGTCGGGCGTCTCGTCGAAGCCGAAGCTCGCCGCGAACGCTTCGTAGTCGTGCGGCTCGAAGCGGAACGCGAAGCCCTCGCGCGCGGCACGGCGGGCGTACAGGTTCAGCAGCTCGGCGGCGCTGTCGCGCACCTGCTCGGCGGCCTTGCGTTTGGCCTTGTCCCACTGGCCCGAGCCGAGCTTGTGCAGCGGCGCTTCCTCGGCGCTGACGCCGGTGTAGCGCGCGATCAGGTGCAGCTGCGCGACCGGGACGTAGAGCGTCGCCTTGTCGGCGTACTCGAGCTGCAGGAACTCGCTCGGCTCCTCGTCCGCGTCGCCGAGGGCGATCGTCGTCAGGCCGAGATAACGGCCGATGCCGTGGTTGACATGGACGACGGGGTCGCCGACGTTGAGCTCGGAGAGATCCCTGATCAGCGCATTGACGTCGCTGATCTGCTCCTGGCGGCGGCGGCGGCGCGCGCCCGGCGTCATCGCGAACAGCTCGGTCTCGGTGACGAACTCGATCGTCCCGGTGTCGGGCACGCCGTCGCTGCGCGCGGCGAACCCTTGCGCGAGCGCTGCCACCGCGATCGCGAAACGGTCGCTTCCGGATTCGAATTCGGCGAGCGTCGCGACGCTCGGCGGATCGATCCGGCTGTCGCGCAGCAGCTCGAGCAGGCTCTCGCGTCGGCCCTCGCTCTCGGCAACGATCAACACCCGGTGCGCCGTCGCGGCGACGTGGTCCTGCAGCCGCTTGAGCGGCTCGGGCGCGCCGCGGTCGACGCTCAGATCGGGCAGGGCCGCGGCCCACGGCGCCGGATCGCCCTCGCTCGTGCCGCGAAGCGACAGTTGCGCGTGCGCGTTGCAGGTGGCGAAGAACTCCTCGGGCTTCAGGAACAGCGCGTCGGGCGGCAGGATCGGCCGCTCGCGATCGTGCTGGAAGAAGCGGTGGCGCTCGCGCGTGTCGGCCCAGAAGCGCTGCAGCGCCTCGTCGATCTCGCCGTGCAGCGCGATCGTCGCGCCGCTGCCGAGGTAGTCGAAGACGGTTGCCGTCTGGTCGAAGAAGAGCGGCAGGTAGAACTCGATGCCGGCGGTCGCGATGCCGGCGCCGATGTCCTTGTAGATGCGCACCTTGGTCGGGTCGCCCTCGAAACGTTCGCGCCAGCGGGCGCGAAAGGCATTGCGCGCCGCCTCGTCCATCGGGAACTCGCGGCCCGGCAGCAGCCGCACTTCGGGCACCGGGTAGAGGCTTCTCTGCGTGTCCGGATCGAAGGTGCGGATGGAATCGATCTCGTCGCCGAACAGGTCGACCCGATACGGAACCGACGAGCCCATCGGGAAGAGGTCGATCAAGCCGCCGCGGACGGCGTACTCGCCCGGCGAGACGACCTGGCTCACGTGGGTGTAGCCGGCCAGCGTGAGCTGCGCCTTGAGCGCCGCCTCGTCGAGCTGCTGCTTGGCGGTGAAGTGAAAGGTGGTGCCGGCGATGAAGGCGGGCGGCGCCAGGCGGACCAGCGCCGTCGTCGCCGGCATCAGCACGACGTCGACCTCGCCGCGGCCGATCCGCCACAGCGTCGCCAGCCGTTCGGAGATCAGGTCCTCGTGCGGCGAGAACGAGTCGTAGGGCAGCGTCTCCCAGTCGGGAAAGACGGCGCTGCGCAGGCGCGGCGCGAAGAAGGCGATCTCGTCGGCGAGTCGCTGCGCGTCGGCAGGCTCGGCGCTGAAGACCGCGAGCACGGCGCCGCGCGCGCGCTCCTGCTCGGCGAAGCGCGCAAGCAGCAGAGCGTCGGCCGAGCCGGGGGGACGGGGCAGCGCGAAGCGCTTGCCGGGGGCAATGGCGGGGAGCAGCATGAAGGCGGCAAAAGTCGCGTGCCGCGCGAAAGAAAAGCAGCGATTTTAAGTGGCTCGCTCGTGTGGCACGGGGCCGCGGCTATCCTTCGCCCCCTGCAACCGATCCTGCGCCGATGCCGAGCCCGCCCACCGTCCGTCGTCTGTACGCGCTCGTTCCGTGCGCCGGCAGCGGCGTCCGCGCCGGCGCCGCGGTCGCCAAGCAGTACGTCGAGATCGCCGGCCGGCCGCTCGTCGCCCATACGCTGGCGGCGCTCGTCGCGGTGCAACGGCTGAGCCGGATCCTCGTCGTGGTCGCGCCCGAGGATCGACACTACGAAGGCCTGACCGCGCTGCCGTCGGATCCGCGCCTCGCGCTCGCGCGCTGCGGCGGTACGACGCGTGCCGCGACGGTCGCCGGGGGACTCGCCAAACTCGCAGGGCTCGGCGCGGCGCCGAACGACTGGGTCCTCGTTCACGACGCCGCGCGCTGCCTGGTCCGCGCCGAATGGATCGACGCACTCGTCGACGCCTGTCGCGGCGACGGCATCGGCGGCCTGCTCGCCTTGCCCGTCTCGGACACGCTGAAGCGCGCCGAAGGCGATCGCGCCGTTGCGACGCTGTCGCGCGACAACGTCTGGAAAGCGCAGACGCCGCAGATGTTCAGGTTCGGCGTTCTCGCCGATGCGCTGGCGCGAAACCCCGAGGCGACCGATGAGGCGTCGGCGATCGAGTCGATTGGTCTGCGGCCGAAGCTGGTCGCCGGATCGGCCGAGAACATCAAGGTCACGCACCCCGATGATTTCGCGATCGCCGAGGCGCTTCTCGTCCGGCGCCACAGCGCATGAGACCGCGCGGTCCGCTCTGGCGCGTCGGCGAAGGCTGGGACATGCACGCGCTCGTCGAGGGCCGAAAGCTCATCCTCGGCGGCGTCGAGATCGCGCACACGCATGGCCTCGCCGGTCACTCGGATGCCGACGCGCTTTGCCACGCGATCACCGATGCCCTCTTCGGCGCGGCCGCGCTCGGCGACATCGGCCACCACTTCCCCGAAACCGACATGCAGTACCAGGGCGCCGACTCGCTCGCGCTGCTCTCGGAGGCGGCGCGGCGCGTCAAGGCGGCCGGCTGGCAGGTCGGCAACGTCGACGCGACCGTGATCGCGCAGGCGCCCCGGCTCGCCCCTCATGTCGCGGCGATGCGCCAGCGCGTCGCCGGTGCGCTCGGAGTCGAGATCGAGCAGGTGAGCATCAAGGCGAAGACGGCCGAGAAGATGGGACCGGTCGGGCATGGCGAGGCGATCGAATCGCGAGCGGTGTGCCTGCTGTGGCGCGGGACATGACAGCCACGGCACATCGCGGTCGCGCTCGCGTGCCTGGCGCGATCGTGCCGGCCGCCGCGGCCGGAATGCTCGCGCTGCTCCTGCTCGTCATCTAGAGTCGCCGCTCACGACACAGCGGGAGCGAGCCGTGCAGAAACGTCGATTCCTCGGTGCGACGGTCGCGGGCACGGTGGTCGGCATCGCCCATCTGCCCACCGCGTTCGCGGCGCAGCCTGCGGCCAAGAGCGCGTCCGGCCCGACGCTGCTCACGGTCAGCGGCGCGATCGGCGCCGGCAACCGAGGTCCGTTCGATCCCGTGCTCGATCAGCTGATGGCCAAGCAGAAGCTCGGCTTCAGCAAGGCGCAGACCTTCGACTTCACTGCGATCGCGGCGCTGCCGGCAGTCACGATCCGGCCGACGCTCGAGTACGACGGCAAGCAGCACGCGCTCCGCGGCCCGTTGCTGCTCGACGTCGTCAAGGCGTGCGGCGCCAAGCCGAGCGAGAAGACCGCGCTGTTGGTTCGTGCGATCGACGGCTACGCCGCACAGATCAGTGCCGCCGAGGCCGGCCGGCGCCGCTTCATCATCGCGACGCACCTCGACGGCAAGCCGATGGCCCTCGGCGGCCTCGGCCCGCTCTGGACGATCTACGATGCCGACGCGTTCGCCGATACCGCCGCGCAGCCACTCGGCCAGCGCTTCGGCTCGTGCCCGTGGGCGACCTACCATGTCGAGGTCAAGGACGCGTGACGCCGGGACGGCTGCAGCGCGGCTGACGCTTGCCGTCGACGGCGGGCGACGCGGCGCGGGCACGATGTCCCGAGCGGCTGCGGCGCTGATCCACCGACGCGCGTGCCGTGGCGTACGATTTGGGCGAACCGGCGAGGATCGCCACGGAGCCTGAGATGAAGCAGTCGCTGTCCGACGACGACAAGCCCGAGACCGAAGCCGCCAAGACCGCGCCGGCCAGCCCTGGCAGCCTGACCGAAAAGCTCGCCTTCAAGTCGCGCTTCGTGCTCGTCTTCGGCGAGATCGATCACGCGATGGCGCGCTCGACCTGCGAGCGGCTGATCGCGCTCGCCGAGGAGTCCGAGGCGCCGATCCAGGTGATGGTCTCGTCGCCCGGCGGCCACGTCGAATCGGGCGACGCGATCCACGACATGATCCGCTTCGTGCGCGCGCCGGTGGTGACGATCGGCTCGGGCTGGGTCGCAAGCGCAGGCACCCACGTCTTTCTGGCCGCGCCGCCGAACCGACGCGTCTGCCTGCCGAACACCCGCTTCATGATCCATCAGCCCGCCGGCGGCGCTGGCGGCCCGGCGACCGATATCGCGATCCAGGCCAAGGAGATCCTGCGCACGCGCGAGCGCATCGCGCGTGTCATCAGCCGCGAGACCGGCAAGACCTACGAGAAGGTGATCGCCGACATGGAGCGCGACTTCTGGATGAGCGCCGAAGAGGCGATCGAGTACGGCATCGTCTCGCGCATCGTCGAGACGCACCGCGACCTGAAGTAGCGCGGCCGGCAGAACACCCGCGCGATCAGGCGCGTTTCAGCCGGATATGGGCGAGCAGGCCGCTGTCGGTGGCGTTGGTGATCTCGAACGCGCCGCCCATCCGCGCCAGCGCCTTCTCGACGATCGCGAGGCCGAGGCCGGCGCCGGTTGCCGCGGTCCGTGCGGCGTCGCCGCGAAAGAACGGCGTCGTCAGCTGGTCGATCTTCTTCGGGTCGACGCCCTGGCCGTGGTCGCGCACGGTGACGATCACCCACTGGCCCGTCCGCGCGTAGCTGACGACGACGCGAGCGATGCCGGTGTCGACCGAGCGGCCGTAGCGGCGCGCGTTCTCGAACAGGTTCTGCAGGACACGACCGAGCTCGACGTCGTCGGCGAGGACGCGCGTGTCGGGAGCGACCTTGGACTGGATGCGGATCTGGCTGGTGTCGCGAAACGCCGCCGCCTCGCGCTGGACGATCGTGGCGACGTCGACCGAGACGAGCTTGACCTCGCCCGGCCGCGCGTAGTCCATGAACTTGTCGATGATCGCGTCGAGCTGGTCGATGTCCATCGCCATGTTGCTCTTGGCCTCGTCGTCCTGGACGCTCATCTCGGCCTCGAGGCGCAATCGCGAGAGCGGCGTGCGCAGGTCGTGCGAGATGCCGGCGAGCATCACCGCGCGGTCCTGCTCGACCTTGGCCAGCTCGCGCGCCATCCGGTTGAAGCCCATGTTGACCTGGCGGATCTCGCTCGTCATCGTCGTCTCGTCGAGGCGTGAGTCGTACTCGCCTTCGCGGATCCGGCTGGCGGCGAACGAGAGGTCTTTCAGCGGCCGGTTGATGAGGCGCGCGATCCCGGCCGAGCCGAGCACCGTTGCGAGCAGCGCGATCGAGACCCAGAGCACGATCGTGCTGGTCGACATCGGCCCGACCCGGGTCGGATCGACCTTCAGCCAGAACGAGTCGCGCGCGATCGAAAAGCCGACCCACAGGCCGGGCGTGCCGTTCATCGAGCTGGCGACGATGGTGTCGGGGCCGAGCTGGTCGCGGAGCTCCCGCTCGATGACGCGCTGGAAGCGGTCGATCTCGAACGGCTCCCACTTGTCGCTCGGCTCGCGCGGCGTGAGCTTGACCGAATCGAGCGTCGAGACGCTCTTGATGATCGCGATCCGGTTGATGCCGTCGGTGCCGAGCAGGGCGGCGCGAGCGATGTTGACGAGGCTCGCGATCTGCTGCGCCGCCTGGATCGCGCGCGGCTCGAACTCGAGCGCACGGAAGGTCTGCACCCAGGCGAAGACACCGCTTGCGAGCAGCAGGGCGAGCAGGAAGAAGGTCCGCCAGAAGAGGCTGAGGGCGACGAACTTCTTGGCGAGGCGCGGTGCCTGCGGCGGCCTCAGCCGCTCGGAGAGGGGAGTCGAGGAAGGACGCTTGGCAGTACGGGTCGCCACCGGCCGATTGTTGCCTTAGGCAGCGCCGTCGGGGACGAAGACGTAGCCGACCCCCCACACCGTCTGGATATAGCGCGGCTGCGTCGGGTCGGGCTCGATCATCTTGCGCAGCCGCGAGATCTGGACATCGAGGCTGCGATCGAACGGCTCGAACTCGCGGCCGCGCGCGAGCTGCGCCAGCTTGTCGCGCGAGAGCGGCTGGCGCGGATGGCGCACGAGCGCCTTCAGCATCGAGAACTCGCCGGTCGTGAGCGCGATCTGCTCGCCGTCCTTGGTGAGCCGCCTGAGCGCGAGGTCGAACACGAACGGCCCGAAGGTGACGGTCTGCGCGTCGAGCGCGGGCGCGCCGGGCGCTTCCACCTGCGGCCGCCGACGCAGCACGGCATGGATGCGTGCGAGCAGCTCGCGCGGGTTGAACGGCTTGGGCAGATAGTCGTCGGCGCCGACCTCGAGGCCGACGATGCGATCGACGTCCTCGACCTTCGCGGTCAGCATGATGATCGGCGTCACGTCGTTGGCGGCGCGCAGGCGCCGGCAGATCGACAGGCCGTCCTCGCCCGGCAGCATCAGGTCGAGAACGATGAGGTGAACGGTCTCGCGCGTCAGCAGGCGGTTCAGCGCCTTGGCGTCCTCGGCGAGCAGGACCTCGAATCCTTCCTGGGTCAGGTAGCGCCGCAGCAGGTCTCGAATGCGGGCATCATCGTCGACGACGACGATCCGATCCGGGCGGGCGTTGGCAGCTGTATTCATCGTTTCCCCATTTGTAACAATCGCGATTCTGCGCGGCTTTGCGGGCGATTCCGGGCCGTGTTGACGAGCTGTTACACGTCGCGAAGGCGTTGCTGAGCAATCCATCATGAAGTTCGTGCACGGCGCGGCCTGGACCGCTTGTGTTCTCGCAGCGACGACCATCGTCGCGCCGGTGTGCGCGCAAATGCCGCCTCCCGATGGCGTCCTCGGTCTCGGCGCGAGCGCGAGCATCGAGGTGCAGAAAGATGTTCTCGCCGTCACCTTCTCGACCACGCACGAGGGCACCGACGCCAACGCCGTGCAGGCCGCGCTCAAGCAGGCGCTCGACGGCGCGCTCGCGGAAGCGAAGCAGGCGGCGCGGCCGGGGCAGCTCGACGTCCACACCGGCAATTTCTCGCTCTATCCGCGCTACGCGCCGCCGACGAGCTCGGGCCGCTCGACGATCAGCGGCTGGCAAGGCACTGCCGAGCTCGTCGTCGAAGGGCGCGACACTGCTGCCATCGCGCAGCTCACCGGCCGCATCACGACGATGACGATCGCGCGTGTCGGCTACCGGCTCTCGCGCGAAGCGAGCCAGCGGGTCGAAGCCGACGTCGTCGCCGAGGCGATCGCGGCGTTTCGCGCCAAGGCAGCGAGCTATGCGAGGCTGTTCGGCTACGGCGGCTGGGGCGTGCGCGAAGTGACGGTGACGACGAACGAGCCGCAGCCCGGCCCACAGCCGATGATGCGCATGCAGGCCGCGCCGAGCGCCGCCGCCGCGGCGCTCCCGGTCGAGCCCGGCAAGGAGGTCGTGATCGCGAACGTCAACGGCACGATTCAGATGAAGTGAAAGCGTCATGAGCGAAAGAGAAGACCAGCCGCGTCTTTGCCACGTCCAATGCCTCGACACGCGCGGCCTGCACCGCATGGCGTACTGGCAGTGGGAGCGCACCGGCGGTGCCACCGACCGCGTCCTCGTCTGCGCGCACGGCGTCACGCGCCAGGGCCGCGACTTCGACGTCCTCGCGCGCGCCATGCAGGACGGCTGGCGCGTCGTCTGCCCCGATGTCGTCGGTCGTGGCGAGTCGGATCGGCTCGCCGACCCGAACGGCTACGCGCTGCCGACCTACGTCGCCGACACGGTGACGCTGCTGGCGCGCCTCGACGCGAAGACGGTGCACTGGGTCGGCACCTCGATGGGCGGCCTGATCGGCATGGCGCTCGCCGGGCTGCCGGGGTCGCCGATTTCGCGCCTGGTCCTGAACGACATCGGGCCGGCGATCGACGTCTCGGGCCTCGGCCGCATCGCCGAGTACATCGGCAAGCCCCTGACCTGGGCGAGCGAGGACGACGCCGCCGACTACCTGCTCACGATCTCGCAAGGCTTCGGCCCCCACACGCGCGCCGAATGGATGGCGTTGACCCGGCCGATGCTGCGCCGCGACGGCACGCGCTGGCGGCTGCACTACGACCCGGCGATCGGCGATGCCCTCCGCAGCGTCACCCCCGAGCTGGCGGCGGCCGGCGAAGCTGCGCTCTGGGCTGCGTACGACCGCATTGCGTGCCCGACCTTGCTCTTGCGTGGCGCCGGCTCCGACGTCCTCTCGCCGCAGACCGCGGCGGCGATGGCGTCGCGCGGGCCGAAGCCGCGCGTCCACGAGTTCGCCGCCGTCGGCCACGCACCGACGCTCGTCGCCGCCGACCAGGTCGCTGTGGTTCGCGACTTCCTGCGGGACGGCGCGTGATGAGCGCTCCGGCACCGCCATGAAGACTGCATCGGCGACGGCAGAAGCGCCGGCGCCGATCGTCCGCTTGCTCGATCCGAGCGAAGCCGCGAGCGTCGGCGACGACGTCGTGCGCGCGCGCGCCTTCGCGGCGCCGCTCGTCGTCGGCGGCGAGCTGCCGACCGGTGAGGGCGTGCTCGCGCATGCCGACGGCGTCGCCGCGATCCTGGCCGCGATCGGCGCGGCGCCATCGCTTTGCGCTGCCGCGTATCTCGTTCACGCCGCCGATCAGCTCGGCGATCCCGATGCGGTGCTGACGCCGCTCTTCGGCGCCTCGCAGGCGGCGCTCGTCGCCCACGCGAGGAAGCTCGGTGCCCTGCAGCGCGCGGCGCAGGGCGCACGGCTCGACGCCGCTGGCCGGGCGCAGCAGGTCGAGCGCGTCCGCAAGATGCTGCTTGCGTTCTCGCAGGACCTGCGCGTCGTGCTGGTCCGGCTCGCATCGCGCCTGCAGACGCTGCGTTTCTTCGCGGCGACGAAGCAGCCGTGCCCGCCCGACCTCGCCGCCGAAGCGATGCAGGTGTTCGCGCCGCTCGCCAATCGGCTCGGCATCTGGCAGATCAAGTGGGAGCTCGAGGACCTCGCGTTTCGCTTCCTCGACCCGGTGTCGTATCGAAGCACCGCGGCGAGCCTCGACGAGCGCCGCGCCGACCGCGAGGCACGCGTGGCGGCGATGCGCGAGAGCCTCGCCGCCGACCTCGCCGGGCACGGCCTGCGGGTGACGGTGCAGGGTCGGCCGAAGCATCTCTACAGCATCTGGAAGAAGATGCACCGAAAGGGCCTGAGCTTCGCCCGGGTGCTCGACGTCATCGCCTTGCGGGTGATCGCCGCCGACGTCGCCGACTGCTACGCCGTCCTCGGCCGCGTCCACGAGCGCTTCCGCGCGATCGCCGGCGAGCTCGACGACTACATCGCGCGGCCGAAGGCGAACGGCTACCGCTCGCTCCACACCGTGGTCGAGGCCGACGACGGCAACGCGGTCGAGATCCAGATCCGCACCGGCGAGATGCACGAGCACGCCGAGTACGGCTTGTCGGCGCACTGGGCTTACAAGGAGGCCGACGCCACGCGCGCTGCGGTTGCGGCCGGTGGCTCGTTCGAGGCCAAGGTCGCCCAGGCGCGCCTGGTCGTGTTGCGCCAGCTGCTCGCGTGGGAGCGCGATCTCGCCGGCGACGGCGATCCTGGCGTGGCCGACGACGACGGGGCGGCGCGGGTCCGCTTCGATGACCGCATCTACGTCTTCACGCCACAGGCCGCGCTGGTCGAGCTCGCGGCGAAGGCGACGCCGATCGACTTCGCCTACGCGGTGCACACGCAGCTCGGCCACCGTTGCCGCGGTGCCAAGGTCGACGGTTCGATCGTCCCGCTCAACACCGCGTTGAAGAGCGGCCAGGTCGTCGAGGTGATCGCCGCCAAGAGCGGCGGCCCTTCGCTCGACTGGCTGAACCCCGAGCTCGGCTATCTGCAGAGCGCGCGCTCGAAGGCCAAGGTACGCGCCTGGTTCAACGCGCAGGCACAGGCGGCGACGATCGCGCGCGGCCGCGAAGCCGTCGAGAAGCTCCTCCAGCGCGAGGGCAAGACCGCGCTCAAGCATGCCGACCTCGCGGCGCAGCTCGGCCTGCGCGATGCCGACGCGCTGTTCGAGGTCGTCGGCAAGGACGAGCTCTCGCTCAGGAGCATCGAGGCGCTGCTGCGGCCGGCGCCCGCGCCGAAGGGCGATGCTGGCGAAGTGACGCTCAAGCCGTCGCGCGCGCCGGGCGATGGCGGCGGCGTCCTCGTCGTCGGCGTCGGCTCGCTGCTGACGACGCTCGCGCGCTGTTGCCGGCCGGCGCCGCCCGACCGGGTCGCCGGCTACGTTACCCGCGGCAAGGGCGTGGCCGTGCATCGCATCGGCTGCAGCAACCTGCGCGAGCTCGCCGGCCGCTCGGCCGAGCGCGTCATCGACGTCGCTTGGGGTGTCGCCGACGGCGCGCGCCCGGCGCTCTATCCGGTCGACGTCAGCGTCGAGGCGAACGACCGTCCGGGCTTGCTGCGCGACGTCTCGGAGGTGCTCGCGAAGGACAAGATCAACGTCATCGGCGTGCGCTCGCAATCGGTCCGCGACGGCGGCAGCGAGACGGCCTACATGACCTTCACCGTCGAAGTCGCCGACGCCGACAAGCTCGCTGCCGCGCTTGCCCAGGTGCGTCGCGTCGCCGGCGTGCGCTCGGCGCGTCGTCGCTGATCGGCCGCAGGACGCGCCGTCCGCAGGAGCGCGCTGCCGGGTCGACCGCGAAGAAGGTCGAGCCTCCGCGCTGCTATCATTCGCACCTTCGCAGGCGCGTAGCTCAGCTGGTTAGAGCACCACCTTGACATGGTGGGGGTCGTTGGTTCGAGTCCAATCGCGCCTACCAGCTTCCTCGGGCCGCGCGCCGCCGGAGCGACCAGGATCGGCTGTGGCGTGACCTAGAACCGGTAGCGCAGCGCGAGGCGCAGCACCGTCACCGAATAGTGCGGCGACTGCACGCCGAGCGCGAGCAGGTTGGGAACGGTCGCCGGCGCGATGCCGTCGAGCCGCCAATCATCGGTGTCGTAGTGCTCGAAGGTGAGGCCGCCGGTGATCGAGAGGTTGTCCTTCAGCTTGTAGAGGCCGTACAGCGTGACGCTGTCGAGAGTGGTCTTGGCGGTCGGGAAGGGCGGCGCCGCGGCCGCGTTCTCGACCGAGATGTCGCTGTGTGAACGCGAGATCGTGAGGTCGGCGCCGAGGTCGAGCTTGTTCGGAATCGCCGCGTGCTTGATGCCGACCCCGAGCGTGTCGAACTGATCCTTCTGGCGCCCCGTCCAATCGGGGCCGGCGAAGGCCTGGCTTCCGTTCTGCTGCGAACGGACCCACTGGCTCTGCAGGAACCCACGCCCCTGCGTCGCTTCGCTGAAGGCGACCGAGAGCTCGAAGGCGAGACTCGCATTCTTCGCCGAGGTCAGGCCGACTTCGGAATGGTTGTAGTCGTCGTTCGCGTAGTCGGCCGTGACCCCGAGCGAGACTTTCTCGTTGATCGCGTAGTCGAGGCGTCCTTCGACGCTGTCGCGCAGGCGATCGGCAAGATAGAACTTGCGCAGCAAGGGGTTCTCGGCGTAGCCGAACCAGATCGAGGTTCCGTAGACGGAGTTGTTGCGCCACGAGTGGGCCAGCTTCAGCGACGTCGTCAGCTTCTCGTTCGGCTGCGCGGCAACCTTGCCCCAGAGCGTCGTCTCGCGGGTCTGCGAGACCTCCTGGTACGTGCGCGCGCGATAGTCCTGGTCGACGCCGCCGGTGAGGCGCATGTTGCCCGGCAGCCCGCCGACGTAGTCGCCGTTCAGCTTGAACTTGTCGGTCGTGTAGCTGAACGGCGTGTTGCTGCGCGGCGTCGGCTGCAGGAACATGTCGGTCGAGACGACCGGATAGCTGTTGATCGGCGTGCGGTTGTCGCGGCGGTCGCGGTCGTAGCTGGCGGTGAGGCGCAATCCCTGCATCGGCGCGGCGGTCAGCTTGACGCCGCCGTTGAACGTGTCCACCTTGCCGTCCAGCGATTGCGCGGGCAGAGCCGGCACGGTCGGGGCAAGGATCGGGTTGATGGTCGCAGCGAGGAAGGCGTCGTTCTGCGTCATCCGGCCGAAGGCTGCGTTGGCGCTGATCCGGATCGTCGGCGTGATGTCGTAGCCTGCCGTTCCTCGCAGCTGCTGGAACTGGTTGTCAGGCGCAAGCGCAAGCTGACCGGACGTTGCGCCAGGCGTGACCGGGATGAACGGGTTCGACCAGGTGAGCGCCGAGTTTGCGTTGCGGAAGGACGAGAACTCGTAGCTGACCGTTGCCTGCAGCCGACGCGTCGCATAGGCAAAGGTGACCTCGGCCTGATCGGTCTTCTCGTTCACCGGCGCAACGAGCTGCGACGAGGTGGAGAAGAACGATCCTGAGACGGGCTTGGTGCCGTCGCGCTCGTCGTGCCGGAAGCTGACGCGGGCGTTCCAGTCCCGGCCGGCGATCAAGGTGCCGCCGAGGTCGAGGCGCTTGTACTTGTAGCCGATGTCGATCGGTTGCAGCGCGCTGCCAAGAGGCATGCCGCTGGTATCGCCGGCAGGAAAACCCGCGGGCAGTGTCAGCACGTTGCTGCCGCGGCCGAGGAACGGAGTCGCAGCGCCTTCGGTCAGGTGGCGCGGGATCTCGGCATAGCCGAGGTCGAGCGAGAAGATGCCCTCGCGCCCGCCCTGGCCCGACAACCGCCGGCTGTCGAGCCCCAAGTCGGCCCCGGACAGGTCGAACCAGTAGCCATCGTCGCCGCGCCGGCTCACGTTGCCGTCGAGGACGGCGAACGCGCCCTGGCGGTTGAGCCCGCTGTAGTCGCCGAACTTCTGCGACGAGTCGGATACTGCGCCGACGCCGACGTCGACGCTTCCCGTGGTGGTGGTGCCCTTCGGGTACGGGCACGACGTGCACTTCCACTGCGACGTGTCGACCTGCGCCGAGGCGGCGGTGGCGGCGCCCAGCACACCGAGCGCGGCCAGCAGGTGAATGGAGCTGAAGATCTTCATCTTGCATCCGTTCCGGTCGTGTCGCGCGACGAGGGCTGCGCCTCAACGCATCAGCTTGGCTCCCGCCGGGTGGTTGCTGCCGTGCACTTGCGAATGGCAGTTGGTGCATCCGCCGGCGACCAGGAAGATCGAGCCGCCGGCCGGTCCGCCCGGCAGCGAGCGACTCGTGTATGCGGTCGACGGATGGTCTGCGGGCGCATGGCATTGCTGGCAGAGCAGCGGCGGTGACTTGACGAGGAGGGCGTTGCGCACCGAGCCGTGCGCCGTGTGGCAGAGCGCGCAGTCCTCGGTTACGGGCGCGTGTTCCCAGAGCATCGGTCCGCGCTTTTCGGCATGGCAGCTGTAGCAGGTCTGGTTCAGCGACGGCTTGTTCAGCATCGCGACGGTGGTCGATCCATGCGCGCTGTGGCAGTCGCTGCAGCCCATGAGGCCGAAGCGGACCGGATGTGCCGACGGCTTCTGGAAGTCCGCCCGCTGCTGCCGGTGGCAAGTGAAGCAGACGTCGGGCTGGGTGTTCTTCGCGAGCACCGGGTCGTGGTCCTGGTGGATCCGGTGGCAATCGCCGCAGGCGAGGTTGCTGCGTTCGTGCACGCTGGCGTGCCAGCCGATCCTCGCGCCGGCCTCGTGGCAGCCGAGGCAGGGCTGGTTGCGTTCTTGCGCCGTCTGCGACGAGCTCGCCTTCAGGCTGTTGATCGATTCAGGATTCTTGCTTTGCGCATGTCGTGCGCCGGGCCCGTGGCACGCCTCGCATTGCAGCCCGCCGGGACCGAACGGCGCGCGCTTGTCGTTGCGATGGGCATGCTTGCCCATGAAGATCGCCGCGCCGGAGTAGCCCGGGGTCACGTCGTCGTGGCACTCGAGACAGGTGTCGGCGCCGTTGGCGCTGTACTGGTCGCGTGGCGGCAGCGGCTTCTTCGCGCGTGCCGGCGCGCTGGCCGCAGCTCCGCTGGCCGGGGCGGCGGCAGCGGCAGGCGCACTCGCGGGCACGACCGCGGGGGCGGTAGCGGGGGCAGTAGCGGGCTGCGCCCACGCGCCGGCGGCCGTGAGGAGGCTGGCAAGGGCGAGCAGCACCCGGAGCCGGCCACTGAATGTCGCCATCTAGTGCCTTTCCTTCGGCGCCGTCTTCGGCATCGCGACGACCAGATTTCTGACCGACAGGAACGGCCCGATTGGCATCACGTTCTTGGTGACGAGCTCGGTCTTCGTAAGGTAGGGCCGGTTCGTGATGATCCGGCTCGCTTCCGCGGCGCCGACCCCGGGCAGCGTCATCAACTCCTTGCGGGTCGCGCTGTTGAGGTCGATGTAGTGCTGGATCGTCGTGGAATGACCCGGCGCCTCGCGGGCCTGCGCCGGTTCGGCCGGCAGGCTCGCAGGACCGTCGACTGCCGCCGTTGCGCCGGGCAGAGCCGGCACGGCGATGGCGGACATTGCGATCACCGCCGCTGCCGTCGCGCCGATCAAACTCAGCCGCATCCCCATCCTCCTGCTGCCGATCGAGCCCGGCCACGTGGCCGGCGGAAGCCGACTCGGTGTCGGGGATCCTCCGCCTGTTCGGTTTCGCTTGTTCTCAATTCGTAGCGTGCACGACCGCGATGTCTGCGATCCGGCCGGTGCCGTGGCAGACCAGACAGCTCTCCGTGGTGCCTCCGATTGCGGTGCCGCGCGACTGGTAGAACGCGCCGCCGTTGGTCTGCATGTGCGAAATGGCGCTGGTGCTGTCGTGGCAGGCCGAGCATGTCGTCGCGGTCGGCGAGATCACCAGGGTCGACGCCGCCGCGGGAGTGGTGGTTCCCGTGGTGGCGTCGAAGGAGAAGCCGTTGCCGTAAGGAACCCCGATCGTGACGTAGGGCGAGTTCGCGAAACTCGCGGCGTAAGTGCCTTGGCCGGCGGTGCGGAAGAGACGGTTGTCGAGCGCTGCCGGCGGAGTCGCGCTGAAGTCGAACGTACCCGGCAGATGACAGGTCTGGCAGTCGCTCAGGATCCCCGGATAGGTGACGTTGAAGAATCCGTCGGTCGGCGACACCGCGTTGTAGGTGTAGTGGTTCTGGCGCTTGGCCGCCGAATGGATTGCGTGCACCATCGCGGTCGAGTCGATCGTCCAGCCCTCGCTCGTCTTGTTCGGGTTGTGGCACCACGAGCAGGTCGTCGCGTCGTTGCGCTGGCCGCCGTGGAACGAGTCCAGCGTGAAGACGCCGAGTTCCTGGTGACAGGCGTTGCAGCGCTTGTCCTCGACGATCGCGCGTCGGCCGGTGTAGCCGGTGGCGACCGTCTGGACGTTGGGCGCGATCACGATCAGGCCACCCTGCTTGTTCGTCTGCCCCGTTGCCGTGGCAGCGGTCACCGGGAAGGCGGCCAGATTGGTCTGGGTGAGCGGGAGTGTTTTCGTGATGCTGTACGAATAGCCCATCCCGCCGGTCAGCATCACCGCGCCATCAGGCACCGTGACGCCGGTGAGGGTGACGGTGTAGAAGCCGCCGGCGTCCGGACCGGTGAGGGTGCCCGCACCCGAGCCGGTCGCGGTGCCATCCCAGATCTTGCGCAAGTATCCCGAGGCCGAGGCATTGAAATCGGCTGGCTGGGCGATGCCGTCCTGCGGCACCGCGAACACGAATTGCGCGCTCGGCGAACCCATGAAGTTGTCCCACATCTCCTTCTGCCCAGTGGCCGGGTTGATGGCGGCGGTGGCGAAGGCGTTGATCGGAACAGGGGTGCCGTTCTGCAGCCAGCGGAACACGATCACCGGCTGCTTGCTGGCGTTGCGCGACACGCTCTGGACGTCGTAGGTCGGCGCGATCGCGCCCGCCGGCACTCGCCCGACCGATGCGCCCGACGCGATCCATGCCGAGTTCGTGTTGGCGTTTCCTGCGTCGACCGCCAAGGCGTTGCCTGGGTTCGGTGGCGTTACCGGCAGGTGGGCCAGGTCGATGTCGGCATCGGCGAAGCTGCCGTTCGACCTATGGCAGAGCGCGCACGCCGAGTCGTCGGCTTGTGGACCGGCCGGGTGGGCGAGGCCGGTGCCGTTGATGTTCGACGTCGTCAGGCCGGCGGCCTTGTCTTTCACCGTGACGCCGGTGCCGGTCGCGAAGTTGATGCCGTCGTGGCAGGCGCCGCATGCGAGTGCGCTCGGGCTCGTCTTCCAGTGGTCGCCATCCTTGGTCTTGGTCGTGCTTTGAGACGTGCTCGAGCCGTCGTGGCACGACGTGCAGTTGCGGACGTCCTGCGGATAGGTGGTGACGTTGGGCAGGACACCGGCGTAGTCGTAGCTTTGATGGACCAGCAGCGGCCCCATGTGGATCTTGTGAATGTAGTTCGGGAAGTTGCCGACCGTCCGGCCGTCGACGAGCCGCGTTTCGGAGGTGAACGTGCGGATCGCGCCGTTGACGGTGAAGGTGGCCTCGGTCTGCCCGTAGCGGCGCTGGTCGGTGTGGCAGACCACGCAGTACTGGGTTTCGTTGCGGCTGCCGCCATGGAAGCCGGCGGCAGTGTCTGCGTCGCTCAGCCCGGGAACCCCGCCGAGCTGGCGATGGCACGCCTCGCAGTTGTCGACGGCGACGATCTCGCGCGAGAAGTCGCCAGCGCCGGCCTGCGCGCCGGTCGCCGGGATGAAGTCGTAGATGGCGTTGGCGGGGTGCGTCATCGACACCGACGCGACGCTCGACGTGGCGCCGGTCGGCGTGTTGCTGCCGGTCGCCGGGGCACTCCCCGAGAGCGCGATGGCCACGCGATGCGTCAGGGCGGGGTTGTAGGTCAGGTCGCCGAGGTCGGCGGTGCTGTTCGGCGGGTTCACGGTCATCCCGGCGATCTGCGACTTGATCGTCGTGATGTCGCGGTAGAAGGTGTACTTGTAGCTGCCGTCGCCGTTGTCGACCAGCGTGCCGGTGTTGTCGGTTCCAGGGCGCTGCGGCGCGGCGGCTGTGGTGGTGCTCGGCACTGTCGTGACGATGTAGCTCACCCACTTGCTTGGTCCGCCGGCTTCGCCAGGCACGAGCTTGGCGAGGGCGAACGACAGGTTCGGATAGTTCGCGACCGTCGCGGTCGAGCTCTGGCTGGTGTTGCCGAGCCCGACGACCGCCTTGCCGAAGTTGTCGAACACTGTAAAGCTGACGACCGGCGGGCTCGCGATCGTGACGTTGGTGATCGTCACCGTCGGCCGCAGATCGGCCCACGCCGCGGCGTTGGCCGTGATCGCGCTCGGGTCGGTCAGCGTGTTGCTGCCGACGTTGGTGGTGCCCCCTGTGCCAGGGTTGCCGGGCGTGCCCGGCGTACCCGGGTTGCCGGGAGGACCTGAAGGACCAGAGGGGCCGGCCGGGCCGGCTGGATTGCTGTCACCGCCGCCGCATGCGACAAGCGATGCAGCGAGCAACGCAGCGACCGAGGCCGCGAGCCAATGCGCAATCCGCTGCTTGCCCATGTCCTCTCTCCTGCCCGGTGCTTTGTGAAGTCACGGTGCCAAGATGCCGCGATCCCACCGATGGACGTTCTACAAAGCAGGGCACTGGGCGCCTATTGGACCTTGGTCCCTATTCGTCGGATGACCAACACGCCGGATCTTGGATCAGAATCGCGCTGGCGTCGTTTTGGATATACCAAGCGTCGCCATCTCGGGCCGCAGCTCTGTGCTGACCGAGGTCGAGAAGTTCGTAAGACCAAATCCTGAGGAAATCGACATGTTGATGAAGCTTTCATGCACCCTCGCCGCAGCCGCCTTGTCCTTCGCGTTCGCAGGCAAGGCATTCGCCGACCCGGCGGACGACATCATCGCGAAGAACAAGTGTCACAGCTGCCACACCGCGACGACGACGAAGAAGGCTCCCTCCTGGGCATCGGTCGCGGAGAAGCACAAGGGCGACGCGGGCGCCGAGGCCAAGCTGGTCGAGTTCCTGAAGACCGGCGGCGCGGAGGACCACAAGAAGGTCGCTGCGAGCGACGCCGACCTGAAGGCAGTGGTCGCGAAGGTGCTCGCCTCCAAGTAGCCGGGGAGAGCCTGAATGGCCGACGCAAAGCCTCCGGGGCCGATCCGCAGGGCGCTGCGTTGGCTCTTCTCGCCATCGGCCCGCTGGTCGGTGTTCGCGCTGCTCGCCGTCGGGCTCGTGATTGGCGCCGTCGGCGTGATCGGCACCCAGGTCGCGGTCGCCGTTACGGGCACCGACCACTTCTGCGGCACCACGTGCCATTCGCACGAGAAGTTCGTCTACCCCGAGCATCAGCTGTCGTCGCACTACAACAACCGGGTCGGTGTGCGCGCGATGTGCGTCGACTGCCACGTCCCGCACAACTATCCGGCCAAGCTGATCGTCAAGACGGAGAAAGGCATCGCCGACGCCTATGCCGAGATGCGCGGCACGATCTCGACCCAGGAGAAGTTCGACCACGAGCGCTGGCGGCTCGCCAACATGGTGTGGGACGAGATGCGGGCCGACAACTCCAAGAACTGCCGCAGTTGTCACGACCCGCAGGCGATGGACAGCGCGAAGCAGTCGGAGGACGCGGTCAAGCAGCACAAGAAGTTCGCCTCCGGCAAGGCGACGTGCATCGACTGCCACACGGGTGTTGCGCACAAGGAGCCCGAGGAGCCGAAGGCGGCGGAGAAGGCTGCCGAGCCGCCGAAGTAGTCGGTCGGCGAACGGGCCCGCGCGCGGTTGCGCCGTCCGGTCACCCACGGAACGGTCGCGAACGGATCGGGCTCTGAAGGCACAACGAGCCGTGGAAGTCCGACGCTCGGTCCTCGTCCCGTTTCCGACCGCGAGCATGTTCGACGTGATCGAGCAGGCCGAGTTCTACCCGCAGTTCCTGCCCTGGTGCGTCGGCGCGACGATCCTCGAGCGCAGCGACGATTGGGTGGCCGGCAAGATCGACTTCGCGTACCGGCAGATCCGCTTTTCCTTTCGCACGCGCAACGCCAAACGCCGCCCGGATTGGTTGCGGGTGCGGATGGTCGATGGTCCGTTCCGCCACTTCGATGGCGACTGGCGGTTGACACCGCTCGGCGGCCACGGATGCAAGGTCGAGTTCGAGGTCTTCTACGAGATCTCCGACGGGCTGCTCGACCAGTTCGCCAGGCCGGCGGTCGATTTCGTCTCGCGATCGATGATCGACGCGTTCGTCAAGCGCGCCGAAGACATTTGCAGGGAAAGCCGTTGAACGAAGTGCGTGCGCGCGAGGAAAGGCGAGGCTATGCGTCGACGCTGCTGGTGCGCCGAGCCGGCGTCAGGCCGCGCGCTGCAGCGGCCAGGTTTCGTTGGCGTGGCGCAGCAGCGCCGGCTCGGTGCGACAGCGGCGCACGAAGTCGCGCACCTCGGGCGCGCGCCACGCTTCGCGATAGGCACGCCATGCCTGCCCGAGCGAGTCGCGGCGCAGGTCCGCGGGCGCGAAGGGCAAGGCGTTGAGCAGCTTGACCTTGCCGTCGGGCACCACCAGCAGCATGGCCTGCGGGCTCTCGAGCCGCGTCTCCATCTCGGTGACGATGTCCCACGGGTAGACCGAGAGCGCCATGCGCGAGCCGCTCGCCGCGGCGCGCTCGCGCAGCGCGTCCACCGCGCGCCGCCACTCGTCGTCGGAGCAGCCGATCTGATCCCACGCGGCAGCGGCGCGGCCGATGCGCATCAGCGGGCCGGTGACGAACGCGCTGCAGCCGAGCGCGACCGCGAGATCGAACGCCGCGACGATCTCGTGCAGGTTGAAGCGGGTCGGCACGAACACCAGTTGCGCGGGATGCCCGCGCGCCGACAGCCGCTCGATCGCTCCGATCGCGGCCGCATGGCTCGAGCCCGGACGCACGCGCTCGTGGGTCGCGGGGGTGGCACCGTCGACCGAGATCTGCACGCAGTCGACGGCCAGCTCGACGAGGCGGTCGGCGGCCGACGCATCGATGCGGCTGCCGTCGGTCTCGAGCTTGAGGGCGACGTCGCGATCCGCGAGCCGCTCGAAAAGGTCCCAGGCATGCGGCGCGCCGAGCGGCTCGCCGCCGCCGAAGGCGACGTACGCGATCCCGGCATCGGCGATCGCGGTGGCGAGATCGAGCGCCTCGCGAGGCGTCAGCTCATCGCGCCAGGCCCGGTCGGGACCCGATTCCTCGCAGCACGCGAGGCAGCGCGCGCTGCAGCGGTTGGTCAGCTGCCAGGCAAGAAAAAGGGGCGCTTCGTAGTCATCGACCGAGCGCCCCCGGGTCGGGTTCGAGGCAGGCTTCAGGTGAAGCGGATGTAGGGCTGGGCCATGACCTGCTCGGAGACGTCTTCGAGCCTGGGGGTTTCCCAGACCGGCTTGTCGGGCGGCGTGGGGGTGACCTTCTTGGCCTGCTGCGTGCCCTTGGCGGGCTCGATCGTCTGATTCGGTTCGCTCATGGACTCTCCCTGGTTGAGCTTTGCACCACCGGCGGCAAGACCTGCCAGCGGTTCGCCTTGACGAGCTGCGCTGGATCGGAAGCCGCACGCTGCGCCGCCTCGGTCACTGTAGCACCGCGCCACGCGCTGCGATAGGCACGCCACGCTTCTTCGAGCCGGTCGCGGCGAAGATCGGCACAGACGTGCGGGAGCGCCGCCGCGACCTTGACCCAGCCGTTCGGCAGTACGAGCAGCGTGGCGGGAGGGCTCGCCAGGCTGGCGGCGAGCCCGTCGCCGATCTCGAACGGCTCGTAGCAGAGCTCCATCTCGCCCGCGAGGCGTTCCGCCTCGCGGTCGAGCAACGCGCGAAAGCGCGCCCATTCACCCTCGGCCACCTCGAGCCGACTCCACTGGCGGGCCGCGGTCCCGAGGCGCATCAGGCGGCCGGAGTTGAAGCGAAACGCGCCGAGCGACCGCGCGCGCTCGATGACGGCCTCGGCCTCGTGCAGGTTGAGGCGCGTCGGCGCGAAGGTGATCTCGAGCGGCATGCCGGCGGCGCGCACGGCGCGGCACGCCGCGTGCGCCGCGGCGAGCGACCCGCCGACGCGCTGGTGCCCATAGGTCTCCTGCGTGTCGCCGTCGAGGCTGATCTGGACCGACCGGATCGGCAGCCGCGCCAGACGCGCGGCGATGGTTTCGTCGAAGCGCTGCCCATTGGTCTCGATCTTCAGTTGCACGCCGCCATCGCCGAGCCGTTCGGCGAGGGCGAGGAAGTGGGGCACGACGAGCGGCTCGCCGCCGCACAGCATCACGTACGGCACGCCGAGCGCGACGATCTGGTCGGCGACCGCCATCGCCTCGTCGGCATCGAGCTCGTCGCTCATGCGCTTGCCGGGCGCGGACTCGGTGCAGCAGTGCAGGCAACACAGGTCGCAGTCGCGCGTGATCTGCCAGGAGACGAAGAGCGGCGCGCCGAGCTCCGCGATGCGGGGCTCGACGGCTGTGCTCATGCGGCCGACACCAGCAGGCCGGCGGTCAGCAGCAGCACGGCGACGAGATAGCACGCGACGATCTGGCGCACTGCGGGGACGAAGGCGCGCGGCGTCTCGTACGTGGCGCGCGCGACCCGGGCGCTCTGCACCAGCAGCGGCAGCGCGAGCAGCGCGGCGAGGCACGGCCACGGCAGCACACCCGCGGCAACGCCGATCGGCACCACCGCGAGTCCGGCCGCCGCGAGAGCGACGTAGAGCGTCACCGCCCGACGACGCCCGAGCCGCACGACGAGGTTGCGCTTGCCGACCAGACGGTCCTGGTGGAAATCGGGGATCGCGTTGACCACCGCGAGGCCCATGATCAGGCAGCCCGGCACGAGCGACACGACCAGCGCCGGCCACGACACCGCGCGTGCGTGCAGGTAGAGGCTGCCGAGCACCATCCAGGGCCCGTACGAGAGCGCGATGACGAGCTCGCCGAGGCCGCGATAGGCCCAGCGGATCGGCGGCGCGACGTAGAAGATCGCGGCCATGCCGCCGAGCAGCGCGAAAGCGAGGATCGGCCAGCCGCCGCGCAACGTGAGGTGGATGCCGACCGCGAGCGCACCCGCGAACGCGGCGATGCCGAGCCAGAGCACGGCGTCCGACATCGGTGGCAGGTCGGCCGGGTTGAAGACCCGGTCGGTGCCCATGCGCGAATCGAAGTACTCGTTGAACGCCTCGACGCCGACGACCGCGAGCACGACACCGGCGAGCCCGCTGAGGAACAGCGCGGTGTCGAACACGCCGACCTGGGCGTAGGCCCACGCGGCACCGAGCAGATACGGCAGCAGCCCCGCGTAGAGGAAGAAGCGGTAGCGCACGAGACTGCACACCGCGAGCACGCGCTGCCAGAGCGACCGCGATCCCGCCGGCGCGGCAAGCGCCGCGCCGTTCAGAGATGGACCCATTGGTGCAGCGTGCGGGTCTTGCCCGGATCCTCGGCGAGCTCCTCGACGAAGCCGGCGACGCGGGGGTCGCGCCAGGCGCGGCGGAAGTTCGCCCAGATGCCGTCGAGCGAGTCGCGCCGGAAATCGCCGCACACGAACGGCAGCGCGTTGATGAGCTTGACGAGGCCGTTCGGCAGCACGATCAAGAGCGCGGCCGGATGGCGGACGCGGTAGCGCAGCTCCTCCAGCAGCCCGGCCTCGTGGTAGTACACGCGCATGCGGCCGCGGTACTCCTCGGCCTTGGCGCGCAGCGTGTCGAAGAACGCCGTGTACTGCTCCTCGGACGGCTCGAGGTGGCGCCACGCCTTGACGGCGTTGCCGGTGTACATCGTGCGGCCGGTGTAGAAGCTGTAGGCGCCGAGCTCGAAGGCGAGGTCGACCACCGCGGCGATCTCGTGCATGTTGAAGCGCGCGGGCGAGAAGTTGATCTCGATTGGCACGCCGGCGTCGCGGAGGTTGCGCACGCCATCGAGCACGCGGTCGAACTCACCGCGCACGCGCATGCGCCCGAAGGTCGCGCTCGAGGCGCCGTCGAGGCTCACCTGGACGGCCTTGACGCCGAGCGCCTTCAGGCGCGCCGCGTTGGCCGGGTCGAGGTAGTGCGCGTTGGTCTCGATCTTGAGCTGCGCGCCGCCGGCGCACACGTGCTCGACCATGTCGAAGAAGTGCGGGTGCAGCATCGGCTCGCCGCCGGAGAACGACAGGTATGGCACCTCGCGCTCGAGCAGCTGGTCGAGGACCGCGAACACCTGCTCGCGGTCGAGCTCGTCGGCGAACGCCTTGCCCGGCCCGCTCTCTTCGATGCAGTGCAGGCAGGCGAGGTTGCACTCGTTGGTGATCTGCCAGGCGACGTAGAGCGGCGCCGCCAGATCCTCCGCCTCGGCGGCGGCCGGGCCGGTCATGCTCTCACTCCGCGAGCAGGCCGCGCGCCACGAGATCGGCGATGAACGCGGCGGTCTCGCGGTCGATGGCGCCGTCGTGGTCGGCGAAGCGGTCCTTGAGGCGGGCCGCGATCCCGGCGGCGTCGCCGCACGCGATCTCCCGGATCACGGCGGTCGCGGTCGGGTTGAGCGTGTAGACCTTCTCGGAGCGCGTCTCGAACAGGACGCCGCCGAAATTCTCCTCACGGAACTTGACGTAGGGGGCCAATCGCACGGGTCGCGCTCCTCGCGATGTCAGGACGCCCTCATTGTGCCCGCCGGGCGCCGCACCGGTCGAGGTCCTCGCCGCTCGGTCAGTGCGGGTGCGCCCGGTAGCCATCCGGCCTTCGGAGCGGCACAGTCGGGCGTCGCAGCGACGCTGTGCCCCACTTTCCGATGCCATGCAGCTTCATGCGCCCTTTCCGGCCGGGTCGCACTCGGCGCCGCGCAACAAAGTCGTCAGCGCCGCCGAGGCGGTGCGCCTGATCCATGACGGCGACACCGTCGCGACCAGCGGCTTCGTCGGCATCGGCTTCGCCGAGGGCGTTGCGCTGGCGCTCGAGCAGAGGTTCCTCGCCGCCGAGGCGGCAACCGGCGTCGGCTCGCCGCGGGCGCTGACGCTCGTCTACGCCGCGGGGCAGGGCGACGGCAAGGCGCGCGGCCTCAACCATCTCGGCCATCGCGGGCTCGTCAAGCGCGTCGTCGGCGGCCACTGGGGGCTGGTGCCCAAGCTGCAGGAGCTCGCGGTCGGCGGCGAGATCGAGGCCTACAACCTGCCGCAAGGCGTGATCTCGCACCTGTTTCGCGACATCGCCGCAGGCAAACCCGGGACGCTCAGCCGGGTCGGCCTCGGCACCTTCGTCGATCCGCGCCACGGTGGCGGCAAGGTCAACGCCGCGACCCGCGACGACCTCGTGCGCCTGCTCGAGATCGACGGCGAGGAGGTGCTCTTCTACAAGGCGTTCCCGATCCAGGTCGGGATCATCCGTGCGACCACCGCCGACGGCGACGGCAACCTGACCATGGAGCACGAGGCGCTGACGCTCGAGTCGCTGGCAATCGCAATGGCGGCGCACAACAGCGGCGGCATCGTCATCGCCCAGGTCGAGCGGCTCGCCGAGCGCGGCTCGCTCAATCCGCGCCAGGTCAAGGTGCCCGGAGTCCTGGTCGACTGCGTCGTCGTCGCCGAGCGGCCCGAGCACCACATGCAGACCTTCGCGACCCAGTACAGCGCTGCGTTCGCGGGCGAGATGCGAGTGCCGATGAGCAGCTTCGCGCCATTGGCGCTGGGCGCGCGCAAGGTGATCGCGCGTCGCGCCGCGCTCGAGCTGAAACGCAACGCCGTCGTCAACCTCGGCATCGGCATGCCCGAGGGCGTCGCCGACGTGGTCGCCGAGGAGCACGTCTTCGACCTTCTGACGCTGACAGCCGAGCCCGGCGTGATCGGCGGCATTCCGGCGAGCGGCCTCAACTTCGGCGCCGCCGTAAACACGCAGGCGGTGATCGACCAGCCGAGCCAGTTCGATTTCTACGACGGCGGCGGCCTCGACATCGCGATCCTCGGCCTCGCCCAGGCCGACGCCGAGGGCAACCTCAACGTCAGCAAGTTCGGCCCCCGCCTCGCCGGCGCCGGCGGCTTCATCAACATCAGCCAGGCGGCGCGCGAGGTGGTGTTCGTCGGTACCTTCACGACCGGCGAGCTGCAAGTCCACGTCAGCGACGGCAAGGTCCGGATCGACAGCGAGGGCAAGTGCATGAAATTCATGCGCGAGGTCGAGCACCGCACCTTCAGCGGCACGCGTGCGCTCGCGCGCCGGCAACGCGTCCTCTACGTCACCGAACGCTGCGTGTTCCGGCTCGCCGAAGGCGGCGGCCTCGAGCTGATCGAGATCGCACCGGGGATCGATCTCCAGCGCCAGATCCTCGACCTGATGGACTTCGCGCCGGCCATCAGCCCCGGCCTGCGCTTGATGGACGCGGCGCTGTTCGACGCCGCGCCGATGAACTTGCGCGAGCGGATGCTGGCGCTGCCGCTCGCCGAGCGCATCACCTACGACGAGAGCGGCAACATCCTGTTCGTCAATTTCGAGGGGCATGCGATCGATGACGCACTCGACATCGAGGCCATCGAGGTCGAAGTCGCACGCGCAGTCGGCGCCGCCGGCAGGCGGGTCGACGTCGTCGTCAACTACGACCTCTTCACGATCCGCCCGGAGCTGGTCGACGCCTACAGCGCGATGGTGGATCGCCTGACCCGGCGCTACTACGACCGCGTCACCCGCTACGCGGCGAGCGGATTCCTCAAGGCCAGGCTCGAGCATCATCGCTGAGCCTCGTTCCGGGGCCGCAACCGCCCGGGCGACGATCAAGCCGCCCGGACGAATCCGGCGCCACCCGCGGCTTCCCTGATTCGCGCCGCACCGGATTTCGCTTCCAATCGCCGCACTCCTTGAAAGGACGCGGGCGTCGGCGCCTCGCGAGCAACGCCGATGCACACCGAGATCCCCGCCGTCGCCGGCATCCCGATCGAGTTCTTTCTCTTCGCGGCCGTCCTGGCCGGCGTCGCGCTGCTGCACCATCACTCGCTGCGCGTCAGCCTGATCGGCGTGGCGACGATCACGCTCTACAAGCTCGTCTTCTCGTCGTTCCGCGGCCACGCCGGCGTCGACGGGCTGGGCCAGCACCTGGCGAGCGAATGGGTGCTCGTCGTCAACCTGCTGCTGCTGATCGTCGGCTTCGCCCTCCTCGCCCGCCACTTCGAGGAGAGCCGGGTGCCGATCCTGCTGCCGCGCCTGCTCCCCGACGACTGGAAGGGCGGCTTCGCGATGCTCGTGATCGTGTTCGTCCTGTCGAGCTTTCTCGACAACATCGCCGCCGCGCTGATCGGCGGCACGATGGCGACGGCGATCTACCGCGGCCGCGTCCACGTCGGCTTCCTGGCCGCGATCGTCGCCGCGTCCAACGCCGGCGGCTCGGGCAGCGTCGTCGGCGACACGACGACGACGATGATGTGGATCGACGGTGTGTCTCCGCAGCAAGTGATCGACGCCTACGCCGCGGCCGTGCCGGCGCTGCTCTTCTTCGGCATCATCGCCTCACGCCAGCAGCACGCCTACCAGCCGATCACCAAGGAAGCGCCACTGGGAGTGACGGCAGTCTGGCGCCACCTCTTCGTCGTCGCTGCGATGCTCGCGGCGGCGATCGTCGCCAACGTCGTCGGCCAGTTGCATCACGGCAGCGTCCTCGATCGCATCCCGGCGATCGGGATCGCGGTCTGGCTTGCGTTGCTGCTGGCAGCGCCGAGCGTGCCGCCCGACTGGAGCGTCCTGCCGTCGGCGACGCGCGGCGGCATCTTCCTGGTCGGCCTCGTGTTGTGCGCGTCGATGATGCCGGTCGAAGCGCTTCCCGCGGCGTCGTGGCCGGTCACGCTCGGCCTCGGCTTCGTCTCCGCCGTGTTCGACAACATCCCGTTGACCGCGCTCGCGCTGCGTCAGGGCGGCTACGACTGGGGCTTCGTCGCCTACGCAGTGGGCTTCGGCGGCTCGATGATCTGGTTCGGGTCGTCGGCCGGCGTTGCCCTCGCGAGCCAGTTCCCCGAAGCACGGTCGACCCAGGCATGGATCACGGGCGGATGGCACGTCGCGGTCGGCTACGTGCTCGGCTTCTTCGTTCTCCTCTCCGTCGTCGGCTGGACCCCGGATCGGGACCACAAGGCGAAGGTGCTCGTTCCCAGGGCGACGACCTCGTTGCCTCGCGCCGCGTAGGCAACGTCCGACGAGTGAATCGGCGGAGCCGACTGGAGAGTCGCCCCGGCGCTGCCTACGATGGAAAGCGAACGGGCGCGCGATTTGGGAGTAGCGTCCGACAAGATCGGTCGCGCTGCAGCTGGCTACCATACGCCGATCTGTCTGGGAGAAGGTCCGAGTGCCTCACGCCTTGCTCGTCGACGACGATTCCGACGCTGCGGAAACGATGGCGATGCTGATCGCCAACGAAGGCTTCAGCGTCGCCACTGCCGGGTCGCTGCGCGACGCGCGGCGCCAGATCGCGCTGCAGGAGCCCGACATCGTCCTGCTCGACCTGATGCTGCCGGACGGCAGCGGAATGGAGCTGTTCAACGACGCCAAGCAGCTGACCAACACCGAGCTGGTCCTGATCACCGGCCACGCCAGCCTCGAGACTTCGATCCAGGCGCTCAGGCTCGGCGCCGCCGACTACCTCGTCAAGCCGATGAGCCTGAAGCAGCTCCAGGGCGTGCTGTCACGGGTCACCAAGCCGTCGGCGCTGAAGGCGGCCGCAGGCGATCTGCAGTCGGTGCTCGAAGCCGAGGGCCACTTCGGTGCGCTCTGGGGCCGCGCCGCGCCGATGCAGAAGATCTACCAGCAGATCGTCCGCGTCGCCGCGACCAACGTCTCGGTCTTCATCACCGGTGAGAGCGGCACCGGCAAGGAAGTCGTCGCGCGCACCGTGCACGATCTCAGCCGACGGCGCAGCCACCCCTTCCTCGGTCTCAACTGCGGTGCGATCTCGCCGCACCTGATGGAAAGCGAGATCTTCGGCCACGAGAAGGGGAGCTTTACCGGCGCCGACCGCCAGCATCTGGGCTTCTTCGAGCGCACCAACGGCGGCACGCTGCTGCTCGACGAGATCACCGAGATGCCGCTCGATCTCCAGGTCAAGCTGCTGCGCGTTCTCGAGACCGGCACTTTCATGCGGGTCGGCTCGACCCAGATGCAGGAGACCGACGTTCGCATCATCGCGGCAACCAACCGCAGTCCCGCCGATGCGGTCGCCAAGGGAAAGCTTCGCGAGGACCTGCTCTATCGGCTCAACGTCTTTCCGATTCACCTGCCGCCGCTGCGCGAGCGGACCGAGGACATCCCGCTCATCGCCCGCCATTTCCTGGCCCAGATCGGCGAGCGCGAAGGCGCGGCCAAACGGCTCGGCGACGACGTCCTCGAGCGGTTCGCCGCCTACCGCTGGCCCGGCAATGTCCGCGAGCTGCGCAACGTCGTCTATCGCGCCTACGTGATGACGACGGGCGCGACGATCCACGACGACGGCCTGCCGGTCGCACCGGGGAGCGCTGTCGCCGGAGGTCCGGCGGCGAGCATCACCGTGCGCATCGGCACCACGCTCGCCGAGGCCGACCGGATGCTGACGCTGGCGACGCTCGAGCATCTCGGCCGCCACAAGGAGAAGACGGCGGCGGCGCTCGGCATCAGCCTGAAGACGCTCTACAACCGTCTCAAGGAATACGCCGCCGATGACGGCGAGCCGGTGAGCGAGCCCGGCACTCTCGACGAAATTCGCTGACGCCGCCGCGCCGGCGGCTCAGCCCGGCCGGCCGGGGTACGAGCGCAGCAGGTTGGCGAGGCTCGCCGGGTTGAGCGGCTTGACGAAGAACGAGTCGAAGCCGGCGTCGAGCGCCCGCCGTTGATCGTCGGCGCTCGCGTAGCCGGTGACGGCGGCGAAGACGACCGGCGCGCCCTTCAGCTTCTCGCGCATCGGTGCGACGAGGCGAAAGCCGTCCATCCCCGGCAGGCCGATGTCGCAGAGCACGATCTGCGGCCGCACCGTCTCGGCGATGCCGAGCGCTTCCTCCGCGCTTCTCGCGGTGCTGACCTCGGTGCCCCAGAGCTCCATCTGCAAACGCAGGCTCTCGAGCGCGTCGGCGTTGTCCTCGACGATGAGGACGCGGTAGCTCTCGCTCAGGCGTGGCACGTCGTTCTGGCCGTCGGCATCGGCGGCCGCGTCGGCGGCCATCAGCGGCAGCCAGAGGACGAACTCGCTGCCGTGGCCGGGGCCTTCGCTGAATCCCTCGACGTCGCCGCCGTGCAGCTGCGCGATCCGGCGGGCCAGCGTCAGGCCGACGCCGAGGCCGCCGAGCGTGCGGGCGAGCGTCTGGTCCTGCTGCGCGAACAGCTCGAACGCGTGCGGCAGGAACTCGGCATCGATTCCCGCGCCCTTGTCCTTGACCGAGATGTGGACGGTCCGCGCCGCGCGACGGACGCTGATCGCGATCGTGCTCGGCTCGAAGCTGAACTTGGCCGCGTTGACGATGAGGTGCGACAGCGCCTGTGCGAGCCGGCCGCGGTCGCCGCGAACGAACAGCCGCTCGTCGGGGACGTCGACGTCGAGCTGGTGGCCGCCTGAGGTCAGCTTGTCGTGGCTGCTCGCGACCGCCGCCTGGACGACGCTCTCGATCGAGGTTCGCTCGCGAACGAGCGTGATCTGGCCCTGCGCCGCGCGGGTGACGTCGATCAGCTCTTCGATCAGGTGGCCGAGCCTCGCGACCTGGCGCTCGAGGATCTCGCGCAGCCGGACCAGGATCGGATTGGTGTGCTCGAGCGTGCGCAGCACGCTCGCGGCGTTGGCGATCGGCGCCAGGGGGCCGCGCAGCTCGTGCGACAGCATCGCGAGGAACTGGCCCTGGCGACGCTCGGCAAGGCGCAGTTGCTGGGTGCGCTCGGCAAGCGACTCCTCGAGCTCCTTCCTCTCGTGGATGTCGACACAGCTGCCGACGTAGCCGATCGCCGCGCCGTCGGCGCCGAAGCGCGGCACGCCGTTGTCCAGCATCCAGCGGTACTGGCCGTCGTGGCGACGCAGCCGCAGGTCCATCGAGAACGGGGTGCGCGCGTCGAAGCTCGTCGCGCGAATGCCGACGCAGCGGTCGAGGTCTTCGGGGTGGACGGCGAGCATCCAGCCCTCGCCGACGAGCTGCTCCATGCCACGGCCGGTGAAGACGGTCCAGGAGGGGCTGAACCAGTCGTTCGAGCGATCGAGCCCGGCGCTCCAGATGAGGACCGGTGCCGCCTCGAGCAGATGCACCGATTCGTCGCTCGCGGTCGGCGCAGCGGTGCGATCGAGCTCGGGGTCCGCCTCGATGGAAGTAGGTCGCGATTCGCCTGTCACGGCCGGCCTTCGGTCCGCGTTGCGCCGATGTCGGGCAACTCCGGACTGAGCGGCGGCAATCGGCATGCCACGCGCCGGCGGCGCCATCACGCCAGCGCTTCGCCGTCGGCCGCCGGCCGACCGATGCGGCGGCGCCGCTCGACCGACGCGACCTTGAGCAGCTGGCGATATTTGGTGACGGTTCGCCGCGCTACCTTGAGGCCCTGGCGGACGAGCAGGCGGGCGATCTGCGCGTCCGAAAGCGGATCGGTCGGGCTCTCGGCGTCGATCATCCCCTTGATGACGCCGCGGATCGCGGTCGCCGAGCAGGCGCCGCCGCTCGCCGTCGCCATCTCGCGCGAGAAGAAGTACTTGAGCTCGAAGACACCGACCGGCGTCGCCATGTACTTGTTGTTGGTCACCCGCGAGACCGTCGATTCGTGCAAGCCGAGCTCGTTGGCGATCTCGCGCAGGCCGAGCGGCTTCATCGCCATCGGCCCGAATTCGAGGAAGTGCTGCTGGCGCTTGAGGATCGCCTCGGCGACCATCAGGATCGTCGAGAAGCGCTGCTGCACGTTCTTCACCGTCCAGCGTGCCTCCTGCAGATGCTGCGCGAGCTCGCCGTGCTGGCTGTCGCGGTGTTCCTGGAACATCGACGCGTACGCCTGGTTGAGCTTGACCCGCGGCACGACGGCGCGGTTGAGCGTCACCGTCCAGCGGCCGCGGACCTTGCGCACGATCACGTCCGGCGTGATGAACTGGGTTGCGGTCGGCTCGACGTTCCAGCCCGGCCGGGGGCTGAGGTGGCGGATCCGCTCGCAGGCGGCCTCGATCTGCGCCGGCGTGCGCTTGAGCAGCCGCGCCAGACCGTTGACGTCGTGCTGGGCCAGACGGTCGAGGTGGCCGGCGACGATGGCGCGAGCGATCGCGCGCTCCTCCGCGTCCTCGACCTGCGGCAGCTGCAGCAGCAGGCACTCGGCGACGTTGCGTGCGCCGATTCCCGCAGGATCGAGCGCCTGGACGTGCTTCAGCGCGATCTGCATCTCGGACGGCTCGACCGGCGGCGTCATGCCGGCGGTCGCGGCGAGCTCGTCGAGCTCGACCCGCAGATAGCCGTCGTCGTCGAGCGACTCGATGATCGCGCACGCCAGCGCGTGATCGCGCTCGCCGAGCGGCAGGACGTTGATCTGGCTGTGCAGGTGCTGGCGCAGGCCCACGTCGGCGGCGATCATGTCGAGCGCAGCGACGTCGCTGTCGGTGTTGGGCTGGCGCAAGCCGCTCGACGATGGCTGCCAGCTCTCGCGCTCGTACGGCGCATCGACGATCGGCGCCATCGCCTCGAGGTCGATGCCGCGCGGCTCGCCCTCGCTGCCTGCCGATGCGATATCGACCCGGCCGGCATCGGGCGGCGAATCCTCGACCTCGAGGAACGGATTGCGGCCCATCGCGTCCTGCACCTCCTGCGCGAAGTCGAGCGACGAGAGCTGCAGGAGCCGGACTGCGTGCTGCAGCCGCGGCGTGACGGTGTGCTGTTGGCGCTGACGGGGTTGGAGGGTCGGGAAATTCATGGCTTGTTGCCGTCGAAGGAAGATTCGCAAGGCCGCGCGCAGCAGTCGCGCCGCGCTCGGGCGAGCGGTCTGAGAGCAACACCCGTGCCAAATCCGCCGACGCTCGGTTTCTCCTCGGTGGCAGCGCATCGAGCCTGCTCCGGCGCGGCCTTCGCCGCCGCCGCTCAGGCAGCGCTTGCGGCAACTCTTGCCGACCCCGGCCGGTGCCGCTTCTTCGCCGCGGAGCGGCAAACGAACGCCGGCAGGAAGACGCGCTTCGCGCCTTCGGAGAAGACGACGGTCACGCCCTCGGATGCAGTTGTCGCACGTGCCGCACGAGGCGTCGGGGCATCGGCCAGAGAGCGAAACGAAAGGGACAAGCGCCGCGCGGGGCAATGCACGCTGCCGTCGCCGCGGCGTCCGCCCGACGGCACGAGGCTTGCCCGGGCGAGCGCTGTTCACGTCGAGCCGAAGTCCTTGTCGAACGAACCTTGTCCTCCGAAGCCAGAACCGCCGATGCCGCTGCCGCCGACGCCGCAACATCCGCAAGGCGTGCCGCCGGCGATCGACGATCCGCAGCCGTCTCGGCCATCGCCAGTGCGCGAGCCCCGCGCGCCGGCGCCGCCCGCGGTCGCGGCCGGATGAACGGGGCGCCGGTAGCGCGCCCGATCGCGAGGAGACGCGCTGCGGCTGTCGCGCCGAACGCGACGGCGCCGCCGGGGCTCGTCTGGGTCAGCGACGACGGGCCGGGGATTCGGCGCGTGCGTCGGGGCGGCGGCTTCGCCTACCTCGAGCCCGACGGCAAGCGCCTGCGCCGCGCCGCCGACCTCGAGCGCATCCGCTCGCTCGCGATCCCGCCTGCCTACGAGCGGGTCTGGATCTGCACGCTCGCGAACGGGCATCTGCAGGCCACCGGCCGCGACGCGCGCGGCCGCAAGCAGTACCGCTATCACCCTGCGTGGCGACTCGCCAAGGATCAGGACAAGTTCGAGCGGATGCTCGAGTTCGGCGCCGCGCTGCCACGGTTGCGCAAGCGCGTGCGGGCCGACCTCGCCGCACCGCTCGGCGCGACGCCACGGCGCGAGACCGTGCTGGCGACGATCGTCCGCCTGCTCGACACGACCTTCGTGCGCATCGGCAACGAGGAATATGCGCGGTCCAATCGCTCGTTCGGCCTGACGACCCTGCGCAACCGCCACGCCGCCGTCTCGGGCGGGCGACTTCGGTTGCGCTTTCGCGGCAAGAGCGGCAAGGAGCACGAGGTCGCGCTCGACGACCCGCGCGTCGCTCGCGTCGTCAGGCGCTGCCAGGCGATGCCGGGGCAGGACCTGTTCCAGTACGTCGGCGAGGACGGCGAGCCGCACGTCGTCGGCTCGGACGACGTCAACGCCTATATCCGCGCCGCCGGCGGTGCCGACTTCACCGCCAAGGACTTTCGTACCTGGCACGGCTCGGTGCACGCGCTCGCGCTCTGGATCGAGCACGCCGAGCTCGACCCGAAGTCACGGCCGAGCCCGCGGGAGCTTCTCGCCGAGGTCGCCAAGCGACTCGGCAACACCGTCGCGGTCTGCCGGAAGTCGTACGTCCATCCGCGCATCCTCGATGTCCTCACGAGCGAGCTCGACGACGAAACGCGCGCCAGTCTCGAGACCGTGCGCAAGGCCGGGCTGGACGTCGACGAGCGCCGCCTGCTCGCCTTCCTCGCTCGCGTTTGATGGCAGCGCCGGGCACGCAGAAGCCTCTTGCCACGGCGTCGAAGCCGCCGCTATACTCTACCTACCGGTCGGTCGACGATGTTTCGCGTTCTGGCCCGGACAGGAGACCGCCGTGGAAGAGCCGCTCGTTCGCATCAGCCACTCCGGCAGCGTCCGCACTCTCGCCTTGAATCGGCCGCAGGCGCTGAACAGCTTCACCGCGGCGATGCACGGCGAGCTGCGCGCTGCCCTCGAAGATGCCGCCGCCGACCGCGAGGTGCGCTGCGTCGTCGTCACCGGGACGGGCCGCGCCTTTTGTGCCGGCCAGGACCTCGCCGACCCGGCCGTCGCGCCGCAAGGCGATGGCGCGCAGGTCGACGTCGGCTCTGCCATCGAGCGCTTCTACAAGCCGCTCGCGCTGCGCATCCGCTCGCTGCCGGTGCCGGTCGTCGCCGCCGTCAACGGCGTCGCCGCCGGCGCCGGCGCGAACTTCGCGCTGCTGTGCGACGTCGTCGTCGCCGCGCGCTCGGCAACCTTCATCCAGGCGTTCTCGAAGATCGGCCTGATTCCCGATTGCGGCGGCACGTGGCTGCTGCCGCGCCTCGTCGGCCGCGCCCAGGCACTCGGGCTGGCGATGCTCGCCGACAAGCTCGGCGCCGAAGACGCAGCCCGGGTCGGGCTGATCTGGAAGTGCGTCGACGACGCGGCGTTTGCCGCCGAGATCGCGGCGATCGCGGCGCGGCTTGCCTCGCTGCCGACGCGCGCCCTCGTCGCGACCCGGCAGGCGCTCGATGCGTCGCAGCAGCTCGACCTCGCCGCCGCGCTCAGCCTCGAGGCCGACCTCCAGCGCACGCTCGGCGCGGCGCCCGATTTCGCCGAGGGCGTCGCCGCGTTCATGGCCAAGCGCGCGCCGACCTTCGCCGACCGCTAGATGACGTCGAGCCTCCGCCACGACGCGCCGTCGCCCGAGCAGGTCGGCGCGCACATGTTCGCCGCCGATCGCGCGTCGCAAGGCCTCGGCATGCGGATCCTCGCCCTCGGCGCCGGCACCGCGCGGCTCGAGATGCCGGTGCGCGACGACATGCTGAACGGCCACGAGATCTGCCACGGCGGCTTCATCACGACCCTCGCCGATTCGGCGTTCGCGTTCGCGTGCAACTCGCGCAACCAGCTCACCGTCGCCGCCGGTCTGAGCGTCGACTTTCTCGCGCCTGTGCAGCGCGGCGACGTGCTGACGGCCGACGCCGTCGAGGTCTCGCGCAGCGGCCGCACCGGCGTCTACGACATCGTCGTCACCAACCGTGCCGGTGCTCGCGTCGCGCTCGTACGCGGCCGCTCGGCGGCGCTCAGCGGCCGCACCGTCATTCCAGCCGCACCGGCAGAGGAGGCCCGATGACCGTGCGTCGACCCGTCCCCGGCGAGCTCGAGCCGATCGAGCGCGCCAGCACCGACGAGCTGCGCGCGCTGCAGCTCGAGCGCATGCGCTGGAGCCTGAAGCACGCGTACGAGAATGTGCCGCACTACCGGCGCTCGTTCGACGCCAAGGGAGTCCGGCCCGACGATTTTCGCGAGCTCTCGGACTTGTCGCGCTTCCCGTTCACGGTCAAGAGCGACCTGCGCGACCACTATCCGTTCGGCATGCTCGCCGTGCCGCGCGAGCGCGTCGCCCGCATCCACGCCTCATCGGGAACGACCGGCAAGCCCACCGTCGTCGGCTACACGCTGCACGACATCGATACCTGGGCCGATCTGGTGGCGCGCTCGATCCGCGCCGCCGGCGGCCGGCCGGGCGACATGGTCCACGTCGCCTACGGCTACGGCCTCTTCACCGGCGGGCTCGGCGCGCACTACGGCGCCGAGCGCGCCGGCTGCACGGTCATCCCGATGTCGGGCGGCCAGACCGAAAAGCAGGTCCAGCTGATCCAGGACCTGAAGCCCAACATCATCATGGTGACGCCGTCGTACATGCAGGTGCTGATCGAGGAGCTGACACGCCAGGGCATCGATCCGACGACGACCAGCCTCGAGGTCGGCATCTTCGGCGCCGAGCCGTGGACCGAGGCGATGCGAAAGGAGATCGAGGGCCACGCCGGCATCGATGCCGTCGACATCTACGGCTTGTCGGAGGTGATGGGCCCCGGCGTCGCCAGCGAGTGCGTGGAGACCAAGGACGGGCCGGTGGTCTGGGAGGACCACTTCTATCCCGAGATCATCGATCCGGCCACCGGCGTGGTGCTGCCCGACGGCGAAGAGGGCGAGCTCGTCTTCACGACGCTGACGAAGGAAGCGCTGCCGGTGATCCGCTACCGCACGCGCGACCTGACGCGCCTGCTGCCGCCGAGCGCGCGCTCGATGCGCCGCATGGGCAAGATCGTCGGCCGCAGCGACGACATGCTGATCATCCGCGGCGTCAACCTGTTCCCGACCCAGATCGAGGAGATCGTCCTCGCCCATGGCCAGCTCTCCGGACAGTACCAGCTCGTCGTCACGCGCGAGGGTAGCCTCGACGCGGTCGAGGTGCGCTGCGAGGTGCTGCCGCAGCACGCGCAGGCGAACCGTGAAGAGATCGCGACGGCGCTCAGGAATCGCGTCAAAACGCTGATCGGCATCAGCACGAAGGTCGCCGTCGGTGCGCCGGAGTCGATCGAGCGGACGCTGGTCGGGAAGGCGAAGCGGGTGATCGATCGGCGGAAACGAGAAGGGGAGAGGTAATGCCTGCGAAGGATCTGTTCCTGCGCGCCTTGCGGCGTTGGTTTGTTGCGGTCGCTGCTGTCCTCTCGGCGTGGGGCGCCGCACCCGCTCACGGCGCAGACGCCATTGCGGTGTCTACCTTCTTTTCCAACGAAGAGATCCGCGAGATCCGCATCTCCCCCTCGGGCCATCACCTGGCGCTGACAGTTCCGGCCACGAACGACCGCATGGTGCTCGCGGTCGTCGAAGTCGGCAGCGCCAAACCGCCGGTCGTCGTTGCTGCCAGCCCTCGGTTCGACATCTACTCGTTCGAATGGGTCAACGACGAGCGTCTCGTCTACGAGGTCGCGGATCTCCTGGTCGCGGCATTTGATCAGAAGGCAGGCCTCGGATTGTTTACCGTCAAGCGCGACGGCAGCGACGCTCGGGCCCTCATTCGAGGCAGATGGATCGTCGAGGCGAGCAGCAAGGTGCTCGATCTCGGTCCGGACCACCGTCTCCTGAGGGTGCTTCGCGACGGCAGCAACGATGTCATCGTCGTGCAGTACATCTTCAACGGCATCGGCGACGCCGTCGGCGAGGTGCCGAAGCGACTCGATGTCACCACCGGCCATTGGCGCAGCCTGGCTGTCGGCAGTCCGCCCAATGCGACGGATTGGGTGTTCGATCCGAAGGGTGAGCCCCGTGCCGTGCGAACGACGACCAATGGCGTCGGCGAGGTGTTCTGGCGCGACAGCGGCGAGACATGGCGCTCGATCCTGAAGGCACCGCACCTTTCGATGCCGTGGGAGCCGGAAGCCGTCGATGGCCGGGGCAACTTCTATGCGGTCGTCTACAGCAGCGACTCGACCGCCTCGCTCGCTCGCGTCGACAGGTCGACCGGCAAGCCCGAGAAGGACGCGATCGTCTTGACGCCCGGCTTCGACGGCTTTTCGCAACTGGTGTTCGATAGCGAGCGCGGCGAGCGCGTGCTCGGCGTTCGCGTCGAGACCGACGCGGCGACGACGATCTGGTTCGATCCAGAGGTAAGGAAGTTGCAGGCGCTCGCAGACGCGCGCTTTCCGAACACGATCAACCAGGTGAGCTGCGGCCGCTGCTGGGCGCCCGAAGGCGCCATCCTCGTCCGTTCCTTCTCCGATCGCGATCCCGGCACTTACAGCGTGTATCGACCCTCGTCTCGCGAGTGGACGACGATCGGCCGCGCCCGTCCGGCGGTCGATCCGAAGACGATGGCGACCCTCGACATGCATCGCATCAAGGCGCGCGACGGCCTCGACCTGCCCGTGTGGGTCACGACTCCGCGCGAAGTGGCGAGCGGTCCGCGACCGGCGGTCGTCCTCGTTCACGGCGGCCCGTGGGTGCGCGGCACGCACTGGCACTGGAACGCGGACGCGCAGTTCCTAGCCTCTCGCGGCTACGTTGTCATTGAGCCCGAGTTTCGCGGCAGCACCGGCTATGGCAGGGCGCACATGGAATCCGGGTTCCGTCAATGGGGAACGACGATGCAGGACGACGTCGCCGATGCCGTGCGCTGGGCGACGGCGAAGGGTCTCGTCGATGGCAAGCGCATCTGCATCGCCGGAGCGAGCTATGGCGGCTACGCGACGCTGATGGGCGTCATCCGCTACCCGGACCTCTACCGCTGCGGCGTTGCATGGGTCGCGGTCAGCGACCCCCGGCTGTTGCTCGCGCCGATCTGGCAAAGCGACATGCCCCGAGAGGCTCGCGAGTACTCGTTCCCGATCATGATCGGCGACCCCGAGAAGGACGCGGACATGCTCAAGGCGGCGGCGCCGGTCGAGCGCGCGCGCGAGATCAAGGTGCCGATGCTGCTGGCCTATGGCGCCGAGGACGTGCGCGTGCCGATCGACCACGGCGACCGCATCCGCGCCGCGATGCGCGCCTCCGGCAACGAGCCCGAGTACATCGTGTACCCGGGCGAGGGCCACGGCTGGCTGAAGGTCGAGAACCGGATCGACTTCTGGACCCGGGTCGAGAAGTTCCTCGCCAAGAACCTGAAGTGAGATCGGAGCGAAAGCGATGTACACGCAAGCGATGGACACGATGCCGAAGGACGCCGGCGACGCGCCGAAGGCGGTCCGCTCGGCCGAGGAGATGGCGCGCCAGCAGGCGTTCGATTCGCGCATCGACGCCGGTGACTTCATCGAGGCCAAGGACTGGATGCCAGAGCACTACCGCAAGACGCTGGTGCGCCAGATCAGCCAGCACGCGCACTCGGAGATCGTCGGCATGCTGCCCGAGGGCAACTGGATCAGCCGCGCGCCGACCCTGAAGCGCAAGGCCATCCTGCTCGCCAAGGTGCAGGACGAAGCCGGCCACGGCCTCTATCTCTACGCCGCCGCCGAAACGCTCGGCACCTCGCGCGACCAGTTGTTCGACGCGCTCCATTGCGGCAAGGCGAAGTACAGCTCGATCTTCAACTACCCGACGCTGACCTGGGCCGACATGGGCACGATCGGCTGGCTCGTCGACGGCGCCGCGATCATGAACCAGGTGCCGCTCTGCCGCTGCTCGTACGCGCCGTACGCGCGCGCGATGGTGCGGATCTGCCGCGAGGAGTCGTTCCACCAGCGCCAGGGCTTCGAGTCGCTGCTGACGATGATGACCAGGGGCAGCGACGCGCAGAAGGCGATGGTGCAGGACGCGGTGAACCGCTGGTGGTGGCCGAGCCTGATGATGTTCGGCCCGCCCGATAGCGAGTCGCCGAACTCCGAGCAGTCGATGCGCTGGGGCATCAAGCGGATCAGCAACGACGACCTGCGCCAGAAGTTCATCGACGCGACCGCCGAGCAGGCGAAGATCCTCGGCGTCACCTTGCCCGATCCGGACTTGCGATGGAACGAGGAGCGCGGCCACCACGACTTCGGTGCGATCGACTGGCGCGAGTTCTGGCAGGTCGTCGGCGGTGAAGGCCCGTGCAACCGCGAGCGTCTCGCGGCGCGCGTCAAGGCGTGGGACGACGGTGCGTGGGTGCGCGAGGCGGCGCTCGCGCACGCCGCAAAGCGCACCGACCTCAGGGAGGCCGCATGAGCCCGGCCGCCACCCCGAGCGCGACTCCCGGTGCGCCGGCCGAGTCGACAGCGCGCGGCCGCGAGAAGAACGAGTGGCCGCTCTGGGAAGTGTTCGTTCGCAGCAAGGCCGGCCTCGACCACAAGCACTGCGGCAGCCTCCACGCCGCCGATCCGCAGATGGCGATCCAGCTCGCGCGCGATGTCTACACGCGGCGCCAGGAAGGCACGAGCGTGTGGGTCGTCCGCTCCGACCAGATCACGGCGAGCGATCCCGGCGAGAAGGCGTCGTACTTCGATCCGATGGAAGACAAGGTGTACCGCCACCCGACCTTTTACGCGCTGCCGAAGTCGCTCGACCACATGTGAGCGCGGCCATGCCCTCGTCCTCGATCTCCGTCTCGTCGCAGCCGTCGGTGCAGTACCTGCTGCGGATCGGCGACACCTGCCTGATCCACGCCCAGCGCCTCGCCGAGTGGTGCGGTCACGCACCGATCGTCGAGGAGGACATCGCGCTCACGAACATGGCGCTCGATCTCGTCGGCCAGGCGCGCGCCGTGCTCACCCGCGCCGGCGCGCTCGAGGCTGCTCTCGGTGGCGAGGCGCACGACGAGGACCAGCTCGCGTTCCTGCGCGACGAGCGCGACTTTCGCAACTGCACGATCGTCGAGCTGCCGCGCGGCGACTTCGCGCTGACGATGCTGCGCAACCTGGCGCTGGCGGTCTTCCTCAAGCTGCTCTGGCAGCGCCTCGAGACGTCGACCGATCCGGAGCTCGCTGCGATCGCCGGCAAGGCGGTCAAGGAAGCGCGCTATCACCAGGAGCACGCGGCGGACTGGGTCGTTCGCCTCGGTGACGGCAGCGATGAATCGGCGGCGCGGACCCGGGCCGCGCTCGATCTGCTCTGGCCGTACGTCGCCGAGATCTTCGACGCCGATGCGGTCGACGACGGCGCTGCGGCGACCGGTCTCGGTCCGCGCTGGGCCGACCTGCGCGATGACTGGCGCGCCGAGTTCGGTGCCGTCCTTGCTGCCGCCGGCCTCGAGCTGCCGCCCGAGCGGGCGTTTCGCAGCACCGGCAAGGTCGGCCGGCACAGCGAGCACCTCGGCTACATGCTCGCCGAGATGCAGCATCTGCAACGCTCGTTTCCGGGCGGCGTGTGGTGATCGAGGACGCGAACAACGTCGTGCGTCGGGACCCGGAGCAGGGCGCCGGGTCGCGCCGCGAGCGCGCCTGGGCCGTCCTCGCCAGCGTCCTCGATCCCGAGGTGCCGGTGCTCTCGGTCGTCGATCTCGGCATCGTCCGCGACGTGATCGACGACGGCGAGGCCGGGCTGGTCGTCGTCGTCACGCCGACCTACTCGGGCTGCCCCGCGACCGAGGTCATCGAGCAGAGCATCGTCGCCGCGCTCGACGACGCCGGCCTCGGCCCGACGCGGATCCGCATGCAGCGCGCGCCGGCATGGACGAGCGACTGGATCGGTGCCGAAGGCCGCGCCAGGCTGCACGGCTACGGCATCGCGCCGCCCGGCCCGGCCGACCTCACGCAAGGCGCGCCGCTGCGCTTCGTTCCGCGCGCGGTGGCGCCGCTCGCGTGCCCGCGTTGCGCGAGCACGAACACCGAGCGTCTCGCCGCCTTCGGCGCGACCGCATGCAAGGCGCTCTGGCGCTGCCGCGCCTGCGGCGAGCCGTTCGAGCACTTCAAGCCGATCTAGCGCGATGTCGCTTCACTTTCATCCCCTGCGCGTCAAGAGCGTGCGGCCCGAGACCGAAGAGGCGGTCGTCGTCTCGTTCGATGTCCCGGCCGACCTCTCCGCGCAGTTCCACTTCAGCCACGGTCAGCACCTGACGTTGCGCCACACGATCGGCGGCAACGAGGAGCGGCGCTCGTATTCGATCTGCGCCGCGCCGGCCGATGGCGAGCTGCGGGTCGGCATCCGCAAGGTGCCGGGCGGCGTCTTCTCGACCTGGCTCAACGAATCGCTCAAGGCAGGCGATACGCTGCAGGTGATGACGCCGGAGGGGCGCTTCTTCGTCCCGCTCGATCCGAACGCGACGCGGCACTATCTCGGCATCGCCGGCGGCAGCGGCATCACGCCGATTCTTTCGATCCTGAAGGCGGTGCTCGGCGCCGAGCCGAAGTCGACCTTCACGCTCGTCTACGGCAATCGCCGCCAGCGCTCGACGATGTTCACCGAAGAGCTCGAGGACCTGAAGAACCGCTACCTGTCGCGCCTGACACTGCACATGGTGTTCTCGCAGGAGGCGACCGACCTGCCGCTCTACAGCGGCCGGCTCGACCGCGCCAAGATCGGCGAGTTCCTGGCCACGCTGATCGACGCGCAGGGCATCGACCACGCGTTCGTCTGCGGCCCGCACGGCGTCAACGACGAGGCCGAGGCAGCGCTTCGCGCCGCCGGGCTCGCGCCGGAGCGGATCCACATCGAGCGGTTCGGCATTCCCGACGAGTCGGGCCCGGGCAAGCGTGCCGTGCAAGCGCCGCGCGAAGGCGACGCCGCCGACGCGCGCGTCACCATCATCCGTGACGGCGTCGCCCGCGAGATCGACTTCCATGCCGCGCAGGGCAATGTTCTCGATGCCGCCGCTGCCGCCGGCCTCGAGGTGCCGTTCTCGTGCAAGTCGGGCGTCTGCTGCACCTGCCGTGCCAAGCTGCTCGAAGGAGAGGTGCGGATGGAACGCAACTTCGCACTCGAGAAGCACGAGGTCGCGGCCGGCTTCGTGCTGACGTGCCAGTCCCATCCGCTGACCGAGCGCGTCGTGCTCTCGTTCGACGAGCGGTAGATCGAGATGCCGCGCGGCCGTTCTCGAGGCTATGCGCTGCAGCGCGAGACGATCCTCGCTCGTGCCGCCGAGCTGTTCGCGCGCCGCGGCTACACGGCGACGTCGATGAACGAGGTCGCCGACGCCTGCGGCGTCTCGAAGCCATCGCTCTACCACTACGTCCGCGACAAGCACCAGCTCCTGGTCGAGATTGCCGAGTCGCACATCGGCCGCCTGCTCGCCCTCGTCGAGCATGTCGACGCTGCGCGCCTTGCGCCCGAGGCGCGGCTGCGGCGGCTGATCGAGGCGTTCCTCGCCGCCTACGCCGGCTCGCAGTCGGAGCATCGCGTGCTCACGGAGGACGTGCGATTCCTGAACGCCACCGAGCGCAAGCGCATCCTCGGCGGCGAACGTCGCGTCGTCGCTGCGTTTGCCGACGCGATCGCCGCAGTCCGCCCCCAGCTCGCGAAAGACGACCTCGGCAAGCCCCTGGCGATGCTCCTGTTCGGCATGATGAACTGGATGTTCACCTGGCTGCAGCCCAAGGGCAACCTGAGCCATGCCGATCTGGCGCCGGTCGTCGCCGATCTCTTCTTCGGCGGCATCGGCGCGGTGCGGGCGCCGGTGCGCAAGGCTTCCCGTTCGCATCCCGACCATCACAACGGAGATCTTCCATGTCCTTCTTCAGAAACGCCCTCGTCGCTGCCGGTGTCGCCGCGGCGAGCACGTTCGTCACTCTCGCGCGGGCCGACATCAACGTCGGCGTGACCGTCTCGGCGACGGGTCCCGCCGCCTCGCTCGGCATTCCGGAGAAGAACACGATCGCGCTGATGCCGCAGTCGATCGGCGGCCAGAAGGTCAACTACATCGTCCTCGACGACGGCTCCGACACGACCAACGCGGTCGCCAACGCCCGGAAGCTCGTCACCGAGAGCAAGGTCGACGTCCTGCTCGGCTCGACCACGACGCCGAACTCGCTGGCGATGATCGACGTCGCGGCCGAGTCGAAGACACCGATGATCTCGATGGCGGCATCGGCGGCGATCGTCGAGCCGGTCGACGCCAAGCGGCGCTGGGTCTTCAAGACGCCGCAGAACGACATCATGATGTCGCTCGCGATCGCCACCCACATGGCGGCGGCGGGCGTGAAGACGGTCGGCTTCATCGGCTTCTCCGACGCCTACGGCGAAGGCTGGTACCGCGAGTTCTCGAAGATCGCGCCGGTGAAGGGGCTGACGATCGTCGCCAGCGAACGCTACGCGCGCACCGACACCTCGGTCACCGGCCAGGCGCTGAAGCTGATCGCGGCCAAGCCCGATGCGATCCTGATCGCGGCGTCGGGAACGCCGGCGGTGCTGCCGCAGCGAACGCTGAAAGAACGCGGCTACGCCGGCAAGTACTACCAGACGCACGGCGTTGCCAACAACGACTTCCTGCGCGTCGGCGGCAAGGACGTCGACGGCACGTACCTGCCCGCGGGGCCGGTGCTCGTCGCATCGCAGCTGCCGCCGGGCAACGCGGTCCGGCTGAGCGCGCTCGACTACGTCGCCAGGTACGAGGCCGCCTACGGCAAGGGGTCGGTCTCGACTTTCGGTGCGCACGCCTGGGATGCCGGGCGGCTGATGTCCTTTGCCGCCGCGCTCGCGCTGAAGACGGCGCAACCGGGGACGGCGGAGTTTCGCGCCGCGCTGCGCGACGCGCTCGAGTCGGCGCGCGAGGTGCACGGCGCGCACGGCATCTTCAACATGTCGCCGACCGACCACCTCGGCCTCGACCAGCGCGCGCGCGTCATGGTCAGGATCGAGAACGGCGCCTGGCATTACGAACCCTGAGGTTGCCATGACCGTCCTGCAAAGTCTGATCGCCGACCGCTGGGTCGGCTCGCGCGAGGGCGCCCGCCTGGCGAGCGCGATCGACGGCAGCGTGATCCACCACGCCCATGCCGACGAGCTCGACTTCGGCGAAGCGATCGAGCACGCTCGCCGCGCCGGCGGCCCGGCGCTTCTCGCGCTCGACTTCCAGCAGCGCGCGGCGCGCCTGAAGGCGCTCGCCGCCTACCTGAACGGACGCAAGGAAGAGCTGTACGCGATCTCGCGCCACACCGGCGCGACGCGCGGCGATGGCTGGGTCGATATCGAGGGCGGCACCGGGACCTTGTACGCGTACGCCTCGATCGGCGGCAACGAGCTGCCGTCGGGCAACGTGCTGCACGAGGGGCCGCCGGTTGTCCTCGGCAAGAAGGGAAGCTTCGCAGCGACGCACATCCTGGTGCCGCGTGGCGGCGTCGCCGTCCACATCAACGCGTTCAACTTTCCGGTCTGGGGGCTGCTCGAGAAATTCGCTCCCACCTTCCTCGCCGGCATGCCGTGCATCGCCAAGCCGGCGACGGCGACGAGCTATCTCACCGAAGCGCTGGTGCGCATGATGGTCGACTCGAAGCTGCTGCCTGCGGGCAGCGTGCAGCTCGTCATCGGCTCGACCGGCGACCTGCTCGACCGGCTCGACAGCAGCGACGTCGTCACCTTCACCGGATCGGCAGACACGGCGTTGAAGTTGCGCGGCAACGCCAACCTGCTGGCGCGCTCGATTCCGTTCACCGCCGAGGCCGATTCGCTCAACGCGGCGATCCTCGGCCCCGATGTCGGCCCAGACGACGAGGAGTTCGATCTCTTCGCCAAGGAAGTTGCGCGCGAGATGACGGTCAAGGCGGGGCAGAAGTGCACCGCGATCCGGCGCGCGATCGTGCCGCGCCGCCACCTCGACGCGATGGCCGCGCGCCTGCGCGAGCGGCTCGCCAAGGTCAGCGTCGGCGATCCGGCGATCGAAGGCGTGAAGATGGGCGCGCTCGCGTCGAAGGCGCAGCAGGCCGACGTCGCCGAGCGTGTCGCCAAGCTCGCCGCGGGCAACGAGATCGTCTGCGGCGCCGGCGAAGCCTTTCGTCCGCTCGGCGAGGGCGTCGCCAACGGCGCCTTCTTCGCGCCGACGCTCGTCCTCTGTCGCGACGGGACGAAGAACGATGCCGTGCACGACGTCGAGGCGTTCGGCCCGGTGTCGACGCTGATGCCCTACGGCGACTTCGACGAGGCGATGGTGCTCGCCGCGCGCGGCCGCGGCAGCCTGGTCGCGACGCTCGTCACGCACGACTCGAAAGTCGCCGCGAAGGCGATTCCGCAGCTGGCGGCGTGGCACGGGCGGCTGCTCGTTCTCGACCGCGAGTCGGCGGCCGAATCTACCGGCCACGGCTCGCCGCTGCCGATGCTCAAGCACGGCGGACCCGGTCGTGCCGGCGGCGGCGAAGAGCTCGGCGGCATCCGCGCCGTCAAGCATTTCCTGCAGCGTGCCGCAGTGCAGGGCTCGCCGACGATGCTGACCGCGGTGACGGGCGAGTACGTGCGCGGCGCCGCGCTGCACGAAGGCGACCTCCATCCGTTTCGCAAGCACTTCGAGGAGCTCGCGATCGGCGACTCGCTCCTCACTCACCGGCGCACCGTGAGCGAGGCCGACATCGTCGCCTTCGGCGGCATCTCGGGCGACTTTTTCTACATGCACTTCGACGAGATCGCGGCCAAGGAGTCGGCGTTCGGCCAGCGCATCGCGCACGGCTATTTCGTCCTGTCGGCGGCGGCGGGCCTGTTCGTCTCGCCGGCGCCCGGGCCGGTGCTCGCCAACTACGGTCTCGATACGCTGCGCTTCGTCAAGCCGGTCGCGATCGGCGACACCATTCGCGCGCGCTTGACGTGCAAGCGCAAGATCGACCGCGACCGCAAGGACGCGCAGGGCCGCGGCCAGGGTGTCGTCGCCTGGGACGTCGAGGTGACGAATCAGGACGGCGAGCTGGTCGCGAGCTACGACATCCTCACGCTCGTCGCCAAGCGCGCGCAATCCGCGGGGTAAACCCTCCGGAGCCGAGCGGGACCGACTCCTAGAATCGCCGTCGTTTCACAGCCTCGAACAGCATGGTCCAGTCTCGACGCGCCGCCAAGGCGCCGGCCGCTGCGGCGACAGGCGGGCCGCGCATCCTCAAGAAGTACCCGAACCGGCGTCTCTACGACACCGAGGTCTCGAGCTACATCACGCTTGCCGATGTGAAGTCGATGGTCCTCGAGGGCGCCGACTTCGAGGTCCGCGATGCCAAGACGGGCGACGACCTGACGCGCAGCATCCTGCTGCAAATCATCCTCGAGGAAGAGACCGGCGGCGTGCCGATCTTCTCGACTTCGATGCTCGAGCAGATCATCCGCTTCTACGGCCACGCGATGCAGGGCATGATGGGCTCGTACCTCGAGCAGAACCTGCAAACCTTCACCGACGTGCAGGCGCGGCTCGCCGAGCAGTCGAAGGGCCTCTACGACCCCAAGCTGCAAAGCCCCGAGCTCTGGACCAAGTTCCTGAGCGGCCAGGCGCCGATGGTGCAAAACATGATGGGCAGCTACCTGGAGCAATCGCGCAAGATCTTCATGCAGATGCAGGAGCAGCTCAACAAGCAGGCCGAGACGCTCTTTCCGGCCGGCGGTGCGCGCAACGCGCCGACCAAGCGATGAGCGGCGGCGGGCGCCTCGCCGTCGGCATCTGCCTGCTCGCGCTCGCGCTCGCCGCGACGGCGGCCACTGCGCCCCGCAAGGGCACCGCCGCGAGCTCGCCGGCAGCGGCCGGTGCGCACGCATCGGCGCCGGCTGCCGCGGCGTCGGCGCCGACCGAATTCAGCGGCTCGCTCGTCGCCGGCGAGACCTACGTCGCCGACGTCTTCTTCGATTCGCGCGCCCTGCACATCTGGCGTCCTGTCAAGGAGGTCTTTCCGGGCAAGGACGTTGCCTGGACGATCGCCTGGAACAACCTCGATCAGTTCCCGGCTCTGAAGACGACGGCCGTGCAGGCACGCCCGCAGCGGATGCGCTTTCGCGTCGTCAAGACCGACATGCTCTCGGGGTCGCCGAAGCTGCCGTGGATGGCGACCTACCGCTGCGAGATCCTTGCCGTCGAGCCGCTGCCGGCAGCGGCTCCGCACGCGGCACGCAAGCGCTGAGGCCCGGGCAATCGCGATCGGCGAAAATCCGCCGATGACCGATGCCGCCGCGCTGGATTCGCCCCGCACCTTCAGCGCGCCGCCGAAGATCGGCTTCGTCTCGCTCGGCTGCCCGAAGGCGCTGACCGACTCCGAGCTGATCCTGACGCGGCTCGCGGGCGAGGGCTACGCCACCGCGAAGTCGTTCGAGGGCGCCGATCTGGTGATCGTCAACACCTGCGGCTTCATCGACGACGCCGTGCGCGAGAGCCTCGACACGATCGGTGAGGCGCTCGCCGCCAACGGCAAGGTCGTCGTCACCGGCTGCCTCGGCGCGAAGGCGGGCGAGGGCGGCGGCAACCTCGTCCGCCAGATGCACCCGAGCGTGCTCGCCGTCACCGGCCCGCATGCGACCGACGAAGTCATGGCCGCCGTGCACGCGCACTTGCCGAAGCCGCACGACCCGTTCGTCGACCTCGTGCCGCCACCGGCGATCGGCATCAAGCTGACGCCGAAGCACTACGCCTATCTCAAGATCAGCGAGGGCTGCAATCATCGCTGCACCTTCTGCATCATCCCGAGCCTGCGCGGCGACCTGGTGTCGCGGCCGGTCGGCGACGTCCTCGCCGAGGCCGCGGCGCTGTTCGAGTCGGGTGTCAAGGAGCTGCTCGTCGTCAGCCAGGACACGAGTGCGTACGGCGTCGACCTGCGCTATCGCACCGGCTTCTGGAACGGCCGGCCGGTGAAGGCGCAGATGCTCGCCTTGTGCGAGCAGCTCGCCGCCATCGCCGCGCCGCACGGCGCCTGGGTGCGCCTGCACTACGTCTATCCGTATCCGCACGTCGACGACGTGCTGCCGCTGCTGGCGACGGGCGCGATCCTGCCGTATCTCGACGTGCCGTTCCAGCATTCGCATCCCGAAGTCCTGCGGCGCATGAAGCGGCCGGCGAGCGGCGAGAAGAACCTCGAGCGGCTGGCGCGCTGGCGCGCGATCTGCCCCGAACTCGTCGTCCGCAGCACTTTCATCGCCGGCTTTCCGGGCGAAACCGAAGCGGAGTTCGAGCATCTCCTCGAGTTCATCCGCGAGGCGCGGATCGACCGCGCCGGCTGCTTCGCGTATTCGCCGGTCGATGGCGCGGCTGCCAACGCGCTGCCCGGCATGCTGCCGGCGCAGGTGCGCGAGGAGCGTCGGGCGCGGTTCATGCGCGTTGCCGAAGAGGTCGCGACCGTGAAGCTGCGCGAGCGCGTCGGCGCGACGATGCAGGTGCTGATCGATTCGGCACCGGCGCTCGGCAGGAGGGGCGGCTGGGGCCGCAGCTATGCCGACGCGCCCGAGATCGACGGCAAGGTCCGCCTGCTGCCGCCCGACAAGGCGTCGAAGACGCTGAAGGCGGGCGAGTTCACGCGGGCGCGGATCGTCGCCGCCGACGGTCACGACCTGGTCGGCATCCCGATCTGACCCGCTACGCCGAGCGATGAAGAAGAAGTCTTCGCCGAGCAGCACGTCGCTGATCGCCCACCCCTACAGGCCGCCGCCGGGGTTCGCCTCGATCCAGCCGCCGGTGCACAAGGCGTCGACGATCGTCTTCGCGAGCATGGCCACTGCGCGCGCGCGCAGCTGGAGAGAAAAGACCGGCTACACCTACGGGCTGCACGGCACCCCGACCACCTTCATCCTCGAAGAAAGGATCGCGACGCTCGAAGGCGGCGTGCAGACCTTGCTCGTGCCGAGCGGCCTCGCGTCGGTGACGATCGTCGACATGGCACTCCTGAAGAGCGGCGACGAAGTGCTGATCCCCGACAACGCGTACGGCCCGGGCCAGGAGTTCGCGCGCCGCGAGCTCGACGGCTGGGGCATCGGCCACCGGTTCTACGATCCGATGGACCCGGCGTCGCTCGAGGCGGCGATCGGCGAGCGGACGCGCCTCGTCTGGTTCGAGGCGCCGGGCTCGGTGACGATGGAATTCCCCGATCTCGTCGCGCTGCTCGGGATCGCGCGCCGTCGTGGCGTGATGACCGCGCTCGACAACACCTGGGGCGCCGGCATCGCGTTCGCGCCGTTCGCGATCGGCGATATCGCCGACGCCGACGGCGAGACGGTCGGCGTCGACATCTCGGTCCAGGCGCTCACCAAGTACGCCTCTGGCGGCGGCGACGTCTTGATGGGCTCGGTGACGACGCGCGACGACGCGCTCCACCAGCGCATCAAGGCGACGCACATGCGGATCGGCTTCGGCGTTGGCGCCAACGACGTCGAGCTCGTCCTGCGCTCGCTGCCGTCGCTGCCGTTGCGCTACGAGGCGCAGGCGCGCGCCGGCCGCGAGCTCGCCGGCTGGTGGGCGAAGCGCCCCGAGGCCGCGCACGTGCTGCATCCGGCGCTGCCCGGGTCGCCCGGCCACGAGCACTGGCAGCGCCTCTGCAGCGACGCCGCGGGCCTGTTCTCGATCGTCCTCGACGAACGCTATACGCGTGCCCAGGTCGACGCCTTCGTCGATGCGCTGAAGCTGTTCCGGATCGGCTATTCGTGGGCCGGGCCGGTCAGCCTCGTCGTCGCGTACGACCTGAAGGCGATGCGCAAGCGCCCGCGCTGGCCCGGCTTCGTCGTCCGCTTCTCGATCGGACTCGAAGCGGCCGTTGACCTGATCGCCGATTGCGAGCAGGCGCTCGCGGCGCTCGCTCGCCTCTGAGCGTCAGCGCCTGCGCAGCCGCAGCGTCAGCGGCTCGGGCGACATCGTGAACGCGAGCTCCTCGCGCGGCTCGTCGCGATTCGCGCCGCTGCGCGCCGGCGCGACGCTCTCGATCTCGAACCGCCTGAGCAGCACCGCGAGCGCCATCTTGATCTCGAGCATTGCCAGATGCCTGCCCGGGCAGACGCGCGGGCCGGCGCCGAACGGCATCGCGACGCGATTCGCCGAGCTCGCGCTCGGTGCCGCCTCGGCGAGCCAGCGCTCGGGCTTGAATCGCTCGGGCTCGTCGAAGTGCTCCGCGCGCAGGCTGTCGCTGCGCAGCGCGCCCCAGATCAGGGTGTCGGCGGGGATCCGGATGCCAGCGACGTTGGTCTCGCGCAGCGCCTGCAGCATCAGGAACGGCACGACCGGCCGCAGCCGCAAGGTCTCGTTGGCACACGCCTCGACGTAGTCGAGCGCGGCGAAGCGCTCGATCGTCCAGGCGGCGGGATCGCCGACCTGCGCATCGACTTCGTCGCGGGCGCGCGCGAAACACTGCGGATGCTTGGCGAGCAGCCAGATCGCCCACGCCAGCGTGTTCGCGGTCGTGTCTTCGCCGGCGAGCAGCATCGTCAGCACGTTGCCGTGGATCTCGCCCGGCGTGATGCCGGACTGCGGATCGTCGGCGGCGACGATCATCGCCTCGAGCAGGTTGGTCGGCGCGGCGCGACGCGCCGGATCCTCGAGGCGCTTGCGGGCAGCGGCGACGAAGTCGCCGATGGCGACGCCGATCGCGGCGACGCTGGCGTCGAGCTCGCGGTCGGCGGCCGACTTCCACCAGCGCCAGGTCGGCACCGCGGCCATGATGCGGCGAAAGATCGCCGGGAAGATCTTGTCGAGGTGGCGCTGGATGACGTCGTCGTCGGATTCGAGGGTGTTCACCTCGGCGCCGAAGGCAAGGCCGGAGACGGTGTCGACCGTGTAGCGCATCAGGTCGGCTTGCAGCTCGATCGGCGCGCCGGCGTCGGCGGCGCGGCCCCAGCGGCCGGCGAGCCGCTCGCTGACCTTGACCAGCGACGCAAAGTACGCGCGCAGATGGCGCGGATCGAAGCCGGCCATGACCATCTTGCGCTGCCGCCGCCAGGCGTCGCCCTCGGCGCCGAAGACGCCGACCGCCGCCGAGCCGATCTCGGCGGTGATCTCGGCCAGCCGCTTGGTGCGGCGAAAGCCGTCGGGGCGGTCGCGCATCAGCGCGCCCATCGCGGCGTGGTCGGCGACGACGACGATGCGGCGGCGACCGATGCGAAAGCTGAGGTACGGCCCGTACTCGTGCACCCAGCGCTCGACCTGCTGGTGCATGCGCGCGCGGTCGAACTGCAGCGCGTTGCCGAGCAGCGGCAAGCCGGGCGGCGACGGCAACTCGCCGATCTCGCGCGCGCGAGCGGGCGCCACAGGCGGTGCGAATTCGGTCTCGATCGACATGCGACGCTCCCTTTCCGTTCAGTGACTTGCCTTCGACGACACCTTCTGCCGCATCAGCCGGCCGTGCTCACGCTCCCAATCGCGCTTCTTCTCGGTGTTGCGCTTGTCATGCTCGGCCTTGCCCTTGGCAAGCGCAATCTCGGCCTTGACCCGGCCGCCCTTGTAGTGCAGGTCGAGCGGGACGAGCGTGAAGCCCTTCTGCTCGACCTTGCCGATCAGGCGCCGGATCTCGCCCTTGTGCATCAGCAGCTTCTTGGTCCGGTCGGCTTCGGGCCGGACGTGCGTCGATGCGGTGCCGAGCGGGTTGATGCGGCAGCCGATCAACCAGAGCTCGCCGTCGCGGATGACGACGTAGCCGTCGCTCAGCTGCACCTGGCCGGCGCGGATCGCCTTGATCTCCCAGCCGGCGAGCACCATTCCCGCCTCGTGCCGCTCCTCGATGTGGTACTCGAAGCGGGCACGGCGGTTTTCGGCGATCGACATCGTGGGACTGCGGGCGAAAGGACAAGGAGTCGCGCGTGCGACTCCTACAATTTGGCGATTGTATGAAGCAGGTCAGGAAGTCGGTGCTGCTCTGGTACTCGCCGCACGAGATCTACCGGCTGGTCGTCGACATCGAGCGCTATCCCGAATTCCTGCCCTGGTGCGAGCGGGTCGACATCATCGGCCGCGACGAGCGGACGGTGACCGCCCGACTCTTTCTCGGCTACGCCGGATTGCGCCACGCGTTCACGACCCACAACGCGCTCGTGCCCGACGAGTCGGTCACGATCGGGCTCATCGACGGGCCGTTCTCGCTGCTCGACGGACACTGGCGATTCGTCCCGCTGCCGCTCGCCTCGGCTCCGAGCGACGCCGCCGAGGCCGCATGCAAGATCGAGTTCGAAATGCGCTACGCGTTCTCGAACTCCGTTCTCGAGGCGGCGATCAGCCCGGTGTTCGACCGCATCGCCAACACCTTCGTCGATTCGTTCGTGAAACGCGCCGAGCAGGTCTATGGCCCGCGTTGACGGCAGCGCGGCTTCGCTTCGCGTCGCCGTCGCCTGCAGCCCGCGCGCAGGCGCGGCGTTCGAGATCGAGGTCGTCGTGCCAGCGCCGGCGACGGCCTGGGACGCGGTGCGCGCAAGCGGCGTCCTCGAGCGCTGGCCGGATCTCGCCGCCGCAGAGCCGCAGCTCGGCATCTGGGGCCGCGCCGCGTCGCCTGGCGCCGAGTTGCGCGACGGCGATCGGGTCGAGCTCTATCGGCCGCTGGCGATGAATCCGCAGGAAGCGCGCCGCTTGCGCGCACGCAAGGTGCGCACCGGCGCGCGCCGCTGACGCGCTGCTACCGGTTGCAGCTTTCGGCGATGACTTCGCGCGTGCGCCGGGCCTCGTCGGCGCGCTGCTTGTCGTCGAGGAATTCGCGCTCGCCGGTCTTCGGATTCGTCTGCGCGAGACGAATGCCGCTATCGAGCGTGGTCATCTGCGCCTTCGCGCGGGTGCAGTTGTCGGCCCGCAGCGCAGCGTTCTTCTCCTGATCGGCCTTGGTCTTCGCCGCAGTGTCGGCCTCGGCCTTCTTGCGCTTGGCCTCGAGCTCGGCGTCTGCGGTGTTGCGCGGCGCCGCGGCCGAGGCGGCGGCGCTCGCGGCGGCAAGCTGGGGCGCAGCGGTCATGGACGGCGCGGCGCGGTGCAGGGTCGGGCTCGGGCGCGCCATGATGTCCTGGTCTGCCGTCCCCGCCGGCGGCGGCAGGTCGCTGTATTGGACGTGGCCGGACTTGTCGCGCCACTTCCACTGCGCGTCGGCCGGGAGGGCGACGACGCCTGCCGCAAGAACGACGAGCAGAGCAACGATCGGTCGGGCCATGTTGACAGCGCCACACGTGAAGAATTGGCGCGCAGTGTAGCGGCGCATGCCGACGTGAACGCGCCGCGGGCCGCGCAAACCGGTACTTTGCACCTGCATCCGTATAATTTGCTTTTGCGACCGGAGCTTTCCATGCGCCTTCTGGGCAAAGCGCTGACGTTCGACGACGTGTTGCTGGTGCCGTCGTTCTCGAGCGTTCTGCCGCGCGACACCGATCTCGCCACCTCGCTCTCGCGCAACATCCGGCTCAACCTGCCGCTCGTCTCGGCGGCAATGGATACCGTCACCGAAGGTCGCCTGGCGATCGCGCTCGCGCAGGAAGGCGGCATCGGCATCGTCCACAAGAACCTGACGCCGAAGCAGCAGGCGGCCGAGGTCGCGCGCGTCAAGCGATACGAGTCGGGCGTGTTGCGCGATCCGATCACGGTGGCACCCGAGATGACGGTGCGCGAGGTGATCGCGCTGGCCGAGGCGCACGGCATCTCCGGCTTCCCGGTGCTGCAGGGCAAGGTCGTCGTCGGCATCGTCACCAACCGCGATTTGCGCTTCGAGACCCGCTTCGACGCGCCGGTCAAGGAGATCATGACGCCGCGCGAGCGGCTCGTCAGCGTGCGCGAGGGCGCGACGCTCGCCGAGGGCAAGGCGCTGATGCACCGCGAGAAGCTCGAGCGTGTCCTCGTCGTCAACGACGCCTTCGAGCTGCGCGGCCTGATGACCGTCAAGGACATCACCAAGCAGACGAGCTTTCCCAATGCCGCGCGCGACGCCCACGGCAAGCTCCGCGTCGGCGCCGCGATCGGCGTCGCCGAGGGCACCGAGGAGCGCGCCGAGCTGCTCGTTCGCGCCGGCGTCGACGTCCTTGTCGTCGACACCGCGCACGGCCACAGCGCCGGCGTCGTCGAACGTGTGCGCTGGGTCAAGCGCAATTTCCCGACCGTCGACGTCATCGGCGGCAACATCGCCACCGGCAAGGCGGCGCTCGATCTCGTCGAGGCCGGTGCCGACGGCGTCAAGATCGGCATCGGCCCAGGCTCGATCTGCACGACGCGGATCGTCACCGGTGTCGGCGTTCCGCAGGTGAAGGCGATCGACGACGTCGCGACCGCGATCGCCGGCAGCGGCGTTCCCCTGATCGCCGACGGCGGCGTCCGCTTCTCGGGCGACCTTGCGAAGGCGATCGCGGCCGGTGCCGACGCGGTGATGATGGGCGGCGCCTTCGCCGGCACCGAGGAAGCGCCGGGCGAGGTCATCCTCTATCAGGGCCGCACCTACAAGAGCTACCGCGGCATGGGCTCGATCGGCGCGATGCAGCAGGGCTCGGCCGACCGCTACTTCCAGGAAGGCGAGGCGAGCACGGCAGGATCGGTCGGCGGCGCCAAGCTCGTCCCCGAAGGCATCGAAGGCCAGGTGCCGTACAAGGGCTCGGTCGTCGGCATCGTCTTCCAGATGGCCGGCGGGCTGCGCGCAGCGATGCACTACTGCGGTTGCGCGAGCATTGCGGAGATGCACCGGAAGGCCGAGTTCGTCGAGATCACGTCATCGGGCATCCGCGAGAGCCACGTCCACGACGTGCAGATCACGAAGGAAGCGCCGAACTACCGCGCCGAATGACGAGCCCTTCTGCGCCCGCCACGCCCGCCGGCGATGCCGGCAGACGCCAGGCGGCGATGCCGTTCATCATGATCACGGTGCTGATCGACATGGTGTCGATCGGCCTGATCATCCCGGTCCTGCCGCCGCTGGTCGGCACCTTCACGTCGTCGCGATCGGAGCAGGCGTTCTGGTATGGCGCCGTGACGATTGCATTCGGCATCGCGAACTTCTTCGGCTCGCCGATCCTCGGCCGCCTGTCGGACCGCTACGGCCGCAGGCCCGTGCTGCTGATCGGCTTCAGCGGGCTGGCGCTCAGCTTTCTCGTCACCGGCCTGGCGACGGCGTTGTGGATGCTGCTCGTCGTTCGCCTGTTCAGCGGCGCGATGCAGTCGAACATCGCGGTCGCCAATGCCTACGTCGCGGACATCACGCCGCCAGCGGAGCGCGCGAAGTCGTTCGGCAAGCTCGGCGCCATGATCGGCATGGGCTTCATCCTCGGCCCGGTGCTCGGCGGCTTGCTCGGCGGCATCAGCCTGCACCTGCCGTTCTTCGTCGCCTGCGGCCTTGCGCTCGTCAACTGGCTGTACGGCTTCTTCGTGCTTCCCGAGTCGCTGCCGCCGGAGCGGCGCCGGCCGTTCGTGCTTCGCGAGGCCAACCCGATCACGTCGCTGCGCAACCTCACCGAGCTGAAGGGCGTCGGCTCGCTCGTCGCGGTGATCGCGCTGAGCGGCCTCGCGCAGTTCATGACCCACACCTCGTGGGTGCTCTACACGACCTTCAAGTTCGGCTGGGGGCCGACCGAGAACGGCTGGTCGTTGTTCGCGATCGGCCTGATGTCGGTCCTCGTGCAGGGAGTCTTGCTGAGCCGGCTGCTGAAGCGCTTCTCGCCGCAGCGGCTGGCGATCATGGGCCTCGTCTCGTCGACCCTGTGCTTCGTGCTCTGGGGCATCGCGACCCAGGGCTGGATGCTGTACGCGGTGATCGCGATCAACGTCCTCGGCTTCACCGTCTCGGCAGCGATCCAGAGCCTGGTCTCGAATGCCGCCGATCCGACGACGCAAGGGCGCACGGCAGGGGCCGTCGGCTCGCTGAACAGCATGATGGCGGTGCTCGCGCCGGCGATCGGCGCACCGCTGCTCGCGACCGTCTCGCACCTGCCGCACGGCGACTGGCGGATCGGCGCGCCGTTCTATTTCTGCGCCGCCCTGCAGGCCGGCTCGACCGTGCTCGCGCTGCGCCATTTCCGGCGCGAGCGCCGCCGCCGCACCGCGCTCGCGGCCGCCGGCGTCCCGTCGACGGTCTGAACGATCCTCGCAGCACCATGCACGACAAGATCCTGATCCTCGACTTCGGCTCGCAAGTCACGCAGCTGATCGCCCGGCGCGTCCGCGAGGCGCACGTCTTCTGCGAGATTCATCCGAACGACGTCAGCGACGCATTCGTGCGCGAGTTCGCGCCGAAGGGAGTGATCCTGTCCGGCAGCCACGCATCGACTTACGAAGAGCACGAGCTGCGGGCGCCGCGGGCAGTGTTCGAGCTCGGCGTCCCCGTGCTCGGCATCTGCTACGGCATGTTCACGATGGCAGTCCAGCTCGGCGGCGAGGTCGAGGCGAGCACGCACCGCGAGTTCGGCTACGCCGAGGTCCGCGCCCGGGGCCACACGAGGCTGCTCGATCGGCTCGAGGATTTCTCGACCGCCGAAGGCCACGGCATGCTCAAGGTGTGGATGAGCCACGGCGACAAGGTGACGGCGTTGCCGCCCGGGTTCGCCTGGATGGCATCGACGCCGAGCTGCCCGATCGCCGGCATGGCCGACGAGGCGCGCAACTTCTACGGTGTCCAGTTCCACCCCGAAGTCACGCACACGCTGAAGGGCAGGGACCTGCTCGAGCGCTTCGTCCTCGAGATCTGCGGCGCACGGCCCGATTGGGTGATGGGCAACTACATCGACGAGGCTGTGGCGAAGATCCGCGCCCAGGTCGGCGATGACGAGGTGATCCTGGGCTTGTCGGGCGGCGTCGATTCGAGCGTCGCCGCGGCGCTGATTCACCAGGCGATCGGCGACCGGCTCACCTGCGTCTTCGTCGACCACGGGCTGCTCCGCCTCGACGAGGCGCGGCTGGTGATGGAGATGTTCGCCGAGCGCCGCCATATCAAGGTCGTCGCGGTCGACGCCAGCGAGCGCTTTCTCGGTCGCCTCGCGGGCGTCACCGATCCGGAAGCCAAGCGCAAGATCATCGGCAGCGAATTCGTCGAGGTCTTCACCCGAGAGGCGGCCAAGCTCAGGCGCGCGAAGTGGCTGGCGCAAGGGACGATCTACCCCGACGTCATCGAGTCCGGCGGCGCGAAGACGAGGAAGGCGACCACGATCAAGAGCCACCACAACGTCGGCGGCTTGCCGGCGACGCTCGGCCTGAAGCTGCTCGAGCCGTTGCGCGAGCTGTTCAAGGACGAGGTGCGCGAGCTCGGCACCGCGCTCGGCCTGCCCGACGACATGGTGCATCGCCATCCGTTTCCCGGACCGGGGCTCGGCGTGCGCATCCTCGGCGAGGTCAGGCACGAGTACGCCGAGCTGCTGCGCCGCGCCGACGCCATCTTCATCGACGAGCTGCGGACCACCATCGACAGCGTCAGCGGCAAGAGCTGGTACGCGTTGACGAGCCAGGCGTTCGCTGTCTTTCTTCCCGTCAGAAGCGTCGGCGTGATGGGCGACGGCCGCACCTACGAGCATGTCATCGCGCTGCGCGCGGTGCAGACGAGCGACTTCATGACTGCCGACTGGGCCGAGCTGCCATACGCATTGCTGAAAAAAGTCTCGACCCGGATCATCAACGAGGTCCGCGGCATCAACCGCGTCACCTACGATGTCTCGTCGAAGCCGCCGGCGACGATCGAGTGGGAGTGAGCGTGTGAAGGCCGTGTTCGGGATCCTCGTGCTGGTGATCGTCCTCGCCGTCGTCGGTTCGCTTGCCAAGAAGCAGCTGCAGGCGATCGGCGGCGGCACGAGCGCCAGCCGCAACGCCGTCGCGGCCAGCGAGTCGGGAGCGTTTTCGGCGAAGACGTCGGACCGTGCCGGCGCCGCGGCGCCGCTGGCCGGTGCGATCGCCGTCGATCCGAACGGCGCGACGGTGGCGCAGCAGGCGCGCGACATCCAGGAGCGGGCGCGCGCGAACACGGCGCGTGCGCTGGAGGAGGGCGCGCAGCGCAACCAGCGCGCCGACCCCTGATGCCTTCGCCGCACGACGAAGCGGCGATGCGGCTGGCGCTCGACCAGGCGCAGAACGCCTGGCTGGTCGGCGAGGTGCCGGTCGGGGCGGTCGTCTTTCGCGATACGCCGGCCGGCCGCCAGGTCGTCGCCACCGGCTACAACCGACCGGTCACCGACCACGATCCGACTGCGCACGCCGAGATCGTCGCGCTGCGCCACGCCGCCCATCTGCTCGGCAACTATCGGCTGCCCGAGTGCGAAGTGTTCGTCACGCTCGAGCCTTGCGCGATGTGCGCGATGGCGCTGCTGCACGCGCGCGTCAAGCGCGTCGTCTACGGCGCGCGCGACCCCAAGGCCGGCGCTGCCGGCTCGGTGATCGATGTCTTCGGCACCGCCGCGCTCAACCATCACACGGCGGTCGACGGCGGCGTTCTCGCCGACGCGGCGGGCGAGGTGTTGCGCTCGTTCTTCGCCGAGCGGCGCGAGCGCTACCGGCAGCGTCGCGCGGCCGGCGCGCCGTCGGTCATGGAGGGCGACGTCGCGATCGAGCCGATTCCCGCCGGCGAGTCGCTCGAAATGGATCCTCTCAACGACAAGGCCGAGCGATGAGCGCCGGCGCGTCCGACCTGCGGCTGTTTTCACCGGCCGGTGCACTGCGCTCGACCGTCGCATTGCGGCGCGCCTCGGTCCGCCTCGCCGGGCTCGGCTTCGCGGTGACCATCGACGAGGCGGCGACCGCGCGTATGCAGCGCTTTGCCGGCGACGACGATGTCCGGCTCGCCACGCTCGAGCGCATCGCCGCTGCACGGCCGAGCATCGCTCTCGCAACGCGCGGCGGCTACGGCCTCACGCGCTTGCTCGATCGGATCGACTGGAAGCGGATCGCCAGGAGCGTCGCCGCCGGCACGCGCTGGGTCGGCATGAGCGACATGACGTCGCTGCAGCTCGGCTTGCTGGCGCACGCCGAAGGGACCACCTGGGCCGGGCCGCTCGCCTGCGACGACTTCGGCCGCCGCGCTGCCGAGGGCGGCGTCGACGACGTCACGGCATCGTGCTTCGTCGAGGCGATGTCGGGTGCCCTCGAGGCGGTCGGCTTTCGCACCGACGCCGGTTTCGACGGGCTCGAAGTTCGCGGCATGCTCTGGGGCGGCAACCTGACGGTTCTCAACTCGCTGCTCGGGACACGTCACTGGCCGCGCATCAAGGGCGGCGTTCTCTTTCTCGAGGACGTCAACGAGCATCCGTATCGCGTCGAGCGGAACCTCCTGCAACTGCACCAGGCCGGAGTCCTCGCTGCGCAGAAAGCGATCGTGCTCGGCGCCGTGAGCGGCTTTCGCAAGTCGCCGCTCGACCGCGGCTATGCGATGGCCGCCGTGGTCGCGCGCCTGCGCGTCGAGACGCAAACGCCGATCCTGACCGGCCTGCCGTTCGGCCACGTCGCGACGAAGGTGACGCTGCCGGTCGGAGCGAGGGTGCGCCTGCTCGTCGATCGCCGGCAGGCGTACATCGGCTGGGCCTGAGCCGATCGGCGGTGGCGACCGTCGCTCGCGTGTTGCAAGCGGCCAACGTCGCTTTGTAAACGCCGCCTCTCGCGGGACCTTCTGCGATGCTCGCCGAGGGGTTCGCGCGGGCCCCGATTTCCCCTCTCGCCCCGGTGTCGCGAGGCCGCTCGCGGGGCATGGCGAGCGGTACATGGCAACGCCCGGCGGATGCGATTGGTGGATACCCTGACGGGGATGCCGCGCAGGGTCCCATGACAATTCCTTTACACGCCTTTTCAGTACGTCGTGTGCCGTTCACAAGATTGGCACGTGTCGCACTGCCAGGCCGGGGTCTATAGATCGTCGATCGACACTTTCACCGGGGGAATTCCATGTTGAAGAAGACGAAGCTCTGCACAGGGCTGATGGTTGCCTGTGGCGGCGTATTGTTGAGCGCGGGGCAGACCTCGTTCGCGCAAGACTCAGGTTCGGCGCAGACGCTCGAGCGCGTTACCGTCACCGGCTCGAACATCAAGCGGACCGACACCGAGACCGCATCGCCGGTCCAGATCCTGACCCGCCAGGACATCGAGAAGACCGGCAAGCAGTCGATCCAGGAGGTCCTGCGCAGCGTCACCGCCGACGGCCAGGGCTCGATCCCGTCATCGTTCTCCAACGGCTTCGCGTCCGGCTCGGCGGCAGTCTCGCTGCGCGGCCTGGGCGTCAACTCGACGCTGGTCCTCGTCAACGGCCGTCGCATGACGACCTACGGCCTCGCCGACGACGGCACCCGCACCTTCGTCGACGTCAACTCGATCCCGCTCGAGGCAGTCGATCGCGTCGAAGTCCTGAAGGACGGCGCCTCGGCGATCTACGGCGCCGACGCGGTCGGCGGCGTCGTCAACATCATCCTGCGCAAGAACTACAACGGCGCATCGATCGGCGGAACCTACGGCCAGAGCAGCCGCAGCGACGGCCAAGCGACGCGCGGCTTCGCGACCTACGGCATCGGCAACCTGGACACCGACAAGTACAACGCCTTCATCAGCATCGAAGCGTCTCACCAGAACAACATCTGGTCGAAGGACCGCGGCTTCCTCGGTCAGAGCGACCTCACGTCGAAGGGCTTCTACGACACCACCAACGGCGAGAACCGGCCGTACATCGGGGCGGGTCCGACCGCCAACTCGCCGTACGGCGTCATCCGAAATCCGGCCGACAACTCGCGGGTCAACGTCGTCCCATGCGATCCCTCGCTCGTCAGCGTCAATACCGGCCTGTGCCGCTACAACGGGCTCGTCGAGCAGGAGATCCAGCCCGAGATTGACCGCTTCAACCTGTTCAGCCGCGGCCAGCTGGTGTTCTCGCCGTCGCTTTCGGCGTACCTCGAGCTCGGCTACTTCAACCGCAAGACGAAGGCCAACGGAACGCTGGGCGCGAACAACGACGGCGGCGTCTTCAACCCGGCCGACCCGCTCAACCCGGTCATCGTGCACGGGTTGATGAACCTCCCGGCCGGCCATCCGGACAACCCGTTCGGCGTCGACCGCGCGCTCGGTCTGCGTCCGAACGAGCTCGGCGGCCGCGACCAGGTGACCAACAACCACATCTTCCGTGCCGTCGAAGGCCTCCAGGGCACGGCGTGGGGCTGGGACTTCGACGTCGGCGCTGCCTACATCAAGAGCCGCCTGGAGGACACCTTCACCGGCTTCATCCGCTACGACGTGATGCAGAACGCGCTCAACAACGGGACCTACCGGCTCGCCGGCCTTGGGCCGAGCACGACCGATCCGGCCGTCCTGGCTGCGATCTCGCCTGCGCTGCGGACGACGCCGACCAGCTCGGTCAAGCTCATCGACGCGCACGTCTCGCGCGAGCTGATGAACCTGCAGGGCGGGCCGCTCGGCCTCGCGCTCGGCGGAGAAATACGCTGGGAGGCCGCGGACAACCCGCCAACGCCGTTCACGACGGACTCCGAGATCGTCGGTCTCGGCTACTCGGCGTTCAGCTCCAGCCGCAAGGTCACGGCGCTGTTCGGCGAGCTGACGGCTCCGGTCACCAAGTGGCTCGAGCTGAGCGGTGCGCTGCGCTATGACCACTACTCCGACTTCGGCGATTCGTGGACGCCGAAGTTCGGCTTCAAGGTCAAGCCGATCGACACGCTCGCGATCCGCGGCACCTATTCCGAGGCGTTCCGCGCCCCGGGGCCGGCCGAGGTCGGCGGCTCGAGCTTCGGCTTCACCAGCGTCGGCATCCTGTCGATCGGCCAGCCGGGCATCAAGCCGGAGACGGCGAAGAGCTACACGCTCGGGCTCGTCTTCGAGCCGATCGTGGGCAGCAGCGCGACGGTCGACTTCTGGTGGATCGATCGCAAGAACGAGATCGTGCAAGCCGACCCGGCGACCATCATCGGGCCGGGGACGCCGCTGACCGCAGCGCCGTTCACGAAGATTCCCGGAGCGGTTCCGAACTCGTTCATCTACTACGACTCGACGGGTCAGCTCGCGACGGTCTCTGGCAACTACACGAATGCATCGAGCACGAAGACGAACGGCGTCGACCTTGAGCTGCGGCACAAGATGCGTCTCGCCGAAGCCGGCAACCTGACCGGGACGCTGACCTGGACCCACACGTCCAAGTACGAACGTACCGATGCCAACGGCAATACGCTCAGCTACGCCGGCACTTCCGGGCCGATCGTGCTGAGCGCCGGTGCCGGCACGCCGAAGGACCGCGCCTCGTTCTCGCTGACCTGGGACCGTGGCCCGTTCGCGGTGACGGGGGTCGTGAACTACATCGCCAGCCTGAAGCTCGTCGACCACAACGGCGAGCAGGCGGCTGACAACGGCGACGGCACCGTCACCGATACGACCAACGGCCTGATCTACCCGAACAACGGCAATCTCAACTGCGCCGTGTTCGACACCGCCGGCAATCCTTACGGGGGTTGCAAGCTGCCGTCGTTCACGACCTTCGACCTGTTCGGCAAGTGGAATCCGACCAAGAACTGGGAGGTCAACCTGTCGATCCAGAACCTGTTCGACACCAAGGCCAAGTTCGATCCGTATCTGGTCCTGACCTATGGCATCAACTACAACCAGACTTGGCAACAGTCGGGCGCAGTGGGCCGCTTCTTCACGGTCGGCGCGAAGTACACGTTCTGATCGCCGACACGACGCTCGCCAGAAGGCTAGACGACATCTCGTAAACTAGCGCAACCCCCGGGCACGGGGATTGCCCTTCGGCGAGGCACGGTGCCCGCTGGCCACAAGCCGGCGGGCATTTTTGTTAACCTCGCGCGCTTTTGTCTTCGCTGGAGATCCCAGTCATGAACTTTGCTCAGCAGCAAGCCGACCCCCGCCGACGCATCGTCGGCTTCGGTGCCGTGCTGCTGTTCCATGCCCTGCTGATCTACGCCCTCGTCACGGGCCTGGCCAAGAAGGTCGTCGATGTCGTCCGGGCGCCGATCGAGACCAAGGTGATCGAGGAGATCAAGAAGCCGCCGCCGCCGCCCGAGGTCGTCGTGCCGCCGCCACCCAAGCTCGAGGCGCCGCCGCCACCCTTCATTCCGCCGCCGGAAATCCAGATCGCGAACCCGCCGCCGGCGCCGACGATCACGGCAACGACGCCGACGCCGCCGCCCGCTCCCGTGGTCATCGCGCCGACACCACCGGTAGCCGCCGCGCCCGCGCCGCCCGCGCCGCCGCCCCCTGTCAACGCGGGCACCATCTGCCCGACGTATGCCAAGGCGATGGGCGACGTCGCGTTTCCAAGAGAGGCCATTCGCCAAGGCATCGATCGAGGCGAGGCCACGATCCAGTTCATGGTCAGTGCCAACGGTGAAATCAAGGACATCAAGGCGGTCAGCGCGAGCAATCAGATCTTCGCCCGCAGCAGCATCCGCATCGTCGAAAGCGGATTCAAATGTACGGGTCAAGGGCGAGATGTCGTTGTCAGGGTGCCTTTTGTCTACAAGCTGGAGTAGCGACTCGCGATTGCGCGATCGCGGGTTTTGATCAGATTCACAGCAAATCTCAGATAGAAAGAACATTCATGTCGCACTTCCAAGCAATTTCGGCGCGTTTCGCGACGATGCTCGCCTCACTCGTTTTCTGTGTGTTGGTGCTGGCGCCGTGGGCGGCCCGCGCACAGGCCTCGGCCGCTGACAGCAGCGCGGCGGCAGCGACCGCGTCGCAGCCGGTCGCTGCCGCGGATTCGGCGTCGGCCGCCGCTCCGGCGCCGATGCTGGCCGCTCCGGTCTCGAAGGAAACGGTCGACAACCCCTACGGTCTCGGCGCGCTCTGGGAGCAGGGCGACTGGGTGGCCCGCGGCACGCTGATCATCCTCGTCGTGATGAGCATGGGCAGCTGGTACATCCTGATCACCAAGTTGTACGAGAGCCTGAAGCTGAGCTCCGACGCGAAGGCGGCGCAACGCACGTTCTTCAAGTCGCGGTCGCTGCGCGAGGGTTCGCAGGCGTTGAAGTCCGGCAGCGCGTTTCGCTTCATCGCCGACAGCGGCATCGTCGCCAGCGAACACCACGAGGGCGCGCTGACCGAGAACATCGACCACAACTCGTGGGTCTCGATGAGCGTCCAGCGCGCCATCGACGACATCCAGAGCCGCTTGCAGGACGGCCTCGCGTTCCTGGCGACGGTCGGCTCGACGGCGCCGTTCGTCGGCCTGTTCGGAACCGTCTGGGGGATCTACCACGCGCTGACCGCGATCGGCATCGCCGGTCAGGCGTCGATCGACAAGGTTGCCGGTCCCGTCGGCGAGGCGCTGATCATGACGGCGATGGGCCTGGCCGTCGCGGTGCCCGCGGTGCTCGGCTACAACTGGCTCGTCCGCCGCAACAGGGTCACGATGGAGGCGGTGCGCCGCTTCGGCGCCGACCTGCACGGCGTGCTGATGGGCGCGCGGCCCATCGCCGCCGCGGTCGCGGCGCAACGCTGAGGAGCCGGCGATGGCGATGACCGTCGGCTCCGGCGGCGGCGACGAGGACGAAGTCGTCTCCGCCATCAACACCACGCCGCTCGTCGACGTGATGCTCGTGCTGCTCATCATCTTCCTGATCACGATCCCGGTCGTGACGCACACGGTTCCCGTGCAGCTGCCCAAAGAGACGAACATCCCCCGGCAGACGAAGCCGGAAAACATCGACATCTCGGTCAACAAGGACGGCGACATCTTCTGGAACATGCAGCTGGTTCCCGATACCGACGCGCTGTTCCAGCGCCTGAGCAAGATCGCGACGATGAAGCCGCAGCCCGAGGTGCACATCCGCGGCGACGCGCAGGCCCGCTACGAATCGATCGGCCGCGTTCTCTTCCAGTGCACGCGGGCGGCGATCCAGAAAGTCAGCTTCATCACCGAACCACCGCCGAAGGGTTGAGACCATGGCCATGAACGTAGGAACCGGCGGCGGCGGCGAGCCCGAAGTCATGATGGACATCAACACCACGCCGCTGATCGACGTGATGCTGGTGCTGATCATCATGCTGATCATCACGATCCCGGTGCAGCTGCACAGCGTCAACCTGAACATGCCGGTCGGCACGCCGCCGCCGCCGTTGAAGGAGCCGGTCGTCATCACGATCGACATCGACTTCGACGGCACGGTGCTCTGGAACGGCGAGACGGTGCCTGACCGCGGTGCGCTCGAGGCGCGCCTGTCGCGCGCTGCGGCCGAGCCCGATCAGCCCGAGGTGCACATCCGCCCCAACAAGCTGGTCGAGTACAAGTCGGTGGCGGCAGTGCTCGCGTCGGCGCAACGGCTCGGCGTCACCAAGCTCGGAATGGTCGGCAATGAACAGTTCGTCAAGTAGGCGCTGGCGTGCCGTGGCGAAGGCGGCGTTGTTCGCAGCCGCCGTCGCCGTCGGGGCGGTGTCGATCGCGCAGGAGACGGTTCGTCCCGAGATCGGCAAGCCCCTGCAGGCGGCGCAGGAGCTCATCAAGAGCGGCCACTACCGCGAGGCCCTCGCCAAGGTGCGCGACGCCGAGGCTGTGGGCGCGCGCAACGCCAACGAAACGTACCTGATCGAGCGCATGCGTCTTGCCGCCGCGTCGGGCGCCGGTGATGCCGACGCGGCGGCGCGTTCGTTCGACGCGCTCGGCAACTCCGGCCGCATCCCGGCGGCCGACAAGCTGCGCATGATCGAGTCGATTGCCGTCAGCTACTACCGGTCGCAGCAGTACGCCAAGTCGATGCAGTGGAGTCAGCGCTATCTGCGCGAAGGGGGGACCAGCGGCGCGGTCCGCACGATGCTGATCCAGAGCCAGTACCTGAGCGGCGACTTCGCCGGTGCGACCAGGGAGCTGATGGTCGAGATCCAGGCCACCGAGCGCGCCGGCGCGACGCCGGGCGAGGATCGCCTGAAGCTGCTTCTCAACGCCGCCTCGAAGCAGGGCGACAACAATGCGTACGTCTACGCGATGGAAAGGCTCGTCACGTACTACCCGAAGAAGGAGTACTGGGCGGACCTGCTGAGCCGGATGCAGCGCAAGCCCAACTTCTCCGACCGGCTCTCGCTCGACGCTTATCGGTTGTCGCTCGCGACCGGCGGCATGACCGCGCCGTCCGACTTCATGGAGATGGCGCAGCTCGCCCTGCAGGCCGACCTCCCGAGCGAAGGCAAGCAGGTGATCGACAAGGGCATCGCCAGCGGCGCCCTCAGCACCGGCGCCCAGGCCGATCGGGCGAAGCGGCTGAAGGTTCTCGTCGACAAGAAGCTTGCCGAGCAGGCGGCGTCGCGTGCCGACGACGAGAAGGAGGCCCTGGCCGCCAAGTCCGGCGACGCGCTGCTCTCGCTCGGCATGAACCTGGTCTACAGCGGCCAGGCAGCCAAGGGCGTCCAGCTGATCCAGCAGGGCATCGCCAAGGGCAGCCTGAAACGGCCCGACGACGCCAGGCTGCACCTCGGCATCGCCCAAGTCGCTGCCGGCGACAAGGCGAAGGCGCAAACGACGTTCAAGACCGTGCAGGGCAGCGACGGGACGGCGGACCTCGCTCGCCTGTGGTCGCTCTACGCGCGAAGAAACGGCTGAATCTGCGGGCGCCAGCTACTTCGGCGCCATGCGGATCGCGCCGTCGAGGCGGATGACCTCGCCGTTCAGCATCTCGTTGGTGACGATCTGGTGGACGAGCTTGGCGAAGTCCGCCGGCGTGCCCAGGCGGCTCGGGAAGGGAACGCTGGCGGCGAGCGCCTGCTGCACCTCGACCGGCATCGTGAAGAGCATCGGCGTGCCGAAGATGCCGGGCGCGATCGTCATGTTGCGAATTCCGGTCTTGGCGAGGTCGCGAGCGATCGGCAAGGTCATGCCGACGATGCCGCCCTTCGACGCCGAATAGGCTGCCTGACCGACCTGGCCGTCGTAGGCGGCGACGCTCGCGGTCGAGATCATGACGCCTCGCTCCCCCGTCGGCTCGGGCTCGTTTCGGCCCATCGCCTCGGCCGCGAGACGGATCATGTTGAAGCTTCCGATCAGGTTGATCGTCACGACCTTCGTGAACAGCGCGAGCGAATGCGGGCCGTCACGGCCGACGGTTCGCGAGGCCGGGCCGACGCCGGCGCAGTTGACGAGGCCGACCAGCTTGCCGGCACCGGTGGCCTCGGCGACCGCGCGCTGCGCGTCGGCCTCCTGGCTGACGTCGCAACGCACGTAGCGGCCGCCGATCTCGCGCGCGACGCTGGCGCCGCGATCCTCCTGCAAGTCGGCGACGACCACCGTCGCGCCGTGCCCCGCGAGCATGCGCGCGGCACCTTCGCCGAGGCCCGACGCGCCGCCGGTGACGATGAAGACCTTGCCCTTCGTGATGTCCATGTCAAGCTCCTTCAGGCGAGCGCTGCCATCGCGCGCGCGGTGATCTCCTCGACTTCGCCGGTGCCGCTGATCTTGCGGTAGGCGGGCGCCGCGGGGTCGCCGGAGGCCGCCCAGCGCTGGTAGTACTCGACCAGCGGCCGCGTCTGCGCCGCGTAAACGGCGAGCCGCTTCCTGACCGTCTCCTCCTCGTCGTCGATGCGCTGGATGAGCGGTTCGCCGGTGACATCGTCGGCTCCAGGGACCTTCGGCGGATTGAAGCGGACATGGTAGGTGCGGCCGGATGCGACGTGGACGCGCCGGCCGCTCATCCGCTCGATGATCGCGGCATCGGGAACGTCGATCTCGAGCACGACGTCGAGCTTGACGCCGGCGGTCTTCAACGCGTCGGCCTGGACGATCGTGCGCGGAAAGCCGTCGAACAGGAAGCCCGCGGCGCAGTCCGGCTGTGCGATCCGCTCGCGGACAAGGCCGAGGATGATGTCGTCACTGACGAGCGAGCCCGAGTCCATCACCTTCTTCGCCGCCAGGCCGAGCGGCGTGCCGGCCTTGACCGCCGCGCGCAGCATGTCGCCGGTCGAGATCTGCGGGATGCCGAAGCGCTTGCAGATGTATGCCGCCTGCGTGCCCTTGCCGGCGCCTGGTGCTCCCAACAGGATGAGTCTCATCGCGTCTTGCCCCGGTGCTGGCGAAGGTTGAAAGAGATCATAGGCGGCGTCGACCGCGTGGCTGTCGGCGTGCGCTCAGGCAAAACCCGCAGCGCCGACCACGAGTCGACGTGCTTGCTCGAGATCGTCCGCGGTGTCGACACCGACGCCGGGCGCGAGGGCGCTGATGTGGACCGCGATCCGCTCGCCGTGCCAGAGCACGCGCAGCTGTTCGAGGCGCTCGATCTCCTCGAGCGGGCTCGCCGAAAGGCGCGGGAAGCGGCGCAGGAAGCCGGCTCGGTACGCGTACAGGCCGACGTGACGCAGCGGCGCCGTCGGCATCGACCGTAGTTGCGACGTCGCCGCTTCGCGCGGCCACGGAATCGGTGCGCGCGAGAAGTAGAGCGCGCGCCCGAGCGCGTCGACGACGACCTTGACGATGTTCGGGTTCTCGAAGTCGGCGCGGTCGACGATCGCGTGCGCGGCCGTGCTCATCACGCAGTCGTCGCGCTCGGCGAGCAATTCGGCGCAGGCGTCGATCAGCGCCGGCTCGATCAGCGGCTCGTCGCCCTGGACGTTGACGACCAGCTCGTCGTCAGCGAGCCCCAGGGTTGCGCTCGCTTCGGCGATGCGGTCGCTGCCGCTGGCGTGATCCTTCGACGTCAGCAGCGCAGCGATGCCGTGCGCGCCGCAGGCGGCGACGATCTCGTCGTCGTCGGCAGCGACGACGACGCGCGACGCCTTCGATGCTGCCGCGCGCCTGGCGACGTGGACGATCATCGGCACGCCGCCGATGTCGGCGAGAGCCTTGCGCGGCAGCCGCGACGACGCCAGCCGGGCCGGGATCAGGACGACGAATCGCATGGCCGGGCTTGGCGACGGCGCGGGCGGCGTCAGGTCGGCGCCTCGGGCGGCGGCGTCGGTCCGGTCTCGGGGCCGAGCGCACGAGCCTCGCCCTCGAGCATCACGGGAATGCCGTCGCGGACGGGGAAGGCCAGGCCATCGGCCGTGCAGACGAGCTCCTGACGGGCGTGCTGAGGCGGCCGCCAGTGCTGCAGCGGCCCCTTGCAGAGCGGGCAAACGAGCAACTCAAGAAGCCGTGTTTCCATGCCGTTGGTTCGCGGTCGGTGGCGGCAGCAGCGCGAGCAGCGCAGCGTCGAGCGCCGGGTCCAGGGCGAAGTCTAAGGGCGCGACCCAGACGCGGGCGCCTAGCGGGCGCGTCGGCGCCAGCTTGACCGCGTCCTTCTCGGTGACGACGACTTCGGTCGTGCCGATCGGCCACGGCAGCACCTCGAAGCCGGCGTGGTCACCGAGCGGCAGCTCGACGATCTCGAGGCCGTGCGCCCGCAACATCGCGAAGAACCGCCCGGGCCGCGCGATTCCGGCGACGGCGACGATCGCACGGCCGCGCAATGTCGCCATCGCCGCGCGGTCCGGCGAGGCGCCCGCCCACCAGTCGGCAAGCGGCATGACGCCGGCGAGGTCGCGGTGCGCGACGTGGCCGGGCAGCAGAGTCGTCGGCGTGTCGGCGTTGTAGACGACGAGCTGGCTCGCTGTCAGGGCGCGCGGCAGCCGTTCGCGCAGCGGCCCGGCTGGAAGGAGGCGGCCGTTGCCGGCGCCGCGCTCGTCGAAGACGAGGATCTCGACGTCGCGCTCGAGAGCGAGATGTTGCAGGCCGTCATCGCTGACGACGACGTCGACACGAGGGTGCGCGCGCAGCAACGCGTGGCCCGCGGCGACGCGGTCTGCGCCGACGACGACCGGGACGCCGGAGCGGCGTCGCAACAGCAGCGGCTCGTCGCCGACCTGATCCGGGCTCGCATCGACGTCGACGACCACGACGCCGTCACCGACGCGGCCATAGCCGCGCGAGACGATGCCTGGCGTGTAGCCGTGCCGTACGAGCAGCGCGACGACGGCGATCACCGTCGGCGTCTTGCCGGCACCGCCGACCAGGACGTTGCCGACGACGACGACCGGCGCCGGCAGCTTCGCACTGGCGCGAATTCCCCGCTCGAAGAGCTTGCGGCGAAGCCCGGCTGCCGCTTCGAAGCCCCACGCGGCGGGCAAGAGCAGTGTGCTGGCGACGCCGTCCTCCTGCCAGCATCGCTGCAGCGTCGCGGTGAGGCGCTCGCGCAGGGTCGCCCGGGCCGGCGAGGGCATGCCGGATCAGCGCGCGGCGCCGGCCGACGACTGCGTCGCGAAGGTGAGCTTGGCGACGCCGGCGCGCCGCGCCGCATCCATGACGTTGATGACGCTCTGGTGCGCAACGGTGGCGTCGGCGGAGACGATCAGCACCATGTCGGGATTGCCGGCGGCGGCGGCGCTGAGCTCGGCGGTGAGGATCTCGACGCTGCGACCGTCGACCGGTTTCTTGTTGACGGCATAGCGGCCGTCGGCCGCGACCGCGACGATGATCTCCTTCGGACGGTCGCGCGCCTGGTCGGCATCGGCTACGGGCAGGGTGATCTGCAACTCGGTGAACTTCGAGTACGTCGTCGACAGCATCAGGAAGATGAGGATGACGAGCAGGACGTCGATGAACGGGATCAGGTTGATCTCGGGTTCGTCGGGTCGCTGGCCCCGGAAGTTGAGCGCCATGGCGATCAGCTGCTGCGAGGCACCGCGAAGCGCATCAGATGCGGCACCAGCCGGTCGGAGGCTTGCTCCATCTCGAGCGTGTAGGCATCGACCAGGCCGCGGAAGTAGCGATAGAACATCAGCGTCGGGATCGCGATCATGAGACCGAACGCGGTGTTGTAGAGCGCGACCGAGATGCCATGGGCGAGCAACGCCGGGTTGTTGCCACCGGACGGCGCTTGCGAGCCGAAGATCTCGATCATGCCGATCACGGTGCCCATCAGGCCGAGGAGAGGCGCTGCCGAGGCGATCGTGCCGAGCGTGTTCAGGTAGCGTTCCATGCGGTGGACGGCGGCGCGTCCGGCCGACTCGAATGCCGCGCGCAGGCCTGCTTCCGTGATGCGCGGCTCGGCAATCACGGCGCGCAGCCCCGCCGAGAGGACGGTGCCGAGCACCGAGTTCTCGTGCAGCTTGTTGACGACCTCGGGTGACGGAAGGTGCGCGCGGGTCACGGAGATCACTTCGTCGAGCAGCCGGGTCGGCGCGATCCGCGCGATTCGCAGACTCGAGAAACGTTCGATGACCAGTGCCAGGGCAGCGATCGAGCAGATGAGCAGCGGCCAGATCGGCCAACCCGCGGCTTGTATGATCGAAAGCAATATGGCCCTTTCCGTCGAGCGAAGGCGGCCATGCCGCAGGGATCGCGCGGATTATGGCGTGCGCTCGACCGGCTTCGAATCGCGCGCGCCGGGCGCGTGACATACCGGACGCCGCTGCCGTTTCCACGATGCTGAAGGGCGGGGTTCCCGACAGGTGGAAAACTTTGTGGACAACCGAGCGCGCGACCCGCTCAATTCCGCCCCGGGACTCCGGCCTGCCTCTGATGCCCAAAAAACAGGCATGAAAAAAGCCTTCTACATCAAGGGCTTGTCTAGTGCTCCTGCGGCGAAACCGCGAGTAGTGGTCTGCAACGCCAATACCGGGGCGGCTGTGGAGTTGTCGACCCGCACCGATGGCCGCTCGAGCGATGGGTGAGGCGTCAGGCGGTCGTCCTTGGGCACGCGTCTGGACCGTCGGCGCGCTGGTCGAAGCCGTCGCTGCGTTGCTCGAAGAGGGCTTCCCGGCATGCACCGTGAGCGGCGAGATCGGCGGCTTTGCGCGCGCGGCGAGCGGCCATTGCTACTTCACCCTGAAGGACTCGAGCGGGTCCGCGTCGCTTCGCTGTGCGATGTTTCGCCGCGCCGCGTCGCTGCTCGACTTCGCTCCCGCCGACGGTCAGCGTGTCGAGCTACGTGGCCGACTCGGCGTCTACGGGCCGCGCGGCGAGCTGCAGTTCATTGCCGAGGCGATGCGTGCGGCCGGCGCCGGTGCGCTGTACGAGCGTTTCCTGCGGCTGCGTGCACGCCTCGAGTCGGAAGGCTTGTTCGACGCTGCGATGAAGCGGCCGCTGCCCCTGTATCCGCGCGCGATCGGCATCGTGACGTCGCTCGCCGGCGCCGCGCTCCACGACGTCGCGACGACCCTTGCGCGCCGCTCGCCGCATGTGCGGGTCGTCGTCTATCCGAGCGCCGTGCAGGGCAGCGATGCGCCGGCGGCGCTGTCCGCGGCGATCGGCCTCGCCGACGGGCGTCGCGAGGTCGACGTGCTCGTCCTCTGTCGCGGCGGCGGCTCGCTCGAGGACCTGTGGGCGTTCAACGACGAACGCGTCGCGCGTGCCGTCCACGCCGCCGCGCTGCCCGTCGTGACCGGGGTCGGCCATGAGACCGACGTGACGCTCGCCGATCTGGCCGCCGATCTCCGCGCGCCGACACCCACGGCGGCGGCCGAGCTCGTCGCTCCGGCCACCTCGGGGCAGCTGCAGCTGCTGCGCGATCTCGAGCTCGCCATCGTCCGCCGCACCCGGACAGCCGTCGAGACCGAAGCGCAGCGGATCGACCACCTGGCGCTGCGTCTCGCCCGGCCCGCGGAGGTGCTCGCGCGCCGAGCTCACGTCCTCGACCTGCTCGAGCAGCGACTCGCGGCCGCGCCGCTGCGTGCCCTCGCCGGCGGGCGGGTGCACGCGGATGCCATCGCAGCGCGCCTCGGCCACGCGATCGACATCGCGCGGGCGCGAATCGCATCGCGGATCGAGGCCGTGGCGGTGCGTTTGCACGTGCTCGATCCGCAGCAAGTTCTCGCGCGTGGCTACGCCCTCCTCGCCGAGCGCGACGGCCGGCCGGTCACTAGCGTGGCAGCTCTCGTGCCCGGTGTCGTCGTGTCGGCTCGCCTCGCCGACGGCAGCGCCGAGCTGACCGTGTGTTCGACCGCGCCGGCGCCGGCGCCGCGCTGACCCTTCTCGCCGCGTCACGCAGGCAAGCTGCCTACAATCGTCCGACGATTCACAGCCCGCGAAGAGGACCTCGATGGAACACACGCTCCCCCCCCTTCCATACCCGATCGACGCGCTCGCGCCGCACGTCAGCAAGGAGACGCTGGAGTACCACCACGGCAAGCACCACAAGGCGTACGTCGACAACCTCAACAACCTGCAAAAGGGCACCGAGTTCGAGTCGATGGCGCTCGAGGACATCGTCAAGAAGGCGACCGGCGGCATCTACAACAACGCGGCGCAGATCTGGAACCACACCTTCTTCTGGAGCTGCATGAAGCCCGGCGGTGGCGGCGAGCCGAAGGGCACGCTCGGCGAGAAGATCAAGGCCAAATGGGGCGGAATTCAAGCCTTCAAGGACGCGTTCGCGAAGAGCGCGGTGGGCAACTTCGGTTCGGGCTGGACCTGGCTCGTGAAGAAGGCCGACGGCAGTGTCGACATCGTCAACATGGGCGCCGCGGGAACGCCGCTGACGACCGGCGACACCGCGCTCCTGACGATCGACGTCTGGGAGCATGCCTACTACATCGACTACCGCAACCAGCGGCCGAAGTGGGCCGAGACCTTCGTCAACTCGCTCGCCAACTGGGACTTCGCCGCCAAGAACTTCGGGTCGTGACCGAACGGCTTTCCGGGCTGCCGATCCGGCGGCCCGGGATCAGTGCGCGAACGGAGCGCCGCGCAGCTTGAAGCCCGGCTTGACGCCGCGCTTCGCGAACCAGCCCACGTTCATCTCGAGAACGAAGCGCACCGGCGCGGTCGAGCAGTGACCATCGAACGTCTGCGGTGCCATGTCGTCGACGTTGACGACGCTGCCGTCGTCGGCGAGGAACGCGACCGAGAGCGGGATCAGCGTGTTCTTCATCCAGAAGCACTGCTGGCCCGGGCGCTCGAAGACGAACAGCATGCCGTCGTTGGCTTCCATCGACGGGCGATTCATCAGCCCGATCTCGCGCTGCTCGGGCGTCGTCGCGAGCTCGGCCTTGATGACGTGGATGCCGGCGGTGAGCCGGATCTGCTCGAGGTGCTGCGGTCCGTTCTGCGCCAGGGCAACAGCCGTGGCGCAGAGCATCGCGATCGCCGAGACGTGGCGGGCCCACCCGTCATTCATGCTGCTGCATCCGACTTAGAATTTGCGGCTGCGCTGCCACCACGGCAGCGCCTTGCGGAGCCTCATTTTCATGTATCAGCACATCCAGGTGCCCGCCGCCGGGCAGAAGATCAAGGTCAACCCCGACTTCTCCCTGCAGGTCCCGGACGAGCCGATCATTCCCTATATCGAAGGCGACGGCACCGGCGTTGACATCACTCCGGTGATGATCAAGGTCGTCGACGCCGCGGTTGCCAAGGCCTACGGTGGCAAGAAGAAGATCCGCTGGATGGAGATCTACGCGGGCGAGAAGTCGACCCGCGTCTACGGGCCCGACGTCTGGCTGCCGCCCGAGACCCTCGACGTGCTGCGCGAGTACGTCGTCTCGATCAAGGGGCCGCTGACGACGCCGGTCGGCGGCGGCATTCGCTCGCTCAACGTCGCGCTCCGCCAGGAGCTCGACCTGTACGTGTGTCTCAGGCCGATCCAGTACTTCAAGGGCGTGCCGTCACCGGTCCGCGAGCCCGAGAAGACCAACATGGTCATCTTCCGCGAGAACTCCGAGGACATCTACGCCGGCATCGAGTTCGAGGCCGAGAGCGAGAAGGCCAAGCGCCTGATCAAGGTCCTGCAGGAGGACTTCGGCGTCAGGAAGATCCGCTTCCCGGCGACCTCCGGCATCGGCATCAAGCCGGTCTCGCGAGAGGGCACGGAGCGGCTGGTGCGAAAGGCGATCAAGTACGCCATCGACCACGACAAGTCTTCGGTGACGCTCGTCCACAAGGGCAATATCATGAAGTTCACCGAGGGCGGCTTTCGCGACTGGGGTTACGCGCTCGCCCAACGCGAGTTCGGCGCGGTCGAGATCGACGGCGGCCCCTGGTGCAAGTTCAAGAGCCCCAAGAGCGGCAAGGAGATCGTCGTCAAGGACGTCATCGCCGACGCCTTCCTGCAGCAGATCCTGCTCCGCCCGGCCGAGTACTCGGTGATTGCGACCTTGAACCTGAACGGCGACTACGTTTCCGACGCGCTCGCCGCGCAAGTCGGCGGCATCGGCATCGCGCCGGGCGCGAACATGAGCGACTCGGTCGCGATGTTCGAGGCGACCCACGGCACCGCGCCCAAGTACGCCGGCAAGGACTACGTCAACCCCGGCTCCGAGATCCTCTCGGCCGAGATGATGCTGCGCCATCTCGGCTGGCATCAGGCGGCCGACTTGATCGTCAAGTCGATGGAGAAGTCGATCCTGTCGAAGAAGGTCACCTACGACTTCGCACGCCTCCTCGAAGGCGCGACGCAGGTCTCGTGCTCGGGCTTCGGCCAGGTGATGATCGACAACATGTAGTCGACTCGGACCCGAAGCGCGCGCTCGACGCTCGCTCGGCGCCGCTGTTTCCGGGCTTTCCACACGCTCGCCCTCCGCCGAACGGGCAGGGCGGGGAGGCGGCCCTCCCCTTGTGAAAAACTCCCCGCGTGGCATATCCATTCGAGTGAGGCGCGAGAGCGCCAACTCGATAGAATGAATTCATGCCTGCCGACAAACCTCCGGTTCCTGTCGTCCGGCCGCGTACCGACGACGGCCAGGGGGCGGTTGTTGCCGAGCGCAAGGAGCAGAAGACCGAGCCGCCGCCGATGTATCAGGTGATCCTGCTCAACGACGACTACACCCCGATGGAGTTCGTCGTCATGGTGCTGCAGGAATACTTCAACCGGGATCTCGAGACCGCGACACAGATCATGCTGAAGATCCACCACGACGGTCGCGGTGTTTGCGGCGTCTATTCGAAGGACGTTGCCGGGACCAAGGTCGAACTGGTGCTCGCCGCCGCACGGCGCGGCGGTCACCCGCTGCAATGCATTATGGAGTCCGCATGATCGCGCAAGAGCTAGAAGTCAGCCTCCACATGGCCTTCGTCGAGGCCAGGCAGCAGCGCCACGAGTTCATCACCGTCGAGCATCTGCTGATGGCGCTGCTCGACAACCCGTCGGCGGCCGAAGTCCTGCGCGCTTGCTCTGCCAATCTCGACGACCTGAGGAAGAGTCTGGTCGGCTTCATCAAGGAGAACACGCCGACGGTCGGCGGCGCCGACGAGGTCGACACCCAGCCGACGCTCGGCTTTCAGCGCGTCATCCAGCGCGCGATCATGCATGTCCAGTCGACCGGCAGCGGCAAGAAGGAGGTCACCGGCGCCAACGTGCTCGTCGCGATCTTCGGCGAGAAGGACTCGCACGCCGTCTACTACCTGCACCAGCAGGGCGTGACGCGGCTGGACGTCGTCAACTTCATCGCCCACGGGATCAAGAAGAGCGATCCGCCCGAGTCCGCCAAGCCCGGCGAAGGCGGCGGCTCGAGCACCGAGAGCGAGAAGGAAGAGTCGGACGGCAAGGGCTCGCCGCTTGACCAGTTCACGCAGAACCTGAACCAGCTCGCCCGCGACGGCAAGATCGATCCCCTGATCGGCCGTGAGCACGAGGTCGAGCGCGTCATCCAGATCCTTTGTCGCCGGCGCAAGAACAACCCGCTGCTGGTCGGCGAGGCCGGCGTCGGCAAGACCGCGATCGCCGAAGGCCTCGCCTGGCGGATCACGCAGTCGGAGGTTCCCGAGGTCCTCGCCGAGTCGGTCGTCTATGCGCTCGACATGGGTGCACTGCTCGCCGGCACCAAGTACCGCGGCGACTTCGAGCAGCGCCTGAAGGGCGTGCTGAAGAACCTCAAGGACCAGCCGAACGCGATCCTCTTCATCGACGAGATCCATACCCTGATCGGCGCCGGCGCGGCGTCGGGCGGCACGCTCGACGCGAGCAACTTGCTCAAGCCCGCCCTCAGCTCGGGCGCGATGAAGTGCATCGGCGCGACGACGTTCACCGAATACCGCGGCATCTTCGAGAAGGACGCCGCCTTGTCGCGGCGCTTCCAGAAGGTCGACGTCGTCGAGCCCTCGGTCGAGCAGACGATCGAGATCCTGAAGGGGCTGAAGAGCCGTTTCGAGGAGCACCACAGCGTCAAGTACGCGCCGGCGGCGCTGCAGGCCGCGGCCGAGCTCTCGGCCAAGTTCATCAACGACCGCCACCTGCCCGACAAGGCGATCGACGTCATCGACGAGGCCGGTGCCGCGCAGCGCATCCTGCCCAAGAGCAAGCAGAAGAAGACGATCAATCGGCCCGAGGTCGAGGAGATCGTCGCCAAGATCGCGCGCATCCCGCCCGCCTCGGTGTCGACCGACGACCGCTCGAAGCTGAAGACGCTCGACCGCGACCTGAAGAGCGTCGTCTTCGGCCAGGACCCGGCGATCGACGCGCTGGCGTCGGCGATCAAGATGGCGCGCTCGGGCCTCGGCCGGCCCGACAAGCCGATCGGCTCGTTCCTGTTCAGCGGCCCGACCGGAGTCGGGAAGACCGAGGTCGCCAAGCAGCTCGCGTTCGTCCTCGGCGTCGACCTGATCCGCTTCGACATGAGCGAGTACATGGAGCGCCATGCGGTGAGCCGCCTGATCGGTGCGCCGCCGGGCTACGTCGGGTTCGACCAGGGCGGTCTCCTGACCGAGGCAATCTCGAAGAAGCCGCACACCGTGCTGCTGTTCGACGAGATCGAGAAGGCCCATCCCGACGTCTTCAACGTGCTCCTGCAGGTCATGGACCACGGCACGCTGACCGACAACAACGGCCGCAAGGCCGACTTCCGCAGCGTCATCATCATCATGACGACCAACGCCGGCGCCGAGACGATGAACAAGGCGACGATCGGTTTCCTGAACACGCGCGAAGCGGGCGACGAAATGGCCGACATCAAACGGCTGTTCACCCCCGAGTTCCGCAACCGCCTCGACGCGACGGTGAGCTTCAAGTCGCTCGACGAGGAGATCATCCTTCGCGTCGTCGACAAGTTCCTGCTCGAGCTCGAGGGCCAGCTCGCCGAGAAGAAGGTCGAGGTCACGTTCACCGACGGCCTGCGCAAGCATCTCGCCAAGAAGGGCTTCGATCCGCTCATGGGCGCGCGGCCGATGCAGCGGCTGATCCAGGACACGATCCGCCGCGCCCTCGCCGACGAGCTGCTGTTCGGCCGGCTGGTCGAGGGCGGGCGCCTGACGATCGACGTCGACGACGACGGCAAGCCGCTGCTCGACATCCAGCCGGTGCGTCGCAGCGACAAGCCGAAGGCCGAGCAGGCGACCGCCTAGCGGCGCTTGTTCGACTGCTCGGAGGGGGCCTCGCGGCCCCCTTTTTCATCGAGGTCGCGGGCCGGGTCCTGGCGGAAGAACTCGGCGAGGAGTCGATACAGGCGCGGCTGCTCGGCCAGGAGCTTTCGTGGCGCGACGAAGAACGCCTCCGCTCCGACAGCGAAGAACTCTTCCAGCGCCTCGGCTCCGTAAGGGTCGAGAAACGTCTCCTCGGCGCGGTCGACGCGGCGCGCGAAGCGCCCATGCTCGAGCACCAGCGACCGCAACCAGCGGCCGCGCTCGCTCTTGCGATCGTGACCTTGCGCGGCCGCGGTCACGCCACCGCGCATATCGATGACGTGCGCGAACTCGTGGATGACGACGTTGTAGCCCTCGGCCGCCGACAGGCCGGCCTCGTCGACGTCGCGCCAGGCGAGCATCACCGGCCCGCCGTGCATCGCCTCGCCGCTCAGCTCCTCGTCGTAGGCGTGGACGATGCCCATCTCGTCCTCGTGTTCGCGCCGTGCAACCACGGCGTCGGGATGGACGACGATGCCGACGAAGCCATCGAACCACGACAGGCCGAGCTCGAGTGCAGGAAGGCAGGCCTGCGCCGCGATCGCGACGGCCATCTCGTCGCTGACCTCGAGACCTCCGGCGCCGCTGAACTCCTTGCCGGCGAGAAAGAGCGTCGCCATGTCGCGCAGCGCCGCGACCTTCTCGACCGGACGCGCGGCGAGGAAAGGGTGGCGGGCGAGGGTCAGCTCCCAGAGCGGCTCCGGGATGGCGCGCTTCTCGAGCGTGCGCGCGCGCCGCCAGCGACGCCACCAGCCGGTCACGGCGTCGCCGGCGGGCGCGCGATCGAGGGGGCGATGCGCGCGAACCCGGTTGCATCCCAGCGCAGGATCTCGGCACGCGGCGCGCTGCTGCCGTCCAGCTCCCAGTCGCTGAGGACGTGGCGCACCGCGCCCGGCGCAAGATCGTGGCTCGCCGGCCGGTGCGTGTGGCCGTGGACGAGCGTCGCCGCATCGGCGTCGCGGAGCCAAGCGAGCGCCGCGCCGGCATCGACATCCACGTAGCCGCCGTGCTCGCGCGGCGGGCGGCGGGCACTCCGGCGCCGCAGCGAGCGGCCGATCGCACGCCGCGCCGCAACCGGAAGAGCGGCGAACGCGCGTTGCACGAGCGGCCGCCGGACGACGGCGCGATAACGCTGGTAAGCGACGTCGTCGATGCAGAGCGCGTCACCGTGCGAGAGCAGCACACGCTCGCCGAAGGCGACGACGATCGTCGGATCGGCGAAGCGGACGACACCGCTCGACTCGAGCATCGCGTCGCCGACGAGGAAATCGCGGTTGCCGGGCATGAATGCGACCAGCCGTCGCCGAGCTGCGGCGGCAAGAACCTCGACGCAGCGCGCCTCGAAGCCGCGCTCGGCGGCGTCGTCGCCGATCCACACCTCGAACAGGTCGCCGAGGATGAACACGGCGTCGGCGTCGGTGCTTTCGAGGTGCGCAGCCCACGCCCCGAAGACCTCGGGCGTGTTCTCGGCGAGATGCAGGTCGGACAGCAGGTCGATCGCCCGCCAGCTCGTCGGCGCGTCGAAGGTCGAGGTCGACTCGGGCGCCTGCAGCGGCGGCAGACGCGGCGTCGACACTGGCATTGCCCTCGCGCGACCGGACCCGGCGCTCGCGAGCCGCCTCAGGAGACGACGGTGGCGCGCGTGATCGTCACGTCGTCGAGGGGAACGTCGCCGTGGCCACCGCGGTTGCCGGTGCGCACCTTCTCGATCGCGTCGACGACCTCCTGGCCGGAGACGACTCGGCCGAAGACCGCATAGCCCCAGCCCTGCGGCGTCTCCGACTTGAAGTTCAGGAACTCGTTGTCGGCCGCGTTGATGAAGAACTGCGCCGTCGCCGAGTGGGGATCGGAGGTGCGCGCCATCGCGACCGTGTGGCGGTCGTTCTTGAGGCCGTTGCTCGCCTCGTTGCGGATCTTCGAGCCGGTGGGCTTTTGCGACATGCCGGGCTCGAACCCGCCGCCCTGGATCATGAAGCCCTTGATGACACGGTGGAACACCGTGCCGTCGTAGTGGCCGTTCTCGACGTTGGTGAGGAAGTTCTTCACCGTCTCGGGCGCCTTTTCATCGTCGAGCTCGACCCGGATGGTGCCGGCGCTCGTTTCCAGATCGACTTGTCGCATCGCTCATTTCTCCACGGTTGCTTTTTTGATCACGATCGGCTGCATCGGGACGTCTCCCGGCCCGGTCGGGACGACGCGGATCTTGTCGACGACGTCCATCCCTTGGATCACCTTGCCGAAGACGGCGTAGCCGTTGCCGTCCTTTGACTGCGCCTGGTTGAGGAAATCGTTGTCCTTGACGTTGATGAAGAATTGCGCCGTCGCCGAGTTGGGGTCGGGGGTCCGCGCCATCGCGATCGTGCCGCGCTGGTTCAGCAGGCCGTTCCTGCTCTCGAGCGGGATCGGCGGCCGCGTCTCCTTCTCCTTCATGTCGGCCGTCATGCCGCCGCCCTGGATCATGAAGTTGGCGATGACGCGATGGAAGATCGTGCTGTCGTAGTGGCCGGCTTTGACGTACTGGAGGAAGTTGGCGACGCTCTTGGGTGCCTTGGCGGCGTCGAGCTCGACGACGATATCGCCGGCGGTGGTGGCAAGGCGGACCTTTTGCGCGAGCGCCGCGCCGCTGGCGCAAAGCGCGGTCGCGGCGACGAGCGCGGTGACGAGACGGGAGAGGAACGACTGCATCGATGACTCCGATCGGTGGGGGAAGGAGGGCCTGCCCTAGCGGGGCAACGCCGCGGAAGCGGCAGGGCGGGGCGTCGAAGCGGACGATGCGCGCGGCTCCGCCAGCGGCGTCGTCAGCTGGCGAACGAGCGCGAGCTTGCGCGGCAAGGTGTTGCTGGTGGGCTCGAGGCGGAGCGCCTTCGCGTACGCCTGGCCGGCGAGCAGCGCATGGATGTCGCCGAGGTTCTCGTGCGCAGGCGCATAGCTGGGGTTGAGACGGATCGCCTCCTCGAGCTCGGCGCGCGCCTTGCCATATTCGCCGTTCGTCGCATCGATGGCGGCGAGATTGTTGTGCGGCTCGGCGAGCTCGGGGTAGTCCTGGACGAGCTGCTCGAGAATCACCCGCGCTTCCGCGGAGCGGCCGCTGTCGGCCAGGAGAACCGACTTCAGGAATCGCACCTGAGCGTCCTTGGGATTGGCGGCGAGCGCGCGGTCGGCCCGCTCGAGCGCGGCAGCGGTCTGACCGGCGTGATGCAGTCGCGTGATCTCGGCCAGGTCCTCCGTAGACGCACCCAACACTGGGCGAACGATCGCGGCGCACAGCAGCAACGCGGTGACGAGGATCCTGGACAGCATCGGTCGATAAGAAGGCCCGCCGACGGCTCGCGAGCGCCGATTTGGTGCTCGGGAGGACCGCTATACTGAATCGATTGTAGGGTACGCACACGATGCCGAAAGCCCTTCTCGCCGCGACGCACGACGCGGCCGGAGGTGCGAAGCAGGCCCCAGCTGCATGACACTTCGCATCCACAACACGCTGACCCGGCAGACCGAGCCGTTCGTGCCCATCGAGCCAGGCCACGTCCGGCTCTACGTCTGCGGCATCACGATCTACGACCTCTGCCACATGGGCCATGCGCGGTTCATGATCGCGTTCGACGTCGTCCAACGCTGGCTGAAGACGATCGGCTACCGCGTCACGTATGTGCGCAACATCACCGACATCGACGACAAGATCATCCGCCGCGCGCTCGAACGCGGCATCTCGATCCGTGCCCTCACCGACGAGATGATCGAGGCACTGCAGGAGGATACCGACGCGCTCGGCCTCGAGCGGCCGGCGCACCAGCCGCGCGCGACCGGGTATGTGCCGCAGATGGTGGCGATGATCGAAGCGCTCGAAGCGAAGGGCTTCGGCTACCGGAGCACGAACGGCGACGTCAATTACGCAGTCCGCAAGTTCGCGGGCTACGGCAAGCTCTCCGGCAAGTCGATCGACCAGCTGCGCGCCGGCGAGCGCGTCGCCGTGCTCGACGGCAAGCAGGATCCCCTCGACTTCGTGATGTGGAAGTCGGCCAAGGAGAGCGAGCCCGACGACGCCAAGTGGCCGAGCGAGTTCGGCCCGGGCCGGCCGGGCTGGCACATCGAATGCTCGGCGATGTGCGTGGCGCTGCTCGGCGAGCACTTCGACATCCACGGCGGCGGCCAGGACCTGCAGTTCCCGCACCACGAGAACGAGATCGCGCAGAGCGAGGCGGCGAGCGGAGGCAAGTTCGTCAACGTCTGGATGCACAACGGCCTGTTGACGATCGACAACGAGAAGATGTCGAAGTCGGTCGGGAACTTCTTCACCATCCGCGAGGTGCTCGAGCGCTACGACGGCGAGACGATCCGCTTCTTCATGATCCGCTCGCACTACCGCAGCCCTTTCAACTTCAGCGACGCCAGTCTCGACGACGCACGCAATGGATTGCGCCGCCTCTACACCGCGCTCGACGCCGTGTCAGGCGAAGGCGCCGCCGCCGTCGACTGGAATGAGCCTCGCGCGGCGGCGTTCCGCGCGGCGATGAACGACGACTTCAACACGTCGATCGCGATCGCGACGCTGTTCGAGCTCGCAGCCGAGGTGAACCGCGGCCGCAGGGCCGCCGATGCGGCGTTGCTGAAGGGACTCGGCGCGACGCTCGGCATCCTGCAGCAAGTGCCGCGGGCGTATCTCCAGTCGGGTGCCGCGCTCGACGAAGCGAGCATCGCCCGCCTGATCGAGGAACGCCGCACCGCCAAGGGCCGCGGCGACTATCCTCGATCCGATGCCATCAGAAGCGAGCTTGCTGCGCAGGGGATCGTTCTCAAGGACACGCCGCAGGGCACGACCTGGGTGAGGGGCTGACCTTGGCGACCGCTGCGACTGCCGCCGCGCCGACGCTCG